>NZ_JBQUYR010000008.1:0-373585 GCF_056314265.1 Pseudacidovorax sp. DMC4 | reverse complement strand
AGCCGGGGCAGACGCCACCGCAGCAACCGCAACAACCGCAGCAACAGCAGCAACAGCAGCAACAGCAGCAACAGCAGCAACAGCAGCAACAGCAGTCCGGCTCCGCCGGGGGAGGGCAGTGACATGAGCGCACTAGTGATTGGCGCCTGGTTCGGCGGCGTCCTGGTGGGCGCAGCGTTTGGGGCCCTCGTGATGGCCTTGTGTGTGGCCGCCGGGCGCGCCGATGAGGCCCTCGCCCAGGACAGCAACGACCTCAGCGGATCGCTGCGTGGTCATGAGGCCTGAGCAAGCAGCGGCCGGATATGCCCCCGGCCTTTACGAAATTACTGACGACACAAGAAGAATGAACTCGATCCTGATGACTTGGTGGCTGGCTGCGCTTGGAGGCTTGCGGCGGACGGCCGCGGGCGCCTGCCGATGGATGCGCGGCCGGTGCAGTGCCTTGGGCTGGCGGGCTGCGATGGGGGCGGTACTGGCTGCAGGGATGGGGCTGGGTGCAGTTGGGGCGCAGGCGCAGACCGCGCTGTACAGCTCCAACACCCCCGGGACTTGGTCTTACCAGGTCCCGGGCAACGTCTACTGGGTCATCGTGGCCTTGGCAGGTGGCGGTGGTGGCGGCGGCGGCGCAGACAGCGCACCTGGAGGCAAAGGGGGCGATGGTGCACTGGTCTACGCGAAGGTCAATGTGGGGCCCGGTACGACCATTGGCGGGGTGATCGGCGGTGGGGGTAGCGGCGGTGGCAGTGTTGCTTGCAGTGCCGCTTCCCCTGCCGGAGGTACAGGAGCGGCCGCGGGCGGTTTGGGTGGAAAAACCGGCTGTACGGGCGCGAGCGGTTCGGGCGGCGGCGGCGGCGGAAGCAGCACTCTTGTCTACGGAACTGTCACGCTCCTGCAGGCAGGTGGCGGCGGTGGCGGTGGTGGCGGCTCCTACGGTACGACAAGCGGGACCAACAGCACGGGTGGTTCGGGCTCCGCTATTACGCTCGTCTCGGGCGCATGCGCCTCCACCGCTCAGGGCGGCAACGGCGCACAGCCCAGCGGTGACGGCGGCGGCGGCGGCGGTGGCGGCGGCGGTTACCAGGGCGGCACTGGCGGCGCTGGAGGCGCTGCTGGCAAAGACTCTACTACTTACGCTACCGGTGGTGTGGCTGGTACCAGTTGCTCAACCTTCACGGGTTCGAATCTCGCAGCAGGCAGCGTCAGCGCCAGCACGAGCCCCAACAACGGTGGAGCTGCTGGCACCACCTCCAATGGTTGGGCGGGTTCGGCCGGCGGCGCCGGCTCAGTCACCATCTATGCCACCGGCAACTACTGGGACGGCACCCAGACCTCTGCCAACGGCGTCGTGGATGGTGGATCGGGCACTTGGACTTCAAGCGACCTCAACTGGACGACCGACACAGGCAACGCCAATGGCCCTTGGGCTGGCAGTACTGTGTGGGCGAACTTTGCAGGGACCACCGGAGGGGCGGTGACGGTGAGCGGATCACAGGATATTGGCGGAATGAGCTTCAGCACTTCCGGCTACACGCTTAGCGGTGGTTCTCTAAATTTGACACAAAGCACTGCGGGCATACAGGTTGATTCGGGAATTAGCGCGACCGTGAATTCGGTGATAACCGGAAATTACGGCTTCTACAAATCAGGCACAGGCACGCTAACGCTTTCGGGGACAAATACTTATACAGGCGCCACCATAGTTAACGCGGGCACGCTGAACATCGCTGCACCAACTGACGTTGGAAATGGAGCTGGCTTCCTCAGCAAGCAATTCACCGTGGCCGATGGTGCAAATCTGAAATTTACCGCTACCAACCGCCTCAACATCGGCCATGGGGGCGCGACGACTATCACCCTAGGCAACGGTTCCACAATGGATGTGACCGGCACAGATGGAAACGGTGGCATTCCATTGGACAGCGCGCTGACCATTTCCAGCCAGTCCGGTGCGTCCTCGACCTTCAAGTCGACTTCGCAAATTGGCTTGAATTTGAATGGCCAAACATTGACCCTGGATACCGGAGCTGGTTCGACCCTGACGGCTAGCGCGCAGCTTTGGAACATTTCCCCGATCATCAAGTCAGGTGCAGGTACGGCGGTACTGACGGCCAGCAACTCCTACCAAGGTACGACGACCATCAATGCCGGGACGCTGCAAATTGGTGGTGCCGGATCTTTGGCAAGTGGGGCGGGCAATCCATACAGCGCCAACATTACAAACAACGGCACGTTGCAGTATTCGAGCAGCGCCAACCAGACGCTGTCGGGGGTGATCAGTGGTACCGGGTCGCTCATCAAAGACACCAGCAGCACATCGACGCTGACGCTGTCGGCCAACAACAGCACCTACACCGGGGGCACCTACATCAATGCAGGTACCCTGCGCGTTGACCGCACGCAGAACGGTTGCGGTACAAGCTCGGCTCTATCTTCATTCGGTTCCGGCGAGATTGTCGTGGGCGCCAACGCGGTGCTGGATGTGAATCCCACCACGTCGGGCACTGGCGCCGACAATGCCTTTGGCTGTGCAGCAAACTATCCGGCCTCGCAGTCACCGTCCAAGATCACCGTGCGCGGCACGCTTAAACAAAGTGCCGGTCAGTCGTCCCATCTGCCGCCCATCACTTTGGACGGAGGCAACCTTGCTTCCTATAACGCCGTAGGCGGCTCCGCTACGAACTTCGGTGTCTACGACGTCGACTTCGACGTCACCGTCCTATCCAACAGCACGATCAGTGCGTCGAATGTGGTCAATAACAAGTCGAACGGGCCCACGTACAACGTGAGCCCGGGAGCAACGTTGACTGTGTCGGGCTACTTCGCGTCTACCGGTTCGGCGACAGGTCAGGGCTTCAAGTTGGCGGGGGGCGGCAACATGGTGCTGAGTGGTCCCAATAATGACCCTGGTGCCATCACTATCAGCGCCGGTACGCTGCAGATCTCCGGAAGCGGGAGCTTGGGCTGGAATGGGACCAATGCCGCTTATCCCGGCAGCATCAGCAACAGCGGCTCGCTGCAGTATTCGAGCAGCACCAATCAAACGCTGTCGGGTGTTATCAGCGGGACGGGCTCCCTAATAAAGGACACAAGCACGTCCTCAACGCTCACGCTGACGGGTGCAAATACCTACACAGGCGGAACAACTGTCAATGCGGGCACGTTGACCTCATTGGCCAGCAATCTAAGTACAGCTTATGGCACTGGCACTGTTACCGTCGGCCCGGCAGGCACGTTGGCACTGGTTGCGAATGGCGATTCGACGTTCCCTAACGTCATTACCGGTTCAGGTGGTGTTACCGTATCGGGCAGCCCGGTTTTTGCAACGGGAGACTGGAGTACTTTCACAGGTTCGCTCACCACGCTTGCTACCTTAGGCGGCATATGGCTAGAGAACACCGGCAGTGCCGGAATGGCGGTGGTCAACAATGGCCAAGCTATTGGGCTCTCAAGCCACTCGGGATCGAGCGCACCCGTAACTGTAAATATGGGATCACTATCGGGCAGCGGCAATATCTTCACTGCCGCTACCGGTACAGCGGCCACCACACTATCGGTAGGTGCGCTCAATACCAATACGACCTTTTCGGGTGTCATTTACGACGGCAGCACGGCAAGCAAGATTGCCTTGACCAAGGTCGGAAGCGGCTCTCTCACGTTGAACGCGGCCTCCGTCTACACGGGCGGAACACGAGTCAGCGCAGGCTCACTCATCCTCGGTGCAGCCACAAACACCCTGGCGACGGACAGCGCAGTCACCGTCGATTCGGGCGCCACCCTGAACATCAACGGCAAGACTCAGGGCTTTTCCGCTGGGCTCAGTTCTGCTGGCACGCTGGACCTTGGTTCCAACGGCAGCATCAACCTGGGCGCCAACACGACCAACAGCATTGCTGCCATCACCGGCAGCGGCACCATCACCGTGGGCTCGAACGCCACGCTGACGCTCACCAGTGCCATCAGCAACCCCAACGTCAACATCGTGATGGCGGGTGGCACGCTCAAGCTCAACGGAAGTACGCACAGCATCGGAACACTGACGCAGACAGCGGCCAGCACCATCGACTTTTCGGGCGGCAGCAGCAAGCTGACGGTGGCTATGCTGGGTAACTTGGGCACCGCAGGCACCCTGCTCACGGCCAGCAACTGGACGGCGGGCACCACCAACTTCTATGCGACCAACGTCACTGGCTCGCCGGCACCGGCGCGCAATACGCTGGGGCTGACGCCGTTGAACCAGATCAGTCTGGGGGGCGCGTCGTCCTCGTTGACCTACTGGGCGCCGAGCACGGCCAACAACGAAATCCTGCTGGGCGCAGCAGTGGGCAGCTATACCTACTGGGACACCAACGCCGCCTTGAGCAGCATCGACGGCGGCCCCGGGACCTGGGATGGGGTGTCGAACAATTGGACGACCAGCAGCGGCTCGCCGAACGGCACATGGTCCGCGGGTGGTGTGGCGACATTCCAGGGCACCCCGGCCGCCACGGTCACCATTGCAGACGGCTACAACGCTAGCATTGGAGGACTGACCTTCGGCGTCACGGGCTACACCATCACCCGCAACACCAGCGGGACCTTGGCTTTGGCGCAGGACGCCAACATCACGATTCCTGGGAGCATGGTGGCCACCATCGGTGCTCCGATCACCAGCACCAGCAAGGGCATCACCGTCATGGGCGGGGGCAATCTCACCTTGTCCGGCGCCAATACCTATGTAGGCAGCACCACGGTCAGCGGTGGGACATTGACGATTGCACAGGCGGTTGGTGACGGCGACAACACGGGCATGGGCTCAACCCAGCTCATCGTTGGCGACGGCGCATCGCTGGTGATCAACACGCCCACGCGAACCAACATCGGCTATGCGGGCGCAACCACGATCTCCCTAGGCAATGGCAGCACGCTGGACGTGACGGGTATCAATGGATCCGGCGGGGTTGTTCTCTACAAGAATCCTGTGACCGTGAGCACGACCGCGAGCGCAGCCGCCACGTTGAAGTCCACATCAAGTATCGGGCTCAACATGGACACCACTTCGGCTCTGACGCTGAACACGGCCGCCGGCAGCACGTTGAACATCTCGGCGGTGCTTTGGAATGCTGGGGCGCTGACCAAAACTGGCGGAGGTACCGCAGTGCTGACTGGTGCGAACAGCTATACCGGGAGCACCACCATCAGCGGCGGCACGTTGCAGTTGGGCAATGGCTCTACAACCGGCGACATTGCCGGGACAGCGAGCATCACGGTCAGCGGCACCGGTACGCTGAGCTTCAACCGAAGCAACGCCTACAACTTCGGCAAGGTCATCAGCGGCACGGGCAAGGTGAGCCAGGACGGCAGCGGCACCACCACGCTGACGGGCGCCAACACCTACAGCGGCGGCACCACCGTCAACGCCGGCACGCTGGCCATCGGCGCCAACGGTGCCCTGCCCAGCGCCGGCACCGTTACGGTCAACTCGGGCGGCGCGCTGAACCTGGGCACCTTCACCCAGTCGCTGACGGCGGCCCTCACGGTCAACACCGGCGGCAAGCTGGTCCTCGGCACGGGCAGCAACCTGACGCTGTCGAACAGCAGCACCCCTTTCACGAGCAATGTGGCCGCCATCGAGAGCAGCAGCACTGGCACCATCACGGTGGGTACAGGCGCGACGCTGACGCTGACGGGTGCCATCAATGCGCCCAACCTCAGCATCGTGATGGCGGGCGGCACGCTGAACCTGGGCACCGGCCAGTCGCACACCATCGGCTCGCTGACGCAGAACACGGCCAGCAGCACCATCACCTTTGGCAGCAACAGCAGCCTGACGGTGGCCACGCTCGGCAGCCTGGGCACGGGCCTGACGCTCACGGCCAGCAACTGGACGCAGGGCACCACCCGCTTCTACGCCACGGCCGTCACCGGCAGTCCGGCCAAGAACCAGGTCGGACTGGCGCCCATGAACCAGGTCAAGCTGGGCAGCAATGCTGCCACGGCCACCTACTGGTCGAGCACCGGCAACGAACTGCTGCCCATGGCCACGGGCACTTACACCTACTGGGACACCAACGCCAGCAACACCACGGTCGACGGCGGCCCGGGCAACTGGGACGGCACCACCCTGAACTGGACCACCAGCAGCGGCACGCCCAACGGCACCTGGGCCGGCGGCACCAACGTGGCCACCTTCGCCGGGACGGGGGCCGCGGTGAGCGTCACCAGTGCCCAGAGCATGGGCGGCATGACCTTCAATGTGGATGGCTACACGCTCAGCGGCAGCACGCTGACCGGCGCGGCCACCAGCAACCCCCTGACGGTCACCAACGCCAGCCACACCGCCACCATTGCGAACGTGCTCGCTGGCTCCAATGCCTTTACCAAGTCGGGCGCGGGCACGCTCGTGCTCAGCGGTGCCAACACCTTCAGCGGTGGATTGACGGTTTCCGCCGGCAAGCTCGTGAGCAAGGATCAGCTGAGCAACATGGCCGGCAATGTGACCATCTCGCCGGGTGCGACATTGGAATTCAACAACATCGGCTCGCAGCAAGGCTTCTCAGGCAACTGGAGCGTTTCGGGAGCGCTCAACTATGCGGGCGACAACGAATCGCGCACCTCTGTGCGAATCAACGGTGCGCTTACCAGCAGCGCTGCCACGTTTAACGTGACCGGCACCAACATTCTCAGTACAAATGGTGCTTATGGCCGTCTGGTGCTGACAGGCAATGTCACGGGCGATGGCAAATTCTTGCTGAGCAACCACGGCGACCTGTCGCTGGAGAACGCAGGCATCAACAGCACGATCTCCGCAGACATCGACTCGACCAGCGTGCTGTCGGTCTACAACGGAACGATCGCCATCGGCAGTCTGTCCGGATCCGGCAAGGTGGGAACAACGCTCGCCGGGACGGCCACGATTTCCATCGGCAACGACAACGCGAGCAAGACCTTCGATGGTGTGCTGTCTGCAACCAGCAGATGGGGCGCGGCCAGCACCCTGAACCTGATCAAGGCAGGGACGGGCACCCAGACGCTGACGGGCAGCAATACCTACACGGGGACGACGACCGTGAACGGCGGCACATTGCTGGTCAACGGCAGCACCGCCAGCGCCAGCGCCGTGAGCGTGGCCGGCAGCGCCACGCTGGGCGGCACTGGCACCGTGGCCGGTACCGTGACCGTCTCGGGCACCCTCACCGCAGGCGCCACAGCGGCAGCGGGCAGCGTGGGCATCCTCAACACCGGTGCCCTGACCTTCAGCGGCGGCGCCACCCTGGCCCTGGACCTGGGCAACAACGGCACGCCCGGCACCGACTACGACCAGATCAAGGTCACCGGCAACCTGAGCCTCAATGGCAACCTGACTCTCAACAAGCTCGCCGGCTTCAACACCACCGGCAAGTACACCCTGATCACCTACACCGGCACGCGCACCGGCACCTTCTCGGCCAACAACCTGGCGGCCATCGGCTACCAGGGCGTGATCCAGTACGACGATGTCAACAAGAAGGTGGTGCTGGTGTCCATCCCGCGCGTGAAGATTACCGAAGTCAGCAACGGCGCCACCGGCACCTTCAACTTCGCCATGACGGGGCTGGACACCGCCAGCGCCAGCCTGACGACCACGGCCTCGGGCACGCCTGTGAGCAGCAGCACCTTCAACGGCACGGTGGGCACGGCGGTGTCGATCACCCAGACCATCCCCAGCGGCTGGCCCAGCACGCCCGCGAGCATCAGCTGCGTGGACGCCAACGGCGCCAGCACCGGCAACGGCACGGGCGCTCTGGGCACCGTCTCGGGTGTGCAGGTCACCCTCGGGACTGCGCAGATGGTGGCGGGTGCGGACATCACCTGTACCTTCACCAACACCCGCAACGGCATTTCCGGGGCGGTGTTCAACGACGGCGGCGCGCCCAGCGGCAGCACCAATACCGGCACGCCCAACGACGGGCTGCAGAACGGCTCCGAAGCCGGAGTGGGCGGCATTACGGTCAACCTGACCAACTGCAGCGGCACCATCTATGCGAGCACGACGACCGACGGCAACGGCGCCTTCGGCCTGAGCATCCCGACGGCGCAGATCGGCCAGACGGTGTGCGTGCAGCCGGTGCTGGCGGCCAACACCCTGGCCACCGGCGCCAACGCCGCAGGCACGGTGCTGCCCGACGGCAGCGCCACAAGCGTGGGCGGGGTGGGCTACACCTACACCCGGGCCAGCCAGCAGGCGAGCTTCACCGCCCCTGCCTCGGGCACGGTGACGCTGAACTTCGGGCAGGTGCCGGTCAGCACGCTCACTCCCGCGGCGGGCCGCCAGCAGGGCCGGCCAGGGCTGCGTGCGCTGCATCCGCACACCTTCACGGCCGGCACGGGCGGCGCGCTGAAGGTGCAGCTGGGCACGGCCACGGCGACGCCCAGCACCGTCACGGGCTGGAGCGAGGCGGCCTACCTGGACGCGAACTGCACGGGCGCGCTGGACCTGTCGGCGCAGCAACTGGGCGCCTCGACGACGCTGACGGTGGTGCAGGGGCAGCAGCTGTGCTTCCTGGTGCACGAGCAGGTGCCGGCCACCGCACCCGAGGGCAGCAGCAACGCCGTTCCGGTGACCGCCACGCTGACGTTCACCAATGCGGCGCCGGGCCTGAGCGCGAGCTTTGCGGCCACGGACACCACGACGGTAAGCAACTCGGCGCTGCAGCTGACCAAGGAAGTGCGCAACGTGACGCAGGGCGTGACGACCTTCGGCCCGAACAACCAGGCCAAGTCGGGCGAGGTGCTGGAGTACCGGATCAAGTACGCCAACACCGCGCTGTCGCCGATCAACAGCCTGGTGATCAGCGACACGACGCCGGGGTACACGACCTTTGTGCAGGCGAAGACGGAGACCACGCCCACGAGCCTGACGGCGTGCACGAAGGTGACGCCGGTCAATGCAGGGACGTCCTCGACGCCGGCGGTGCCGGTGGGCTGCGACGTGGCGCAGACCGCAGGCGGCATTGGCCCGATCACCTGGACCTTCACCGGCACCCTCAGCAGCGGTGGCGAGGGCGCCGTGCTGTTCCAGGTGAAGGTGGATTGAGGTTGCAGGGGCATCGTCCAGGAGATGAAGCCCGAACGCGCGAAGGGTGGCCGACGCCTACGGTGGCATCGGCCATCCGCCCGACGTGGTACCTCTCGCGATGTCCTAGGCTTGAGAGTTCCTCACTTTCCCAGGAGTCCTGCCCATGCATCTCGACGGATCGTGCCATTGCGGGCGCGTGCGCTTCAGCGTGGAGTCGACGGAGCCGGTGCCCTTCATGCGTTGCTACTGCTCGATCTGCCGCAAGACTGCCGGAACGGGCGGCTACGCCGTCAACGTGGGCGCGGATGCCCGCACTTTCCAGCTGCACAGCGGCCAGGACGCGGTGCGGGTCTATCGCGCCCGCATCGACGGCAAGGAGAGCACAGGTCAGCGCCACTTCTGCGGCCATTGCGGCACGGCGCTGTGGCTGTACGACAAGACCTGGCCCGAGCTGATCCACCCGCATGCCGGCGCCATCGACACGCCGTTGCCGGTGCCGCCCGAGAACGTGCACATGCTGCTCGATTCGAAGGCCCCGTGGGTGCAGGTGGAAGGCCGCCCGGGCGACGCGCACTTCGAGCACTTTCCAAAGGAGTCGCTCGCCGAGTGGCACCGCCGCCACGGGCTGTGAGCGGCCGGCGGCCCGGCGCAGGCCCGCGCTTCAACCGGTCTGTGCCACGAGCCTGAGCAGCGCCCCGTACCACGGCGCCTGCGGATCCCGCAGCGCCAGATGGGTGCCGAAGTGGTCCAGCAGTGGCATCTCGTGTGTGCTCACCCCGCCCGGCTGCAGGGCCAGCAGGGCGGCTGTGCGGCGGTTGGACCGCTGGACCCGATCGCTATCCTGCGCGCCCCAGCCGAGGTGCATGGGAATTCGGTTGCCCGCCGTCCAGCACAGGGGGCTGAGCGGGGCGTCGTCGTCGGCATGCAGGAGCACATGGCTGTAGACACGCTCCTCCAGACTGCCGGCGGGCGGCAGCGGATGGTGCAGGTCGAGGATGGCGCTCAGCGGCAGGCAGGCGCGTATCGCCTGTGACGGCACGCCAGCGCGCTGCGCGTCGGCGATGCGCAGTGCCACCAGGGCCGCGAGGTGGCCGCCCGCCGAATGTCCGGCCAGATAGAGCCGCCGCGGATCGCCGCCGAATCCGGCTGCATGACGGGCGATGTGTGACAAGGCAGCCAGGCTGTCGTCCAGGGCGGCCGGCAAACGGTGCGCGGGTGCGAGGCGGTAGCCCGGCGTGACCAGCCGCATGCCCAGCGCGGCCACCACGGGCGCCATGAAGGCGCACCATTCCTTGTGGCCATGCGTCCAGCCGCCGCCATGCCAGAAGACCAGCACGGGTGCGTCGCGCATCCCCGGGGCGCCGTACACGTCGTAGCGCTGTGCCGGGTCGTCGCCGTAGGGCACGTTCCGGACCTGCACGAGGGCGGCGGGCACCTCACGGGCCCAGCCGAGCACGGTCTCGGCGTACTCCGCCGCTGCCTTGAACGGCAGGGGCGGCTGGGGGGAAAGGGCGTCGATGTCGAGGAAGGTCACAGGGTCCTTGCAGTGGGCACGCGCGCTATTCGGCGCGGATGCCGAATTCCTTGACCAGCCTGCCATAGCGCAGGTAGTCGTCTTCGGCGAGCTTCTTCATTCTGTCCGGCGGGCCGCCTTCGGGCTGGAGCGAGATCGACTTCATGCGCGCCACCACGTCCGGCATGCGGATGATCTCGGTGAAGTGCTGGTTCAGCAGCGCGACCAGCGCGGGCGGCAGGCCCTTGGGCCCGAGCAGCGCCTGCCAGGCGCCGATCTCGGCATGGGGTACGCCGGCCTCGGCCAGCGTGGGCACCTGCGGCAGGAAGGGCGAGCGCTGGGCATCGGCCACGGCCAGCACGGTGAGCTTGCCGCTGTCGATGTAGGGCGCCACCGGTCCGAGCGACGTGTACATCATCGGCACCTGGCCGGCGACCATGTCCGCGATGGCCGGCATGCTGCCGCGGTAGGGCACCTGGGTGATCTTCACGCCGGCGGACTTGTCCACCAGTTCGGCCAGGATATGCATGGGCGAGCCGTAGCCGGGACTCGCATAGCTGCGGATACGGCCCGCCTTGACGCTGGCGAGCAGCTCCTTCATGGTCTTGACGCCCGTGTCCGACGCCACCACCACGAAGAGCGACTGGCTCGCGAGCTGGATGATCGGCGTGAGGTCGGTGGCCGGGTCCACCTGGGCGGTCCGTGACGTCTGCAGCACATGCGGGGTGATGGCGAGCGTGTTGGGCGCCACCAGCAGCGTGTAGCCATCGGGCGGCGCCTTCGAGACGTAGTTGACGGCAATGGTGCCGGCGGCGCCCGTGCGGTTGTCGACCACCACGGGCTGACCCAGCCGCGCCGACAGCTTCTCGCCCAGGAAGCGGGCGAGCACGTCGGAGTCGCCGCCGGCGGGATAGCCGACGACCAGCGTGATGGGCCGGGCGGGATAGCCGGCCGTGCCCTGCGCGAAGGCGGGCATCGGTGCGATGGCCGCGAGCGGGGCGGCAGCGCAGGCCAGCAGGTGCTGGCAGAGGAAGCGGCGGTTCATGGCGATGTGCGGGTTCATGGGCAGAGGGGATGAGGGCGGAGGCGGACGGGCAGACGCTCAGAAGGCATGGCGCACGCCCACGTTGAAGGCGCGGCTGCCCAGTCCCTGCTCGGTGGCGTTGCCCACGCGGTAGAAGCCGGTGGCGGAGCCGGCCGGGGCGTTGTTGTGGATGCGTGCGATGGACACGTACAGGGCGGTGCGCCGCGAAAGGTTGTGCACGTAGCCCACGGCCCACTGGTTGGCATCGTTGTTGGCGAGGGTGCGGTCGTCCTTGCGGATGTACGACGCAAGAAACCGGCCGGCTCCGTAGGGCACGGAGACGCCCAGCAGCACGTCGCGCGAATCGCGGTTGAGCACGCCGAACACCGACGAGCCCTTGTTGACCGCATAGTTGAAATGCGCGGTGAGGAGGCCGAAGTCGTACTTGGCCGCCAGCAGGCTCATGCTGCCCGGCCTGCCGTTGGCGTCGTTGACGTTGTGATGGCCCAGCTTGACGTACACCGGCCCCGACACGTAGCCGACGGCGGCGCCCCACTCGCGCGCGAGGCTGGCGTCGTTGGTCTTCTCGCCGAAGCCGTAGGCCAGGTCCACGGTGAGGCCCTGGCGTGTCTCCAGCGCGTAGCGCACGGTGTTGTCCATGCGGTTGCTGCCGCCGGCGCCGCCGGGGCTGATCAGGTTGGCCGAATCACCCGCCAGCCCGGTGCCGAAGGGGTCGGACTCGGCCTGGAGGAAGGCCACCGGCGTGTACTGCCGGCCCAGCAGCACGCGGCCCCAGTCGCCCTGCAGGCCGACCCACGACTCCCGGCCGAAGCCGCGGCCGCCCTGGCCCAGGGTGCCGGTGTCGGCATTCAGGCCCATCTCCAGCCGGTAGACGGCAGAGAGCCCGCCGCCGAGATCCTCGGCGCCCCGAAAGCCGAGCCGGGAACCGGCGGAGACCCCGCTGGTCAGCTTGCTGGCCTCGGCGCCGCCCGGCCCGCCGCTTTCGCGCACGAAGCCGAGGTCGACCAGCCCATAGACTGTGACGCTGCTCTGCGCCAGGGAGGAGGTCGCCGCGCTCGCAAGCGCCAGGGCAACAAGACAGGGGAGGGGACGTGCAGAGGTCATGAGACGGAAGGACAGGGATGCGAAGCGGCAAATGGGACGGATTAACCGATGCGTTTTTCATGTGGCGCCTCGGATTTCATGAAATCTACAAGTTTCATGAAATATTGCCGTTCGTATAATGGCGTATTTACTTCATGGAGGCATCCGTGTTAAACGAACCTGTGCCCGACGCCTCCGGCTCGCGGACGGAGCGCGCCTACGAGCGGCTGCGCCAGGAGATCCTGCGTGGCGAGCTGGCGCCCAACGAGCGGCTTCGCGCCGCCGACCTGGACAAGCGCTTCCAGCTCGGCCTAACGCCGATCCGCGAGGCGCTGGCCCGTCTGGGCAGCGAGGGGCTGGTGGCGATCGAGGCGCATCGGGGTGCGCGTGTGGTGGAGTCGTCGCCGGCCGAACTCATCGACCTGACCCGCACGCGCCGCGAGATCGAGCGGCTGTGCCTGGCCGATGCCATCGCCCATGGCGATGCGCGGTGGGAGGCTGGCATCGTGGCGGCATTGCACGTGCTGCACCGGACGCAGCTGCCCGACTTCAGCCGCAGCGACGCCATGGCCTCGGAATGGGAAGTGCACCACCGCGCCTTCCATGCCGCGCTGGTGGGTGCGTGCACCTCGCAGTGGCTGCTGCGCTTCTGGAACCAGCTGGCGGACCATTCCCAGCGCTATCGCAAGATCCGGCTGGAGAGTGCGCACCTGCAGGCGCGGGACGTGAATGCCGAACACCAGGCCATCGTCGACGCGGTGCTCGCGCGCGACGCCGCGACCGCCATCGCGCTGATGGACCGCCACCTGCAGGAGACCGAGAACGCGGTCAGACAGGCGGGCTCGTCCGCGCCAGACGCCGCCGGGGCGGCACCGGCGCTCAGCGCCCCGCGCGCACGGGCTGCGGCGAAAGCCGCACGCCCCAGCCCTGTTCCACCAGCGCGGGGCTCAGCGCGCTGAGTGCCTCGAACTCGATCTGGCGTGCGGCGGCGATGCCGTCGTAAGGGGCCGAGCCGATGGCCGGGTGGCACATGAGCACATCGCCGTCCCGGCACTGGGCGATCCACGCGTCCAGCGACCGCGCATAGGCCTGCACGTCGCGGTCGAAGCCGTAGACGCCCAGCAGGCGATGGCTCAGGGGAATGCCCCGGCGCCGGGCGAGCCGCCGCGCCCCCGGGCCGCCAAGGCGGTGGATGAGCTGCTGCTTGAAGGCGACGGCGCCCGATGCCGGGCCGGGCCGCGTGCCGCGCAGCCAGGGCAGTGCACGGCCGTAGCGCTGGTTCAGCAGTTCGGCCAGCGTCTCGCGCACGCCCGGCAGCTGGTGCACATGCCGGTGGCCGTCCACATGGCTGGGTGGCCGGCCCATCGCGTCCTCGAAACGGTCCAGCTGCTGCCGCAGGATAGGACCCCAGTGTTCGACGCCGCGGGGCATCAGCATGCTGCGTGCCGCCAGGCCGCTCAGGCTGGCCTCGCGGGCGGTGCCGTCCACGTTGGTCAGGTCCAGGTGCAGGCCCACATCGACGCGGGCGGCCGTGCGGGTGCGCAGCAAGGGCGCGTCGGCGGCCCAGGCCTGGCGCAGCACCATGCAACTGGTCGCCGTGACCACGCCCTGGTCGATCAGCGCCAGGATCGCGCGGTCGATGCCCTGGCTCAGGCCGAAGTCATCGGCGCACACGCACAGGCGGCGCAGGAAGACCGGGTGCGGTGGGCTCATGAGGCGCCGGCCCAGGCAGGCAGTGCACCGGGCGTGCCGTGACCCGACAGGCAGTCCGGCCCCTCGCCCGCGCGGCCGTCGTGGCGCCAGACCGCGATCTCGGTGTTGAAGGTGACCAACTGCATGCCCAGCACCCAGGGCGCGACGAGCTGCGCGTTGGAGGGCCCGATCACCCAGGTGCGGCCTGGGGCGCAGATCCGCGCCGGTTGGGCGTCGACGCCCTGCAGCCACGTGGCCCGGGTCGCGGGCTCGAAGGCGCCGGCGTCGGCCAGTTCCTTGCGCCAGTTGTCGCTGGCCTGGGCCACGGCCGGCCGCCAGTCGGACGCCACGGTGACGGGCCCGGGAAGCTGCCAGTAGAAGGGCAATTCGTAGAAGTAGTGGTCGAGCATCACCACGCGATCCCCGGGCCGCACGGACTCGCCCGCGGGCAGCTGCAGCCGGGCGTCGGGAGGGGTGCCGTAATGCCCGGCCGCCGCCACGCCCCCCACGCACAGCAGGGCGGCGAGCGCGCCGGTGGCGCCCAGCACCTTGGCGCGCCGCGGCGAGCCTGCCAGGGCGCGCTCCAGGCCCAGCGCGACGAGGGCAGCCAGGGGCGGCAGGGCTGGCAGCACGTAGCCCACCAGCTTGGAGCGCGGCAGCGAGAAGAACACCACCACCACGCCCATCCACACCAGCATCAGCAGCGGCAGGCCCTGGGCGCCGCGCGAGGGCGCCGGCGCGGCCTTGCGCCACCACAGCAGCAGCCATGCCGTCCAGGGCAGGCACAGGCCCAGCACCACGGGTGCATAGAACCAGAACGGATGCTCGTTGTTGAAGCCGCTGGCCGCGAAGCGGCGGAAGTGCTGCGTGATGACGAAGTAGTCGAAGAACTCCGGGTAGCGCAGCTGCATGGCGACGAACCACGGTCCGGCGACGAGCGCCATCAGCAGCCAGCCCGGCCACCACACGGCCATGCGCAGCGCCACGCGGGTGCGGCGTGTGAGCAGGGCCCACAGCACGATCACGCCGCCCGGCAGCACCACGCCGATCAGCCCCTTGGCCAGCAGGCCCAGCCCCGCCGAGGCGAAGGCCAGCGCCAGGGCGGCGCGCCAGGGGCGCTCCTCGTCCAGGCACAGCAGTGCATCCGCGGCGCAGGCGATGGTGGCGGTGATGCAGCCGGCCACCAGCATGTCGAGGTTGGCGAACTGGGCGCCGACGAAGAAGAAGGGGCTGGTGCACAGCGCCAGCGTGGCCCCGCGCGCCAGGCGCAGGTCGGCATGCCGCCGCAGGAAGGTGTAGAGCGATGCGGCCGCCAGCCAGGCGCCCAGCACCGAAGGCAGGCGCGCGGCCCACTCGTGCACGCCGAAGAGCTGCATGGCCCCGGCGCCGAGCCAGTAGAACAGCGGTGGCTTGTGGAAGAAGGGCAGGCCGTTGAGCCGTGGCACCAGCCAGTCTCCGGACGCCAGCATGGCGCGCGCCACGCCGGCATAGCGGCCCTCGTCGGGGGCGGTCAGCAGGCGCAGGCCGGCTGTCCAGGCCAGCCACATGCCGACCATCAGCAGGAAGGCGGCATGCCCCTTCCACCACGACGACGTGCCGCGCGCTTGCGCGGCGGCGCTCACGGCGTGCGCTCCGCGAGGCCGTGGCCGTATTCCTCGCGCACGAGGAACAGCGGCCGGGCCTTGACCTCCTCGAAGATGCGGCCCACGTACTCGCCCACGATGCCCACCGACACCAGCTGGATGCCCATGAAGAACATGAGGCTCACGACGATGGTGGACCAGCCTGGCACATCGCTGCCCGAGATGAAGTGGCTCAACACCAGGAAGACGCCATAGCCCAGCGCCGGCACGGCCAGCAGCAGCCCGATCACGCTGATCAGCCGCAGCGGCCAGGTGGTGAAGGAGGTGATGCCGTCCAGCGCCAGGTTCAGCAGCCGCAGCGCGCCGAAGCGGCTCTGCCCTTCGGCCCGCGGGGCCGGCGTGTAGGGCAACGCCACTGTCTTGAAGCCTACCCAGGCGTACAGGCCCTTCATGAAACGGTTGCGCTCGGGCAGTGCCAGCAGGGCGTCCACCACCTTGCGGTCCATCAGCCGGAAGTCGCCCGCGTCCTCGGGAAGCGGCGTGCGGCTGGAGATGTTCACCGCCCGGTAGAAGAGCCGCGTGCCCACGCGCTTGAGGGCGCCTTCGTCGGCCCGGTTCTCGCGCACCGCGTAGACCACTTCGGCGCCGCTGCGCCACTGCTCGACCATCTTGCCGATGAGCTGCGGCGAATGCTGCAGGTCGCCATCGAGCAGCACCACGGCATCGCCGCGCGCGGCCTTGAGTCCGGCGCTCAGCGCGGCCTCCTTGCCGAAGTTGCGCGACAGCCGCACCAGCCGGAAGCCCGCCAGCTGGCACCAGGTGCGTGCCACGTCGGAGGTGTCGTCGCTGCTGCCGTCGTCCACCACGATGACTTCCCAGCGCAGGCCGATGCCCTGCAGCAGCTGCTCCAGCAGCGGCAGCAGCAGGCGCAGGTTGGCCGCCTCGTTGAAGCAGGGGATGACGCACGACAGGGCCGCCGCGGCGAGTTGCACGGGGGGCTGGGCGACGACCTCGTCGGTCTCGACGACCTTCAGGCGTGCGGTGGGGGCGTGCACGGCGGCATTCATGGCAGCGGTTTCTCTCGATGCGAAGGGGCGATGACCGGTGGCGTGAGCGGCGGCGCGACCGGTTGGGCGGGGCGGGCGCCCAGGCGGATCCGAAGTTGCCACTGCAGAGCCAGGAAGCTGGTCAGCAGCGCGGCGGCAAGCCCCATTCCCGCCACAACGTCCAGCGGGAAGTGCACGCCGACATGGATGCGGGCCCAGCCCGTGGCAAGCGCCAGGACCATGGCCGCCAGGCCATACCGGCGCAGCGGCCGGCGCACCAGCAGGCCGAAGGCGACCAGGCCCATCACGGTGGCATGGGTGCTCGGCAGTCCGTCGCTGCCGCCATGGGCCAGGTGGCTGGGTGTCAGGCCCAGCATGAAGGGGCGGGGATAGCCCAGCGCGCTGGCCAGCGTATGGGCCACCAGGGAGCCGATCGCCGCCATGCACAGCAGCGCGAGCAGGTAGCCGCGTTCGTCGCGGTGGCGCAGGCCGGCGCCGAGCATGACGGCCGCGCTGAGCCAGGGACCGAAGCGCGCGAGTGCGCTGGCAATGGACAGCAGCCAGGGCGTGGGCGAGCTGCCGGCCGTCATCGCGAGGAAGAGGGCCATGTCGGGGCGGGTCATCGCGCCACCCCGCATCCGCATGCGCCGACGCGCCGCCCGTCACGGCGCATGCGCGTGAACGCGGGATGAACGGGCGCCGGGGAAGGGTCGGTCAGCATGGCGGCGGATGCTAGGAGTCCGCCGTGAATCCTTCCTGACCGTGCGTTTCAGACGCCGTTCAGGCTGGCCGGCGCGGGCCGGCCGCCGCGCTCACTCTTCCTTCATGCCGGTGGCCTTGACCACCGCACCCAGGCGGGCCCGCTCCTCGTCGACGAACTTGACGAAGCTGGCGCGTGTGCCGCCGATGGGCTCGATGCCCATGCCCTTGAGGCGTTGCACGGTGGCCGGGTCCTTCATGGCCTTGTCCACGGCCTCGGCCATCTTGTCGAGGATGGCCGGCGGCGTGCCGGCCGGCGCATGCACGCCGGCCCAGTGGGCGATGCGGATGTCCTTGAAGCCCAGCTCCACGGCGGTGGGCAGCTCGGGATAGGCCGAGATGCGCTGTGTCCAGGTGGTGGCCAGGGCCTTGAGCTTGCCGGCCTTGACGTAAGGCAGCACCACGATGCTGGCCTCCGACGTCGCGTCGACCTGGCCGCTGAGCACGGCGGTGATCGACTCGGAGCCGCTCTTGTAGGGCACCACGTCGAGTTTGGCGCCGTAGTTCTTTTCCAGCAGGCCTTCGACGAAGTGCGGCGTGCTGCCCGTGCCGGCGGTGGCGAAGTGCAGGCCCTGGCCCTGCTTGGACTTGTTCACGAAGTCGGTCAGGTCCTTGTAGGGCGAGTTGGCGGGCGCCACGATCACCGAGGGTGCCAGGCCGATCATGGCCACCGGCACCAGGTCGCTGTCCTTGTAGGTCACCTTGCGGATCATGCTGTTGGAGACCACGCCTGCAGCGCTGATGAGGAAGGTGTAGCCGTCGGGCGCGCTCTTGGCGACCACATCGGTGCCCAGCACGGCCCCGGCGCCGGGCTTGTTGTCCACCACCACCGGCTGGCCCAGCGCCGTGGAGACGCCGTCGGCCGCCGCGCGGCCCATCAGGTCGTTGGCGCCGCCAGCGGAGAAGGGCACGACGAAGTGGATCGGCTTGGTGGGCCATTGCTGCGCCGAGGCGCCGGCGGCCAGCAGGCCGGTGGAGAGGGCGACGAGCAGCGCACGGCGGCGCGAAGGGGCGAGAGTCATGGCGAGGGTCCTGTCTGTCTAGGTGTTGGAATGCTTCAGGAACCGGCCGGAGGCCGGGCCGGGATCATGCCACCCGGCCCACGCCCTGCCATGAGGGGAGACCGCAGCACAAGGCGCCCTGGCCTGTGCCCGCAGGCGCTCAGCTTTCTACCCAGGTCAGCACTTCGTCCAGGCCCGCGCGCGTGGTGCGGAAGCCGTTGGCCGGATGCGCTTCGTCCGCAAAGCCGAAGGAGATGCCGCAGACCACGCGCCGGTCGGCCGCCAGGCCCAGCTGCGCGCGCAGCACGTCCGCGCGCGAGGCCAGCGCCGCCTGCGGTACGGTGGCCACGCCCAGGCTGGTGGCGGCCAGCATGAAATTGGAGACGAAGGCGCCGCAGTCCACCGCGCCGTACACGCCCAGCGCCTCGTCGCTGGTCACGATGGCCACATGCGGTGCGCCGAAGAAGCGGAAGTTCTCCAGCGCCTGCCGGGCCGAGGCCTCGCGGTCGCCCTTGGCGACACCGACGGCGTCGTACAGCGCCAGGCCGCACTCGCGGCGCCGTGCCTGGTAGACGCCGTGGTACTCGCGCGGCCAGGGAAAGTCGGGCTGGGGCGGTTGGGTCTGCGCCGCGAGCAGCGCCTCGCGCAGGCGCCCGGTGGCCGCACCGCGGGTGACGACCACCTGCCAGGGCTGGGCGTTGCACCACGAGGCGGTGCGCTGGGCCAGCTGCAGGATGCGTTCGATGGTGGCTTGGGGCACCTCCTGCGGCAGGAAGCCGCGGCAGCTGTAGCGTTGGTCGAGCAGGGCCTGGAGGGCCAGGGCGGGCTCGGCGGCGGCGGGCGCAGGCTCGCCACGAGTGGAGGCTGGGTCGATGGGCATGGAGAGATGTTGCAGTGAAGGGGCAGGGTTCGGTGGCTACCGCTCGCACAGCCGCCAGTGCAGCAGCGAGAACGCAGGTTGCGCGTCGCGATGGTGCGCGAAAACGCCCTGCACCGCAGCACCGATGGCGACATCCTGCATCGGGTCACCCAGCAGGTTGCCCACCATGCGCACGCCGCCAGCGTGCGGCAGCGCGACCAGCACCACGCGATAGGGGCCGTGCCCGCGCAGGGCCGCGTGCGCCGGATGCCACACCCGCGTCCAGCTGTGGATGACGCCTTGCGGCGGCACCTCGGTCCACGCCGGGTCGAAGGCATGGCAGTGGTGGCAGATCCATTCGGGGCCGAACTGCCACGTGCCGCAGTGCGTGCAGCGCTGCACGCGCAGCCGCTCTTCGCACAGACCCTGCCAGTACGGGGCCGAGAGGCCGTCCGGCTCCGACACGGGAATCGGTAGGCCGGCGGGCAGCGGCGGGATCGAGGTCTCGCTCACAGCGTGGCCTCCGATCCCAACAGAAGGTTGCTCACCGGCGAGACCATGGGCGCCCCGATCACCAGCGCGGCATCGCGCCGCGGTGCCTGGCTGGTGGAGGTGCCGCGCACCTGCCGCACGGCCTCCAGCACCAGTTCGAGGCCGTGCATGTAGCACTCGGCCAGGTTGCCGCCGCTGGTGTTCAGGGGCAGCCGGCCGTGGGGGCTCACGAGGTTGTCGAGCGTAAGGAAGTCGTTGGCCTCCTCGGGCCGGAAGAAGCCGTGCTCCGCCAGCGCCATGACCACGCCGCCGGTGAAGTTCTCATAGCTTTGCACCGAGCCCACGTCCGAGGGCCCAAGGCCGGCCATGCGCCACAGCTCTTCGGCGACGGCGGCGTAGCCGGCGCTGCCGTAATCGGGGGCGTTGTGGGCCGTGGCGGCGGCGCGCTGCGGTGCGCCGGCCGCAGCGCCGAGCAGGTAGACCGGCTCGGCCGCGAAGTCGCGTGCGCGCTCTGCCGCGACCAGCACCAGCGCCGCGGCGCCGTCGTTCTCCATGCAGCAGTCGAAGAGATGGAAGGGTTCGGTGATCCAGCGCGAGGCGTCGTACCGGGCGGCATCCAGCGGCCGCCCGTGCATCAGCGCGCGCGGATTGGCCTGCGCGTGGTGGTAGCAGGCCAGGGCGATGGCGCGCAGCGCCGCCTGCTGCACGCCGTGCTCGTGCATGAAGCGCTGCACCCGCATGGCGAAGCGCTGCGGCGGGGCCAGCACGCCGTAGGGCATCAGGTAGGCCTTCTCGCCCGAGATGGTCGACACGCCCGACACCTGGCCGAAGCGCCCGTGCTCGCCCTGGGCCAGGGCCCGGAAGACGACCACGCAGTCGGCCATGCCGGCCGTGATGGCGGCGGCGGCATTGGCCACCGCGGCGCAGCAGCCGCCACCGCCGCCGCCCCACTGCATCGTGGCCGAGCGCAGGCGGTGGATGCCCAGGGCCGTCGCAAGCCGCGAGGCGTCGTTGCGGTCGTCGCCATACGAGGCGAAGCCGTCGATGTCCCGCGGGTCCAGACCGGCGTCCTGGCAGGCGGCCAGGATGGCCTTGAGGGCCAGCTTGAATTCGGGGTCGGGCGACTGGCCATGGCGCCAGTAGCCGCCTTCGCCGATGCCGATGACCGCCACCTGCCCGCGCAGCGTGCGGGTGGCGCGCGCCGCAACGGTGGCGCCGGCCCGGCGCGTGTGCGCTTGCATGGGGGTGCCGCTCACATCTGGATGTTGGCCTTGCGCACCACCGGGCCCCACTGCGCCGCCTCCTTGCGGATCAGTTGCTCCAGCTGCTCGGGCGTGCTGCTGCGCGCCTCCACCTTGCGCTCGGCGAACAGGCGCCGCACCTCGGGTCGTTCCACCGCCGCCCGCACGGCCGCGTTCAGCCGCGCCGCCACGTCGTCGGGGATGTTCCGTGGGGCCAGTACCCCGAACCAGGCCACGCTCTCGAAGCCGGGAACGACCTCGGCGATGGGCGGCAGCTCGGGCACCGCCTCGCTGCGCTGCGTGGTGCCCACGGCCAGGTAGCGCACGCGGCCCGAGGCCAGCAGCGTCGCGCCATCCAGGCCCGTGACGAAGGCTGCCTGGATCTGCCCACCGACGAAGGCGGTGGTCATGGGCGCGCCGCCGTTGTAGGGAACGTGCTGCATCTGCGTGCCTGCCAGCTCGTTGAAGTAGGCGCCGGTGAGGTGCGACAGCGATCCGTTGCCCACCGAGCCGAAGTTGAGCGCCGGGCCCTCCTTGTGCGCGTAGGCGATGAAGTCCTTCAGCGTGCGTGCCGGGCTGTCGGTGGGCACGGCCAGGATCATGGGCGTGATCGCCACGGTGGAGATCGGCCGCAGGTCCTTGAGCTCGTCATAGGGCACCTTGCGCATGAGCGAGACGATGGCATTGGGTCC
This sequence comes from Pseudacidovorax sp. DMC4, assembly GCF_056314265.1. Classification (NCBI taxonomy): domain Bacteria; kingdom Pseudomonadati; phylum Pseudomonadota; class Betaproteobacteria; order Burkholderiales; family Comamonadaceae; genus Pseudacidovorax; species Pseudacidovorax sp. DMC4. Next base: position 351,545 of record NZ_JBQUYR010000008.1, on the reverse strand, counting down.
GCTGTTGCCGAACACCAGCGTGTAGCCGTCCGGCGCTGCCTTGGCGACGCTGTCCACGCCGATGGTGCCGCCGGCGCCGGGCTTGTTGTCGACGATCACCGGCTGGCCCAGGAACTCGCTCATCGGCTGCTGGATGGCCCGCGCCAGCTGGTCGGTGCTGCCCCCGGCGGCATAGGGCACGACGATGCGGATCGGCTTGCTGGGATAGGACTGCGCGAAGGCCGCCCCGACGACGAGCAGGCTGATGGCGGCCAGGGCTGCGCGGCGGCTGAATCGGCTGGAAGGGGCGAGGGTCATGGGGCGTCTCCGGAATGTTCTTGGGATGAAGGGGCCGGCGCGGCATCGGCCAGCCGGTCGGTCCAGTAGCGTCGGGCACGCTGCATGTGGCGCAGGATCAGGGCCTGGGCCTCGGGTGCGCTGCGCGCGCGCAGGTGGCTCAGCATCTGGCGGTGGTCCTGCTCCGAGGCCTGGCCCTGCGCCAGGTCATGGAACAGGGCCTCGCGCCGCAATGCGGTGAAACGGTAGAAGGCATTGAGCACGCGCACGAGCACCGAGTTGTGCGTGGCTTCCACCAGGGCGAGGTGGAACTCGCTGTCGGCCTCGGCGATGTTGCCGCCACCCGCCAGGATCCCGCGGGTGCGGGCCAGGATGCCTTCCATGCGCTGCAGGTCGTCCTCGGTGCGGCGCTCGCAGGCCAGGCCGGCGGCCAGCAGTTCGAGATGGGCGCGCACCTCCATCGTCTCGGCCACCTCGGTGGGCGTGGGCGTGGCGCCCATGTCGGCCAGCATCACCAGCGCCTCGAAGCTGCTGTCGCGGCCCATGTGGCGCAGGTAGACGCCCGAGTTGGGGCGGCAGTCCACCACCCGCAGCGTGCCGAGGATGGCCAGGGCCTCGCGCACCGCATTGCGCCCCACGGCCAGGTTCTCCGCCAGGTCGCGTTCCGAGGGCAGGCGGTCGCCCGGCTGCAGCCTGCGCTCGCGCAGATAGGCCAGCACGCCGGAGATTACCGTGCCGATCTGACCGCTGCTCTCGCGCGGGCGAGCTGGCGGCTGGACGAAACCCGCGCGCATGTCGACGGCGGCGGTGCTGAGATGCGGCACGAGGACGCCTCAGGGTGCGTAGCCGAAGTCCTTGCCCAGCTCGGCGCGCATGTGCTCGCCTCCCAGTTCCATCCAGTCGCCGCCGCTCGGGATGGTGATGGACACGGCCCGCTTCATGAAGAGCCCGGGTTCTGAAGCCGACACCGGCGGCGTGCCGGCCTTCAGCTGGCGCACGGCCTCCAGCAGCACGCGCCGCGTGCGCGCGATGCCGCTGTCGCTGGTGCCCAGGTGCTCCTGGGTGCGGTCGTAGATGGGCTGGACCCCGGACTGGCAGGCTGCGTCCTGGATCCACAGGCCGGGCATGCCCGCGTTGTACTTGCTGACCTGCTGCGCGTAGTCGAAGTGGTAGGCGTTGCCGCGGTTGAAGCGGCTCCAATAGGTGTGGTATGGCTCCGTCACCGCACGCTTCTCGTAGGCGCCGTCGGAGTGGTGGCCGGTCTCGCGGCCCGCATGGCCGTTCTTGAAGACCTGACGCGTCTTCTCGTAGAAGGGCTGGGCCGGGGTGTACGAGAACATCACGCACAGCGTGTGCTCGTCGTCGATCGGCACCCAGGCATGGCCGCTCAGGTCCGGGAACTGCGCCTGCGGCGGCACCAGCGTCCAGAAGGGCAGCATGAACTGGTTGACGCGCACGTAGTTCTGGCCGTCCGGCGTCTTGCGGCGCGCGGCGATGCTCACGCCGGCATCGTGCTGCACGCATTCGAAGGTGGGCGTGAGGTCGGCGCCCTGCTTCCACTGGTTGATCGTGCCGCCGACATCGACGCGGCCATGGAGGATGGCGGCGTGGGCCGAATCGATCTCGCCCTCGAGGGCCTGCAGCCAGTTGCACTCCTGGATGCGCATGGAAACGGCCACCTGCGTCTCGGGCACCAGGTTCCATTCCACCGCGGGCAGCTCGGGCGGATTCTCCTGATCGGGGCCCAGGTAGGCCCACAGCACGCCATTGCGCTCGCGCACCGCGTAGGCGGTCACCCGCATGCGCTTGCACATGGGGCTGCCGGCCGGCTCGACCGGGATGTCCAGGCAGCGGCCGTCCACGCCGAACTTCCAGCCGTGGTAGACGCAGCGCAGCCCGTCGGCCTCGTTGCGGCCGAAGACCAGCGGTGCGCCGCGGTGCGGGCAGGCCTGCGCCACGAGGCCTACACGGCCGCTGCTGTCGCGGAAGGCGACGAGGTCCTCGCCCAGCAGCCGCACCCGGTACGGCTGGCCGTCGGGCGCGACGTCCGAGGACTTGAGGAAAGGAATCCAGTACAGCCGCATGAACTGCCCCATGGGTGCCTGGGGGCCGACACGGACGAGGGTTTCGTTGTCTTCTCGGGAAAGCATGGGATTCGTGGGCCGGCAGTATGCGGCAAGTTGATTGGTTGAGCCAAAGTGGTAGAACCAATTCTATGAAGCTCGCACATCACGTCAAGCACCCCGGCATGGGTTGCGCGCGGAAAGACGAGTGCGATGCGCCGCCGTGGCCTGGCGCGGATCCCGGATCAGGGGATATCGCCGCGGGCCATTGCGCTTGCATGCAGCGCGACGCGGTAGGCCTGTGCCATGCCGGGGCCAAGCGTCGTGCCGGGACCGGGATAGTGGCCCCGCATCAACGAGGCCGCATCGTTGCCGCAGGCATAGAGCCCGCCGATGGGCCGGCCATGCGCGGCGAGCACGCAGCCCTGGGCGTCGGTGGCCAGTCCGGCACTCGATGCTGCGTCCCCGGGCCAGACCGCCATGGCGGCGTAGGGGCCCGCGCCGACAGGCCCGACGCAGGGGTTCGGCGCATGGCCGGGGTCGCCGTTGAAACGGTCGAACACCGACTCGCCCTTGTGGAAATCCGGATCCCTGCCGAGGCGGGCCCAATGGTCGTAGCGCTGCACGGTGTCGGCCAGCGCGGCGGCCGGCAGTTCCAGCGATCGCGCGAGGTCGTCGAGTGTCCGAGCCACCACCAGCGTGCGGCGCTCCACCCAGGGCCGCAGGTCGCGCGTGCCCGGCGCGATGGCGCCCAGCCCATGGCGCCGGATGAAGGCGGTACTGCACACCAGCCAGGCCGGCACGGCGCCAGCGCGCACCATGCCCTCGACGAAATGGTGGTACGAGGCCGCCTCGTCCACGAAGCGACGGCCCTGCCGGTCCACGGCGATCAGGCCGGGCTTGGCGCGATCCAGGAACAGGTGGGGAAAGAGCCCGGTCGATCCGTCCTTGCGATGCACCACCGATGACGGCTGCCAGAGGAAGGGCCGCTCCAGGCCCGCCAGCGCAGCGCCTGCCGCGCGGGCAGCGCCCAGGCCATCGCCACGCACCGCCTCGGCGGCCAGCGCGAGCATGGTCGGCCCGTGCGGGGCGAGGAAATGCCGCAGCGCCGCGTCGTGGCCCACGCCGCCCGTGGCCAGCACCACGCCCAGACGTGCGCGAAGCATCTGGGTCCGACCCAGCGCCTCCACGCTCGCACCCATCACGCGCCCATCTTCGACCTCGAGGCCGCGCAGCCGCGCGCCGAAGCGCAACTCGACGCCGGCCAGACGCAGGCTGTGGAGCAGGCGCCCCACGAGCGCGTTGCCCATCACCCATCGGGCTCCGCGCGGATGGCGGACGCGCTCGCGGGCGTGGCGCAGCACCAGCCGTGCGCTGTGGACGAATGCCTGCCACGAGCGATAGCGGCCGACCAGCGCCGCGATGTCGGCCTTGCCGACCATCATGCCGCCCAACACCATGAACTCGGCCAGGGGTGGGCGCACGCGGCCGAAGTCGGCGCCCAGCAGCCGCCCATCGAAGGGCAGGGGAGAGACTGCCCGGCCCCGCACCGCGGCGCCGGGCAGGTGTGGGAGGTAGTCCGGATGCATGCCGGCACTGGCGAACCTGACCGCCGTGCGCGCCTCGAGGTACGCCAGCATCGCAGGCCCGCTCGAGAGAAAGGCCTCGCGCCGGCCATCGTGGTCGGGCTCGCCGATCAGTGCGTCGAGGTAGGTGCGTGCGGCGTCGACCGTGTCGCCATGGCCCGCGGCGACGCCGTGCGGATTGCCCGGGATCCACAGCGTGCCGGCCGAGGTGGCGGTGGTGCCGCCCACCTGCTGCGTGGCCTCGCACAGCACCACGCGCAAGCCCTCCAGTGCCGCCACGAGCGCGGCCGTCATGCCTGCGGCACCGGCGCCGATCACCAGCAGGTCCGCGTCCGTCTCAGGGATGTCCAGGGTCATTTGCCGCTTGCCTCGCGTTGACGTTGTGCAAGAATGGTAGAACCATAGACATTTTCGAGGACGGACAGTGTTCGATCAAGCAAGAATCAACGCCTTGCCCGAGCAGCCGGTGCCCGCATCGCGCACGCCGCAGGCGCTCGAGGGCATCCGGGTGGTGGACTTCACGCACTTCGTGGCCGGGCCGCTGGCCACCATGACGCTGGCCGACTTCGGTGCCGACGTCATCAAGATCGAGGCGCCGGTCAAGGGCGAGGACTTCCGCTACTACCCGCCCATGGATCCGGAGCTGCCCGCCCAGGGCGCGCCCTACATCTGGACCAACCGCAACAAGCGCAGCATCGGCGTGGACCTCAAGTCGGAGGCCGGCCGCGAGGTCGTACGCGCGCTCATCGAGACCGCGGATGTGCTGGTGGAGAACTTCTCCACTGGCGTGATGGAGCGCTTCGGCTTCGACTATGAGCGCTGCGCGCAGATGAACCCGAAGCTCATCTACTGCTCGGTGTCGGCCTATGGCCGCTCCGGCCCCCATGCGGACCGGCTGGGCTTCGACCCCATCGCGCAGGCCGAGAGCGGCTTCATCTCGATGAACGGCTATGCCGACCGCCAGGGCGTGCGCAGTGGCGCCGCGGTGATGGACGTGGCCACCGCCATGTCCGCGACCAACGCGATCCTGCTGGCGCTGATGGCCCGCACCCGCGACGGCAAGGGCCAGTTCGTGGAGGTGGCCCTGTTCGACACGGCCGTGCTGATGACCGGCTTCGGCGCCATGCAGCACCTGACCACCGGCTATGAGCCGCAGCGCAACGGCAACACCAGTCCGGACACCTGCCCCTCGGGCGTCTTCGAGTGCGAGGACATGCCCTTCTACATCAACTGCGGCAACGACGGCATCTTCGTGCGGCTGTTCGAGCAGGTGCTGGAGCGGCCGGACATCGCCCACGACCCCGTGCTGTCCAAGCGCGCCAACCGCCTGCAGCAGCGCGACTACCTGTTCGACATCATGCAGGCCGAGTTCGGCAAGCATCCCTGGCGCCACTGGCAGCCGCGGCTGCGCGCGGCGGGCGTGCCCTCGGGCGAAGTGCGCACGCTGGCGCAGGCCCTGGCCTCGGAGGAGGCGCGCGACCGCCAGCTGGTCACGCGCATCCCGCATCCAGTCAAGGGATGGGTGCCCAACGTGGCAACGCCGCTGCGGCTGTCGCGCACGCCAGCCGTGGTGGAGCGGGCGGCACCAGCCGTGGGTGCGGACACCGAGGCTGTGCTGGCGGACGCGCTGGGCCTGGACGAGGAACGCATCGAGGCGCTGCGCGCGGCCGGCGCCTTCGGCGCACCCGAATTGGTGGCCCAGCCATGAACGCACCGGTCCAGGCACGAGTGCGAATCCCCGGGCGCCCCGCGCGGAGGGCCGCCCAGTGAGCCGCGCCGTCGCCATCGTCGGCGCGAGCGCCATTCCGGTCGGGCGCCACCAGACGGCCGACGACGCGGCGCTGCAGACGCTGGAGCACGAGATCATGACCCGCTTGGTGGTCGAGGCCGTGCGCGATGCCGGCGTCGACAAGCAGGACATCCAGAGCCTGGTCTTCACGCTGCCGCGGCCCTACACGCGGCAGAAATACTTCCACACCTTCCTGATGGGCCAGCTGCGGCTGGCCTGCCGCGGGAACGTGATGGAGGTGATGGGCAACGGCATGACGGCCGCCCTGGCCTTCGACCAGGCGTGCAACGACATCCTGCTGGGCCGGGCCAATGTGGCGCTGGCCCTGGGCATCAACATGGAAAGCGCGGTGTCCGCCACCGAGCACATGATGAGCAGCATGCGCACCACCGGCGACGTGGACTTCCACACCTCCGCCGGCTTCACGCCCATTGCCTGGTACGCCATGGACGCCATGCGCTACATGCACGAGCATGGCGCGACACGTGCGGAGATCGCGGCGGTGGCGGTGAAGAACCGACACCATGCCTCGCTCAACCCGCTGGCCCAGTTCCGCAAGCCGATCACGCTGGAGGAGGTGGTCGCGCAGCGTCCCATCGTCGAGCCGTTGGGGCTGTACGAGGTGCCGCCGCGCGGCGATGGTGCGGCCTGCCTGGTGCTGGCCAGCGAGGAAGTGGCCAAGTCCCTCGGCCGCCCCTACGTGCTCGTGCGCGGCCGCGGCTTCTGCCACGACGGCTCGCACCAGATCAGCGACGTGCCCAATGACATGATCGGCTTTACGGCGGCGCGCCAGGCCGCGCAGGACGCGTATCGGCAGGCGGGCATCGGTCCGGAGCAGCTCGATTTGGCCGAACTCTATGCCCCCTGCACCATCGTGGAGGTGCTGGTGAGCGAGGCCATCGGCCTGCTGCCACGCGGCCAGGGTGCGCGGGCGGCGGCCGAAGGCCAGACGCGGCTCGGCGGGCGCATTCCCATCTCGACTTCAGGTGGCCTCACCTCCCGCGGGCATCCGGCCTATGTGACCTCGCTCTACAACTATGTCGAACTGGCCGAACAGCTGCGCGGCCGGGCCGGCGAGCGGCAGGTGAAGAACGCGCGCTTCGGCCTGGCCACGGGCGAACTGGGTAACTACAACGCCGCCCTCATCCATGTCATGGAGGCCGTGCAATGACGCAGCCGCTGCCCCAACTCCCCGTCGCCGAGGACCGGGCCTATCCGCCGCGGGCATCGGCGTTCACGAGCACCTTCTGGCAGGCGCTGCGCGAAGGCCGCTGGATGAGCACACGCTGCAAGTCCTGCGCACGCCAGACCTTTCCGCCCAAGCCGGTGTGCCCGCACTGCTGGTCCACGGACGTCGAGTGGAGCCCGCTGGGGCGCACCGGCACGCTCTATTCGTGGACGCGCATCCATGCGGCGCCTGCGGTGTTCGCGCCCGAAGCGCCTTATGCCTGCGGCATCGTCGATCTCGACGACGGCCTGCGCCTGGCCTGCCGCCTGGTCGAGGACCCCCAGCGACCGCTGGCCATCGGCCAGACCATGGAGATGGTGGTGCTGCAGTACTGGGACGGTCCGCTGTTCGCCGCGCGGCCGCTGGGCTGAGCACGGCCTTCACCTTCAACCCGATTCGATACACAGGAGAAAGAAAGCCATGAGCTTGTTCAACACCACCGGCCTCACCGACGACCAGCGCATGATGCGCGAGGGCGTGCTCGACCTGCTGGGCCGCCATCTGCCCTGGGAGAAGATCCGCAAGATGGACGAGGCGCGCGAGTTCCCGCTCGAGGCCTACGAGGCGCTGGCCGATGCCGGCTACATCGGCCTCTTCTATCCGGAAGAGCTGGGCGGCACCGGCGGCTCCTACCGCGACATCGCCATCTTCCTGGAGGCCATGGGCTACCACTACACCGGCATCGCCCAGGCCATCACCACCTCGGCCGTGTATGCGGGCATGCACATCGCCAAGTTCGGCAGTCCCGAGATGAAGAAGGACCTGGTGCCCCGCATCATCGCGGGCAAGGCCAAGCTGGCGCTGTGCATGTCGGAGCCCGGCACCGGCTCCGACGTGGCCGGCGTCAAGACCTTCGCGCAGCGCGAGGGCGACGACTACATCCTCAACGGCAACAAGGTGTGGATCACCTGCGGCCATGTGGCGGATTACTTCGTCGTCATCACCCGCACCGACCGCGATGGCGCCAACCGGCACCAGGGCATCAGTACCTTGCTGGTCGATGCCAAGACGCCCGGCGTGACGGTGCGGCCACTTCAGATGCTGGGCCGCCGCACTTCGCATGCCAACGAGGTGTTCTTCGAGAACGTGCGCGTGCCGGCGCAGAACCTGTTCGGCGGCGAAGGCCGGGCCTGGAAGAACATCATGAGCTGCCTGGGCCTGGAGCGGCTGGGCCTGGCCGCCATCTCGGCCGGCCACTGCTTCAAGATCACCGAGTACGCCCGCGACTACGCGAAGGACCGCGTGCAGTTCGGCCAGCCCATCTCCCAGTTCCAGGTGATCCAGCACAAGCTGGCAGACATGCTGATCCTGTCGGAGACGGCCCGCCAGATGGTGTACCGCGCGGCCGATGTGCTCGACTCCGGAACACCCGCGGTGACCGAAGCCTCCATCGCCAAGATCGTCGCCACCGACAACAACTTCAAGTGCGCCGACATCGGCATGCAGATCATGGGCGGCGCGGGCTACTCCATGGAATACGACATGCAGATGTTCTTCCGCGACTCGCGCGTGGGCCCCATCGGCGGCGGCACCAACGAGATCCAGCGCAACATCCTGGCCAAGCAGATGGATTTGGGCTGATCCGGCCTCAGTCATGCAGCAGGGGGCGCAAGCCCCTTTTTTCATGAATGGCCAGACCGTCGAAGTCTGGCCATCGTTGCTCATTGATATTGGTTCAACCATAATAATAGCGCCGCCCGGTTTTCGAGGCTGGAGACACCAAGAGGACGAGATGGACCTGGAATTCACACCGGCGCAGCGCGCCTTCCGTGCCGAGGTACGGGCCTTCATTGAAGAGCGTCTGCCGGCGGACATCCGCGCGCGTCTGCGCGCCGGGCATCCGCCGCGCAAGCAGGACACCGTGGCGTGGCAGCGCATCCTCAATGAGCGCGGCTGGGCGGCGCCGCATTGGCCGGCGCGCTATGGCGGCGCCGAGCTGGGGCAGATGGAGCGCCTGATCCTCATGGACGAGCTCTACCGCGCGCCAGCACCGCTACCGCAGGTGTTCAACCTCACCATGCTCGGCCCGGTGCTGATGAAGTTCGGCACGCCGGCGCAGTGCGACCACTTTCTGCCGCGGCTCGCCAACCTCGACCTGTGGTTCTGCCAGGGCTTCTCGGAGCCGGGCGCCGGCTCGGACCTGGCCTCGCTGCGCACCCGCGCCGAGCGCCGGGGCGAGCACTATGTGGTCAACGGGCAGAAGATCTGGACCACCACTGCCCACCTCGCGGACTGGGTGTTCGCGCTGGTACGCACCGACCCCGAGGCCCGCAAGCAGGCCGGCATCTCCTTCCTGCTGATCGACCTGAAGTCACCGGGCATCACCATCCGCCCCATCCAATCCATCGACGGCGGCCACCATCTCAACGAGGTGTTCTTCGACGACGTGCAGGTGCCCGTGGCCAACCTGGTGGGCGAGGAGAACAAGGGCTGGGACTGCGCCAAGTTCCTGCTCGGCAACGAACGCACCGGCATCGCCAACGTCGGGCTGTGCCGCGAGCGGCTGGACCTTGCACGCCACATGGCAGCCCAGGCGCTGCCGCAAGGTGGGCGGCTGATCGACGACGCCGGGCTGCGCGCCGAGATGGCGGCACTCGATGCGGAGATCCGTGCACTCGAGCTGACCAACTACCGCTTCCTGCTCACCCCCGCCGAGCAGCAGGCGCTGCCGGCCTTCGCGTCGGTGCTCAAGCTCAAGGGCGTGGCTTTGCAGCAGGCGGTGAATGCGCTGCTGGCGCGGCTCGCCGGCCCGGCCGGCCTGGAGCAGCGCGAGGGCGACGAGGAACTCGTGCACGGCCCGCTGGTGCCGCGCTACTTCTACTCGCGCGCCGCCAGCATCTACGGCGGCACCAGCGAAGTGCAGAAGGACATTCTGGCCAAGGCCATCCTGGGATGAGGCAGGGAACCCGATGAATTTCGAACTCGACGATGAACAACGCGCGCTGCAGGACAGCCTGACGCGCCTGATGGCCGAGCGCTACGGCTTCGAGCAGCGCCGTACCCATGCCGCCAGCGAGGACGGGCAGGACCCGCAAACCTGGCAGCATCTGGCCGAGCTGGGTGTCACTGCGTTGGCGGTGCCGTCGGCCCACGGCGGCTTCGACGGTGGCGCCCGCGCCCTGCTGCCGGTGATGCAGGCCCTGGGTGGGGCCCTGTGCCTGGAGCCGCTGCTGCCCCAGGTGCTGGCTGCGACGGCGCTGCGACTGGGCGCCGATGAGGCGCTGTGCGCGGAGCTGCTGCCCGCCCTTGCCGACGGCAGCGCCTGCATCGCGTGGGCCCATGACGAAATCGCCGGCCGCCACGCGCCCTGCTGGATCGAGACCCGCGCCACGCGCCGCGTTGGAGCGTGGGTGCTCGATGGCGCCAAGGCCCATGTGCTCGGCGCGGCCTCGGCCGGCCACGTCATCATCAGTGCCCGCACCGACGGCAGCGCGGACAGCCCGGCCGGGCGCGCCCTCTTCCTCGTCGATGCCGGTGCCCCCGGGCTGCAATGGCGCACCTACCGCATGGTGGACGACACGCCGGCCGCCGAACTGCGGCTGGCGGCCGTGCCGGCCCGTCCCCTGACCGATCCCTCCGATGGCGATGCGGGCGGCCGTGCCATCGACGGTGCGGTCGCCATGGGCATCGCGCTGGCCTGCGCCGACATGCTGGGCGCGGCGGAGACCGCCAACCGGCTCGCGGTCGACTACCTTCACACCCGCAAGCAGTTCGGCCGGGCCATCGGCGAGAACCAGGCGCTGCGTCATCGGGTGGCCGAGATGCGCGTGGATCTCGAGATGGCCCGCAGCATGGCCATGGCCGCCGCCGTCGCGGTCGACCTTCCCGAAGGCGACGAGGCGGCCCTCGACCTGCACCGTGCCAAGCTGTGCGTCGGCCGCCATGCGCGCGAGGTGGCGCATGGCGCCATCCAGCTGCACGGCGGCATCGGCATGACCGAGGAATACGCCGTCGGCCACTGCCTGCGCCGCATCCACGTGATGGACCAGCTGTTCGGCGACAGCGGTGCCCATGCGTCGCGCCTCGCGACCGCGCTGGCGGCGTGACGGGCGCCGATGACCGGTCCCGAAAGAAACATCAGAGACAACGAGCAGAGCAAGACGGCCATGAACGAAGCCATGATCTATCTGGATGACCAGGGCGTGCCCCGGTCGCAGGTGCAATTGCAGGCCCGGCGCGCAGCCACCGGCATGGCCGAGCTGGGCGTTGCCGAGGGCGACTGCGTGGCGCTGCTGCTGCGCAACGACTTCGCCTTCTTCGAGGTGCAGCAGGCGGCGGCCGCCATCGGTGCCTACGCGGTTCCGCTGAACTGGCACGGCAAGACTGAGGAGCTGCTCTACGTGCTGGAGGACGCCCGCCCCAAGGTGCTGGTGGCCCATGCGGACCTGCTGGCGCCGCTGCGCGGCCGGCTGCCGGCAGGGCTCGTCGTGCGCGTGGTGCCCACGCCGCCGCAGGTGCTGGCGCGCTACGGCATCGACGACGCGCAGGCCCAACCCGCGCCGGACGACGTGCTCTGGCCGCAATGGTGCGAGCGCTTCGCGCCCTGGGATGCGCCGCCGCGGCCGAGCCGGGCCACCATGATCTACACCTCGGGCACCACCGGGCATCCCAAGGGCGTGCGGCGCCATCCCTCCACGCCTGAGCAGGCGCAGGCCTACCGGGAGATCATCGAGCGCGTGTACGGCCTCGTGCCCGGCGTGCGGGCGCTGATCACCGGCCCGCTGTACCACGCCTCGCCCAATGCCTACGGCCGCCAGGCCTTCGGTGCGGCCGAGCTGCTGGTGGTGCAGTCCAAGTTCGACGCCGAGGAAACCCTGGCGCTGATCGCCCGGCACCGGATCACCCATGCGGTGATGGTGCCCACCATGTTCGTGCGCCTGCTCAAGCTGCCGGCCGAGGTGCGCGCGCGCTACGACGTGGGCTCGCTGCAGTGGGTCACGCACACCGGCGCGCCGTGCCCGCGTGAAGTCAAGCAGGCGCTGATGGACTGGTGGGGGCCGGTGGTCTACGAGACCTACGGCGGCACCGAGGTGGGCACGGCCACGCTGTCCACGCCGCAGGACTGGCTGGCGCACCCCGGCTCGGTCGGCACCCCCACGCCGGGTACCCGCGTCGCCTTCTATGGCGAGGACGGCCGGCCGGTGCCTGAGGGCGAGATCGGCGAGATCTACATGCGCGTGTCCGCCTATCCCGACTTCACCTACCTCAACAACGACGCCAAGCGCAGCAGCGTGGAGCGTGACGGCCTGATCAGCGTGGGCGACGTCGGCTATCTCAAGGATGGCCGGCTGTACCTGTGCGACCGCCGCTCGGACATGGTGATCTTCGGCGGCACCAATGTGTATCCCGCCGAGATCGAGATGGTGCTGGCCCAGTGCCCGGGGGTGCGCGACTGCGCCGTCTTCGGCATTCCGGACGAGGACTTCGGCGAGTCGCTGGCTGCGGCCGTGGAGCGCGAGCCCGGCGCGCAGCTCACGGAGGCGGACATCCGCTACTACCTGGAGGCCCGCCTGGCCCGCTACAAGGTGCCGCGCCGCATCGACTTCCATGCCGCCCTGCCGCGCGAGGACAGCGGCAAGATCTTCAAGCGCCGGCTGCGCGATCCCTTCTGGCAGAACACCGGCCGGCAGATCTGATGGCCGCGTTGCCGAGCGACGAAGTCGCGGCCGCGCTGGGCCGCGTGCTGGCACGCCGCTCCGGTTCGACCGGCGAGGTGCGCGGCCTGCAGCGGCTGACGGCCGGCGGGACCAAGGCCACCTGGTCCTTCGACTGGGCCGTGCCGGGCGCGCCGCCGCAGCCGCTGATCCTGCAGCAGACGCCCCCACTCGGTGCCGCCGCCGGCCAGGTGCCCAAGCTGAGCGGCCCGCAGGAGGCGGCGCTGATGCAGGCCGCGCGTGCCGCTGGTACGCCCGCGCCCGCGGTGGAGGCGGTGCTCGCGCCGGAGGACGGCCTGGGCGAGGGCTACGTCACCCGCCGCGTGGCCGGCGAGACGCTGGGCCGCCGCATCCTGCGCGGCGAGGCCTTCGCCGCTGCCCGCACCCGCATGGCGGGCCAGTGCGGCGAGATCCTCGCCACGATCCATCGCACGCCCCTCGGCGGGCTGACCTTCCTGCAGGCCTTCACCCCGGCGCAGGAGCTGGCGGCCTACCGCGCCCTGCTCGATGGCTGCGGCGTGCGCCATGCCGCGCTCGACCATGCCATGGCCTGGATCGGCCGCCATCTGCCGCCGCCGGTGGCGCCGGCGCTGGTGCATGCCGACTTCCGCACCGGCAACCTCGTCGTCGGGCCGGACGGTGTGCGCTGTGTGCTGGACTGGGAGATCGCCCGCATCGGCGATCCCATGCAGGACCTGGGCGTGCTGTGCATGCGCACCTGGCGCTTTGGCGGCCTGGGCGAAGTGGGCGGCTTCGGCGCGCGCGAGGCGCTCTATGCCGCCTATGAGTCGGCTTCCGGGCAGCCCGTCGATCCGCAGCGGGTGCGCTTCTGGGAGGCGTTCGCCAACCTCAAGTGGGCCATCGCCTGTGCCCGTCGCGGCAGCCAGAAGCGGCCCGACGGCCGCCCCGCCAGCCTGGAACTGGCCGCCATCGGCCGCCGCATGGAGGAGCCGCTGTGGGACTTTCTGAACCTGGTCGCACCGCTGGAGATGGCGCCGTGAGTGCTCCCTCCGCAGGCAAGGCCGAAGACCGCCCCGTGTCCACACGGGTGCCGCCCGCCGAGGTGCTGCTCGACGCGGCTGCCGACTACCTCGACCTGGAACTGCGGCCCTCGCTGGAGGGCTATCACGCCTTCCAGCTGCGGGTGTGCGTCAACGTGCTGCGGCTGGTGGCGCGCGAACTGCGCCTGGGTCCCGCGGCCGACGCGCGGGCGCGTGCCGGGCTGGCCGCGCTGCTCGGTGAGAGCGCGGCCGCAGAGGCGCAGGCGGACGCCCCGGCCCCGGACGACGCCCTGCGCGCCGAGATCGCCTCCGGCCGACTGCCGCTTGATTCGCCAGCGCTGCTGGCGCATCTGCGCGATGGGCTGCGGGATGGGCTTGCCATCAACAACCCCCGCTGGGTGCAGCCGGGCGGCGACACCGGCGGCTAGGGATGCTCTTCACGAATCGAGCGGCAATTGGGCGCTGCGGATCGGGATGAGCGGCGAGGCGCAAGGCGCAGCAATAGCCCGGCTACTGCGAGCAGTTGCAACGACGCGGATCGCCCGACTCCGCAGATGCCCACGGCGCGCGCGTTCGTGAAGAGCATCCCTGGGGCCTGTCAACGCCCTGCATCCGGTGTCGGCGAAGGCGCACGGGCGCCACCTTCGCGTTATTCCCGAGCGCAACACCTCACCATCCTGATAACGTATATGGTTCAACCAATCAAAGAGACGCACACCATGGAATTCTCCCGGCGACAGGTGCTGGCGGCCGGCCTGGCCACCCTGGGCGGCGCCGCCACCACGGCGGCCCAGGCGCAGGGCTATCCCAACAACGTCATCCGCTTCGTCATTCCGACGCCCCCGGGGGGCGGCCACGACATCATGATGCGGCTGGTGGGCCAGAAGCTCACCGAGCGGCTGGGGCAGCCGGTGATCGTGGAGTCCAAGCCCGGCGCCACCGGTGCCATCGCGGCACAGACCGTGGCCCGGGCCGCCCCCGACGGCTACACGCTGCTGCTGGCCTACAGCGCCTTTCTCAGCAACTTGTTGCTGATGTCCAAGCCGGGTTACCGGCAGGAGGACTTCAGCACCGTGGGCATGCTCGCGCTCACGCCCATCGCCCTGGGCATCAGCGAGAACCTCGCGGCCTCCACGCTGCGGCAGTATGTGGCGCTGGCCAAGACCCGGCCGGGGCAGCTCGCCTATGCCTCCTACGGGCAGGGCTCGGGCGGGCACTTCGTCGGCGAGCTGTTCAACGTGGCGGCCGGCATCGAGACCATCCATGTGCCCTACAAGGGCGAGGCGCCTGCGCTTCAGGACGTGATCGGCGGCCAGGTGCAGGCCGTGTGCGCCTCCATCGGCGGCACCAAGCGCTACCCGGGGCGCATCCGCACGCTGGCCGTGGCCTCGGCCGAGCGCTCGCCCAGCTATCCCGACGTGCCCACCTTTGCCGAACTCGGCTATCCCGGCGTGGACATGCCGGGCTGGGCGGCGCTGATGGCACCCGCCGGCACGCCCAAGGCCGTGGTGGACCTGCTCACGAAAGAGGTCAACGAGATCGTGCTGCTGCCCGACGTCAAGGCCAAGATTGCCGAGCTGGGCTTCGACTCGGTCGGCTGGGCGCCGGATCGCACGCACGCCTTCTTCAAGGCGCAGCTGGCGAGTTCGGAGAAGCTGGTGCGCTCGGGGCGCGTGAAGCTCTGAGACGAGGGGATGCGCAGGGCCCGAGGCCTTCGGGGCCTGGGGCCCTGGCGCCTGCGGGCACCGCAGACCTCACCAGCTGGGCCGCACCGTGCCGTCGCCGAAGGGTTCGTCCCGCCGGCGCGCGGCGGCCTTGAAGCCCATCGCCACAACGTCGGCATCGAAGTCTCGCTTGGCCCGGCTCAGGTGGGCGCGGCTGTCCATCTCCGCGGCCAGGCGGGCGATGGTGCCGGCGCCCGCGAGTTCCAGCGCGATGTTGACGATGCGCTTGTTGGTGGCGAGCAGCTCCGCATCGATGGTGGCGAGGCGGCGCGCAAGCGTCATCACCTCTTCTTCCAGCGCCTCGGCGGGCGCGCTGGCCACCGCCAGGCCGATGCGCGCCGCATCGGCGCCGCTGACCACATCGCCGCTCAGCAGCAGCCGCTTGGCCCATTGCGGTCCCACGTTGTAGAACCACATGTGGTTGGGCGGCGAGCCCATGGCGCGCGTGGCCGGGAAGCCGATGCGGGCGTCGTCCGCCGCGATCACCATGTCGCAGTACAGCGCCAGGTCGGTGCCACCGGCCACGCAATGGCCATGCACCTTGGCGATCACGGGCTTGTGCAGCGTGAAGGGCGTGCGCAGCAGTTCCTGGAAGCGCTCGAGCTTCCAGGCATCGTCGTCGAAGGAGCCGCTGCCGCTGCGGTAGAGGTCCGCGCCGGCCTCGCCGGCGGATTCGCTGGCATAGCGCGCGTAGGCCGACTGCATGTCGTAGCCGGCGCAGAAGTCGGGCCCCGCGCCTTCGAGCACGATGACGCGGACGGCCCGGAGGTCGTCGGCCTCCAGCAGCGCGGCACGCAGCTCGACCAGCATGTCCCACGACAGGGCGTTGCGGCGTGCCGGATGGTCGAGGGTGAGGCGCGCGACCCCGGCGTCGACCGCCATGCCGACGAAGCGTGCCTCGGTTCGCCACTTGCCCATCAGGCCACCTGCGCCGGTCGGACCACCGGAATGTCCGGCACCGGCTGCCCGCCTTGAATCGTCGCCGCGGCCTGCGTGGGCTTCAGGGCTTGGTCCGCAATGTGGTTGGCCGTGAGAAAGGCGAAGGCCATGTTGGGCCCGTGCGTGATGCCGGCCGCCGGGTAGTTGCCGCCCATCACGCTGGCGCGGTCGTTGCCGGCGGCATAGAGGCCGGGAATCGCACTGCCGTCGGGCCGCAGCACTTCGCCGGTGACGGCGGTGCTCAGGCCGTCGAAGGTGCCGAGGTCGCCCATCAGCAGCTTGATGGCATAGAAGGGCCCCTGGACGAGCGGCGCCACGCAGGGATTGGGCCCATGGTCGGGGTCGGCCAGGTAGCGGTTGAAGCTGGTGCCGCCACGATGGAAAGCCGGGTCCTCGCCGCGGGCGGCGTGCTGGTTGTAGTCGGCCACGGTGCGGACCAGACCCTCGACATCGATGCCGGCATGCCGGGCCAGTTGCTCCAGGGTACGGCCACGCAGCAGATAGCCATTGCGCAGCAGCGCGCCATGCGGGATCGGCGCCGGTTTGACATAGCCCAGGCCGTACTTGGTCAGCGCGATCTGGTCGCAGACCAGCCACATCGCCGTCTCGGGCATGCCCTCGCACGCTCGGTGCAGCGCGGCGCCGACGTCGTGGTACGAGTTGGATTCGTTGGTGAAGCGCCGGCCATTGGCCAGCACGCCGATCACGCCGGGCTTGTAGCGGTCCAGCAGGTGCGGAAACACGCCGGTCTGGCCGCCACCGAAGTCCACATGGGTGACCGGCATCCAGGCAGCGGGCTCCTTGAAGCGGATCTGCACCACCCCGCCGGCGTCTTCGGCCATCGCGCAGCCGTCGCCCGTGTTGCTTGCCGGCGTGGGCGAGAGGTGCTGGTGCCCGCGCCGCAGGTGCGGATAGGCCTGTGCGATGCGGCGGGCGTCGTGCGGAAAGCCGCCGCAGGCGAGGATCACGCCATGCCGTGCGCGCAGCGTGCGCTCGTCCCCTTCCGGTCCGGCCACCACGCCGGTGACGCGGCCGCCTTCCACCAGCAGCCGTCGCGCCGGCGTGTCGGTCAGGATGGGAATGCCCAGGTCCAGCGCCGACTGGGCCAGCCGTGCCGCCAGCGCATTGCCGCTGGTGACCTGCACGGCGCGGCGGTAGAGCAGCAGCTCCTTGAGGTGGTTGGCCAGCCGCCGCGCCACGTAGAAGAAGGAAGTGAGCGACCTGGTGGCACGGAAGAAGTGCTTCAGGTCGGCGTTGGACGAGTTGAACATCATCCCCATGAAGGTGATGCTGCGCAGCGGCGGCTTGAGCCGCGGCATGTCCTTGCCCAGGCCGCGAATGTCGTAGGGCGTGGCCAGGATCGAGCGGCCCACGTCGGCACCACCGGGCGCGGTGGGGTGGTAGTCGGGATAGAGGGTGGGCACGAACTGCATGGCCGTCTCGCGCTCCAGGAAGTCCACCATGCGCGGGCCGTTCTCGATGAAGGCGTCCACGGCGGCTGCGTTGTAGAACTGCCCGGTCTCGGCCTGCATGAAGGTACGCACCTGCTCGGCGGTGTCGGACGGGTTCTGCCGGAGGCCGTGGTGGGTCAGGGGAATCCACAGCACGCCGCCCGACAGTGCCGTGGTGCCGCCGAAGACGGGCTCCTTCTCGAGCACCACCACATCCAGCCCGCGCTTGCGGGCGGTGATGGCGGCGGTGAGGCCGGCCGCGCCGGAGCCGACGACCACCAGGTCGTGCTCGGCGGCCTCTGTGGCAAGGGTGTTCATTCCGCCTTGATGTTGAACTGGGTGACGATGTCGCGCAGCTGATCGGACTCGGTCTTCATCATCTGGGCGAAGTCGGCCGGACTGGTGGTGCGGGCCACGGCGCCGGTCGCCAGCAGCCGGGTCTTGAGCCCGTCGTCGGCCATGACCTTGCGGAAGGCGGCATTGAGCCGTTCGACCACCGCGTCGGGCGTTCCTGCCGGCGCCATGACGCCGAACCAGGCCTGGGCCTCGTAGCCGGGCACGGCGCGGTTCAGGGGTGGCGTGCCCGGTACCACGCTGGAGGGTTCCCGGGTGCCGACGCCCAGCAGCTTCAGGTTGCCCTGCTGCACCTGGCCCAGCATGGCGGAGGAGGGCGTGGTCACCAGCATCTGCACCTCGCCCGTGCGCGCCGCCATGGTGGAGGCCGCCTCGCCCTTGTAGGGAATGTGTTCGGCCTTGATGCCCGACAGCTGGATGAGGCGGGCCGTGGACAGGTGGCCGTAGGAGGCCGTGCCGGCCGAGGCGTACATGACACCCTTGGGCTGCTTGCGCGCCCAGTCGAAGAAGGACTTGGCATCGTCCGCCGGCACCGCCTTGTTGACCACCAGCACCATGGGCACCACCGAGGTCAGCGTCACGGGCCGCAAGTCCTTGAAGGCGTCGTAGCCGGCCTTGTCGTTCAGCAGCGGCGTGGTCAGCACGCCGTTGTTGGGGTAGAGCAGGGTGTAGCCGTCGGGCCGGGCGCGCGCCACCAGCTGGGCGGCGATGGCGCCCGAGGCGCCGGGGCGGTTGTCCACCACGATGGGCTGGCCCAGTTCCTTGCCCAGCGCGTCCTGGAACATGCGCACCTGGCCATCGCTGGTGCCGCCGGCCGCATAGGGCACGACGATGGTGATGGGCCGGCTCGGATAGGCCTCCTGGGCGGCGGCAAGGGCCGGCGCCGTGGCGGCGAGGGCGAGGCAGAGGATTCGGGCGGCGGTGGGGCGGTGCATGGAAGGTCTTCCTTGTGTCGGCGCTTCGGCGAGATTCAATGGTTGGGCCAATGGGATTGTGGCCTGTCGCCGCCGGAAGTCCAAGTTAGGGGTTGACCGGAGGACGCTCCTGACCGCAGCCCGTGCCCGGACGCGCGTTGGTCAGGCGGCCGCAGGCCGGCAGCGGTACATGTTGCCGATCACCATGGAGTGCACCGTCTCGCCGCGCTGGTTCTTGACGATGCGTTCGCAGGTCACGATGCCCTTCGTGCCGCTGCTGGTGAGCTTCTTCTCCACCGGCGTGATCAGCGCATGGATGGTGTCGCCAGCCTTCACCGGCAGGTGCATGCGCCACTGGTCCAGGCCCGTCATGGCGATGATGGTGCC
Source organism: Pseudacidovorax sp. DMC4 (assembly GCF_056314265.1). Lineage (NCBI taxonomy): Bacteria > Pseudomonadati > Pseudomonadota > Betaproteobacteria > Burkholderiales > Comamonadaceae > Pseudacidovorax > Pseudacidovorax sp. DMC4. The sequence continues at coordinate 332,179 of NZ_JBQUYR010000008.1, read as the reverse complement.
GTCGTTGATGCCGGTGAGGCACTGCAGGCCGCCCACGATGGCCAGCACCAGCGGCCCGTGCGCGATGGGCTCGCCATAGGACTGGGTCTTGCAGAACTCGTGGTCGATGTGCGGCGCGTTGTGGTCGCCGGACAGGCAGGCGAAGTTGACGATGTCGGTCAGCGTGACCGTGCGCCGCGAGGTCACGATGGTCTGGCCGATCTCGAAATCCTCGAAATACATCCCGCGCGGGGTGCGCTCGTAGGTGTAGGACATGGTGGTGGCCGCACGGCTGCAGGCCATGCATTTTTCAATGGTAGAGCCATTCTATGTCCCGAGGACGCACGCACGCAACGCGGCCGCGCCGGGCAGGCGGCCGCGAGCGTCCGCCTTCGCCAACGGCGAGGCAGGAAAGACAGGAGAAAGGAAGCGGGCGCGACCCCGCGCCGCTCAGCGCTTCTTCGCCGGCGCGCGGCTGCGGGGCGCAGGCGCGGCGTCATCGGTCGCCAGGTGCGAGAGGTAGCCCTTCTGCAGGCGCTTGAGGCTGGCCTCCATCTCGGCCACGGCGGCGTCGACGTCGCGCGCCTCCATGTGCTTGAGGAAGCGCTTGCGCGAGGGCAGCACAAAGGCGTTCTCGTACTCGCCCAGGGTCTGGATGAAGCGGCTGAGCACGGCCATCAGGCTGTCCATCATCAGCACCATGAGCGGGTTGCCCGTCATGCGCGCCAGGATGCGGTGGAAGTCCAGGTGCATCTCGGCGCGGCGCTGGAAGTCGCCGTCCTTCGTGGCCTGGGCGGCGGCCTCGACGTTGTTGCGCAGCGCCTCCAGGTCCGCGGGCGTGGCGCGGCTGCAGGCCTCGCGCACGATCACCGATTCGAGCCAGATGCGCGCCTCGGTCAGGTGGGCGGGCGTGATGGTGCCGATGTGGTACAGGTCCATCAGGCTGGTGGTGATGGCCAGGCCCGAGCCTTCGCTGATGAAGGCACCGCCGCTGGCGCCCTTCTGCAGCCGCACCAGGCCGCCGTGTTCCAGCGAGCGCAGTGCCTCGCGCAGCGTGTTGCGCGACACGCCGAACTGCACCGCCAGGGCCCGTTCGGCCGGCAGCCGGCTGCCCACCTTCAGCCGGCCCTCGGCCAATTCGGTGCGGATCTGGTCGGCGATCTCCTCGAAGGCGCGGGCCGAGCGCACGGCCTGGAAGCGCACGGCAGGCGCCGCGGGGTCGGGCTGCGGCGCGGCGGAGAGGGCGGAGGGAGACGATGTCTTGGTTGCCATGGGTCTGGAGAGCTGGGGCGTCAAGCGGCCCGCCGGGCCGCGACGCGTTTGGTCGCTGCCTTCTTGCTTTCGCTTTCGAGGTAGTCGCTGATGAGCTTGAGGTGGGCCGTCATGGCCGCCGCCGCGGCCGAGGCATCGCGGGCGCGCAGGTGCGTGAGCACCTTGCGGCGCACCTGCATGAAGTCCTTGCGCGGACGCGGGTCCACCTGGGCCAGCAGGCCGCGGATGATTTCCGACAGCGCATCGACCATCGCCGTGAACACCTCGTTGTGAGTGGCCTCGGCGATGAGTTGGTAGAAGCGGATCACCGAATGGGTGTTGCGCGAGCCGTGGCCTTGCCGGAACAGGTCGGTGTGGTAGTCGATGTCGGCCTCGATGGCGTCGATCTCCTCTTCGGTCGCCCGTTCACAGGCCAGGCGGATGGCCACGGCCATCAGCTCGATGCGGGCCTCGGTGACGTGAGCGATCGACGCCTGCTGCAGCGAGACCATGTCGCGCACGGACTGGGTGAGGCTGGTGGGTTTGCCGTTGCGGATGAAGAAGCCGCCGTTCAGGCCGGTGAGGGCCTCCACCACACCCGCCGACTCCAGGCTGCGCAATGCCTCGCGCACGGCGCTTCGGCTGACGTCGAACTGCTCGGCCAGGTCCTTTTCGGCGGGCAGCCGGTCGCCGGGGCGCAACTCGCCCCGGGCCAGCTGTTCGCGGATCTGACTGGCGACCGCCTCGAAGGTGCGACGCGTGCGCACCGGCTGGAACAGGGGCGTGACCGCCGGTTCTGCGAGGGCGGCTGTGGCGCCGGGGCCGGCCTTGGCGCGCGGGATGGACGGGGAGATGCGCTTCGTCGGCATTGGATGAACCTCTTTGGGCAATCGTAATACAGCGACGAGGCGTCTCCGGGCCCCAGGCCCGACGCTCGGGCGATCGCGCTCAGGCGGCTGGCGGAAAGCCGCGGTACGGCGGTGGCCGCCGGGCCAGCATGGCCTCGATGGCCTCGCGCGGCTCCGGCGCGGCGAAGGCGGCGGCCTGGCTGCCCGCCTCCATGCTGAACAGGGTCTGCTGGTCCGCATCGAGCGAGGCATTGAGCGCGGCCTTGGTCAGGGCCAGGGCCGTGGGCGCGGCCTGGGTGAGGCTGCGGGCGATGGCGGCAGCACGGGCCTCCAGCGCCTCGCTGGCATGCACCTCCATCGCGATGCCCAGGCGCTGCGCCTCGTGCGCATCGATGTCCCGGGTGGAGAAGATCAGCTCCTTGGCCCGCTGCACGCCCACCGCGCGCGGCAGCAGGTACATCGCCCCCAGGTCGGGCACCAGCCCGAGCCGCAGATAGGCCATGCAAAAGCGCGCACGCTCGGAGGCGAGCACGATGTCGGCGGTGAGCGCCAGCGCGAAGCCCGCGCCCATGGCCGGGCCATCCACGGCCGCGATGACCGGTCGCCCCAGATTGAGCATGTCCTGGATGAAACGCAGCCCCCCGCGGATGCGTTGCTGCCAGTAGGCGGGCCCGGAATCCAGGTGCTCCTTCAGCACATGCAGGTTGCCGCCGGCGCAGAAGGTGCCGGGCGTGGCGGTGAGCACCAGCACGCGGATGCCGGGGTCGTCGCGCACCTGCTCCAGCACGGCCATCAGGTCGGCGCGCAGCTGGGCGTCGAAGGGGTTGTGGATGGCAGGGCGGGACAGGCGGACCCAGCCGACCTGCTCGCGCACCTCGAACTGCAGGGTGTCCATGGGCGGTCGTCCTTCAGGCCGGTGTGAACATGGGCACCAGCGTCCCGTCCTCGGCAGGCTTGAAGCACACCTGAACGCGCTGGCCGATGTGCAGCGCGTCGAGGTCGCAGTCCACGATGTTGGTGAGCATGGTGATGCCCTCGTCCAGCGCCACGTAGGCGATGGCATAGGGAATGGGGCCTGCGCGGCGCGTGACGCTGACGCTGTAGATCGTGCCCCGGCCCGACAGGCTGCGCCACTCCGTGTCGCCCTGGCAGAAGGGGCAGACCGGCCGCGGATACCAGTGCGGCTTGTGGCAGCTCGTGCACTGGCGCGTCAGCAGCAGGTGGTCGGCGGTGGCGGCCCAGAAGCGCTCGGTGGCGGCATCGTGCGGCAGCGTGGTGAGGGGGCGTTCGGTGTAGGGCGTCGCCATGATGTCATTCCCTTTCCATGATGAGCGTTGCGCTGCCGTGGCGCGAGCCGAGCAGGCCGCCCGTGCCCTGCGCCAGCGCCAGCCGGCAGTCGGGCACCTGCACCTTGGGATGGGCCTCGCCGCGCAGCTGGCGCACCGCCTCGATCACCTTGGTGATGCCGCCCCGGTTGGCCGGGTGGTTGTTGCACAGGCCGCCACCGTCGGTGTTGAAGGGCAGCCTGCCCACGCCGGAGATCAGATTGCCGTCGGCCACGAAGCGGCCGCCCTGGCCCTTGGGGCAGAAGCCGAGGTCTTCCAGCTGCATCAGCACCGTGATGGTGAAGCTGTCGTAGATCGAGGCGTACTGGATGTCGGCCGGCTTCACGCCGGCCTCCGCAAAGGCGGCCGGGCCGGACACGGCGGCGCCCGACCAGGTCAGGTCCACCGCGCCGCCGAGCTGGCCCTTGATGGTTTCGCCGGCACCCAGCACCCGCACCACGGGCCGCTTGAGCCGGCGTGCGATCTCGGGCCGCACCACCACCAGGGCGCCGCCGCCGTCGCTCACCACACAGCAGTCGAGCTTGTGCAGCGGGTCGGAGATCAACGGCGAGGCCAGCACCTCCTCGACCGTCACGGTCTCCCGCAGCATCGCATGCGGGTTGTGCTGGGCATGCTGCGAGGCGGCCACCTTGATCCAGGCGAGCTGTTCGGAGGTGGTGCCGTACTCGTGCATGTGGCGCGCGGCGGCCAGGGCGTACATGTTGACCGTGACCGGCGAATACGGCATCTCCCACGCCGCGTCGGGCGTGGCGGCCGTCACCAGGCGGGCACCGACGCCGACACCGCTGCCGCCTTCGGTACGCGGCCGCCCAGCCAGGGTGATCAGCGCCACGTCGCACTTGCCCGCGGCGATGGCCTGGGCGGCATGCGACACGTGGATGAGGTAGGCCGAGCCGCCGGTGTCCGTGGTGTCGACGTGGCGCAGGCGGGTCAGGCCCAGGTAGTCGGCCATGCTGTTGGCGCCGAGGCCGGGCGCGTCGCCGGCACAGAAGTAGCCGTCCACGTCCTGCAGCGTGAGGCCGGCATCGGCCAGGGCGCCGCGCGCGCATTCGGCATGCAGCTGGGCCACGGTCTTGTCCGGCGCCTTGCGCGTCGGATGCTCGAAGGCCCCTGCGATGCAGGCCTTGCCCTTGATGGTCATCGGCGTTTCTCCTGTGAACCTTGAAAGATGGTCGCCACCATAATATTGGTTCAACCATAAGTGATCGAGACACGGACGCGACAGATGCGCGGGCAGGCCACCGGGTCGACCGTTGACGTCCGAATCGGCCAACATCTAATATTGGTTCAACCAAACAAATGGAGCAACGACCCATGAATCCTCTTGTCACTCTGCAGGACCGCACGGTCGTCGTCACCGGCGCCGGCCAGGGCATCGGCAAGGCGCTGACCGAGCTGATCGTTCAGCTCGATGGCCGCGTGGTGGCGGTGGACATGAACGGCGACGGCCTGCGCTCCGCCCTGGCCGAGCTGCCCGCCGACCGGGTGATGACGGTGGTCGGCAGCGTGACCGACGCCGCGCTGGCCACCCGCGCCGTGGACGAGGCGGTGGAGCGCTTCGGTGCGCTGCACGGCCTGGTCAACAACGCCGGCATCACCCGCCCGGCCATGATCGAGAAGATGACCGACCAGCAATGGAAGGACGTGATCGACGTGCACCTCACCGGCAGCTTCTACTGGCTGCAGGCCGTGGGCCGGCACATGGTGGCGCGGTCGCGGGGCGGCGACAGCCGCGGCGGCTCGATCATCAACATCTCTTCGGACGCGGGGCGCAAGGGCTCCATCGGCCAGATCAACTACGCGGCCGCCAAGGCCGGCCTGCTGGGCATGACGATGACCGCCGCCCGTGAATGGGGCCGCTACAACATCCGCACCAACTCCATCTGCTTCGGCGTGGTGGAAACGCCCATGACCGAAGTGGTGCGCGGCGAGAAGTTCAAGGACGGCATGCTGGCGCAGATTCCCCTGGGCCGCTGGTCCACCGCCGAGGAGGCGGTGCGCATGCTGGCCTTCCTGCTGTCGGATGCAGGCAGCTACATGACCGGCCAGCACATCGGCGTCAACGGCGGTTTCCACATCAGCCTCTGAGCGCCGCGACCCGCCAGGAGCCCCCATGTACATGCCCCCCGACACGCGTCTGCGCCTCGATCCCCGGGACGAATACACCCACACGCCCGAAGCCGCAGGCAACTACAACGAGAGCATGTACTTCAATGCCTTCGAGACGGCCACGGGCGTGGGCGCCTGGTTCCGTCTGGGCAACCGGCCCAACGAAGGCCATGCCGAGATGACCTGCTGCATCTACCTGCCCGACGGGCGGGTGGCCTTCATGTTCGGGCGGCCGGCCATCGGCAACAACGACGCCATGGATGCCGGCGGCATGCGCTTCGAGGTGATCGAGCCCTTCCGCCGCCTGCGCTGCAGCTACGTGGGCGAGCTGCTCGTCATGGACGACCCCCTGGCCATGGCCGATCCGAGCCGTGCCTTCAAGATCTTTCCGAAGAAGCCGGGCACTTTCGTGCTGGACTTCGAGGGCATCTCGCCCATGCATGGCGGCGAGATCGTCACCATGGACGGGCGGCCCATCGACGTCGATCCGGCGCTGTCGGTCTATCGCGGCCATACCGAGCAGAACATGGCCGTCACCGGCCACATCATGGTGGACGGGCAGCGCTTCGACTTCGTGCGGGGCACGGGCTACCGCGACAAGTCCTGGGGCCCACGGCATTGGCACAGCTTCTTTTGGTACAAGTGGATTCCGGTCACCTTCGACCGCGAGTTCGGCGTGCTGCTGTCGATCAAGGGCCGGCCCGAAGGCGGCCCGGACCGCATCAGCGGCAACGTGCTGCGCGGCGGTGTCTACGAGCCGGTGATCGACGGCCGCATCGAGACCGACTACGACGAGGCCTGGTATCCGCGTGCGGTGACCGCCACGGTCACCACCGCCCAGGGTGTCTACCTACTCCAGGGCAGGGTGCTGCGCACCGTGCCGCTGCGCCACAGGCGCCGCGGCGGCGGCAGCGACACCCGGATCACCGAAAGCCTGACCGAATGGCGCTGTGGCGACCGCACGGTGCTCGGCATGATCGAGTTCTGCGACCTGATGGAGGACGGCGTGCCCGCGTCCGAGGCCCGCCGCAGCACGGCGCCAGCGGCAACGCCGGAGGCCGCCCGATGAGCGGCCCGGACGGTCTGCAGGTGGCCCGCGAGGCCGCCGTTGCCGTGCTCACCCTCGACCGTCCCGGCAGCCGCAACGCGCTCAGCCCGGCCCTGGCCGACGCACTCACCGCCGCGCTGCGGGAGGCGCAGCAGGACGACGCGGTGCGCGCCGTGGTGCTGGCCGGGGCGGGCGGCGACTTCTGCGCCGGTGGCGACCTCAAGGTCATGGCCGATGCCAGCCCGCGCACGGCCGAGCAGCGGCTGGCCGGCATGCAGCGCTACCGGACGCTGACCGAAACCCTGCTCGGCCTGGACAAGCCGCTCGTCGCCGCGGTCGATGGCGTGGCCTTCGGCGCGGGGCTGAGCCTGGCCCTCACGGCCGACATCGTGGTGCTCAGCCGCCGTGCGCGGCTGGCCATGGCCTTCCACCGCGTGGGCCTGGTGCCGGACCTGGGCGCCTGGTACACGCTGCCGCGCGTGGTCGGCCTGCAAAGGGCCAAGGAGCTGATCTTCTCCGCCCGCGAGTTCGGCGCCGACGAGGCGCGGCAGATGGGCCTGGCGCTGGAGGTGCTCGCGCCTGCGGCGCTGCTGCCGCGCGCTCTGGCCATCGCGCAGAGCTTCGGCGGCGCCTCGCCGGTGGCCTTGCGGCTGAGCAAGCGGGCCTTGCAGGCCTCGCTGCAGAGCGGGCTCGGCGCCATGCTCGACCTCGAGGTGCTGTCCAACCCCGTCGTCGCCGCGAGCGACTACGTGGCCGAGGCCGCGCGCCGCTTTGCCCACAAGGAGCCGGCCCAGTTCCAGTGGCCGGCTTCCCCTTCCGCCAACGACGCCTGAACCGGCGCTTTTCCCATGATCGATTCCGACAAGACCCGTGCCTGGAATTCCGGCGACGTGCGCCAGCACTACACCGCCAAGGACTGCATCCTCTACGCCCTCGGCCTGGGCGCGGGTGCCGATCCGCTCGATCCGCAGCAGCTGCGATTCATCTACGAGAAGGAACTGGCGGCGCTGCCCACCATGGCGGCCGTGCTGGCTTCGCCCGGTTCATGGATGCGCGAGCGTGTCGAACTGGGCATCGACTTCCTGAAGCTGGTGCACGGCGAGCAGGCCGTCACGCTGCATGCGCCGCTCCCGCCGGCGGCGGCGCTCATCGGCCGCAGCCGCGTCACCCGCCTCGTCGACAAGGGGGAGGGCAAAGGCGCCGTAATGCATGTCGAGAAGGTGCTGACCGACGAGGCCACCGGCCAGCGGCTGGCCACCTGCGAGCAAGTGCTGTTCCTGCGCGGCAACGGAGGCTTTGCGCCCGGCGCGGCCAGCGACGCGCCGACCCCGGCCCCGGCCGCCGTGCCCGACACGGCGCCCGACCTCAGCGTGACGGTGGCGACGCGGGCCGATGCGGCAGCGCTCTACCGCCTTTCCGGCGACCTGAATCCGCTGCACATCGACCCGGCCGTGGCCACGCGCTCGGGCTTTCCGCGGCCCATCCTGCACGGCCTGGCCACCTGGGGCATGGCCGGCCTCGCCGCCGTGCAGCACTTCTGCGGCGGCGATCCGTCGCGCCTCACGGGCCTGCGGGCGCGGCTGTCCTCGCCCGTGTTCCCGGGCGAGACGCTGGCCTTCGACTTCTGGGCGCTGGGCGCCAGCGAACTGGCCCTGCGCGCCCGCGTGCCGGCGCGCGAGGTGGTGGTGTTGAGCCACGGGCGCGTCACGCTCCGCTCATGAGCGGTTGCGTTTCCATGAAGACACGCATCACAGCAGCCCTGGGCATCCGGCTGCCGATCATCCAGGGCGGCATGCAGTGGGTCGGCACGGCCGAGATGGCCTCGGCCGTCAGCAACGCCGGCGGCCTGGGCACGCTCAGCGCCCTGACCCAGCCCACGCCCGAAGCCCTGGGCCGCGAGATCGAGCGCTGCCGCGGCATGACGGACCGGCCCTTCGGCGTCAACGTGACCATGCTGCGCACCATGAATCCGCCGCCCTACGAGCGCATCTTCGACGTGATCGTGGCGCGGGGCGTGCGCGTGGTGGAGACGGCGGGCAATGTGCCGGCCGAGGTCTTCGACCGGCTCAAGGGCGCGGGCATCACGGTCATCCACAAGTGCACCTCGGTGCGCCACGCGCTGGCGGCCGAGAAGCGCGGCGTGGACCTGGTGAGCATCGACGGCTTCGAATGCGCAGGCCATCCGGGCGAGGACGACGTGCCCGGCCTGGTGCTCATCCCGGCCGCGGTGCGGGCCCTGCGCGTTCCCGTGATCGCCTCCGGCGGCATCGCCACCGGCGCCGGCATGGCGGCGGCCCTGGCGCTGGGCGCCGAGGGCGTCAACATGGGCACCCGCTTCGTCGCCACGCAGGAAGCGCCGGTGCACGCGAACATCAAGCAGGCCCTGCTCGCCGCGCGGGAGACGGACACCCGGCTCATGTTCCGCACGCTGCGCAACACCGCCCGGGTGCTGCGCAATGCCGTCAGCGAAGAGGTGGTGGCGCTCGAAAACCGCCCCGGCGGCTGCAGCTTCGACGATCTGCGTCCGCTGGTGGCCGGCGCCCGCGGGCGGGCCACGCTGCATTCCGGCGCCGTCGACGACGGCGTGGTGTGGGCCGGCCAGGTGGTCGGCCTGGTCGACGACATCCCCTCGTGCGCCGACCTGCTGGCGCGCATGGCCCGCGAGTGCCGCGAGCGCCTGTCGGCGGCTGCAGCATTGGTGGCCTGAGGGGGCGCGAGCAAGGCCGTCATGCCCGTCCTTGCTGTTTGATCCAGCCGAGGCAAGCGGCGCGCCCGTTCAGCCCACGCCCGCGCCGCGCAGGGCGATGATGTCTGCGTCGCGGTAGCCGAGTTCGCGCAGGATCGCCTCGGTGTCCGTGCCAGCAGCCACCGGAGCGCGGGGCCGTTCGGGCGCGGAACGGCTGAAGCGTGGCGCCGGCGCCGGTTGCGTCAGGCCGTCCTGCGTGTAGAAGGCGTTGCGCGCCTTCTGGTGCGGATGGTCGGGCACCTCGTCCAGAGCCAGCACCGGCGCGAAGCACACGTCCGTGCCTTCGAGCAGGGCACACCATTCGTCGCGTGTCTTCTGGGCGAAGCGGTGGGCCAGCTCGGCCTTCAGCGCCGGCCAGCGGCTGGCATCGTGCTGCGGCCAGGCCGCAGGGTCTTCGATGCCCAGCTTGTCCAGCAGCAGGGCGTAGAACTGCGGCTCGATGCTCCCCAGCGAGATCCAGCCGCCATCGGCGCAGCGGTAGCTGCCGTAGTAGTGGCTGCCGCCGTCCAGCACGCCGGTTCCGCGTGACTTCGTGCGGCCGGCGGCCTGCACGCTGTGGAACAGCGTCATCAGCAGCGACACGCCGTCCACCATGGCCGCATCGACCACCTGGCCCTTGCCGCTTCCCCGTGCCTCGAACAGCGCGCAGGCGATACCGAAGGCCAGCAGCATGGTGCCGCCGCCGTAGTCGCCCACCAGGTTGAGCGGCGCCACCGGCGCCTCGGGCGTTCCGATCATGCCCAGAGCGCCGGCCAGGGCGATGTAGTTGATGTCGTGCCCTGCGGCCGTGGCCAGGGGGCCTTCCTGGCCCCAGCCGGTCATGCGGCCATAGACCAGGCGCGGGTTACGCGCCAGGCAGGCGTCGGGCCCCAGCCCCAGCCGTTCCATGACGCCCGGGCGAAAGCCTTCCACCATCACGTCGGCGCCCTCGATCAGGCGCAGCAGCACCTCTCGGGCGGCGTCCTGCTTGACGTCGAGGGCGATGGAGCGCCGGCCGCGGCGCGAGATGTCCTTGTGCGGCGGCACCATGCCGCCGCCGGCGGCTGGGCCGGGGCGGTCGACGCGGATCACCTCGGCGCCCATGTCGGCCAGCAGCATGGCGGCCAGCGGGCCGGGGCCGATCGAGGCGATCTCGATCACGCGTACGCCGTGGAGCGGGCCGGCCATCAGCGTGGCGCTCCGAGGGCGCGGATGGGTGTGTGGACAAGCATGGCGTTCTTCCAGGGCAGTGAATATGATGGTGAATGGTTGTACCAATAGAATCTAGCACGCCGGGCGCCGACTTGTCGACGCGGCGCGTGCCACAGCCGCAGTGGCTGCAAACGACGGCTGCCATTGCCGTGCCGGATCCGGCTACCGCGGTCGCGGCCGACCCCGACGCAGCATGGAGACGGGCACGGCCGGACTGGCCGTGTACCGACGATTGGGCGCATGAACCCGATTCAGCGAACTGCCAGCACCGCCACTTTCGCCCTTTCCGGCCTCGCCGCCCTTGGCGCCGCCGTGGCGGCCGACGTCAATCCGCTCGATGCCGAGCGCTGGAAGACCCGGCCGCTGGTGGTCGTCGCACCGCGCGCCGACGACCCGCTGCTGCGCGAGGTCGAGGCCACCCTTGCCCGGACGGCCGCGCGCGAGGCCTTCATCGAACGCGAGATGGTGCTCTACCGGGTGGTGGCCGGCGTTGGCAGCCGCGACGGCCGGGCCCTGACGCCCGGACAGACCCGGGCGCTGCTTGCCGCGCTCGAACTCCGCGCCGATGCCCCCGCGCAGCTGGTGCTGGTGGGCAAGGACGGCGGCGCCAAGCTGCGCCAGAACGGCGGCGCCGACCTGGCCGAGATCTTCCGCACCATCGACCGCATGCCGATGCGCCAGTCGGGCCGCTGAGCCGCCCCGCGCGGCATGGCCGCCTGCGCAGCGCGTAGGCGGCGGACTTCAGCGGCATCAGCCGCCGTCCGCGAGGCCGCGAGGGCCCGCCTCCCGGATCATCTGCCGCACTCGATCACCACCACGAACGTGCGGGAGCCGGTCATGCATTCGATGGAAAAGTACCTTGCCGAAGAGCCCTTCGCCCTGCGCCGCAGCGAGCGCTCCGACATCAACGTCAACGACCGCACCGAGATCCGCCACTATGCCCAGGAACTGGGCGTCGACGAGCAGCACCTGATCGGCGCAGTCGACCGCGCAGGCCTGAACGGCCGTGCGGTGCAGGCGCACCTGGGCTGCTGCTGAGCGCACCCGTCCCTGGCCGAGTCTGAAGCCTCCCATGCCCGCGCCGCCTTCGTGCGAGCGCCGCAATTCCTCTCCCTGACTTCAGACGCCTGATGTCCGCCATCGCGCCCCCCGAACCCGTCGACCTTTCGCCCAAGCCCCGCGACCGCAGCAACAAGCAGCGCCGACACCGCGCCCCCACGCTGTCGATGGCGGCGTGGCGCCAGTTCATGGAAGTGGCCCGCCCGTACTGGGTGGGCGACCAGCGGGTCAAGGCCTGGAGCCTGCTGGGTGTGCTGCTGGTGGTGATGCTGTGCGAGACGCAACTGGCCGTGATGCTGATCTCGCGCACCGGCGAGATGACCTCGGCCCTGGCCGCCCGGGATGCTGATCGCTTCTGGAGCGCCGTGCGCTGGAGCCTGGTGGTACTGGCCTTCGCGGCCCCCATGTATGCCGGCTACTACTACCTGCGCGACTACCTGGGCAACCACTGGCGCCGCTGGCTCACACACCGCTTCCTCGACGGCTACCTGCAGCAGCGGCGCTACTACGAGCTGGGCAGCCGGCAGGACCTGGACAACCCAGACCAGCGCATCAGCGAGGACATCAACACCTTCACCGGCCGCTCCATCAACTACGCGCTGATCTTCCTCGGCTCGCTGATGCAGCTGGTGGCCTTCAGCGCCGTGCTGTGGTCCATCTCGAAGATGCTGGTGCTCTTCCTGGCCATCTATGCCACGGTGGGCACGGTGGTGGCGCTGTATGTCTTCGGGGCACCGCTGATCCGGCTCAACTTCTGGCAGCTGCGGCGCGAGGCGGACTTCCGCTTCGGCCTGATGCGCTTCCGCGAGAACGCCGAGTCCATCGCTTTCTACCGTGGTGAGGCACAGGAGCGCATGGAACTGGACAACCGCTTCCAGGCGGCCTTTGCCAACTACGGCCGGCTCATCAAGAAGCAGCGCTCGCTCAACCTCTTCCAGCGCGCCTTCAGCCAGCTGACGCTGGTGGTGCCCAGCATCATCCTGGCGGGCGAGGTGCTGGCCGGCAATCTGGAGGTGGGCCGCGCCGTTCAGGCGGGCGGCGCCTTCGCCGCGGTGCTGGGTGCCGTGGGTCTGATCGTCGACAACTTCGAGGGGCTGAGCCGCTTCGTCGCCGGCATCGACCGCCTGCACACCCTGGCCGGCGTGGTGATGCCGGGCAGCACGCGCGCGCCCTCGGCCGTGGCGGTGGCGAGCGCGCCGGCCGGCCAGATCCAGAGCGAATGCGGCAACGACGAGTTGTGCGTGGAGAACGTGACGCTCTACACGCCGCAGTTCAACCGGTTGCTGATCCGCGACCTCTCTCTGCGCCTCAACCCGGGCGAGGGTCTGATGATCGCGGGCCCGAGCGGCTGCGGAAAGAGCTCGCTGCTGCGGGCCCTGGCCGGGCTGTGGCGCAATGGCAGCGGCACGGTACGCACCCTGCCGGCCGAGCAGGTGTTCTTCCTGCCGCAGCGGCCCTACATGCAACTGGGCACGCTGCGCAGCCAGATCCTCTACCCGGCCGATGCGTCGAAGCACAGCGATGCGCAGCTGCTCGACATCCTGGATGCCGTGCACCTGGGCGGCCTGGCCGAGCGCGTGGGCGGCCTGGATGCGGTGCACGACTGGGAGAAGCTGCTCTCCATGGGCGAGCAGCAGCGCATGGCCTTCGCGCGCGTGCTGGCCCGCCGGCCGCGCGTGGTCATCCTGGACGAGGCCACCAGTGCGCTGGACGCGGCCACGGAGGCGGCGCTGTACCAGCGCCTGCGCGACACCGGCTCGACCATGGTCAGCATTGCGCACCGGCATGCCGTGCTGCGCTACCACACGCATGTGCTGGAACTGCTGGGCGGTGGCGAATGGCGCATGCAGCCGGCCCAGGACTTCTCGGCAGAGTAGCTTCTGCCTGGCTGCGTCACCTGGGTCCTTTGGTCGGGAGCAATGGCTTTGTCACGCGCCAACCCATGGTCCACTCCTGACCCATGCAGCCGACCGCTCTGATCGTCACGTTGCGCATGGACGATGCGTCCGCCGCGGCGCTGACTGCGCTTCGCAGCGCTCACTTTCCGCCATCGCGCAACTGGCTCGATGCGCACGTCACCCTGTTCCATGCCTTGCCCATCGCGGAATTGTCGAGGGTGCGGGAGGACATGGCGGACATCGCCAATCGCACCACGCCCTTCAACCTGGATGTGGACCGCGTGCAGTTCCTTGGGGCGGGCGTCGCTTATGCCATGAGCGCGCCGGAAGCGCTGCGGTTGCGCGCGACGCTCGCAACGGCCTGGTCGGGCTTGCTCGGCGCGCAGGACCGGCAGTGGCGCGGCCCGCTGCACGTGACGGTGCAGAACAAGGTGCGTCCCGAGCAGGCCCGGGCGCTACATGCCGAACTTGCTCGCAAATTCGTGCCCTGGAAGATCGGGGCGACCGGCCTGGACCTTTGGTGCTACATGGGCGGGCCGTGGGAGCCGTTGGCGGCGTTTGCGTTCACCGGGCCCGCGTCAGGCTGAAGGCGGCGCCCGCATCGTTCGCGTCCTGGCGTTGTTGCGGGCGCTGATTCGCCACCCTGCCCCTCCTGCGCGTTGGACTGCAGCAGTCAACGGGCCATCCCGGAACTGGCAGCGCGCTCAGACCCGGAAGCTGCGCGCCTGCGCGGCGATCTTGTCGGCGTCGAAGGCGTTGATCTCGTCGATCAGGTCGTTGGTGAAGTAGTCCTGGGGCCGCTGCACCTTCGTCCAGCCGAAGATGTCGATCAACGCAGCCAGCGACTGGGGCCGGAAGTAGCCCCACTTGTGCGTGCCATCGTTGTCCTGGAAGGACAGCGACTCGATCTGTGCCTTCATCACGCGCATCGCGTCCTGCAGTGCCTTGTCGGGGTTGCCGCCCTGGGGCATCTGCTCGGGGAAGGCCTTCCAGTGCAGGCGGATGGCGGCCTCGGGGTTGTTGATGAGGAAGATCGTGCTCTTGGCGATGGCGCGGCCCACGCCCACCACCGTGCGCCGGTTGCGGGCGATGTAATCACGCCGCACGAAGTTGCTGGCGCCGAAGAGATCCTTGAAGCGCGGCGGCGAAGGCAGTGCGCGCAGGGTGATGCCAAGGCTTTCGAGCTGCCGCGTCTGCGAGCGGGGTGCGACATAGGCGGCCACCTGTCCCGAGCGCAGCGCCTGGCCCGCCTGTGCGCCAGCTCCCACCGCGATCACGCGCAGGTCCGTGCCGGGCACCAGGCCCGCCTCGCGCGCCGCGAAGTCCACCATCGCCACGCCTTCGTTGGCCAGCGTGGGCACGCCGATGAGCTTGCCGCGCAGGTCGGCGAGGGTGCGGGCCGGGTGGTCGGTGGGGACTGCCACCTCCACCGGGTAGCTGCGGATCTGCTGGTAGAAGAAGGTGAGGCCCAGGTCCTGGCCCGCGGCGGCGCGCGACATCACCGGAATGAAGGAGCCCGAGCCCATGTCCTGATTGCCCGAGGCCACCAGCTGCACTGCACCGGTGATGCCGGCGGCACCCGCGAGCACCGGCTCCACGCGCACGCTTTCCTCGTCGTAGTAGCCGAGCGCGGTGGGGATGGAGGTCTGGTTGGAGATCACCACCGACAGCGTGGGGATCGCCAGCACGTAGCGCACGCGCGAGGGCGCGGCCGCCAGTGCGCGCAAGGGCCCGGCCGACACTGTGGCGGCGGCTGCGGCACGCAAGAGTGTGCGGCGCTGGATCGGGAATGCAGGGGTCATGGACGACGGCTCCGGTTCAAGAGTGGGATCGGGTGCATGCAGCGCGGGCAAGGCGGGGTCAGACGCTGGGCGTCGTCCGGCGTGCCTTCTCGGAGGGGTCCCAGAACAGCACGCGCCGGCGCAGCATCTTGATCAGGCGGTTGAGCACCAGGCCGATCACCGACAGCAGCAGCAGCACCGAGAACTGGCCCGCCACGTCCATGTTGAAGCTCATGGTCTGGATCAGCGTGCCCAGCCCCGCTTCGGCGCCCACGAATTCCGCCACGATCACGCCGATGAGCGACAACACCACGGCCAGTTCCAGCCCGGCGATGACGAAGGGCAGGGCGCCGGGCAGCCGCAGGTGCCGGAAGACCTGCCAGGGCGTGGCGCCCAGCGACAGCATGAGGCTGACCCGGTCCTCGTCGGCCGAGCGCAGGCCGGCGATGGTGTTCACCATGAGCGGGAAGAAGCAGATGATGGCGGCGCTGAACACCTTGGACTGCATGCCCAGGCCCAGCCACAGCGCGAAGATGGGCGCGAGCGCCACCTTGGGCATGGACTGGAACATGATGATGTAGGGATACATCAGCATGTCCACGGAGCGGTAGGTGGCGATCAGCGTGCCCAGCAGCAGGCCCAGGCCGGTGCCGATGACGAAGCCCAGCAGCGTCTCCAGCAGCGTGACGGCGCCGTGGCGCAGGTACATGCCCGAGGCCAGGCCGCGCACCAGCGCGGCGAACACCTCGCTGGGCGAGGGCAGCACGTAGTTGGGCACCGCGCCCAGGCGGCACACCGCCTCCCACAGCAGGAGCGTGCACAGGAACAGCGCGATCACCATGGCCAGTTGTCGTCGGGTCATCATCAGTCCACGCCTCCGCGCAGGTTGAACAGCGCACGGATGTGCGCCACATGGGCCCCGAATTCCGGCGAGGCCATCACCTCCAGGCCCCGCGGCCGGGGCAGGTCGATGCGGATGTCGTCGATGAGCCGGCCCGGGCGCGGCGACATGACCAGCACGCGGTCGGCCAGGTACACCGCCTCGGCGATGGAGTGGGTGATGAGCAGCACCGTCTTGCGCCGCTCCAGCCAGATGCGCTGCAGCTCGACATTCATGTGCTCGCGCGTCATGGCGTCCAGGGCACCGAAGGGTTCGTCCATGAGCAGCAGCGTGGGGTCGTTGACCAGCGCACGGGCCAGGGCCGCGCGCTGTTGCATGCCGCCCGACAGCTCCCACGGATAGCGGGACTCGAAATCGGCCAGGCCGACCAGCGCCAGCAACTCGCGCGCCACGGCGGCATGCCGGGCGGGATCGAGTCGCAGGATCTGTGCCGGCAGCAGCACGTTCTGCAGCACCGTGCGCCAGGGAAAGAGCACCGGCGACTGGAAGACGATGCCGATGTCCTTGCGCGGCCCGCGCACGGGCTCGCCGCGGATGGCCACGCTGCCCTCGGAGTAGGGCTGCAGGCCGCCCAGCGTCTTGAG
This sequence comes from Pseudacidovorax sp. DMC4, assembly GCF_056314265.1. Taxonomy (NCBI): domain Bacteria; kingdom Pseudomonadati; phylum Pseudomonadota; class Betaproteobacteria; order Burkholderiales; family Comamonadaceae; genus Pseudacidovorax; species Pseudacidovorax sp. DMC4. The sequence continues at coordinate 315,438 of NZ_JBQUYR010000008.1, read as the reverse complement.
CAGGGTGGACTTGCCGCAGCCCGAGGGCCCCACCACCGCGACGAAGGCGCCTTCCTCGACCCTCACGTCGAAGGATTGCAGGGCGACCAGCGCCTCGCCCCCGTTGGTGTAGCGCTTGGTGAGCGCCCGGATCTCGATGGCGGGGCGGTTCATGGCAGGCCCGCCCTGCGGCTGATGCGCGTCGAAAGGGTCACGTTCATTCCTTGGTGACTGCAACCGGTTGCATTTGCAGGGAATCGTGCCGCACCTCGTCTACCCTGTCAAACGATTTGTGTCCGATGCGCATTCGCTTGCGCCTTGCCGCGAGCTTTGCATATGATCATGCAACCGGTTGCATTTACGCCGGGCATTTCTCTGGAGGTTTCCATGAGCATCGAAGGACTGCCGCGCTTCAGCGACGGCGAAATGGCGCGGCGCCTGGCGGCCGTGCGTGGGCTGGCGCAAGAGCGTGGCGTGCGCGCCCTGCTGCTGTTCGGCCACAGCGGTTCACGCCGCCACTACCAGGCGGACATCCACTACGTGACCGAAGTGGCGCCCTTTCACGAGGCCTACTGCCTGGTGCCGGTGGAGGGCGAGCCGGTGCTCTGGGTCACGCACCACAACCACTTCGCCACCGCGCGGGACCTGTCGCGCATCGCCGACGTGCGCCGAGGCACCCGCGACGCGCCGGCCGTGATCGCAGCGGAGCTGCGCAGCCGTGGCCTGGCGGATGCCGCCCTCGGGCTGGTCGGACCCATGTTCCATCAGGAGCACACGCGCCTGCTGGGGCTGGTACCCGATGCGCAATGGACCGACCTGAGCATGCCTTTCAAGCGCCTGCGCATCCGCAAGAGCGAGGAGGAGCTGGCCTGGCAACGTGTGGCCGCGGCCGGCTGCGACCGGGTGATGGCGGCCCTGCATGCCGCCATCCGCCCCGGTGTGGAGGAGCGCGAACTGCTGGTGCTGAGTGAACAGGTGGCCTGGCAGTTCGGCTGCCAGCCCAACTTCCTCTACCTCAACAGCACGCCCATGGCGGCCTCGGAAAGCTGCGTGCCCAACCAGATCCTGTCGCGGCGCAAGCTGCAGATGGGCGACGTGATCAACACCGAGCTCACGGTGAGCTACGGCATGTATTCGGCCCAGCTGCTGCGGCCCTTCTTCCTGGGCGAGCCCACCTCGCAGTACGCGCACCTGTACGGCGTGCTCAAGACCGCGCACGACGCGTTGGCCGAGGCCATGAAGCCGGGCGTCACCCTGGACGAGCTGCGCGAGGTGTCGCTGAGCATCCGCGACGCGGGCTACACCACCGTGGACGGGCTGCTGCACGGTTTCGGCGTCGACATACTGCCGCCGGCGCTCGGCCCCAACTTTGCGCCGCCGCATGTGCCCTACACCCTGGAGCCGGGCGTAACCATCGTGCTGCAGCCCAACCCGACCACTGCCGACGAGAAGGTGGGCATGCAGCTGGGGCAGATGGGCCTGATCACACCCGAGGGCTATGTCTCCATGCATGCGTCGCCGTCCGAAGTGACCGTGTGCGGCTGAGGCAGCGCATGGCGACCCTCATCCATGGCGGCCATGTCGTCACGATGAATGCGGCGCGGGAGGTCTTTCCCGGCGGCTTCGTGCTCATCGGCGACGACGGCCGCGTCGCATCGACCGGGCCGCAGGCCGGCATCCCGCAGGGCTTCCACGGCGTGCAACTTGACGCCACCGGCATGATCGTGCTGCCCGGCCTCGTGGACGCCGGTCACCGGCCGTGGGAGCATCTGCTGATGGGCTGGTCCGGGGCCGCCGATCCGGCCCGCTGTGCTGCAGCCGCTTCGGCGCTGCAGGACGAGGAGGTACGCGTCGCCGCCCACCTGGCCGCGGCCGAGCTGGCCGCCGGCGGCGTGACCACCGTGCTGCACCATGTTCCCGGCGCCGCGACGGCAGCGCGGCTGGCCGCGGCCACCGAGGCCTTCGACACGCACGGCTTGCGGCAGGTGGCTTGCGTCGATGTCGCTGCCACCGGCGTCGATCGGGTCGAGGGCGCCTGTGCGCAGGCATCCGGCCCCTTGTTTCGCATCGCCCTGTCGGTACTGAGCGATCCTGTGTCGATCTGCACCGGCGCGGCGGACGAGGCCCGACTGGTCCGCGCCGCCACCCTGGCCGCCCGCCACGGCCTGCGGCTGTTCACGCAGCCCGGAGGCAGTGCCGACGATGCGCAATGGCAGGCGGCCCACCGCCGTCTGGGCCGGAGCGCCATCACGCACCTGATGGAGCTGGGCCTGCTGGATTCGCGCTGGTTGATCGGGGACGTGGACCGCCTCGGCCCGGCCGACCTGATGCTGATGCTGGAGTCCGGCTGCATGGGCGTGGCGCAGCCGCTGTCGGAGGCCGTGCGGGGCCGCGCCCACACGCGCTGGACGACGCTGCTGCGCCTCGGGGGGCACTTCGCCATCGGCACCGGCGGCCCTGCTGCCAGCTGCACGGTGGACATGGTCGAGGAGATGAAGGCGCTGGTCATGCTCCAGAACACCCTGAACCTCGATCCCACCTCGATGTCCGCCGAGGCAGCCCTGGAGGCGGCCACACTGGATGGTGCGCGCGCCCTCGGCCTGGCAGACGAGATCGGCTCGCTGGAGCCCGGCAAGCAGGGCGATGTGGTCGTCTTCGACATGCGTGCGCCGCATTTCCAGGTCTCGCACAAGCCGATCTCCACCTTCGTCTGCTGCGGCCGTGCGCGCGACGCCCACGCCGTGTTCGTGGCAGGCCGCTGCATCCACGCCGACGGCGCGCCGTCGCGGCACGACGATCGGGCGCTGGCCGAGGCCGGCCTGGCGTGCCGCACGGCCCTGCATGCCCGGCTTCGCGCGGTGGCGGCATGACGCCCTCCGCGAGCCCGAACCCCGCACCGATCCAAGGAGCCGCGATGCGCACCCTTTTCGCCAATGCCTGCGTGATCACCGGCGCCGAGGCCGGTGACATCCACCCGCAGGGTTTCGTCCTGGTGGAGGGCAGCCGCATCGCGGCCGTCGGTCCCATGGCAGCGCTGCCCGCCATGCCGGGAGGCACGCGCATCGTGGACGCCTGCGGCAGATTCCTGACGCCGGGGCTGATCAACATGCACCAGCACCTGCACATGAACCTGCTCAAGGGTCTGGCGGACGGGATGCTGCTCGAACCCTGGGCCCGCGACTTCAGTGCCCACAGCCGACGCGCCATGCGCCGCCCGGCGGTGCGCAACTCGGCGCGGCTGGCCGCGCTGGAGATGCTGCGCACCGGCACCACCTGCGTGCTCAACCACCAGTCGCCGTTTCCCTGGCCCGAGCTCACGCACGACGCGGCCGAGGCCATGACCCAGGTCGGACTGCGTCAGGTGCTGGCCATCCCTTTCCAGTGCCGCACGCCGAAGCTGCCCGAGCATCCCTGGGACGAAGCGGAGGCCACCCGACAGATCGGCCGCCTCGTGGAGTCGCTCGACGGCGGCGCGCACGGCATGACTCGCACGGCCCTGACCGTCGAATGCAATGCCCACCATACCGAGATGGGCCGCAGCTCCGACAGCCTGGTGCGCGCAGGCCATGCGCTGGCCCAGGCGCTCGACCTGCGTGTGGCGGTCCACATGTCCGGCGGCACGCTGTCGATGCGCATGGGCTTCACCAAGTACCGGCGTCAGACCGGCCGCAGCGACGTCGAATACCTGGAGCAGTTGGGGGTGCTCGACCATCGCTGGATCCTCAAGCACGGCATCCACTTCAGCGACGAGGACCTGCACAAGGTGGCCCGGCGCGGCGCCTCGGTCGTGTACACGCCGACCTCCGAGTCCATCCGCGGCGGTGGCCTGGGGCCGTGGCGCGCCATGCACGAGGCCGGCATCTGCTGCGCGCTCGGCACCGACGGCCCGGCCGTCGACTACAGCGTCGACATGGTCGAGCAGATCAAGGCCTGCTGCTTCCTGCAGGCCGTGCGCTACGGCGACCGCGATGCCGTCACGCCGCGCCAGGCGCTCGCCATGGCGACGCTGGGTGCGGCACGGGCGCTGGGGTTGGCGCACAAGATCGGCTCGCTGGAGCCCGGCAAGCGCGCGGACCTCGTGCTCTTCGATCGCAGCCGCGCCCACCTGCAGATGATCGAGGACCCGCTCACCGCCTTCGTGCGCGGCTGCCGGGGCGCCGACGCCACGCTGGTGATGGTCGACGGCCGCATCGCGATGCAGGACGGTCACTTTCCGCAGGTGCCCGATGCCGACGCCGTGATGGCCGCGGCACGGGCCGATGCCGCGCAACTGCTGGACGAGGCGGGCTTGGAACGCCTCGCGCAGCCCCGCTGGCCCGTGCGCGGCTGATCGGTGCCGCACCAGGAGAAATGCATGTCCAGGACGCACTCGCCTTCGCTGTCGCCAACCCCCTTCCAGAGGGGCCGGACCCCGCCATGCCCCTTGTATGATCCGCCGCTCCATGACAGTGCCGCCCTCCGCGCCCGCCACGTTGCGGCAAGTCGCCAAGCATGCGGGCGTCCATCTCTCCACGGTGTCGCGGGCCCTCGATCCCGAGCGGCGCCACCTCATCAGCCGCGACATCGTGGCCAAGGTGGAGGCCGCGGCCAAGGAGCTGGGTTGGCGCCCCAACCGCGCAGCCGCCTCGCTGCGCAAGGGCCGGTCGATGGTCATCGGCGTGCTCGTGCCCGACATGACCAACCTCGTCACCGCCCAGATCATGCAGGGCGTGGAAGCCGCCATCGTCCCGCGCGGCTTCTTCCCCCTGGTGGTCAGCATGAATGCCGTGCCTTCGGGCAAGGCGATGGTCGAGCGGCTGCTGTGGCAGCGGGTGGACGGCGTGGTGGTGGCGACGCTGGACGACGAGTTGCTCGCTGCCCTGGCCAAGGCTGGCCTGCCCGCCGTGCTTACCTCGCGGGCCGATCCCGATGGACGCTTCAGCGCCGTGCATGGCGACCGCGAACGGGCCGCCAGCCTGGCCATCGACCATCTGCATGCGCTGGGGCATCGGCGCATCGCGCTGCTGGCCACGCCGCAGAACACGCCGCTGGGCGTCGAACGGCTGCGCTTTGCGACGGCGGCCCTGGCTCGTCATGGGCTCGAACCCCAAGCCGTGGCCGTGGCCGATGGCACGGGCCGCGATGCCGGCCTGAAGGCGATGCAGCAGCGGCTGGCCGGGCACGGCCCGCAGGCGCGCCCGCCCTTCACGGCTGTGTGCGCGGCCAACGACCTGTTGGCGCTGGGTGCCTACGAGGCCGCGCGCCAGGCGGGCCTGCTGGTGCCGCAGCACCTGTCGGTGGTGGGCCAGAACGACATGCTGATGGCCGACCTGGTGAGTCCGCCGCTGACCACCGTGCGCATGCAGCATCTGGAGATGGGGCGGCAGGCCGGCACCCTGATGATCGAGGAGATCGAGGCGCGCGCCGCAGCCGAGGCACCGCGGCCCCCGCGCGTGATCGTGTTCCAGCCGGAGCTGGTGGTGCGCCAGTCCACCGGCGCTGCCGACGCCTGAGGCGCGCTGCCGCGCTTTGTGCAACGAGGTGCGCATGACCGCGTACCCACTGCGCCTCCTGGCCTTCGACGGCGCCTTCAACCTGCCGATCTGGATCGGCCAGTCGCGTGGACTTTTCGCCGGCCGCGGGCTCGTCGTCTCGCTGGCCTACACGCCGAACTCCCGCTTCCTGGTGCAGGCGCTGATGAACGGTGAGGCCGACATCGGCCTGTGCGGCTTCGACAACATCGCCGCCTACCAGCTCGGCCAGGGCGAGGCCGAGCTGCCCGAGCGGCCGGACCTGCGGGCCTTCTTGGGCGGCGACGGCGGCTTCCTGTCGCTGGTGGCGCGGCCCGGAATCACGTCGCTGCAGGCCCTGGCCGGCTGCACGCTGTCGGTGGACGCGCTCACCACGGGCTTCGCCTTCGTGCTGCGCGACATGCTGGCGCAGGCGGGCCTGTCCGAGCAAGGGGTGCGCATCGTGAGCGCCGGCGGCACGGCCACGCGCTACCAGCAGCTGCTGGCCGGGTCGCACGACGCCACGCTGCTGCGCGCGCCCTACGAGCGGCTGGCGGCCGCGCAGGGCTTGCGCATCCTGGCCCATGCGGGGCCGCTCATCGGCCCGTACATGGGTACCGTGGGGGCCGCCCGCCAGCGCTGGCTGGACGCCCATGCCGCACAGGCCCGGGCCTTCATGCAGGCCTACCGCGAGGCCGTGGACTGGCTGCATGTGCCCGCGCATCGGCCCAAGGCCTGCGGCGAGCTCATGGCGCGCCACGAAGGGCTGGACGCGGCGACCGCGGCCTGCGTGCTCGACGATCTTCTTGCCAGCGACGGCGGGCTCCAGCGCGATCTGGCGCTGGAACCGCATCGTCTGCGGGGCGTTCTCGCCATCCGGGCCCGGCATACCGGCCTGGCGGACATCCCGGAGCCGACGAACTTCGTGGCATCGGTCATGCCGCGATAGGGTGGCCTCGCCCGGGCGCGGGCGGCAAGCAGGCGGTGCGGCGACTGTCCGGGACAGCGTGGCGCCGCAAGGGTCAGCGCCTGCGAGCGATCGCTTCTTGGAGGACCTTCCTAGAATCGCCCGCCGTCCCGCCCCATGCCCTCTGCCCCGCCCATCAACGTCGTCGTCCGTGCCCTGGCGTTGCTGCAGGCGCTCAACCGCCAGCCTGTCTCCACGCTGGACGTGCTGCACCGGCAGACCGGCATTCCCAAGCCCAGCATCGTGCGGCTGCTGCAGACCCTGCAGGCCGCGGGCTTCGTGCGCCATGCGCCGCAATACGGCGCCTACTACCTCACCGCCGAGGTGGCCTCGCTCGCGAGCGGCTATCACAGCGAGCCGCGCATCGTCGAGGCGTCCTCGGCCATCGCCGACGGGCTGACGGCCGAGCTGAAATGGCCGGTCTCGGTGGCGGTGCATGACGGCGATGCAATGGTGGTGCGCTACAGCACCATTCCGCAGTCGCCGCTGTCCTTCTTTCATTCGACGATCAACATGCGCCTGAGCCTGCTCACGCAGGCGCTGGGCCGGGCCTACCTGGCCTTTGCCGATGCGCAGGAGCAGCAGGCCCTGATCGAGCTGCTCGCTCGCACGCCGCATCCCGAAGAACGCGAGGGGGGTGACGCCGAGGCCATCCGCGCCATGCTGGACGAGACCCGCGCACGCGGCTACGCGCTGCGCGATCCGCGGGTGCGGCCGGAGTCTTCCACCGTGGCGGTGCCGATCTTCGAAGGCTCGCGCGTCGTGGCCACCATCGGGCTGACGTGGTTCTCCTCCGCGCTCACGTCCGCGCAGGCCGTGGAGCGCTTCGTGCCGCCACTGCAGCAGGCCGCGACGGCCATCGCCCAGGCGCTGGAAGCGCTGGCACCCTCGCGCCGCTGACTTTCCGCCGCGCGGAAAGTCCGCAATGGCTGCTTGGTCGGCGGGGCAGGGCTGCGCATGATCGCGGCATTCCAACGGAGACACGCAAGATGAAACGACGCCTTGCCATGGCGCTGCTGGCCTGCGCCGCCGCGGTGCCGGCCCTGGCTGCGGACTGGCCTGCCAAGCCGATCACCCTGATCGTTCCCTTCCCGGCCGGCGGCAGCACCGACGCGCTGGCCCGGCTCATCGGCCAGCGTCTGTCGGAGAAGCTGGGCCAGCCGGTGGTGGTGGACAACCGCGCCGGTGCCGGCGGCAACCTGGGCACCGACATGGTGGCCAAGGCCGCGCCCGATGGCTATACGCTCGCGCTGTCGACCTCGGGCCCGCTGGCCAACAACAAGTACCTCTACAAGAACCTGCGCTTCGACCCGCAGAAGGACCTGACGCCGGTGATCGCCATCGGCGAGATCCCGATGGGCATCGCGGCGAGCCCCGCGCTCAAGGTCGATTCGCTGGCCGCGCTGCTGGAGCGGGCGCGGGCCCAGCCCGGCAAGGTGAGCATCGCCAACCCGGGCAACGGCACCATCGGCCACCTCACGGCGGAGCTGCTCAAGAGCCAGGCGAAGGTCGAGGCGCTGGGCGTGCCCTACAAGGGCGACACGCCGGCCATCACCGACACCGTGGGCGGCAACGTCGACGCCGTGTCCATGCCCATCACCTCGCTGGTGCCGCAGATCCAGGCCGGCAAGCTGAAGGGCCTGGCTGTCACCTCGCGCCAGCGCTTCGTGGGCCTGCCGCAGGTGCCCACGGCCATCGAGCAGGGTATTCCCGTCGAGGCGACCGTCTGGATGGCCGTCGTGGGACCCAAGGGGCTGCCCGAGGCCGTGGTGGCGCGCCTGAACACCGAGATCAATGCCGTGATCGCCACGCCCGAGGCGCGCGCCAAGCTGGAGCAGTACGGCGCCGCGCCCATCGGCGGCAGCCCGCAGCAGCTGGTGCAGCTGATGGCCAGCGACAGCGCCAAGTGGAAGAAGGTCATCGAAGCCACCAACATCACCCTGGACTGACCCATGAGCGACACCCGCCCCCTGCTGTTCGATGCGCATGCCCACCTGGTGGCCGACGACCAGCAACGCTATCCGCGCAACCCCATGCAGCGCGCCGCCGATGCGCCCTACCGACCGCCGGGCGTGATCGGCCGCCCCGGCGGCCACCACGGCCCGAACCCCATCAACGAGGTGCCCGACGTCTCGCGCATGCGTGTGTGGATGAAGGAAGAGAACGTGGACGGCGCCGTCGCGGTGCAGAAGCGCATGGTCTACCGCTACGACAACAGCTACATCCTGGACTCGTCGGATGCGCATCCCGAGATCTTCTCCGCCGTGGTGATCCTCGATGCCGAGGACCCGGGCACGCCGGACCTGGTGCGCCGCTATGTTCGCGAGCACGACCTGGTGGGCCTGCGCCTCTTCGGTGGCCGCAAGCCGGACGGCAGCATGCCCTGGCTCGATTCGCCCAACGCGCTCAAGAGCTGGGAGGCCGTGGACGAGGCCGGCATCGTGATGGACCTGGAAGTGCTGGCCCAGGGCGGCGGCGGCCCGGCCGTGCCGGCGCTGCTGGCGCTGGCCGAGCGCTACCGCAACGTGCGCATCGTGCTGGACCACCTGCTGGAGCCCGAGCTGCACGACGGCCCGCACTTCGGCATGGACGCGCGCTGGGAGCAGCTGGCCGCCTGCGAGCGCATCTCCTTCAAGTTCACCTCCATCAACCTCGACCACTGCCGCGAGGAAGGCTTTCCCGCCAACCGGGTGCTGCGGCGCGCGGTGGACCTGTTCGGCGCCGAGCGGGTGATGTGGGGCTCGGACATCGGCACCTCGTCGGGCACCTACCAGGACATGGTCCAGCGCATGATCAACGCGTCGGACCTGCTCACGCCGGCCGAGCAGCGGGCCGTGTGGCACGACACCGGCCGGCGCGTGTTCGCCAAGGCCGGCAGCAGGGCGCGCGCGTGAACGACCACGAGGAAGTCGCTGCCGGCGGCCTGGACACGGCCACGGCCTACCGCCTGATCTGCGGCATCGTGGTGCCGCGGCCGGTGGCCTGGATCACCACGGTGGACCGCGACGGGCGCGTCAATGCCGCGCCCTTCAGCTCGTACAACTACGTGGCCCACAGCCCGCCCATGGTGGCGGTCAACATCGGCACGCGACAGGGCGCGCTGAAGGACACGGCCCGCAACATCCGCGACAGCGGCTTCTTCTGCGTCAACGTGGCCACCGAGGACGTGATGGAGACGCTGCACCAGTGCGGCGCCGACTATCCGCCCGAGGTCGGCGAGCCCGAGGCCCTGGGCATCGCGCTGCTGCCCGGCGTGCACACGCCGGTGCCGCGCATCGCCGCCTCGCCCATCCACATGGAATGCCGGCTGGACCAGTTCGTCACGCTGGGCCGCGGGCTCAACACGCTCTACATCGGCGAGGTGCTGAGCTTCCATCTGTCGCGCACCGTCTACGACGGGCGCAATGTCGACAGCCAGCGCTTGCGGCCCATCGCGCGGCTCGGCGGCCCGTACTACGCGGCGCTGGGCCCCACCTTCCACCGCCCGGCGCTGCAGCGGCCGCCCGGCGAACCGATCGGAGACACCCCATGACGCACACGCCGCTTCCCCTCGGTGACGACTGGCATGTCGGCACCTTCGTCAAGACCACCTCGCCGCAGTGCGTGGAGATCCTGGGCGGCACCGGCCTGGACTTCGCGGTGCTCGATGCCGAGCATGCGCCCTTCGACCGCGCGGCGCTGGACCTCGCGCTCATGGCGGGCCAAAGCTGCGGGCTGCCGCTGTTCGTGCGCGTGCTGGAGCGCACGGCCGCCGGCCTGCTGTCGGTGCTGGACATGGGCGCGGCCGGCGTGCTGGTGCCGCATGTGGACACGGCCGCCGACGCGCGCGAGGTGGTCGCCCATTGCCGCTACGTGGGCGGCGACCGCGGCTACTCCAGCTCGCCGCGCGTGGCCGGCTATGGCGCCCTGGGCATGAAGGAGGCCATCCGACAGGGCGACCGCAGCGTGGTGCTGGCCCAGATCGAGAGCGTGGAGGCGGTGCGCAACGCCGCCGACATCGCCGCCGTCGAGGGCGTGGCCGGCCTCTTCATCGGGCGTGCCGACCTGGCGCTGTCGATGGGCCTGGACAGTGCCCAGGCGCCGGAGGTGGCCAAGGCCACCGAGCAGGTCATCCGCGCCGGCCTCGCCGCCGGCAAGCTGGTCGGCATGTTCGTCGGCAGCCAGGCCGAGCGCGAGCGCTACCGCGCCCTCGGCGTGCGCTGGTTCATCCATGGCTCCGACCAGGGGCTGCTGCGCCAGGCGGCGCAGGCCATCGCCCGGCCCGCCGCGCCGGCTTCTTCCTCCTCTTCGAAGGTGACTGCATGAGCACTTCCACGATCCGACCCGCCTCCGTCGCCCGCCACCATGACGAGCCGCCCGCGCACGAGGCCGACGGCGCCCGCACCTGGGTGGGCCGCGGCGCCAACTTCATCGTGGCCGTGAGTGAGGTCCAGGCCGGTGCGACGCTGGCGCGCCGCGATCAGCCCGACGAATACTTCGTCTTCCTGCCCGATGCCGGCGCCACCATCCACGCGGGCGACGCCAGCATCGAGGCCGGCGCCGAGTCCGTGACCATCGTGCCGCCCGGCGACAGCCGGGTGGTGATGAAGGCCACCGGGCAGGTGGTCCGTGTCTTCTCCCACCGGGCGGCCGACCTGCTGGCGCTGGCCGGCAACGCGGCCGACTATGCCCAGCCCACGCCCGAGGTGGCGCCGCTCGTGCCCTGGCCCACGCCGGCGGACGGCTTCCGGCTGCGGCACTATCCGCTGGCGCAGCACACGCAGGCCGACAGCAACATGCGCATCTTCCGCAGCACCAACCTGATGGTGAACGTGATGACGCCGCGCATGGTGGCCCGCGACGTGCGCAAGCTGAGCCCCCATTCGCATGCGGACTTCGAGCAGGGCTCGCTGGCGATCCGTGGCGACTGGGTGCACCACATGCGCTATCCCTGGACGGCCGACATGAACGACTGGCGCGAGGACGAGGCCATCCGCGTCGGCAGCCCCTCGCTCACGGTGATCCCGCCCAAGGTGATTCACACCAGCCGCAACACCAACGACGGCGGCGCCTGGCTGCTGGACATCTTCGCCCCGCCGCGCATGGACTTCGCCGGCAAGCCGGGCAAGGTGGCCAACGAGCACGACTATCCGCTGCCCACGGCGTGATGAGCAGGCCTGTGGCGGACGAAGCGCAGGAGCCGGCGGCCCCGCGCATCTGCGTGGTCGGCGCCGGTGCCATCGGCGGCTGGCTGGCCGCGCGGCTGGCGCTGGCTGGCGAAAAGGTCAGTGTGCTGGCGCGCGGCGCCACGCTGCAGGTCCTGCAGCGACAGGGCCTGGAACTGCGCAGTCAGGGCGAGCGCCATGTCGTGCCGGTGCGCGCGGCCGAGGCGCCCGAGGCCCTGGGCCCGCAGGACATCGTGCTGCTGACCGTCAAGGCGCCCGCGCTGCCGGCCCTCGCACCGCGGCTCGCGCCCTTGCTGCATCCCGGCACGCTGGTGTTGAGCGCTGCCAACGGACTGCCCTGGTGGTACTTCCTGGCCGGCGGCCGCAGCTGTGCGGGCCTGCGGCTGCGCAGCGTCGACCCTGACGCGCGCATCGAAGCCGCGCTGCCGCTGCCCCAGTTGCTGGGCCTGAGCGTCTTCGCGGCCTGCCATTGCCCCGCGCCCGGCGTGGTGCAGCACGACAGCGGCGGCCGGCTGCTGCTGGGCGAGCCAGCCGGCGGCGACAGCACGCGTGTGCAGCTGTTGGCGCAGCGGCTCAAGGGCGCTGGCCTCGACGCCCAGGTGAGCGGAGACATCCGCCGCGACATCTGGCTCAAGCTGCTGGGCAATGCCTGCTTCAACCCGGTGAGCCTGCTCGCCGGTGCGCATACCGACGACATGATCGACACGCCCGAACTGCACGCCCTGTTCGTGCGGATGATGGACGAGTTGCTGGGCATCGGCGGGCGCATCGGCCTGGCGCTGGACATCGAGCCGGCGCGGCGCATCGCGCAGGCGCGGGCGCTGGGCCACATCAAGACCTCGATGCTGCAGGACTTCGAGGCCGGCCGGCCGGTGGAGATCGGCGCCATCCTCGGCGCGGTGCTGGAATGCGCCGCCGCGGTGGCGATGCCGCTGCCGGCCCTGGCCACTATCCACGGGCTGGCCAAGCTGCGCGCGCAGAGCAGCGGCGTCGCCGCCTGAAAGAAGGAGGCGGACATGCCCATCACCAGCGAGCAGGTGGCCCAGGTCGTGGCCGACCTCTACGAATGGTCCCTCAAGAAGGTGCCCAACGACACCCAGGCGGCCCTGCGCGAGGCCGTGCCGCGCGAGGGCAACGACACCGGCCGCAAGACGCTCACCATCATGCTCAAGTCCGCCGAGGCGGCGGAGCGCACCGGTGGCCTGGTGTGCTCGGATGTGGGCATTCCCACCTACAGCATCAAGATCGGCACCCGCGTGCGCTTCGAGGGGCCGGTGCGGCAAGCCATCGTGGAAGGCTTTGCGCGCATGGCCGCGCGCAGCGATCCGCCCATCCTCAAGATGGTGACCAACCCGCTCACGCACGAGCGCAGCCATGCGGGCAAGGACATGCCCATCGTCACCTTCGACCTGCTGGACGAGGCCGACTACGTGGACATCACCTGCGCGCCCAAGGCCATGGGCACCGGCCGGTGGGAGGCGCTGGACACCTTCGTCTACCCCTCGCTGGAGACCATCGAGAACTACGTGCTCGACACGGTGGTGCGCGCCGGCTCGCAGCCCTGCCCGCCCATCGTCGTGGGCGTGGGCATCGGCGGCACCTTCGACCATGCGGCCCGCATCGCCAAGGAGGCGGTGCTGCGCCCCTTCGGCCAGACCAATCCGGAGCCCACGCTGGCCGCCATGGAAGGCCGCCTGCTCGCCGCCATCAACCGCCTGGGCTTCGGCCCCATGGGCACGGGCGGCGACACCACGGCCATGGCGGTGCACATCAACTACGCGGCCTCGCACGGCTTCGTGCCGGTGGCCGTGAGCCTGAACTGCTGGATCAACCGCCGCACGCGCGCGCGCCTGCATGCGGACGGCCGCGTGGAGCGCATCGAATGAAGGCGCTGCGACTGCCCCTCGAGCGCGCCGAGGCCGAGGCCCTGGCGGTGGGCGACCTGGTCACCGTCAGCGGCCAGGTCACCATGTCCATCGGCCTGCCCACGCACCAGCGCATGGTGGACCACCTGGCGCGCGGCGAGCCGCTGCCGGTGGACCTGCGCGGCGGCGCCTTCTTCCACCTGAGCTGCTTCAACCGCGAGCGGGCGGACGGGCAGGGCCACGAGGCGCTGTACCTCAACCCGACCACCAGCACCCGCTACAGCCCCTACATGCCGGCCCTCATCGAAGGTGCCGGCCTGCGGCTGGTGGGCGGCAAGGGCGGGCTGGATGCGGCCAGCGTGCAGGCGCTGCAGCGCCAGGGCTGCGTCTACCTGTCCTTCCTGGGCGGCGGCTGCACGCTGCTGTCGCAGGCCATCCGTCGGGTCGTCGCCGTGCACTGGACCGACTACATCGCCCAGTTCCGCCTGCTGACGCTGGAGGTCGAGGACCTGGGCCCGGCCACCGTGGCCATCGATGCCCACGGCCGCAGCGTGTATGCCGACCTGCGCCAGCAGGCCGAGCAGCGGCTGCAAGACCTACGCGCCGCGCGCGCCTGAGTGCCGGCCGGCGCGGCTGCCCGTCAGGCGGCGGCCCGCGCCCGCGCGTGCGTGACGGCCGTGCGCAGCGCCAGCCGGTAGCTGTCCACCCCGAAGCCCGCGATCTGCCCCTGCACGATGTCCGCGAAGACGGAATGGTGCCGGAAGGCCTCGCGCGCATGGATGTTGGACATGTGCAGCTCCACGATGGGGCAGGTCAGGATGGCCAGCGCGTCGCGGATGCCGTAGCTGTAGTGCGTCCAGGCACCGGCGTTGAGCATCACGCCGTCCGCGCCGTCGAAGTAGGCCTGGTGGATGCGCTCGACCATCGCGCCTTCGTAGTTGGTCTGGAAGGACTCGACCGCCACCCCCAGTTCGCCCGCCAGCATCTGCAGTTCGCCGTCGATCTGCGCCAGCGTCGTCGTGCCGTACTGCTTGGGATCGCGCTTGCCGAACATGTTGTGGTTGATGCCATGCAGCATGAGGAATTTCATCGCCGTGTCTCCTGCGCGCTCACGTCAGCGGCACGGTCAGCTTGGCGATGACGGCCGCCGTGTCGGGCCGCACGCCGCGCCACCAGTCGAAGGCCTCGGCGGCCTGCTCGACCAGCATGCCCACGCCATCGGCCAGCCGCTTGACGCCCGTCTGCTGCGCCATGCGCAGGAAGGGCGTCAGGCCCTTGCCGTAGGCGAGTTCGTAGGCCAGGCCGTCGGCGGTGAACACCGTGGCCGGCACGGGCGGCAACTCGCCGCGCAGGCTGGCCGAGGTGGCGTTGAAAACGAGGTCGAAGCGGTGGCCGTCCAGGTCCTGGTAGCCGCAACCGCGCACCGGGCCGTGGCTGCGCAATTCGGCGGCGAGGGCGGTGGCCTTCTCGACCGTGCGGTTCGCGATCACCAGCTCGGCCGGGTCCTGCTCCAGGAAGGGCAGCAGCGCGCCGCGCGTGGCGCCGCCCGCGCCCAGGATGAGCACGCGCTTCCCGCGCATGGCGCAGCCCAGGTTCTCCACGACGTCGCGCGTCAGCCCCACGCCGTCGAAGTTCTCGGCCAGCACGCGCTCGCCCTCGAACTTCAGCGCGTTGACCGCGCCCGCCAGGCTGGCGCGCGGCGAACGCTCGGTGGCGAAGGCGAACGCGTCGAGCTTGAGGGGCGCCGTGACGTTCATGCCGTGGCCACCGGCGGCGCGGAAGGCCTGGGCATCCTCGGCGAACTGGCCGAGGCGGCCTTCGATGGCCGTGTAGACCAGGTCCTGGCCCGTGGCCGCGGCGAACATGCCGTGGATCAGCGGCGACTTGGTATGGCCGATGGGGTTGCCGATGACGGCGTATTGATCACTCATCACTTCATCTCCTTGGTGTAGAGCACGCCGTCGGCCTGCATCTGGGCGATCTCGTCGGTGCTGTAGCCGAGTGCCGCGGCGATCTCCGCGTTGTGCTGACCCAGGTCGGGCGCGACCTGGCGAATGGTGGTGTCGCAGTCCGAGAACTTGAAGGGCAGGTTGGGCAGACGGATCTTGCCGAGCACCGGATGCTCCTGCTCCACCACCATGCCGCGGGCCTGGATCTGCGGATCGGCCAGCACCTCGTCGATGCGCTGCACCTTGGCACAGGGCACGTCGATGCCGTCCAGCAGCGCCAGCACGTCGGCCACCCGGCGCGAGGCCACCCAGGGCTTGACCACGGCCAGGATCTCCAGCCGGTTCGCGTTGCGGCCGGTCGAGGTATGGAAGCGGGCATCGGCACCGAAGCCGGCCGGGCCGCCGTGGGCCTCCACCAGCGCCGCGAAACGCTTCCAGGCATCGTCCACCTGCGCGGCGATCACCAGGTCGCCATCGGCCGCGCGGAACACGCCGTAGAGCGTGGAGGTGGGCATGTCGTGCCCGGTCTGCTCCGGCAGCACCTTGCCGCCCGACAGGGTGTAGCACTGCACCGCGTACTCATGCATGGAGACCAGCGTGTCGTACAGCGCCATGTCGATGTGCTGGCCGCGGCCGGTGCGGGTGCGGCCCAGCAGCGCGGCATTGATGGCCGCCACCGCATGGATGCCGGTGTACATGTCGCCCAGCGAGATGCGCAGCAGCGGCGGCGGCTCGCCCGGCGTGCCCACCATCTGCATGATGCCGCTCTTGGCCTCGGCGATCAGGCCGAAGCCGGCGCGGTGCGCGTCGGGGCCGGTGTGGCCGTAGGCCGAGATGGAGCAATACACCAGGCCCGGGTTGCGCGCGCTCAGCTCGGCATAGCCCAGGCCCAGCTTGTCGAGCGCGCCGGGGCGGTAGTTCTCGATGAACACGTCGGCGCTGTCCACCAGCTTGTGCATCAGCGCCTTGCCGCGCGGGTCCTTGGTATTGACGGACAGGCCCTGCTTGCCCATGTTGAGCTGCAGGAAGTAGCCGGAGTAGGCATCGTCCTCACCCACGAACCAGGCATGGTGGCGGCCGGCGTCGCCGCTGCCGGGGCGCTCCACCTTGATGACCTCGGCGCCCAGGCCCGCCAGGCAGCGGCCCACGTAGGGGCCGGCCAGGAAGTGCGAATAGTCGATGACGCGGATGCCGGCGAGCGGCAGCGGCTGGGTGTTCTCAGGCGCCACGCTCATGCCGGCCTCCGCGGAATCATCAGGCGGTGCTCGCCCTTGTGCACGACCTCGCCATGCTGGTTGACCAGCTCCGAGGGCAGGATGACGATGCCCCAGCCGGGCCGGCTCTTCGATGCGCGCAGGCCGGTGACGGTGAAGCGCACATGCAGCCGGTCGTTGATCTTGATGGGCAGCAGGAAGTCCCAGGTCCAGCCCAGCGACATGCCGGGCAGGAAGCGGTATTCGCTGCGGGTCTTCAGGCCGTCGGCGATCGAGAGGCCGAACAGCCCGTGCGCCACGCGGGTGCCGAAGGGCGTGGTCTTGGCATAGTCCTCGTCGATGTGCACCGGCGTGTAGTCGCCGGTCAGCTCGGCATAGGCGTTGATGCGCGCCTCGGTCACCTCGTACTCGGGGCTGGTGCAGGTGTCGCCTTCGCGGGCGTCGTCCCAGTATTTCTCGGGCGTCGAGAAGTGCTGCGGGGGCGGGGTCAGTTTCATGGGGATTCGTCTCCGGAATCGAAAAGATCAGCCGCGCGGCTTCACGGCCAGGGCCTGGGCAACGCTGCCGGGCGCCGCCTGGATCAGCTCGACCGCCAGGCCGTCGGGCAGCTGCAGCCAGTTGCGGCCCTGCGGCAGCGGCTTCACGTTCCAGGGTTCGGCGGCGGCCAGCGCGGCTTCCAGGTCGTCGACCATCACGCCCAGATGGGCCAGCCAGCCGGCGTCGTTGCTGGGCGGGGCTTCGAAGCCGGGCGTGGCCATCAGCTGCATCCCGCCGAGCGTCCAGTACTGGCGCGGATCGTCGGTGGGGCCGTCGATCTCGCGCACGTCCATGCCCAGCACTTCGTAGAAGAAGCGGATGTGCCAGTGGATGTCGCGCACGCGGATGGCGACGTGCTCGACATAGGCGGTGGTGGGCGGGGTGAAGGGGGGCATGTCGTGTCTCCGTGGAATGAGGGCGGCCGGGCAGGGTCAGCGGCAATGGCGGGCATGCTCGATGCCCTTGATGCAGGCCACCAGCGTGGTATTGACCGGCGTGGGCACACCGCAGCGCTGGCCCCAGCGGACCACGGCACCGTTGATGAAGTCGATCTCGGTGATGGAGCCCTTCTCCAGGCTCTGCAGCATCGAGGTCTTGAAGTCCGGGGGCAGGCCGGCGGCGGCCTTGGTCCAGGCGGCCCTGGGGTCGGTGTACGACAGCGCCACCGCGCTGGCGCGGGCCACGTCCATGGCCTCCTGCACCGCAGCCAGGGCGGTCGCCTCGATCTCGGGGATGGCGTAGAGCGGGCCGTAGCCCAGGCCGGTGATGCCGCTCACGGCGCCGGTGGCGACGTTGATGAGCAGCTTGTCCCAGATCGTCCCCATGATCGTGGTGCTGACCGTGGTGCGCAGGCCGGCGGCCTCGAAGGTGTCGGCGATGCGGCGCACGCGCGGGCTGTCGCTGCCGTCCAGTTCGCCGATCAGCGTTTCCTTGCCCGCCACGCCGGCCTGCACATGGCCGGGCGCCAGCATGACGCCGCCCACGTAGGTTTTGCCGGCGATCACGCGCTCGCGGCCCACGGCCTCGGCCAGGATGTCCTCGTGGCCCAGGCCGTTCTGCAGCGACAGCACCAGCGTCTGCGGCCCGACGAGCGGCGTCGCGGCGGCGATGGCGGCCTGCGTGTGGAAGGACTTGACCAGCACGATCACCAGGTCGACCGGGCCGAGTGCGCGGCAGTCCGTCTCGGCCTGCACGGCGACGCGGCGTTCGCCCTCCGGCCCGCGCAGCCGCAAGCCGTGGGTGCGAATGGCATCGACATGGGCCGCGTTGCGGTTGATGAGCACCACGTCGTTGCCGGCCGTGGCCAGCGTGCCGCCGATGGCGCAGCCGAGTGCGCCGGCGCCGAGAACTGCGATCTTCAAAAGGAAGTCTCCTGTAGCTGGCCGGCATTCTTCGGCGCGACCTCCATTCAGTGAATCGCATGGGCCAAATACACTCCATGTCGTTTTCACATGGAGGTGCCGATGAGCGAGCTTCAACTGCTGGACGGCCGGCAGCTGCAGTTGATCGACCTGCTCTACGCCACCGGCAGCGTCACCCGGGCGGCCGACCAGCTGGGGCAGAGCCAGCCCACCGTGAGCCTGTGGCTGGCGCGCCTGCGCGAGCAGCTGGGCGATCCGCTCTTCGTGCGCACGGCCCAGGGCATGCTGCCCACGCCCCGCACCGAGGCGCTGATCGGCACCGTGCGCAGCGTGCTGGCCGGCCTGCGCAGCATTGCCGAGGTGCCCGCGGCCTTCGACCCGGCCACCATGCAGCGGCGCTTTCGCATCTTCATGACCGACGCCAGCCACATCACGCTGCTGCCGCGGCTGTTCTCGCATGTGCGGGCGCTGGCGCCGGGCATCGCGCTGGAGGCCGCGGCCATCCACGGGGGCATGGCGGCCGAGCTGGAGTCGGGCGCCGCGGACCTGGCGCTGGGGTTCATCCCGGCGCTGGATGCGGGCTTCTATCAGCAGACGCTCTACGACCAGGACTGGGTCTGCCTGGTCCATCCCGACCACCCCCGGATCCGCCCGGCCGCTTTCGGGCTCGAGGACTACCGCCGCGAGGCGCACGCCGGCATCGTGCAGGGCACCGGCGCCGCGCTGCTCGACGCCACGGTGCGGCGACTGCAGATCGAGCGGCGCGTGGTGCTGAGCATCCCGGGCTTCCTGGGGCTGCCGGCCATCCTTTCGACCACCGACCTGATCGCCACCCTGCCGCGGCACATCGGCGAGACGCTCGCGGTCCTGGGTGGCCTGCGTGTCCTGCCCTGCCCGGTGCCCATCCCTGCCTTCCCGGTGCGGCAGCACTGGCATGCGCGCTTCCACCAGGACGCGGGCAACCGCTGGCTGCGGGGCGTGTGCGCGGAACTGTTCCTGAAGGCGGGGTAGGGCGCGTCTGCGTCTGCGCGGCATCAGGCGCGCGCCGGCATCGGCGCCGGACAATCGCACCGCCTCGCTCCGGGGCGACACCGGCAAGGAGCCGACCATGAGTGTTTCGACAGCCTTCGCCCTGTTCATGAAGGAAGCGCCGGCCCATGCCGCGGCCTGGTCGGAAGCCGCCCAGGCGCTGGGTGCCGCCAGCAGCCTCGACGCCAAGACACAGGCACTGAGCTACCTCGCGGTGCTGGCCGCCACCGGCAACACGGCGGGCGTGCCCTTCCATGCGCAGGCCGCCCGCGACCTGGGTGCCACGCGGCAGGAAGTGGCCAGCGCCGTGCTGGTCGGGCTGCCGGCCGCGGGCGCCACCGTCATTGCATCGCTGCCGGCGGCCCTGGCGGCGTACGACGCGCCGTCCCCCTGATCCCCGCGGCGGAGCGTGCCCTTCCTCATCCCTCCAAATAAAAACAATTATCATTTGAGAGGTGTAGAACGACGAGGGTGCGAGGGACACGATGTCCACGGCTTCCATGGCGGCGGTGTCCGCCCAACCGGCGCAGGACATCGGCCTGCTCTACCGCGACCATCACCTCTGGCTGCGCAGCTGGCTGCTGCGCCGGCTCGGCTGTTCGGAGCACGCGGCCGACGTGGCGCACGACACCTTCATGCGCCTGCTGGGCGCGCGCGCCGCGCTGCCGCTGCTGCGTGAACCCCGCGCCTACCTGCGCACGACGGCCCAGCGGCTGCTGGTGGACCGGGCGCGGCACGACGCCATCGAACGTGCCTGGCTGGCCGAGATGCAGGCACTCGCCGACCAGGACCAGGCCTATCCCTCGCCGGAGGAGGCGCTCGACGCCCTGAGCACCCTGCAGACGCTGGCCCGGGTGCTCGACGCGGTGGCGCCGCGGGCACGCGCGGCCTTTCTGCTGCACCACCTGGACGGCCTGACGCACGAGGCGGTGGCCGCGCAGTTGGGCGTGTCCGACCGCATGGTGCGCAAGTACCTGGCCCAGGTGCTCGTGCAGGTGGCCGTCGAAGCCGCATGAGGGCCCGGCCCGCCGACGGCAGCGCGCAGGAGCAGGCCGCCGACTGGCTGGTGGCGCTGACGGCCACCGACCCGCACGAGCGCGAGCGGGCCCGCATTGCCTTCGAGGCCTGGAAGGCCGCCGATCCCCGGCACGCTGCGGCGGCCGCGCCCATGGAGCGCCTGCTGGGCGGCATGCAGTCGCTGCGTCACGGCCATGCGGCCGGCGCGCGGGCGGCGCTGCGTGCCGGCGAGGCGGCGGCCGGCCGCGGCCCACGCCGGCGCCGCGCGCTGGCCGCCGGCGTCATGGGCGTGCTCCTGGCCGCGCTGGTGGCAGCGCCGCTGTGGCGCAGCGAGTGGCCCCAAAGCCTTGCGGCCGACCTGCGCACGGCGCCCGGCGAATGGCGCACGCAGCGCCTGCCCGACGGCAGCCAGCTCACCCTGGCCGGCGGCAGTGCCGTCGACCTGCACTTCGACCGCGGCCGTCGCGAGGTGCGGCTGCTGCGGGGCGATGTGCTGGTCGACGTGGCCCCCGACGCCTCACGGCCCTTCGAGGTCCGCACCCGCGACGGCGAGATCCGCGCCCTGGGCACCCGTTTCGTGGTGCGCCGCGAGGCGGAGGCGACCCGGCTGGCCATGATCGAGTCGGTCACCGCCGTGCGGCCCGGCCAGGCGTTTGCCCGGCCGCTGGAAGAGGCGGTCCGTGTCCATGCGGGCGAACAGGTGCGCATCCGGCCTGACGCCGTCGAGCGGCTGCCCGGCATCGAGCCGGCCGCGCTGGCGCGCGCGTGGTCGCGACACGAATGGGCCGTGGTGGACATGCCGCTGACGCAGGTCCTGGAGGAACTCGGCCGCCACCGGGCCGGGCGGCTGGGCTACGACGCATCTGCGCTCGCGGCGCTGCGCGTCAGTGCGGTGCTGCCGCTGGACGACACCGACCGCGCGCTCGCGCTGCTGCAGGCGAGCTTCCCGCAACTGAAGGTGCGCCGCGTGACGGCGTGGTGGGTGCAGGTGGGCACGGCCGACTGAGGTCCCGGCTCCGGCCCCGCCCGGGTACCGGGGCATTTTTTTGGCGAAGGCGGTTCCGGATGTGCGGGCCGGGCCGTCAAGGGAAGTGAACACCGCTTCTTTACGCCCAGACCTCCCGCCCATCATGACCGTCGCGCATCCCGCCGCCCTTCGCCCCACCGCCGTGGCCGCCGCCCTGGCCCTGGCCTGCCTCGTGGGGCTGCCCGCCGCTGCCTGGGCGCAGCCCGCCCCGTCCACCGCGGTGGCGCCGTTCGACATCCCGGCCGGCCCGCTCGACCAGGCACTGGTGCGATTCGCGCAGCAGGCCGGCGTCGGCCTGTCGGTGGATGCGTCCCGCGTGGCGGGCCTGCGCAGCGATGGGCTGCGCGGCCGCCACGGCGTGGAGCAAGGCTTTGCCCTGCTGCTGCGCGGCACCGGCCTGCGAGCCCTGCCCGCCGCGGGCGGCTATGTGCTGGCGCCTGCCGCACCGCCTGCCGGCCAGGCCGGCCCAGCCGCGACCGGCGCGGGGCCCACGCTGGCCACGATCACGGTCAGCGCCGAGGCGGACGGCAGCGCCACCACTGAAGGCACCGGCGCGTACACCGCGCGCAGCACCAGCCTGGCCACCCGCCTGCCGCTCGCGCCGCGCGAGACCCCGCAGTCCATCAGCGTCATCACCCGCCAGCGTCTGGACGACCAGGGCCTCACACAGCTCACCGATGTGGTCCAGCAGACGCCGGGCCTCACGCTCGCGCAGGCCGGCAATGCCGGCAGTGACAGCTCGCCCATCTATGCGCGCGGCTTCCAGGTCGACAACTACCTGGTGGACGGCGTGCGGCTGGTGGACTCCAACTACACCGACATCTTCCAGACCTTCGACACCGCCCTGGTCGACCGCGTGGAGGTGCTGCGCGGCGCCAGCGGACTGCTCAACGGCATCGGCTCGCCGGGCGCGGCCATCAACCTGGTGCGCAAGCGGCCCACCGCCACTTTCCAGGCCAGCGTGCGCGGCGAGCTGGGGTCGTGGTCCCACCGCCGCGGCGAGCTCGACGTCTCGGGCCCGCTCAATGCGGCCGGCACGCTGCGCGGGCGCCTGGTCGCCGCCAAGCAGGACAACGCGTCGTACATCGACCGGCTGCACGAGAAGAAGGACGTGTTCTATGGCGTGCTCGAGGCCGATGTCGGGCCCGACACCGTGCTCCACGCCGGTCTGTCGTGGCAGCGCTTCGATGCGACCGGGCACGCCCGCGGCGGCCTGCCGGCCTACTTCAGCGACGGCAGCAGGGCTGCGTGGGACGTGTCGGCCTCGGCCGCCCCCGAATGGGCGTCGTCGCACCGCGAATACAGCAGCCTCTTCGGCGGGGTGGAGCACCACTTCTCGGCGGACTGGTCGCTCAAGGCCACCGTGTCGCGCAGCTTCAACGCCTACGACGAGGTGATCGGCTACGCGTCCAACGGCTATCCGGACCGGCTGACCGGCGCGGGCGTGGGCCTGTGGGCCGGGCGCTGGGCCGCCACGCCGCGGCAGGACGCCGCCGACGTGCAGGTCAACGGTCGCTTCAACCTGCTGGGGCGCCAGCACGATCTGGTGTTCGGCGCGACGGCCGTGCGGACCGCCTACTTCGCGCCGGCCTACACCAACTGGCGGCATGCTGGCTGGGACCCGTCGATCCCCAACATCTACCTGTGGAACGGTCTCTCGCCACTGGAACCCTACAACCCGCAGGTGGGCACCGACGACTCGGACGAGCGTCTCAACAGCGCCTACGGCACGGTGCGTTTCAAGCCACTGGATGGCGTGGCCGTGTTGCTCGGCGCCCGCGTGACCGACTGGCGGCGCCAGCAACGCAGCCAGAGCTGGACCAGCGCCAGCCTCACCACCGCCGACCGTCGCGAGCGCGGCGTGGTCACGCCCTATGCCGCCATCACCTGGGACTTCGCCCGTGACTGGACGGCCTACGCCAGCTACACCGACATCTTCAAGCCGCAGGATTACAAGACGCCGACGGGCGACCAGATCGATCCGCAGACCGGCGTCAGCCGTGAGTTCGGCATCAAGGGCAGCGTGCTCGACGACCGCCTGAACCTGAGCGCGGCCGTCTACGAGAGCAAGCAGGACAACCTGGCCGTCTCCATCCCGGACACCTTCGCGCCCGACGGCTCGCAGGCCTACCGGGCCGTGTCGGGCACGCGCACGCGCGGCTTCGAGCTGGAAGCCAGCGGCGAGCTGCGCCCGGGCTGGCAGCTGTCGGCCGGCTTCTCGCGCAACATGACGCGCGACCGCGATGGCCAGCGCCTGCTGACCAACGTGGCGCAGAACAATTTCAAGCTCGCCACCAGCTGGCGCATGGCCGGCGTGGGCAACGGCCTGACCGTGGGCGGCGCGGTGCGCTGGCAGAGCGGGATCTACGCCGACAACCTCGGGCCCGCGCGCAACCAGCGCTTCGAACAGCCCGCCTATGCGGTGGTGGACCTGATGCTGAAGTACCCCTTCACGCCGCAGCTCAGCGCCACGCTCAACGTGTTCAACGCATTCGACAAGCGCTACTACAACACCACGGGCAACAGCTACTGGGGCGCGCCGCGGCAGCTGCGGCTGGGCGTCGAAGCCCGCTTCTGATCGGCCGCGGTCCGCCGCGCGCCCGTGTCTTCCAACGTATCTCGTGCTGCCGTCAACGACGCGCAGCGTCCTCCCTTCCTTTCCATTTCCACGGAGAACCATCGATGGCCCACCGCGCCTTCTTCGCCCTTGCCCTGGCTGCCACCGCGATCGGCAGCGCCCAGGCCCACCAGCTCTGGATCGAGCGCGCCGCGCCCGGCACGGCCCGTGTCTACGTCGGCGATGTCGATGGCGAGCGCGACCGCGGCGACGAGGTCGCCAAGCTGGGCGCCAGCACTCGACTCTTCGCGGCCGATGCCGCCGCACCGTTGCCGCTCGCGGTCCGCGAGGACCATTTGCTGGCGGCCTCCGTGCCCGCGGATGCGGACCTGCGCCTGATCAACGACCAGGTCTGGAAGCCCTGGCGCGGCAAGGACGGCGTGCTCAAGGCGGCTGTCTTCAATGCCCGTGAGGGCCGGCGCGACACGCGCGCCGTGCTCGACTACGAGTTCGTCCCCGAACAGGCCGGGGCCAGCCGTTTCCGCCTGGTCTTCAAGGGCCAGCCGGCGGGCAGCCGCGCGGTGACCGTGGTCGATCCCGCGGGCTGGAGCCGGCGCTTGCAGACCGACGCCGATGGCTGGCTCACCGTGCCGGACCGCGGCGTCGGCCGCTATGTGCTGATCGCCGCCCACACCGACCGCCATCCCCAGGACGTGGCCGGCACCCGCGTGGAAGCCGTCGACTACACCGCCACCCTGAGCTATGTGGCGCGCTGAGGCCGGAATGCCAGTCCGGCCGGGGTTCGTGCAGTGAGCGCCGTCTCGCCGTTGATGCACGCGGCGCTGCTGGCTGCAGGCGCCGGGTTGCTCTCGGTGGCGGCCACCCCGGCGTTGGCCGAGTCGCTCTGGCTGCAGCCCACCGCCCAGGGCGCGCGCCTTCGCGCCGGTCCGCCCGACCAGCCCGCCCTTGCCCTGCCACCGCTGCAGGCGCTGGCCGCGCCCGGTGCGGATGCGACGCACGTGCCCGGGCCCGACGGCCTCATCGCACGCGGCAACGCGGCGGCCGGCGACCTGCGCCTGACCGCGGTCGAGACCGAAGGGCAGCGCGTGCTGGTCCACCATCAGGCCCGCCTGGGCCGGAGGGAGACGTTGCCCGTCAATGACCTGGAACTGGTGCCGACCGAGCCCGAGGGCCGGCGCTTCCGCCTGATGTGGAAGGGCCGCCCCGTGGCGGCCACCCAGGTCGAGGTGCAGACGGATGCCGGCTGGCAGCGCTTGCTGCGCCCCGAAGCGGACGGCTCGGTGACGTTGAGCACGCCCTTTCCCGGGCTCTATGTGCTGTCCGTGACAGCGAGCGTGGATGGCGGCAAGGTCCGCTTCGAGGGGCGCGACTATTCCGAGGTGCGCCACAGCGCCACGCTGAGTTTCGAGGTGACGTCTCCATGAAGCGGCGCTGGATCATGGCCGCCGTGGTGCTGGCCGCGGGCGCGGGCCTGGCGGCATGGATGGCGCAGCCCGCCGTGCAGCACCAGACCGAGACCGTGCGCCGCCATGACGTGGAGGCCAGCGTGACCGCCATCGGCACCCTCCAGCCGCGCCGCTTCGTGGACGTGGGGGCGCAGGTCTCGGGGCAGATCCGCCGCCTGCACGTGGCGGCCGGCGACACCGTGCGCCAGGGCCAGTTGCTGGTGGAGATCGACCCCAGCGTGCAGCAGGCCGTGGTCGATGCCGGCCGTGCCCAATTGCAGGCCCTGCGTGCGCAGCTGGCCGAGGAAGAAGCGCAATGGCAGCGGGCCCGCGACCAGGCCGCGCGGCAGCTGCGGCTGGATGCCGACGGCGCCACGCGCGGCGAGGACGTGCAGGCGGCCCGGGCCGAGCTGGCCGTGCGCAGCGCCCGCCTGGACCAGTGGCGCGCCCAGATCGCCCAGACCCGCGCCACCCAGCGCGCCGACGAAGCCCGCCTGGGCTACACCCGCATCTATGCGCCCATGGACGGCACGGTGATCGGCGTCGAGGCGCGCGAGGGGCAGACCCTCAACGCCACCTACCAGACGCCGCGTGTGCTGCGCCTCGCCGACCTGGCCACCATGACCGTGTGGACCGAGGTCTCCGAGGCCGACATCGGCCGCGTGCGCGCCGGCATGCCGGCCAGCTTCACCACGCTGGGTGGCGAGGACCAGGCGCAACCCCGGCGCTGGCACAGCCGCGTGCGGCAGGTGCTGCCCGCTCCGCCGCTGGCCGAGAAGGGCGCCGATGCCGCCGCGGCGCCCGCCGCCACCAAGGCCGTGACCTATACCGTGCTCTTCGACGTGGACAACGCCGACGGCGCGCTGCTGCCGCAGATGACCGCCCAGGTCGGCCTGCGCGTGGCGCAGGCGCCGCAGGCCGTGGCCGTGCCGCTGTCGGCGCTGCAGCCGGTGCCCGGCCAGCCCGGGCGCACCCAGGTGCGGGTGCTGGATGCACGCACCGGCGCCCAGGTCCGTGAGGTGCAGCTGGGCGTGCGCAGCCGCCACCTGGCCGAGGTGACGCGGGGCCTGGCCGAAGGCGAGCAGTTGATCGTCGGCGAGACGCAGGTGCCCCGGTGGCCCGCGTGGCTGCAATGGTGAGCGCGGGGCCGGCCCCTGCGCCGCCGCTGATCGCGCTGGCCGGCGTGCGCAAGCGCTACGGCGGCGGCAGCAGCGGCCAGCCCGAGACGGAGGTGCTGCATGGCATCGACCTGGAGATCCGCGCGGGGGAATTCGTGGCCATCGTGGGCCAGTCCGGCTCGGGCAAGTCCACGCTGATGAACCTGCTGGGCGGCCTGGACCGGCCCAGCGCCGGCCACTACCGCTTCGAGGGGCGCGACGTCGCCTCGCTGGACCCGGACGCGCTGGCCCGGCTGCGCCGCGAGGCCTTCGGCTTCGTCTTCCAGGGCTATCACCTCATCGCCAGCGAGACGGCCCGTGAGAACGTGGAGCTGCCGGCCCTGTACGCCGGCCTGCCGCCGCCAGCGCGCGCCGACCGGGCGCGGGCCCTGCTCGCGCGCCTGGGCCTGGCGGACAAGACCGAGCACCGGCCGCACCAGATCTCGGGCGGCCAGCAGCAGCGCGTGGCCATCGCCCGGGCCCTGATGAACGGCGGTCGCGTGCTGCTGGCCGACGAGCCCACCGGCGCGCTCGACAGCGCCAGCGGCGCCGAGGTGATGGCACTCCTGCACCAGCTCGCGGACGAGGGCCACACCATCGTGCTGATCACCCACGACCGCGGCGTGGCCGAGCAGGCGCACCGCGTGGTGGAGATCCGGGACGGCCGCATCGTGGCCGATGGCCCGGGGCCGGGCGCGGCATCGTCGACGTCGGCCGCATCGGCCGCGGCAGGTGGCACGCAGGCCGCTACCGCACCGATGCCGCCCGGCTCGCCCGGGCCGGCCCGGGCCTGGCATGCCGACCTGGGCGAGGCCGCGCGCGCCGCCTGGCGCGGCATGGGCCGCAACCGCCTGCGCACCGGCCTCACCCTGCTCGGCATCGTGATCGGCGTGGCCTCGGTCATCGTCATGCTGGCCGTGGGGGAGGGGGCACGCCAGCGCGTGGTGCAGCAGATGGGCACCCTGGGCACCACCATCATGTACCTGGGCGGCAGCGCGCCGGCCGAGGGGGGGCCGCCGGGCCGGATCACCGACGAGGACCTTTCGGCCATCGCCGGCCTGCCGGACGTGGCCCATGTCATGCCCGTCATCGGCGACCCGATCCCGGTGCGCCGCGGCCGGCTGGAGCGGCAGGTCTACGTGTTCGCGGCCGAATGGTTCATGCCCCGGGTGCACCAGTGGCCGCTGGCGCAGGGCCGCTTCTATACCGAGGCCGAGGACCGTGCGCTCACGCCCCTGGTGGTGCTGGGCCATCGGGCGAAGGCGCATTTCTTCCCCGGCGATCCGGACCCGCGGGGCCGGCAACTGCTGATCGGCGATTCGCCCTTCGAGGTCATCGGCACCCTGGCCGAGCGGGGCGCGGAGTCCGGCGCGCAAAGCTACGACGACATGGTCTTCATTCCCTACCGCGCGGGCCGGGCGCGTGTCTACCGCGTGCAGACGCAGCCCGACTACACGGTCGTCGCCGCCGCCTCGCCGCAGCAGGTGGCGCCGGCCGAAGCGGCCATCCGCCGCCTGCTGCTGGCGCGCCACGGCCGCGCCGATTTCGAGATCAGCAACGCCGCGGCGCGCCTGCAGGCCGAGGCCCAGACGCGCCGCAGCATGACGATGATGCTGGGCCTCATCGCCGCCGTCTCGCTGGTGGTGGGCGGCATCGGCGTGATGAACGTGATGCTGATGACGGTGCGCGAGCGGCTGCGTGAGATCGGCATCCGCATGGCCGTCGGCGCCCGCCAGCGCGACGTGCAGCGGCAGTTCCTGACCGAGGCGGTGCTGCTGACGCTGACGGGCGGTGTGGCCGGCGTGCTGGCCGGCGGCATCACCGGCGCCGTGCTGGTCGCCAGCGGCGTGCCGGTGGTGTTCTCGGTCCGCGCGATGGCCGGCGCGTTCGCCTGTGCGCTGGCGACCGGGCTGGTCTTCGGCTGGGCGCCGGCGCGTTCGGCGTCGCGCCTGGACCCGGTCGTGGCCCTGGCGGGAGATTGAGCATGCGGCACGACATCCCGACGACCCGCGGCGCCGCCGTGCGCGGATTCGCGATGGCGGTGCTGGTGGGGCTGCTGGCCGGCTGCGCCATGCCGCGGCTGCCGGCCGCGCCGGCCTCGGCACCGCCCCTGCCGGCGCAGTGGTCCGTTCCCCTGCCGCCATCCGTGGTGGCCGATGCCGCCGAGCCGGCCGGGGACGGCTGGTGGCGGCGCTTCGGCAGCGCCGAACTCGATGCGCTGGTGCTGCGCGTGCAGTCCGGCTCCCTCGACCTGGCCGCCGCGGCAGCGCGGCTGCGTCAGGTGCAGGCCCGGGCACGGCAGGCCGAGGCGGGGCGCTGGCCGGTCCTGGAGGCCCAGGCCCAGGTCCGTCGCCAGGGCGCGTTCGGGGGCCAGGCCGCCGCTGCCGATCCGCGCCATGCGCTGAGTCTGGATGCCGCCTGGGAATGGGACCTGTGGGGCCGCCTCGGCGCCGAGCGGGATGGGGCGCAGGCCGCCGTCCAGGCCAGCGCGCTCGATGCGCAGGCGCTGCGCCTGACCCTGACGGCCGCCGCGGCCGAGGCATGGCTCGAAGCGGTCGGCCTGGCCGAGCGCATCCGCATCGGCGAAGCGAGTCTGGCCGCGGCCGAGCGCATCGCGGCGCTGACCGAGGTGCGCAGGCGGGCGGGCACGGCCACGGCCTTGGAGGCCAGCCGCCAGCGCGGCCTGGTGCAGGCGCAGCGCGCGCAGGTGCAGGCGCTGCGCCAGCGGGTGGGAGAGGTCCGTGCCACGCTGACGATCCTCACGGCCCAGCCTGATCCAAGCTGGACGCCCCGAAGCCGCCTGGCGCAGCTGGCGCCGCCCGTCGTGGCAACCGGCCTGCCGGCAGGGCTGCTGGCGCGCCGGCCCGACATCGCACGCGCGGCCGCCCTGCTGGCTGCCGCCGACGCGCAGCGTCTGGCCGCGGAGGCCGCCCGCTGGCCCCGGCTGACGCTGACCGCCAGCCTGGGCGCCGAAAGCGCCTCGTCGCGCACGCTGCTGCGCGATCCCGCCTATGCGCTGGCGGTGGGGCTGGTGGCGCCCCTGCTCGACGGCGGCCGCCTGGCGGCCGAACGGGACGAGGCGGTGGCCGTGCGGGAGGAGCGGTTGGTCGCCTACCGGCAGTCGGTCGTGCAGGCCTTTGCCGAGGTCGAAGCGGCCCTGCAGTCGCAGGCCGCGCTGCACGCGCGGCGCGAGGCCCAGGCCGCTGCGCTGGCCGAGGCCCGCCAGGCACAGCGCCTGGCCGAGGCGCGATGGCGCGCGGGGGCCGACGACGCGCTGGCCTTGCTGGACGCGCAGCGCACCCTCTTCTCGGCCGAGGACGAGGCCGCGGTCCTGCACCAGGCCATGCTGCAGATGCAGGTGAGGCTCTACCGCGTCCTGGGCGGCGGTTGGAGCGTTGATGCCCTGTGGTGAACTTGCGTCCTTCAGCGCGCCGTCTGGTAGCCGGTGCGCAGCGTCGGCGTGAGTGCGCCGAAGCGCGGCCAGGCCAGCATCACGCCCTGGCGCTGCAACAGGCGCTGGAAGTCCGCCAGCAGGCTCGGCGTGCTGCGCACGGCCCGTGGCACGGTGCCGCGCTGCAGCGCGAAGGCGGCGAGCAGGCCGGCGGCCTCGCCGATGCTCCATTCGGTCTGGTGCTCGCGGTAGGCGCCGTTGGTCACGCGCGTGGTGCCGATGTTCTTGCAGGCCGGCAGCAGGTTGTCCACCCGCACCGGCAGCAGTGCGCCCAGCGGAATCTGGAAGGGGTAGGCGTCGATGTCCACCGTGTTGCGCCCGCGTGTGCTCGGGTGCAGGTCGATGCGGTAGCCGCCCAGGCCCACGCTGTCCGCGAAGGGCTCGGCACCGTCGTGGCCGGGCCGCGCCTGCACGCCGATGTGCTGCTCCAGCACGGTGAACTCCGCCGCGATGCGGCGGCCTTCGCGGTAGTAGGCCTGCTTGGCCAGGCCGTCGGCCGTGCCCAGCACGTCGCCGCGCAGGCGCAGCTCCGGGTAGCCTTCGCCGCCGTCGTGGCGCGGCGCCTCGGTCTGCATCCAGTAGAAGAAGGCCAGGCTCAGTTCGCGCGCGGCCTGCAGGGCCTGCTGCTGCGCCGTGCGGTCCACGCCCACCACCGGCTGCTCCCAGTAGTCCATCTGCGGCCAGTTGGCCAGCGTGATGTCGCTGGCATAGGCGCCCGGCGCGAAGTGCCCGCGCCAGGCGATGCGGCGCGCATGCCACAGGTCGTACAGGCCCTCTTCGTCGGTCGGGCCGACGAAGAGGGGACGCACGCGCGGCTGGTGGGTCACGAAGTCGCTGAGGGTCCAGCTCAGCTGCGGGCCGGGCCAGCAGGGCAGCTGCAGCGTGCGCAGGCGGTCGTAGTCGCGCGGGCGCTCGATGGTGTGGTCCTCGCCGGGCCGCAGCTCGGCGGCCAGGCACCAGGTGATGGCCTGCTGGTCGAACGGGTCGGCCTCGTCCAGCGCATGCGGCTCGCCGGTCTGCGCGCGGGCCTCGGCGCCGAACACATGCTCGACGCCGGCCAGCGGCAGCAGGTCGCCGATCTCGGTGGCGTCGATGAACATGCCGGCCTGCAGCACGCGGCGGCGGCCTTCGCGCAGGTCGAAGACCTCCAGGGCCTGCACCGTGTCGCCTTGCACCTGGGCGGCGTCGATGCGGTGCTCGCGCAGCACGACGAGGCGGCCCGCCGCCTCGTGCGGCGCCAGTAGCGCGTCGATCACCCGCACGGCCACCCAGGGCTCGTGGCAGAGCGTGCTGACGTTGCCCTGGCCCGGGTTGAGCCGCGGATGCAGCCGTGCCTCGGGCGTGAGCGGCAGGTGGTCGCGGTAATAGGCCCGGATGCCCTGGCGCAGCTGGGCGTAGCTCAGCGATGCGCTGACATGCTCGATCCATGGATGCTCGTCGAAGGGCACGCCCTGCGCCGTGAGCTGGCCGCCGAGCCAGTCGAGCTCCTCGACCAGCACCACGCGCAGCCCCTGGCGCAGCGCGGCCAGGGTGGCGGCGATGCCGCCCAGCCCGCCGCCCGCGACCACCAGGTCGGCCTGCAGCTCATGGCCGAGGCCGCGTGCGTGCACCGCGCTCGTCATTCGGCGCGCAGCCCCAGGCGGCGGATGGCGTCGCCGTAGCGCACCGTCTCGGTGGCGATCAACTGGCCGAAGGCCGCGCTGGTGCCGCCGCCCGGCTCCACGCCCAGCGCCTGCAGGCGCTGCTGCACCGCCGGCTGGGCGAGGGCGGCATTCACCTCGCGGTTCAGGCGGTCCACGATGGCCGGCGGTGTGGCGGCCGGGGCCAGGATGCCGAACCAGCCGGTCACCTCGAAGCCGGGCAGCGCCAGCTCGGCCACCGTGGGCACCTCGGGCAGCACGGCCGAACGTTTCGCCGTCGTCACGGCCAGCGCGCGCAGCTTGCCGGTCTGGATGTGGGGCAGGGCGCTGGACGGGATGTCGAAGCCCAGGTCCACCTCGCCCGCCAGCAGCGCCGTGAGGGCCGGGCCGGAGCCCTTGTACGGAATCATCTGCATGTCGACCTTCGCGTCGCTCTTGAGGAACTCCGCGGCCAGGCTGGTGGTGGTGGCCCCGCCGCCGCCCGCGGCGTAGTTGAGCTTGCCGGGCGACTTGCGTGCCGCGTCGAGCACGGCGCGGAAGTCCTTGAAGGGCGAGGCGGCCGGCACCACCACCACGACCGGTGAGGCGCCGACCTTGGCCACCGGCGCGAAGGTCTTGACGGTGTCGTAGTTGAGCCTGGGGTAGAGCGAGGTGCTGCCCGGGAAGCCGCTGGTCACGAACAGCAGCGTGTGGCCGTCCGCCGGAGCGGTGGCCACGTAGCTGGTGGCGATGGTGGCGCCCGCGCCGGGGCGGTTGTCCACCACCACGGTCTGGCCGAGCGCCTTGCCCAGCGCGTCGCCCATGAGCCGGGCCAGGATGTCGCCCGACCCGCCGGGCGCGAAGCCGACCACCAGGGTGATCGGCTTGGAGGGATAGCTCTGGGCCCAGGCCGTGGGCGTCAGGGCGGCGGTGCCGAGGGCGGTGGCGGCGGCCACCGCCAGCCAGCGGCGGCGAAGCATTCGTTGCATGGTTGTCTCCGTGGAAGGTGTGGCACCGATGCTAGGAACCGCTGGCCCCGGCGCCCAATACCAAGGCTTTGGCGGGGCATGCCTGGCTGTTATGGTTGGCGGTGTCGATGAATCTCTGCTGTTCTGGCCTTCGTGGCCTCGGCCCCTCGCCATGAACCTGCGCCAGATCGAAGTCTTCCGGGCCGTGATGAGCGCCGGCTCGATCACGGGCGCCGCCCGGCTGCTGCATGTGTCGCAGCCGGGCGTGAGCCGGCTGGTCCGCCACCTGGAAGTGCAGCTGGGTGTGGCCCTGTTCGAGCGGCGCAACGGCCGGCTCTTCGCCACGCCGGAGGCGCGGGCGCTGCAGGTGGAGGTCGACAAGGTCTACCGGGGTGTGCGTCATGTGCAGGACGTGGCGCAGCACCTGCGCTTCGGTGCCCACGCGACGCTGCGCGTGCTCTCCAGTGCCAACACGGCACTGGAACTGGTGCCGCGCGCCACGGCGCGGCTGCTCGCGCGCTTTCCGGATGCGCAGGTCGGCTTCGAGGCGCTGCCCACGCGCGAGATCGTCAAGCTGCTGGTGGCGGAGGACGCGGACCTCGCCGTCTCCTCCGCGCCGCTGGAGCATCCCGTGCTCGACCTGCGCGAGATCGGCCAGTGGCGCCTGATGTGCGCCCTCGCGCCGGGGCACTGCCTGCTGGCGGCACCGGTCTTCGACTTCGATGCGGCGCTGCGCGAGCGGCTCGTGCTCTACAGCCCCGAGGCACCCCAGAGCCAGGTCATCGACCGCTGGCTGGCCGAACGCGACATCGTGCCGCGGCGTGCGGTGGAGGTGCGCTCTGGCCATGCTGCCTGTGCCATGGCGGCCAGCGGCGCCGGCGTGGCCTTCGTCGACGACCTGTCGGCGCGCAGCTTCGCGCCGGGCCGCCTGGTGCTGGTGCCCGTGCCCCAGGCGCCCGCCTTTCCGTTGCTGGCCGCCAGCAACACGCACCGGCCGCTCTCCACGCTCGGCCAGGTCTTCATGCAACTGCTGAACGAGGAGTTCGCCGCACTGGCTGCGCCGGGATGACCCCGGCACACGGCGGCCCGGGGGCTGCTGCACAATCGCGCGGCCACGCCCGCCGGCGGCCGGCCCCACCCCCCCGAGGAGACGCATGCGCATCATCACGATGCAGGGCCGGCTGATGCTGATCGCATCGATGGCCATCCTTCCGCTGGCCATCGTCTGCGGCCTGGCGCTGTACGCGCTGGCCGAAAGCCAGCAGGACCAGCACCGGGCCAGCACCCTGGGCGTGGCCCGCGCCGTCGCCACCGCGGTGGACAGCGAACTGCGCCTGACCATCGCCGCCCTCGACGCCCTCGCGCTGACCGAGCCGCTGGGCACCCAGGCCGGCGCCGGCCTGACCCAGGCGACGCGGCTGGCCACCGCCGTGCGGCGCTCGCATCCCGAGTGGCTGGCGCTGGTGCTCGCGGCGCCGGACGGGCGCCTGCTTTTCAACACCGATGGCGGCGTCTCGGGCGCGCTGCGGCGCGTGGTCGACGACGACAGCCTGCAGCGGGTGCTGCGCACCGGGCAGCCCGCCGTCGGCGCCATGGTGCCGGGGCCGGCAGGCCGACTCGCCTTCGCGGTGCGCGTGCCCGTGATCCGCGACGGCCAGACCCTCCAGGTGCTGACCGCGGTCGTGCGGCCGGAGGCCATCACCGCCGTGCTGGGCCGCCAGCGCGTGCCCGAGGGCTGGTCGGTGTCGGTCTTCGACTCGCGCGAGCGCCGCGTGGCGCGCAACATCGACGACGCCCGCTTGCGCGGCAGCGGTCCGAGCGACACGCTGCGCCGCCTGCTGGCGGAGATGGGCGATGCGCCCGACGGCGTCGGCCGCTCGACCAACGTGGACGGCGTGCGCTCGCAGACCGCCGTGGCCCGGCTGGAGTCGGCGCCGTGGTTCGTCGTGCTGGGCGCATCGGCCGACCTGGCCGAGTCGCCGCTGCGCCGCACCTATGTCGCCTACCTCGGCGGCCTGCTCTTCTCCCTGGCCTACGGGGCGCTGGCCGCGTGGTGGATCTCGCGCGGCGTCACCGGCCCCATGGCCCGGCTGCGCCAGCAGGCCGACGCGCTGGGCCGGGGCGAGCCGGTTGCGATGGCGCCTTCCGGTGTGCCCGAGGTGGAGGCCGTGGCGGACGCGCTGGCGGCGGCCTCGCTGCAGCGACGGCGCAGCGAGGCCGAGCGCCAGCAGCTGCTGGAGGCCGAGCGCGCGGCCAGCACGGCCGCGCAGGCGGCCCAGCAGCGGCTGGCCCGGCTGGTCAGCGCCGGCGCGGTGCTGTCGCAGTCGCTGGAGGAGGAGGCCACGCTGCGCGCCATCGCCGCGCTGATCGTGCCCTCGGTGGGCGACCTCTGCCGCATCGACCTGCTGGACGAACACGGCATGCTGCAGCGCAAGCTGACGCACCACTTCGACCCCGCGCGCACGGCCGCCATCGCCGCCCTGGTGGAGACGCGCGCCGCGCCGGCGGATGCGCCCGGCGCCTTTCCCTGGGCCGTGGCCACCGGCCGCAGCTTCCTGCGCAACATCGAGGACGAGGGCATGCCCGAGGCGCTCGATCCGCAGTTGCGGGAGTTCGTGCAGGCCTTCGGCGTCACGGCCGGCTGCATCGTGCCGCTGGTCGCGCGCGGCCGCACCATCGGCGCGATGGCGGTGCTGCAGGCCGAGTCGGGCCGCCGCTTCACGCCCGAGGACGGCGCGTTGATCAACGACCTGGCCCAGCGCGCCGCGCTGGCGCTGGACAACGTGCGGCTGTTCGCCCGGGCCCGCGCGGCGCAGAAGCAGGCCGAGGACGCCAACCAGGCCAAGGACGAGTTCCTGGCCATGTTGGGCCACGAGCTGCGCAACCCGCTCGCGCCCATCGCGCTGGCGCTGCAGCTGGTGCAGCGCCGCGACCCGCAGGCCTTCCCGCGCGAGCGGCAGATCATCGAGCGGCAGGTGCGCCACCTGTCCCGCATGGTGGACGACCTACTGGACGTCTCGCGCATCGTCTCGGGCAAGATCGTCCTGCGCCCCGAGACGCTGGACCTGCGCGACGTGGTGGCGCGGGCCCTGGAGCTCACGCTGCCCGTGCTGCAGCAGCGCCCAGAGATGCCCGTGGTGAGGCTGCCCGCCGAGCCCGTGCCGGTCCATGGCGACCCGCTGCGCCTGGCGCAGGTGGTCGGCAACCTGCTGAACAACGCCGCCAAGTTCACCGAGGCGGGCAAGGCCATCCGCGTGGTGCTGGCGGTGGACACGGCGGCTGCGCATCCGCAGGCGGTGCTGCAGGTCATCGACGAGGGCATCGGCATCGCGCCCGAGCTGTTGCCGCGCGTCTTCGAACGCTTCGTGCAGGGCGAGCAGCCGCTGCAGCGGGCCGCGGGCGGCCTGGGGCTGGGCCTGGCGATTGCGCAGAGCCTGGCCGGGCTGCACGGCGGTGCCATCACCGTGCACAGCGCGGGCGTGGGGCGGGGCAGCACCTTCGAGCTGCGCCTGCCCCTTCACGCACTGCCCGCAGCCGCGGCAGAGGCGACCGCGCCCCCTGCGCTGCCGCGCCAGGTCCTGTCGCTGCTCGTCGTGGATGACAACCAGGACGCGGCCGATTCGCTGGCCAGCTGGCTGGAGCTGGAAGGGCACCGCGTGCGCGTGGTGTATTCGGCAGAGGCGGCCCTGGACGCCCTGGCCGAGCAGCCGGCGGAGGGGGCCATCGTGGACATCGGGCTGCCGGGACTGAGCGGGCACGAGCTGGCCACGCGTCTGCGCGCCCAGCCCGCCACCGCCCGCATGGCGCTGATCGCGCTCACCGGCTATGGCCGCGAGGCCGACCGGCACAAGGCACTGGCCGCCGGCTTCGACGACCACTTCGCCAAGCCGGCCCAGGTGGAGATCCTGCTCGCGCGCCTGCTGGCGCTGGACACCGGGCGTCGCGCCGCGCACGGCGCCTGAAGCCCCCGGCGGGCGGCGCAGGCGCGTTCAGGCGGCCCGCATCATCTGGGCGACGTGACGGGTGGCTTCCAGCCCTGCCGGCCCCCAGTGCATGGCCGGCCCCAGCAGCCGGCGCAGCGCCGCGCCGCGACCGGCCGCATCGTCGCCGTCCAGCACCTGCCGCAACTCGGCGAGGTCCGGATCGAGCGTGCTGCCGTCCTCGGCCAGCGTGGCCAGCGACAGCGGCGTCTGACCCTGCGCGGCCCGGCGCACATGCCGGAAGGCGCGCGGGGGCGCCGGCGCCCGGGCCGCCGGGCCGGCGCGGACGAACGCCGCCCCATCGGCCGCGGCATCGCCGCGGATCCAGTCGTAGATGACCTGAAGCTCGTAGTCGCCGAAGACGCCGAACATGCTCGCGTGCTCGCCTTGCAGCAGGGCCCAGAAGCGGCTCTGCGCGGGGTCGCTGCCCCGCACCAGCCACCCCTTGCGTTCTAAGGCGGCCACGAAACCGCCGATGGCGGCCGGATCGGCCAGCCACTGGTTGACCGTGCGGCCTTCGATGCGGCAGTAGTCGGAATGAGCCAGGCTGCCTTCACCGGCCCGGCCCCCCAGCACCTGCAGCAGGGCCTCGTGGGGGTCGAAGGCGGCGATGGCGTCCGTGGTGCCCGGGCCGGCGTTGCTCAGCATGTAGCCGTCGGCCACCCGGGCCCAGAAGGTCTCGCGGTCGGCCAGGGCGGGCAGGTTCTCGGCCGCGGCCCGCAGGGCGCGCTGCGCATGGCCGCCCGCGGCGTTGTCCACCGTCACATGCAGCGTGAAGTAGGTCGGGTCGATGCCCAGCTCGTCCAGCTCGTAGGCCGTGATCAGCAGGTGCAGGGGCAACTGCTCGTAGCCCAGGTTGAAGCCGATCACCTCAGGCAGCAGCTCGGTGGTGCAGGCGGCCAGCGACAGCTGCAGCGCGCCCTGCACATAGGCCTCGTCAGGCTGTTCGGCCCAGTCCACGATGCCCATGGCATCGAGCAGGCGGCGGTAGAGCAGCACGTGGTTCTTGTCGGGGTCGCCGTCGCCCAGTTCCTCCACGTAGGTAAGGATCAGGTCGTTGAGGTGCGGATTGGCGGCATCGGGCAGCAGGCCATACAGCCAGGCGCCATCGACCAGCTTGGTGGGCGCGACCGCGCGCAGGAAGTTGAGCGCATGCGAGCGGCTGCCGAAGTAGCGCCGTGGCCCGCCCGCCTTGCGCACGGCCAGATAGGCCTGGTAGGCCGCGCCGGTCGAGGCCAGGTTGGCCTGTTGCCAGGCGGCCAGGCCGTCGGGCGAAGCGGGCAGGTCGCAGGGCTGCGTCCGCATCTCGGCCCGCCAGCGCTCGATGAAGGCGCGGGCCTGGGCGCGCAGCGCGTCGTCCGGTTGGTCGTTGGCCTGCAGCAGCGCGTCGTACAGCGCGCGGGCGCCGTGGGCCAGCGCACGGCCGTCCTCGTTCGCGGCAGGGGCGCCAGCCCGGGGCTGCAGCGGCGCCGCGGGCGAGGCGGTGGTGAGGTGGTGCATCTGGGCTTCTTCGGCGGCCCTTCGGGCAAGGGGTGTGTTCTGCATGGATCCACCATCGGGGTGTTGGCCGGTCACGTCGGCAAGGGCGCAGCGCGGGTGGCTGTCGGCCGGGACCGACCCCCCGCCCCCGGACTACACCCGCCGCTGCGCGATGTGCGGCGCCCTGGCGGTGCCGTCCTACGAGCCACCCCCTGCGGGCTGCGCCGCCTTCATGGGTTTCGGCCTGCGCGACAGCCCGCATGGGCCCGCTGTGGCAGCATCCGCGCTCCCACGGCGGGCCTGCCGCCGTTCCAGCGGCGCCCGTCGTCGGCCACGACCTTCGCGCACCTGCGGGTGCTGCCTTTCTCTTGCATGCCTGCCTTCCCCACTGCTTCCACGTCCTCCCGCCCGCGATCCGGCCCCGTTGCGCAGAACCTGGGGCTGCTCGCCCTGTCGATCGTGCTCATCGCCTTCAATCTGCGGCCGGTGTTCTCCAGCCTGTCGGTGGTGCTGCCCGACATCGTGGCGGCCACCGGCATGTCGGCGGCCGCGGCCAGTGCGCTGACCACGCTGCCCGTGATCTGCCTCGGTGCCTTCGCGATGGTGGCGCCCTGGCTCGGCCGGCGCCTGGGCATCGAGCGCACGCTGCTGGCCTGCATGGTGCTCATCACCGCCGGCACGCTGCTGCGCGGCTCGGCGCAACTGCCACTGCTGTTCGCGGCCTCGGCGCTGGCGGGCGTGGGCATCGCGGTGGCCAACGTGCTGCTGTCGGCCCTGGTCAAGCGCGACTTCGACAGCCGCACGGCGCTGATGATGGGCCTGTACACCATGGCCGTGTGCGCCGGCGCCGCCAGCGGGGCGGGCTTCACCGTGCCCTTGCAGCAGGCGCTGGGCCTGGGGTGGCAGGGCGCGCTGGCGATGTGGACCGTGCCGGCCGCGGTCGCCCTGGCGCTGTGGGCGCCGCGTGCCTGGCCGGCGCGGCGGGATGCCGGCGAATCCGCCTTCCGGGTGCGCGGCCTGTGGGGCGATGCGCTGGCCTGGCAGGTCACGCTGTTCATGGGCCTGCAGTCGGCGCTCGCCTATTCGGTGATGGGCTGGCTGGCGCCGGTGCTGCGCGAGCGGGGCCTGGCCGCGGCCACGGCCGGCTTCGTGGTCTCGCTGTCGGTGCTGGTGCAGGTGCCCACCTGCCTGGTGCTGCCCACGCTGGCGCAGCGCCAGCGCAACCAGGTGGCGCTGGCCGTGGGACTGGCCGTGCTCACGGTGGCGACGCTGTGGGCCTGCATGTTCGCGCCGCTGGGCGGCATCTGGGGCTGGGCGGTGCTGCTGGGCATTGCGCAGGGCGGCACCTTCTCGCTGGCGCTCACGATGATCGTGATGCGCTCGCCCGACGCGCGCGTCGCCGCCCAGCTCTCGGGCATGGCGCAGGGCGTGGGCTACCTGGTGGCCGCGACGGGGCCGATGCTGGTGGGGTTGCTGCGGGCCTGGACGGGCAGCTTCCGCGCCTCGGCCCTGCTCTTCGGCGTCATCGGCGTGGCGCTGGCCCTGGCCGGCGCGGGTGCGGGTGCGGGGCGCGCGCGGGTTGTGCGCGCGGCGGCGCTTCTGCGCTGACGGCGACCGGCCCGCCCGGCTGCGCTCCCGCCATGTCCCGCGTCTCCGTCAAGTCGCTGTGTGCCTTCGCGGCCAAGGCGGGCGACCTGGACATCCGCTTCGTGCCGGCGCCCACCGCGCACGAAGGGCAGGCCGGCCATTCGCTGGTGCAGTCGCGGCGCGGACCGGGCTACGAGCGCGAGGTGGCGCTGGAGACGGTCGTCGACGGCTTGCAGGTGCGTGGCCGCGCCGACGGCTACGACGCCGGCCAGCGGCGGGTGGAGGAGATCAAGACCTTCCGCGGCGACTTCGCGCGCATCAAGGGCAACCACCGCGCGCTGCACTGGGCGCAGGCCAAGACCTATGCGGCCCTGCTGTGCGAGCGCGATGCGCTCACGTCGATCACCGTCGCCCTGGTCTACCTGGACCTCGCCAGCGGTGAGGAGACGGTGCTGCAGGAGCATTGCGAGGCGACCGCCCTGAAGGCCGCGCTGCAGGCCATGTGCGAGGCCTATGCCCGCTGGGCGCAGCAGGAGGAAGCGCACCGCGCGCAGCGCGATGCGCAGATGGCGCAGCTGGCCTTTCCGCACGGCGACTTCCGCGCCGGCCAGCACAAGCTCTCGCGCGATGTCTACCGCGCCGCCGCGCGCCGGCGCTGCCTGATCGCCCAGGCGCCCACGGGCATCGGCAAGACGCTGGCCACCACCTATCCGCTGCTGCGCGGCATGGCCGCGCACGGCACGGACAAGGTGTTCTTCCTCACCGCCAAGACGCCCGGACGGCAGGTGGCGCTCGACGCCCTGCGCCAGCTGGGCGATGACCGGGCGCTGCGGGTGCTGGAGCTGAGCGCACGCGAGTCCGCCTGCGAGCGCCCCGGTGCCGCCTGCCATGGCGACAGCTGCCCGCTGGCCAAGGGCTTCTACGACCGCCTGCCGGCAGCCCGCGCCGAAGCCGCCGAGGCCCGCTGGCTGGACCGGGAGGCGTTGCGCCGCATCGCGGCCGGCCATGGCGTGTGTCCCTACTTCCTGGGCCAGGAGATGGTGCGCTGGAGCGACGTGGTGGTGGGCGACTACAACTACTACTTCGACGGCACCGCCATGCTGCATGCGCTCGCCCGCGAGGAGGAATGGCAGGTGGCCGTGCTGGTCGACGAGGCCCACAACCTGGTGGACCGGGCACGCGCCATGTACTCGACCACGCTGGCCTTCACGCTGCTCGACGGCGGCGAGGCGGCGGCGCCGGCCTTCGTGCAGGCGGCCTTGCGACGGGTGCGGCGCGAATGGCGGCAGGTGTCGCGCGCCCAGACCGTGCCCTATGCCGCGGCCACCGACCTGCCCGAGCCGCTGGTGCGCAGCCTGGCCGATGCGGTCGCGGCCCTGTCGGAGCATGCGGCGCAGTCGTCGCCGGAGCTGCCCGGGCCGCTGCAGGCGCTGTTCTTCGGCCTGCTGGCGCTGGTGCGGCTGGCCGACGTCTTCGGGCCGCATTCGGTCTTCGAGGTGACGAACACGCCGCAGGGCGAGCCGCTGACCCTGGCCATCAGAAACCTGGTGCCGGCCGGCTTTCTGCGGCCGCGCTTCGCGGGGGCGTCCACGGCCGTGCTCTTCTCGGGCACCATCGCGCCCTTCGGCTACTACCGCGACCTGCTGGGCCTGCCCGAGGACACGGTGGAGCTGGAGGTGGACTCGCCCTTCCGCGCCGAGCAACTGCGCGTGGAGGTGGCGCGCGACGTCTCCACGCGCCTGCGCGACCGTCCGCGCTCCCTGCCGCGGATCACGGCGGTGATGGCCCGGCAGTTCGCGCAGCGGCCCGGCAACTACATCGCCTTCTTCAGCAGCTTCGCGTACCTGGACATGGCCTTCGAGGCCTTCGCGCGGCAGCATCCCGGGGTGCCGGTCTGGCGGCAGTCGTCCGGCATGCCCGAACGCGAGCGCACCGCCTTCGTCGCCCGTTTCGCGCCGGGCGGGCAGGGCATCGCCTTCGCGGTGCTGGGCGGTGCCTTTGCGGAAGGCGTGGACCTGCCCGGCGACCGGCTGGTGGGTGCCTTCGTCGCCAGCCTGGGCCTGCCGCAGCACGACGAGGCCAACGAGGTGCTGCGCGAGCGCATGGAGGCCATGTTCGGCCAGGGCTATGCCTACACCTACCTCTACCCCGGCCTGCGCAAGGTGGTGCAGGCGGCGGGGCGTGTGGTGCGCACCGAGCAGGACACGGGCGTGGTGCACCTGCTGGACGACCGCTTTGCCCAGCCCGAGGTGCTGGCGCTGCTGCCGCGCTGGTGGACGGTGACGAGCGGCACGGCACCCTAGCTTTGGCCGGTTGCCGGTTTGACCTCGCGGCGTCGCTGCGTGCAGAGTTCGGGCGCCGTCTCAACGCCCGACCTGCATGGACAAGCCGCCCTCCCTGGGCAGCGTCAGCACGCTGCCCCGCCGCTCCGCGACCCCCGCTTCGGATTACCGGCGCATGGTGGAGGCCGTGGAGGACTACGCCATCTTCATGCTCGACGCCAACGGCGTGATCCTGAGCTGGAACCGTGGCGCGCAGCGCCTCAAGGCCTACGAGGCCGACGAGATCATCGGCCGGCATTTCTCCATCTTCTATCCGCCCGAGCTGCTGGCGCGGCGCTGGCCGGAGCACGAACTGGCCGTGGCGGTCCAGGTCGGCAAGTACGAGGAGGAAGGCTGGCGCCTGCGCAAGGACGGAACGCGCTTCTGGGCCAGCGTCACCATCACGCGCATCGATGGCGACCAGGGCCAGGTGCTGGGCTTCGTCAAGGTCACGCGCGACCTCACCGAGCGACAGCGTTAGCAGGAGGAGATCCGCGCCAGCGAGCAGCGCTTCCGGCTCCTGGTGGACAGCGTCAAGGATTACGCCATCTTCATGCTCGACCCGAGCGGCCACGTCGTGAGCTGGAACGCCGGCGCGCGTGCGAACACGGGCTACGAAGCTGCAGAGATCGTCGGCCAGCACTTCTCGGTGTTCTATCCCGACGAGGTGCGCGCTTCCGGCTTTCCCGATCGCGAGCTGGAGGAGGCCCGCACCGTGGGCCGCTTCGAGGACGAGGGCTGGCGCCTGCGCAAGGACGGCACGCGCTTCTGGGCCAATGTGGTGATCTCGGCCACCTTCGATGCGGGTGGGGTGCTCAAGGGCTTTGCCAAGGTCACGCGCGACCTCACCAAGAAGCGCCGCGTGGCGGCACTGGAGACCGAGGCCGGCGCATCCAGGAGTTCCTGGCGCGGCTGGGCCATGAGCTGCGCAACCCCCTTGCGCCCATCGCCACCGCGGCAGAGATCCTCGGCCGCGGTCAGGCCGAC
This sequence comes from Pseudacidovorax sp. DMC4, assembly GCF_056314265.1. Classification (NCBI taxonomy): domain Bacteria; kingdom Pseudomonadati; phylum Pseudomonadota; class Betaproteobacteria; order Burkholderiales; family Comamonadaceae; genus Pseudacidovorax; species Pseudacidovorax sp. DMC4. The sequence continues at coordinate 272,267 of NZ_JBQUYR010000008.1, read as the reverse complement.
CCGACCGTGGCGCGCATGGCCGGCATCATCGGGCGGCAGACGCGCCAGCTGACCCGGCTGGTGGACGACTTGCTCGATGCCGCCCGCATCGCCAACGGCAAGATCCAGCTGGAGCGCAAGCCCGTGGAGATTGCTCCTGCCTTGGAGGAGGCGCTGGAAGCCTTCCAGCCGCGCATTTGCGGCCCGTGAGCAGACCCTGTCGGTCGAGCTTGCCCCAGGGCTCTGGACGGCAGGCGATCGCGCGCGGCCGATCCAGGTCGTCTCCAATCTGGTGGCCAATGCCGTCAAATACACCCAGCCCCGCGGCCACATCCATGTCGAGGCGTCGCGGGACACGGCGCGCGATCAGGTCCGGATTCGCGTGCGCGACAACGGACCCGGCATCCCGCCCGAGGAGCTGCCCCGCGTCTTCGAGATGTTCGAGCAGTGTCGGCACGGCAGCGAGCGTGCGCCCGGCGGCCTGGGCCTGGGACTGGCGCTGGTGCGGCAGCTGGTGCAGATGCACGGCGGCGAGGTCGAGGCGCGAAGCACAGGGGTGGCTGGCGAAGGCTCCGAGTTCGTGGTCCTGCTGCCTGCGCTGGCGCCTGTGGAGGAAGGCGGCGTCAGAGGGGTGGGCGCCGCTGTCGCGCCATTGGTGCTCGTCGTCGACGATGTGCCGGATTCGGCGGAGACGCTGGGGCTTTTGATCGAGACGCTGGGCTACGCCGTGGCCCGGGCCCTCGACGGACCGGAGGCCCTCGAGAAGATCCGCCGGCTGCGACCCCGGGTGGTCCTGCTGGACCTGGGCTTGCCGGGCATGAGTGGCTGGGCAGTCGCCGACCAGGCGCATCTGACGCTGCGCGAGCCTCCGCGGTTCGTCGCCATCAGCGGCTATGCGCTGCCGGCCCATCGCGCCGCCACACTCGAGCGCGGCTTTTCTGCGCACCTTGCCAAGCTGGTGGAGGTGGACATGCTGGAGCGAACCTTGCGTCGACTGGCGCCTCTGGCTTGCGCGGCGCCGCGCACCGACGCTGCCTGAGCGGTGGCGGGGCCTCCCGGGCGCATCCCCCCTACAGCCGAGCGCCGAGGCGGCCGACATTCCCGAAAGGGCAGGGTCGCGATGCTGTGTGGCGCTTGCTGCCTGCCGAGAAGCCCATGCCGTCGATGCCCGATCCCTCTGCACCCCGCGCGCAGCGCGCGCCTGCCGCAAGCGCGCTGCAGTCCACGGCGGCGGTCGCTGGGGCTGCGACATCGCCCGCGCCAGCGACCGACGGCGCGACTGCACTGGTGGACAAGCTGCGCGCGCTCGCGCGCCGGGAGCAACGCGTGACGGCCGGCTGCGTGGCCGATGCGATGGGCACGCGAGGCTACGGGCCGTTCCTGCTCGTTCCCGCACTGCTGGAGCTTTCACCCCTGGGCGGCGTGCCCGGCGTGCCGATGCTGCTGGCCGGCGTGGTGGCCCTCTTTGCCGCACAGATGCTCTTCGGTCGCCAGCAGGTCTGGATGCCGCAATGGCTGCGTCGCCGCGCGGTGGCGGGTGGGCGCCTTTCGACCGCTTTGGACAGGCTGCAGCCGGTCACCCGCTTCCTGGACCGTCATTGCCACCGGCGCCTGTCGATGCTCACGCGCGGCCCGTTCGTCCGCATTGCAGCTGCCGCAGTCATTGCCTTGGCCTGCCTTGCACCGCCGCTGGAGCTGGTGCCTTTTGCCAGTTCGGTGCCCATGCTGGCCATCGCGCTGTTCGGACTGGCCCTTCTGGTGAGGGACGGCGTGCTGATGCTGGCGGCGGCGCTGGGCTCGGGGGCGGCCGTGGTTGCCGTCATCCGCATCGTCGGGTGAAGCCGGCGACCCGGGCGGCTGCCGCGCTGCGCTTGGACGACCCGCAGGTGATCCTGCTGGGTCTATGGATTTGATTCCGGAATCCGGAAGGTCTACAGTCGCCTGATCCACGACTCTGCGCCACCATGAGCGACATCAAGAATTCCGCCGCCAGCGACAAGAACCGCATCCAGTCCTTCGGGAAGATGATGGACATCCTGGGCTGTTTCACCACCGTCGACCGCTCGCTCAGCCTGGCGCGCATCGCGCAATCGGCCGACCTGCCGCGGGCGACCACCCACCGCATGCTGACCGCCCTGCGCGAGATCGGCTTCATTCAGCAGGACGGCCGCAGCGGCCAGTACAGCCTCGGGCTGCGGCTGTTCGAGCTGGGCAGTCTGGCGCTGGCGAATCTGGACCTGATGCGCGAGGCCAAGCCCTTCATGGATCGCCTTTCACGGCTCGCCAGCGAGTCGGCCCACCTTGGCGTCTTCGACGGCTACAACGTGGTCGTGGTGGAGCGGGAGGACCCGCAGGAACGCGTGCCGGGGCGTCACCTGAGCGGGACCGAATCTGCACCGGCCTACTGCACGAGCGTCGGAAAGGCGGTGCTCGCATTCCAGGGTCCGGAGGTGGTGGACAGGATCATCGCCGCCGGCCTGCGGCCGTTCACTGCACAGACCCTGACCAGCGGCGAGGCATTGCGCGCCGAGCTGTCAACGATACGGGAGCGGGGCTATGCGATCGACAACTCCGAGCATCAGATCTGGGTGCGCTGCGTGGCGGCCCCGATCCGCAATGCAGGAGGCCAGGTGTTTGCCGCCGTCAGCGTGACCGGACCGGCGGACCGCATGACCGACGAGCGCATCCATCAGCTCTCCAGTCTGGTCATCCAGGCCGCTGACTCCATTTCCATGCATCTGGGCTACATGCCGCCGCGCTGATGGCAGGGTCGACGGCGCTGCTCTCGCTTCGAAGGCGGCCCAGGCTGCAGCGAGCCACACACGGGGTTAGCCCCGATGTGGCTCCTTTTTTTGGCCCGCAAAATTACGGAACGTTGTACCGGATTCCGGAATTAGTGGCGATAGATGGCCGTCTTGCCGACGATCACTTCCCTAGCGGAACCTGGCCAGACGCTGCCTGAATGGCTTTCGCCCTTTCCAACCTCCAAAGGATCTCTCGTGACCGCACCGTCTTCTTCCTCGCTGCGCCAGAAACTGACCGGCGTCCTGCCGCCCATCACCATGCCCTTCGACGCCAAGGGTGAGCTGGTCAAGGGCGGCCTGAAGGAGCAGATCGACTTCATCATCGGAGCCGGCGCCAATGCCGTCGTCGCCGGCGGCAGCACCGGTGAAGGCCACACACTCACGGATGCCGAGTACGAGGCTGTGATGCGCGAGGCGTACGAGGCCACCAACAACCGCGTTCCCTTCGTCGCTGGCCTGATCGTGCAGAGCACGCGCGACGCCATCGTCCGTACCAACCGGCTGAAGGGCCTGAACATCGAGGCGCTGCAGGTCACGCCCGTGCATTACCTCTTCAAGCCCGATGCGGAAGCCACCATCGAGCACTTCCGGGCCATCTACGACGCGACGGGCATCCCGATCCTGATCTACAACGTGATCCCCTGGAACTACCTCAGCGTCGACCTCATGCTGCGGATCATGGACGAGGTGCCGGGCGTGGTCGGCATGAAGCAGAGCGGCGGCGACCTGAAGTCGGTCTCCGACCTGCTGCTGCGATGCAAGCCGGAGAACCTGGTGCTCTCGGGCGTGGATGCGCTGCTGTACCCCGGCTTCTGCCTGGGCATGCACGGTGCCATCACGGCGCTGACCAGTGCCGTGCCGGGCGTGATCGTCAAGCTGCAGAAGGCCGTGGCGGCCAACGACCACGAGACCGCGCGCGACATCCACTTCAAGCTCAATGCGCTCTGGAACAGCCTCAATCACGACAACCTGCCGGCCTGCGTGAAGTACATCCAGCACTTGCAGGGCGTGTCGATGTTCGAACCCCGCGCGCCCATGATGCGCGTGAGCGATGCGCAGAAGGCGGCCATCAAGAAGAACCTGCAGCCGCTGCTCGCCTGAGCTTCGTCCCGACGCACAGGGCGTCTGCCCTGGCGCACCAGATCCCGGAGACATCTCTTGAAGAAGATCCTCAACGCGCCGTCCGACTACGTGGACGAGATGCTGGAAGGCCTGTGTGCCGCCCACCCCGACACCTACCGGTTGCTCGGGGAGGATCGCCGCGTCATCGTCCGCGCCGATGGGCCCGTGGCGGGCAAGGTCGCCATCGTGACGGGCGGCGGCTCGGGCCACCTGCCTGTCTTCCTTGGCTACGTGGGAGAGGGGCTGCTGGACGGCTGCGCCGTCGGCAACGTCTTCGCCGGGCCCCGGGTCGCCGACTGCCAGCAGGCCATGGCGCAGTGCGATGGCGGCGCGGGTGTACTGGCCCTCTACGGCAATTACGGCGGCGACCGCATGAACTTCGACATGGCGCAGGAGTTCCTGGAACTGGAGGGCAGGGCGATCGCATCGCTGCGCGTGGCGGACGACGTGGCGAGCGCCCCTGTCGAGCAGCGCGACAAACGTCGCGGTGTGGCAGGGCTCGTGCTGGTCTACAAGGTCGCCGGGGCGCGGGCCGCCCTGGGTGGCAGCCTGGCCGAGGTGACGGCCGCGGCAAGAAAGGCCGCCGACGCCGTTCGCAGCATCGGCGTGGCGCTGACACCCTGCATCGTTCCTGAATCAGGCAAGGCGACCTTCGAACTCGCCCCGGACGAGGTCGAGTTCGGCATGGGCATCCATGGCGAGCCGGGGATCTGGCGCGGGCCGCTGAGGACTGCCGACGCGCTTGCCGACGAAATGCTGGACCGGCTGCTGCCGGAGCTTTCCACCGGGCAGGGAGCAAGAGTGGCTGTGCTCGTCAACAGCCTCGGCGCCACGCCGCTGGAGGAGCTGTACATCCTCTACCGGCGGGTGGCCGCGCGGCTCGGGGCGTTGGGCGTGACGCCGGTGATGCCGCTGGTCGGGCGTTATGCCACGTCCATGGAGATGGCCGGTGCCTCCCTGTCGCTGATGCCCCTGGACGACGAGCTCGAGGCCCTGCTCAAAGCACCGGCTGACTGTCCCTTCTGGAAGGTCTGACCATGGACGCACAGCTGTTGAAGGCAGCGCTCGCGCGTTGGGCGGACGCGATGAAGAAGGCCGCGGCGGAACTGAACGAGCTCGATAGACGGCTGGGCGATGGCGACCTGGGCGCGACGCTCGAGCGTTGCGCCACCAACATCGAGCAGGCACTGCCCGCCATGCCGGACAGTCTGGAAGCCGTGTTCCGCGGCGCCGCGCAGGCCTGTGCCAAGGCCTCGGGCTCCAGCTTCGGGACGCTGCTGGCCGCGGCCTTCCTCGGCAGTGCGAAATGGGTGCCACCGCGTGAGACGCTGAGCCCCCACCAGATCGCCGAACTGCTCTCGCTGTGCGTCACCCAGCTGGCGGCGCGCGGTGGTGCATCGCTGGGCGACAAGACCATGCTCGACTCGCTGGACGCCATTGCGCGGGCGCTGGAGCAGGCACCCCTGACGGCCGATGCAAGAGCCGTTGCCGTCCATTCCGCGCGACAGGCGCTGGACGATTACCGCGGGCGGCCCAACAAGGTCGGGCGCGCCCGGATGTTCGCCGACCGCAGTGTCGGCCTCGACGACCCCGGCATGGTGGCCGTGCTGCGGATGGCCGAGGCCATCTAGCCCCGGCCGCTTGCCGGTTGCCCCATCAACATTCGAAGGAGACAAGACCATGAACACCTATCGCCGCCACTTCCATCGCATCGGCTTTATGGGCGCGCTGCTCGCGCTGCAGGGCCTGCCCGGCCTTGCGATGGCGCAGGGCGCCACCGACTATCCGAACCATCCGATCGAGATGATCGTGCCCTTCGGCGCGGGCGGCGGCACCGACGCTCTCGCGCGGGTGTTTGCGGACGCGATCAAGAAGCACCTTCCGCAGCCGGTGACCGTCATCAACAAGCCGGGCGCCAGCGGCGCGATCGGCTTCGGCGAGGTGGCCACGAGCCGGCCCGACGGCTACAAGATCGGCATGATCTCGGTCGAACTGGCCATCCTGCCCCACATGGGCGTGGCCAAGTTCACCACCGACGACTTCACGCCCATCGTGCGGCTGAACTCGGACCCGCTGGTCCTGAGCGTCAGTGCGGACTCGCCGTGGAAGACGGTGGACGAATTCGTGGAGGCGGTCAAGAAGCGCCCGCAGCCCGTCACCTTCGGCAATGCCGGCACGGGCGGCGTGTCGCATCTGGCGGCGCTGGCCTTGCAACAGAAGCTGGGCACCAGCTTCACGCACGCGCCGTTCCAGGGCAACGCGCCGGCCATCGTCGCGCTGCTGGGCGGCCACATCGATGCGGTGATGTCCTCGCCGTCGGAGGTCGCGACCTATGTCAGTGGCAAAAAGGTCCGTCCCCTGGCCGTGCTGTCGGACCAGCGCATGCAGGGGGCCTTTGCGGATGTGCCCACGCTCAAGGAGCGCAAGGTGGACCTGAGCATGGGCACCTGGCGCGGCGTTGCGGTGCCCAAGGGAACGCCTGCGGATGTCGTGGGTGTGCTGACGGCGGCTTCGACCAAGGCCGCGAACGACCCCGCAGTCAAGGAGTCGATGGAGCGTCAGAGCCTCGGCTACGCGGTGGCCGACGGCGCGACCTTCCAGCGGCAGATCTCCGGTGACACGGCGCTCTTCAAGCAGCTGATCGATCAGCTCGGCGCGAAGAAGTAAGCGCCACTCGCCATCCTTTTGCCGCCAGTCCGACGGCCACCCTCGAGGGTCGGCCGGCTCGGCTGCGGGCCCCTTTCGCCAGGAGAAAGCCATGTATTCGTCCACGCCTTGCTGGAGTCAATCCGCATGACCGGCCAGATCATCATCAGCGGACTGTCCATGGGGGCCATCTATGCCCTGCTGGCGCTGGGCTATGCCTTCGTCTGGAGGACGATGGCCATCGTCAACTTCGCCGCTGGCGAGTTCGTCACCTTCTCCTCCTACATCTTCGTGGCGACCTTCGTCACGGCGCTGGGTTTTCCCTTCGTGATCGCCGCGGTGTCGGCCGCGGTGGTGATGGCGCTGCTCGGGGCGGCCTTCTCCCGCGTGGTGTTCTCGCGGCTGCAGTCGCAACGGCCCCTGGTCTCGATCATCGCGACGGTGGGCTTCGGCATCTTTCTCAAGGAGATGGCGCACATCATCTACGGGCCCGAGCCGCTGCTGTATCCCAGCCCGCTGGGCGATGGCGGCATCGCGCTGATGGGCCTTACCGTCGGCTGGCAGCACCTCATGATCATCGGCGTCGTGCTGGCGCTCACTGCGGTCCAGCAGGTGGTGCTGCGTCGCACGATGGTCGGCAAGATGATGCGCGCCGTGGCGGCCGATCGCGACACGGCGGCGCTGATGGGCATTCCGGTGCAGAAGGTCCTGGCGGGCACCTTCGCCTACTCCAGCGTGCTTGCGGCGCTGGCCGGCATCCTGCTGGCGCCCCTGTTCTTCGTGACGACGGAGATGGGCGGCATGGTGGGCCTCAAGGGCTTCGTCGCGATGATCATCGGCGGCTTCGGCAGCATTCCCGGCGCAATCCTCGGTGGCGTGCTCCTCGGTGTGAGCGAGAACCTGGGCGCGTACTGGATTTCATCGACCTACAAGGAGGCCATCGCTTTTGTGCTGCTGCTGGCCTTTCTCGCCTTGCGTCCGCAAGGGCTGCTGCCCGAACGCAGCGCCGACCGGGCATGAGGAGCGCACGCATGACGATGACTGCGCGCAAGTTCCTGCTCCTGGCCATCCTGCTGGCGCTGGCCGCGTTCCCGTGGGTGGCGGCCGTGAACACCTATTGGCTGCACATCCTCAACCTCACCTGGATCGCGGCCATCGCTGCGCTGGGCCTGAACATCGCCACGGGCATGACGGGCCAGATCGTGCTCGGCCAGGCTGCGCTCATGGGCGTCGGCGCCTATGTCACCGGCCTGGCGGTCGCCCGGCTGTCCGTACCCTGGTGGGCCGCGCTGCCCGCTGCACTCGGCATCGCGGTGATCGTGGGCGTGGCGCTGGGCCTGTTGTCGATGCGCATCAAGGGCCACTACCTGGCCATCGTCACCCTGGCCCTCAACGAGATCTTCCGGCAGGTGGTCTTGAACGAAGAGGCCGTGACCGGCGGGCCGATGGGCCTGCGCGACGTGCCCGCGCCGGCCCTGTTCGAATCCTGGGGCCCGGACACGGACGCCCGGCTGTACCTGCCGCTGCTGCTGACCCTGGTCGCGGTCTATGCCATCGCGGTCCGGATCTACGGCCGCCAACTCGGCCGCCGCATGCGCGCGGTGCGCGACGATGAACTCGCCGCCGAATCGATGGGGGTCGACTCGCGCACCACCAAGATCCAGGCCTTCGTGCTGTGCAGCGTGTTCGGCGCGCTGGCTGGCGGGCTGTACGTGCTCACCAACGGCTTCATCTCGCCCAACAACTTTCTCATCGTCGAAAGCGTCAAGCTGCTGCTCATGACGGTGATCGGCGGGCTGGGCTCCATCGGCGGCACCGTGTTGGGCGCCGCGGTGGTCACCATCCTGCCCGAGGCGCTGCGCGACCTGCAGGCCTACTACATGGCCGCCTTCGGGCTGGGCGTGATGCTGGTGCTGCTGCTTGCCCCGCATGGCCTGGGGGTGGTGGGCGACTGGCTGCTGGCGCCGTGGCTGCCAAAGACGGAGCACGGCCCGCAGTCGGGCACGGTGCTGGCGATTCCGAAAGACGTCGACGCGAACTCCACGCCCGTCTCGCGCCCCACACCGCCCGGCCCCGATGCGCGCGTCGTGATGCGCGTGCGCGATGTCTCCAAGCACTTCGGCGGCGTCTATGCGCTGCAGCAGGTGGGCTTCGACGTGCGCGAGGGCGAAATCCTGGGCGTGATCGGCCCCAACGGTTCGGGCAAGAGCACCTTGATCAACGCCTGCTCCGGCATCGTCCGGCCCGACGCGGGGCACATCGAGCTCGACGGCGAGGACATTTGCGCGAGGCCTGCCTGGGACATCCACGCACGCGGCGTGGCCCGCATCTTCCAGAACGTCCGGTTGTGGGAGTCCATGACCGTGCTGGAGAACGTAATGCTCGCGTGGCACGGCGCTGCGGCCGGATCGACGCCGGCACAGCGCGAATCGGCGGCGCGCAGTGCGGCGCAAGAGGCGTTGAGGGCGATGGGCATCGACTTCCTGGCGACGCGCCGGGCTGGCGATCTGTCCTTCGGTCAGAGCCGGATGGTCGAGCTCGCTCGCGCCATGGTGGCCCGGCCCCGACTGCTGCTGCTGGACGAGCCCGCCGCCGGACTGCGGGGCGGCCTGATCCTGGAGCTGGCGGACATCCTGCAGAAGCTGCGCGCCCAGGGCACCACGGTGCTGGTGGTGGAGCATCGCATCAAGCTCGTGATGGCCATGTGCGACCGGGTCGTCGTGCTGAACCTCGGCAAGAAGATCGCCGAAGGCACACCGGCCGAGATCCAGGCCGACCCTGAGGTGATCGAGGCCTACCTTGGCGAGCGTGCCGGCTACGACGCCGCGGCTGTTGCGCTCGGCACCTCGCATCCGCAGCACGAAGCCGCGGCTGTGCTCGCCCACCACGCCTGAACACCTGCACCCGCACGCGCACCGTCACTCGCCTCGCGGCGCTTCAGCCGAGACCCTGCCCTGCCAACGACAACCCGGAGACCACCATGAACCCTGCACACCGTCCCCTGAAGGCCAGCATGGCCGCCGCGCTCGCCTTGACCGGCGGCCTTCTGTTCAGCGCCCCGGCGATGGCGCAGGACGCCGTCACCATCGGTGCAGCGGCGCCCCTGACCGGCCCGCGTGCCAACCTGGGCCGCTATTTCCGGCAGGGCGTGGAGCTGGCCGTGGACGAGATCAACAAGGCTGGCGGCGTGCTCGGCAAGCCGCTCAAGGTGGTGTTCGAGGACGACCAGGCTGACAACCCGAACGTCGCGATCAACGCGGTCAACAAGCTGCTCAAGGTGCACAAGGTCACGGCCTTCGTGGGCCCGCACTTCTCGGTGGCGCAGCTGGCGACGCAGAAGATGTACTGCGACAACGCCGTCTCGGTGACGGGCGCGAGTGGCGTGCCGGTGACGGCGGCCGGCTGCATGACCGTGATCCGCAATCGCGCCAACGACAACCTCAACGCCAAGGCCATCGTCGAGTACGCACGCACCCACCTCAAGCTCGACAAGATCGGCGTGCTCTCGATCAACGACGACTTCGGCAAGGCCGGTGCCGTCCGCGTGATCGAGCAGATCGAGGCGGCGGGCCTCAAGCCCGTGCGGGTCGAGTCGCACAACCCCGAGGACAAGGACTTCTCCGCCCAGCTGGGGCGCCTGCGCGATGCCGGCGCGCAGATGGTGATCATGTGGACGCACGACAACGAGGCGGCCCTGATCGTGCGCCAGGCCAAGCAGCTGGGCCTGAAGATGAAGTTCGCCGGCAGCACCTCGCTCAGCCAGCCGGTGTTCGTCAAGCTGGCCGGCGAGGCGGCGGAAGGGGCGCTGAGCTCCAGCGACTTCGTGCCCGGCAATCCCGACCCGGCGGTGCAGGAGTTCGTCAAGAAATACGAGGCGCGGACCAAGACGGAGACCGAGCTCTACGCGGCGACCTACTACGACGCCACCTGGCTGCTGGCCAAGGCCATCGGCGATGCCGGTTCGACCGAGCCGGCAAAGGTGCGCGAAGCCTTCGCCAGGATCTCGTACAAGGGCGTGTTGGCCGACTACAAGTGCCTGCCCAATGGCGACTGCAACAACCAGATCAACATCGTCGAGATCCAGAAGGGGCAGCCCGTGGTGAAGACCACGGTCCGGTTCTGATGAACGCCGTGACGGACCTTCCCGCGGGCTTGCGGAGCGGGCCTGCGCCGGAAGCGGGTCCGCTGGTGCTGGACATCCGCCATGCCGACGCCTTCTACGGCAAAGCGCAGATCCTGTTCGACATCAGCGTGCGCGTGCCCCGCGGAAAGGTGGTGTCGCTGATCGGGGCCAATGGTGCGGGCAAGTCGACCATGCTCAACCTGGTGATGGGGCGCCTGCGTGCCAGCGCAGGGGCCGTCGAGCTCGATGGCCGGTCGATCCTGGGCCTGGACACCGAGCAGATCATCGCCGCGGGCGTGGCCTGCGTACCCCAGCGCCGGCGCATCTTCGGGACCCTGACGGTGCTGGAGAACCTGGAGGTCGGGGCCTATGTGCGGCGCCGGGACCGGGCCGGCGTGGCCCGCACGCTGGACGAGGTCCATGCGCTTTTTCCGGTGCTCGCCAGGAAGGCGAACATGCTGGGCGGCGTCCTGTCGGGCGGCGAGCAGCAGATGCTCGCCATCGGCCGTGGCCTGATGTCCAACCCCTCGCTGCTGCTGCTCGACGAACCGTCGATGGGCATCTCGCCCAAGCTCACCACCGAAATGTTCGCGGACATCCGGCGCATTGCGCGCACGGGGCGCACGGTGCTGATCGTTGAGCAGAACGCTTATGCGGCGCTGGGCATCTCGGACTACGGCTATGTGCTCGAGAACGGCGCCGTCGCGCTCGAAGGGCCGGCCTCGGACTTGATGCACGACGACGACGTGCGGCAGACCTACCTCGGGGCATGAAATGACTGGACGAGCGGCCGGACTGTACGGATACCCGGTGGGGCCTTTCAACCGTGAATGATTCAGCGCGCGACCTCGTCGCACAGCGCGTGCAGGCGCTGCTGCCTGCGCTGCGCGCGCGTTTTGGTGACCGTGTGTCGACGGCCGCCGCCGTCCTCGACCACCACGGCGGGGGCGGGGAGGGCGTGCCCATCCGCAGCCTGCCGGATGCCGTCGTGTTTCCGCTGGACAACGAGGAGGTGGCCTTCGTCGCGCGGCTGTGCAACCAGACCGTCGTCCCCATCGTGCCTTTTGGCACCGGCACCTCGCTCGAGGCGCACGTGGCGGCGGTCCGTGGCGGGATCAGCCTCGATCTGTCGCGCATGGACCGGGTGCTCGATGTCAGCGCCGATTCCCTGGACTGCCGGGTGCAGGCGGGTGTGACCCGCCTTCAGCTCAACGCGGAAGTGCGGGAGCTTGGGCTCTTCTTCCCCATTGACCCTGGCGCCAATGCGAGCCTCGGCGGCATGACCTGCACCCGGGCCTCGGGGACGGCTGCGGTGCGCTACGGGACGATGCGCGATGCCGTGCTGGGCCTGACCGTGGTGATGCCGGATGGACGGATCGTGCGCACCGGCACGCGCGCGCGCAAGACGGCGGCCGGGCTCGACCTGACCCGGCTGTTCGTCGGCAGCGAAGGCGTGCTCGGCATCGTCACCGAGATCCAGCTGCGCCTGTGGGGCCTGCCCGAGACGGTGCAGGCCGCCGTGTGCCAGTTCGACGATCTCCGGTCCGCCATCCAGACCGTCATTGCCGTGCTGCAGATCGGCGTACCGGTCGCGCGGATCGAACTGCTGGACGACGTTCAGACGGCGGCCTGCATCGCCTTCTCGGCATTGACCGAGCTCCAGCCGCGGCCCACCCTGTTCATCGAGTTCCATGGCTCGCCCGCAGCCGTGCGCGAGCAGATCGAGACCATCGAGCAGATCGCCGCGGACAACGGCGGCAGCGGATTCGCATGGGCCGAGCGGCCGGAGGACCGCAGCCGCCTCTGGAAGGCGCGCCATGACGTCACCTACGCCAACCTGGCGCTGCGACCGGGCTGCCGGATGATCGGCACCGATGCCTGCGTGCCCATCGCTGCGCTGGCGGCGTGCATCGAGGAGACCCGCAGCGACATCGAGGCCAGCGGTCTGCTTGCACCGCTCGTCGGCCATGTCGGCGATGGCAACTTCCATCTGGGCATCCTGTTCGACCCGGGCAGCGAGGACGAGCGTGCGCGGGCCGAGGCGTTGGCCGAGCGCGTGGCGATGCGCGCGATCCGAATGGGCGGCACCTGCACCGGCGAGCACGGGATCGGGCTGCACCGCATCCACCAGCTGGTGGCCGAGCATCCGGAGGGCGTGGACCTGATGCGGGCGATCAAGCGCGCCCTCGATCCGGCCAACATCATGAATCCGGGGAAGATGTTCGAGATGGCGTCCTAGGAGGTCGGGGCGGTGGCGCTGGGCGCTGGCGCGCCGGGTACCGTGCGACGGTGTGGCGCAGCCTCGATCAACCGCACCATGCCCGTATAGCCGCGTGCTCGGGCCAGGTCCAGCGGCGTGCGGCCCTGCCGGTCGGCCAGGCGCAGGTCGGCGCCGGCGTCGATCAGCGCGGCCAGCGTGCGCTGGTGGCGCGGCCCGCCGTCGCCCAGCACCACGGCCTCGATGGCCGCAGTCCAGTGCAGGTTGTTGACATGGTCCAGCGGCGCACCGGCGCGGATCAGCCGCTGCACCACCGTGTCGTGGCCCAGGTGTGCGGCGGCAATCAGGGCGGTGCCGTCGTAGCGGCTGGTGACCAGGCGCGCGGAGGCGCCCAGGTCCAGCAGCAGCGACAGCGTCGGCAGGTCGTCGGCCACGGCGGCGATGGTCACGGCGTCGTAGCGGTCGGCGTCCATGGCACCCAGGTCGGCACCGGCCGCCGCCAGGGCGCGGATGGCCTCGGCCTGGCGGGCGAAAGTCGCCACATGCAGCGGCGTGCGGCCGTGGGCATCGCGACCATTGACCGGTGCGCCATGGGCGAGCGCCTGACGCAGCGCCGGCAGGTCGCCGCGCTGCGCGGCGCGGAAGAGGCCGGTGTAGGCCTCGGCCTCTGCGGCGGTGGGCGCGACCTGCGCCGATGCGGTTGCCGTACCCAGCGACAGTGCTGCGGCCACAGCCAGAAGGGAAGCGGCGAGGCGGCCGCAGCGCATCGGCATCTCAAGCGCCCAGTTGTGCTTTGACGGATTCCAGGCCCGCATTGGCGCACTGGTCGTCCAGGTGGCCGCCGGGCGCGCCGCCGACGCCCACGGCACCGATCACCTCGTTGCCGGCCTTGATCGGCACGCCGCCGCCCAGCAGCAGGAAGCCGGGGATGTTCACCAGGTTGGCGGCGCCGGGGTTCTTCTGGGCGTTCTCCATCATCGCGAGCGTGGGCGCCTTGCCCGAGGCCGAAGTGAAGGCCTTGCGCTCGGCCGCGGCCACGGTGTGCGGGCCGGCGTTGTCGGCGCGCTGCACGGCGCGCACGGTGCCGGCGCGGTCGACCACGGTGGCCGTGACGGCGTAGCCATTGGCGGCGCAGGCGGCCACCGTGGCGGCGGCGATCTGGTTGGCCAGCGGCAGGCTCAGGGCGCGTTCGGTGCGGAGCATGGGTGCGGCAGCGGCGGCCGGTGCCGTGGCCTGCTGGGCCAGGGCAAGGCTGGCGAGCGTGGCCAGGGCGGCGCCGGTGCAGGCGCGGGTCAGGGAGGCGGGCGAAATGGGCATGGAAATCTCCAGTGTTGTGACGCGGTGAAGTCCGCTCGTCGGCGGTGATGCCACTGTAGAAATCCGTCCGCACCGCGCCCATTCGTGCGGCTACGCGCGCCACTGCGTAGAACTACGGAGCGGCGATGGCGCATGGACGGCGCCTCCTGCGGCAGCGGCGCCGCGATGGCGCCACGCTGGCGTCGCTAGGCTGCCGGCGCCTCGGCCAGCACGGCATAGCGCCGGATCAGTTGCGCCAGCGACTCGCAGTCCAGCTTGGCGAAGAGGTTGGCGCGGTGCGTCTCGACCGTGCGCGGCGACAGGTCCAGCCGGCGCGCGATCTCCTTGTTGGTCAGGCCTTCGATGATGAAGGCCAGCACCTCGCGCTCGCGCGGCGACAGCTGGGCGAAGCGCTCGCGCGCCGCATGGTCGCCCAGCAGCCGCTCGCGCGAGCGCACATGCTGGCGCACGGCAGCCTGCAGCGCGTCGATGAGTTGCTGGTCGTCCACCGGTTTCTCCAGGAACTCCGCCGCCCCCGACTTGAAGGCGCGCCGGCACAGCTCGACCGTGCCGTGGCCGGTGAGCATCAGCACCGGCTGGTCCACGCCCTCGGCGATCAGCCGGTCCAGCACCGCGAGGCCGCTGATGCCCGGCATGCGGACGTCGAGCACGATGGCGCCGATCTCGCGCCGGTCGAACTGCGCCAGGAAGGCGAGCGGGTCGGCCCACGCCTGCACCCGCAGCCCCACCGTGCCGATGAGCAGGGCGAGCCCGTCTCGCACGGCGTCGTCGTCGTCGATCAGGTGGATGAGCGGGGATTGGGGCGAAGCGTTCATGGCATGCGGACGCGGGTGATCAGGCCTCGGCCAGTGGCAGGGCGAGCGTGAAGCGCGCGCCGCCTTCGGGCGGGTTGTCGGCGGCCAGGCTGCCGCCCTGGCCGGTGGCCAGCGTCTCGCTGAGGCTCAGGCCCAGCCCGAGTCCGCCCGGGCGCGTGCTGACGAAGGGCTGGAAGATGCACGGCAGCAGCTCGGGCGCGATGCCCGGCCCGCTGTCGTGGATCTGCAGCAGGCCCTGGCCCTGCTGGCGCAGCACGGCGATGCGGATGCGCCGCGGCGCGTCGGCCGGCCGGCTCTCCAGCGCCTGCAGCGCGTTGAGCAGCAGGTTGTGGACGATCTGCTCCACCGCCACGGGGTCGGCCTGCACGCGCACCGGCTCCGGGGTGGCGGCCGTCTCCACCGCCACTTGGCGGCGCGTGCATTCGGGCTCCAGCAGATGCAGGGCATCGCGCACCACATCCTGCAGCGCGACGACGGTGCGCCGCTCGCCGGCCTGTGCCTCGGGCCGCTCGATGGCGCGGCGCAGGCGCGCGACCACGGCCGCGGCGCGGCGGGCCTGCTCGGCCGCCTGGGCCATGGCGCCTCGGGCGGTGGCCAGCTCGGGCGGGTCGTCGTCGAGCAGGCGGCGTGCGGCCTGCGTGTTGGCCAGCATGGCGGTGAGGGGCTGGTTGAGCTCGTGCGCCATGCCGGCGGCCAACTCGCCGAGTGTGTTGAGCCGGCCGACCTGCCCCAGACGCAGCAACTCCTCGGCCCGGCGGCGCCCGGTGCGCTGGCGCTGCCAGGCCTGCAGCACGCCCAGCGCGAGGGCGACGGCCGCCGCCCACAGCGCCATCGCAGCCCAGGGCAGTTCGGCCCAGCCCACGCGCCGCATCGACACCACCTCGAAGGGCTGGCTGGCCGAGGCCAGCGTCTTGCGGAAGCCGAAGTGCCAGCCGCCGGCCGCGGTCGCATCGCGGCCGGGTTGCAGCACGAAGGCCTGGCCATCCAGCGTCAGCACCGTTCGGGCGGCGGCCGTGCGTGGATCGCTCGGCCATTCCTGCCAGGGCACGGCCGCAGCCAGGTCGATGTCGAGTGCGTAGCTGGTCGGCTCGGCCGCCATGAGCAGTTGATAACGGCCGGCGGCCAGGTCGATGCGGCTGAGCACCGCCGCCTTGCGGCTGCGCGAGCGGGCTTCGGCGGCGGCCAGTTCCGCATCGGCCCATGCGGTGCCGGGCGCGCGCCGTTGCACGCGCAGGATGGCGGGATAGACGGCGCTCAGCCGCTGTTCGGGCCGGTCGGCGGCGGCGGACGCCTGGGCGCCACCCAGCAGCGCCAGCGTGGCCAGCACCGCGTCGTACTGCACCACCTGCTGGCTCAGCAGCCGATGGGCGATGCGGCCTTCGGTGTCGAAGTCGGCCTGCAGGCGATCGAGTTCGGTCCGCGCCAGCCATGCACCACCCGCCAGCACGGCGGCGAGCCAGGCCAGCAGCCAGGGCAGCAGGAAGCGCAGGGAGCGGGGCATCCGGGCATTGTGCCGGTGGGCACGAACAGGACCTCTGCCGCGCGACCGAGGTGCTATCGTTTCCGGCCCTGTCCCCGTGGCCTTCCCGCCTCCACGTTCGCCATGCCCTCCAAAGCCTCGTCCCCTTCCACCGCGCCGGCGCTGCGCAAGCGCGTGACCCGCAAGGCCGTCGCCGCCTCTGCTGCGCCCGCCGTGGACGTGGCCATGGACGAGGAAGTCCCTGCGGACGAGGGCGGCGAAGCCGGTACCCGGCTGACCCAGGCCGAGCGCCGCGCGCTGGCCGAGCGGCGCATCCTGGACGCGGCGCTGGAGTTGGTGGCGCGTCGCGGCTCGGTACGCATGACGCTGGCCGAAGTGGGCGAGGCCGCCGGCTACAGCCGCGGCCTGCCGGCCCATCGCTTCGGCAACAAGGCCGGCCTGTTGCAGCGGGTGGTGCTCAACATCGGCGCGCGCTTCGAGGCACGGCGCCTCGCGCTGCCTCAGCACCGGCCGGGGCTGGATGCGGTGCGCAGCCTGGTCTCCACCTACTTCGTCCGCGACGACACCCGCTGGATCGAGACCCGCGCGCTGCTGGTGATGATGACCGAGGGCTTCATGGAGGACTCGGAACTCAACCCCTACATCGGCGAATACATCCGCAGCAGCATCTCGCGGCTGGAGCAGCACATCCGCGACGGCATTGCGCTGGGCGAGATCCGTGCCGACATCGACCCGACCACCGCCGCCACGCTGCTGCTCGGCGCGCTGCGCGGCGTGCTGCACCAGCGCCTGGTGCTGGGCGACCTGCG
This sequence comes from Pseudacidovorax sp. DMC4, assembly GCF_056314265.1. Taxonomy (NCBI): domain Bacteria; kingdom Pseudomonadati; phylum Pseudomonadota; class Betaproteobacteria; order Burkholderiales; family Comamonadaceae; genus Pseudacidovorax; species Pseudacidovorax sp. DMC4. The sequence goes on along the minus strand of NZ_JBQUYR010000008.1, from coordinate 254,954 downwards.
GCTGGACAAGGTGCGGGACCTGGCCCTACAGATGGTCGACAGGACCTTGGCGCCGCATTGACGGCGGCCCGCCGGGCTCAGCCGCCGCGGCCCGCCCGCGCGCGAGCCCAGTCGTCCGGTCCCCAGGCCAGCAGGTCTTCGGCGCCGGAGGTGCGCAGGTGCTGGCCGCCGTCGATGGCGATCATCTCGCCGTTGATATAGGCCGCGCTTTCGCTCACCAGGAAGGCGGCCAGCTCGGCCAGCTCCGGCGGCCGGCCGACGCGGCCCAGCGGGTTGGCTGGATAAGGGGCGGCAGCCCCGGCCTCAGCCGCGACGCCAGTGCCTGCGCTCGCCTCCACATTCGGCGCCGCATTGGCAAACGCCCGCCCCGCCGTCGGGTCGAGCGCCTGGCCCGCGCCCGCCGTCGGGAAGGGTCCGGGCGCGATGGCCACGCTGCGGATGCCGTGAGGGCCCCATTCCACGGCCAGGCTGCGCGTCATGGCCAGCAGCGCCGACTTGGCCATGGCCGAGGGCACGGTGAAGGCGCGTCCGGTGCGGGTGGAGGTCGACAGGATGCTCAGCACCACGCCCGGCCGGCCGCTGTCGATCCAGCGTCGGCCTGCCTGCAGCGTGCAGTACAGCGCCCCGTGCAGCGTGGGGCCCAGGATGGCGTCGGCCGCGCGGGCACTCAGGCGTTCGGTCTGCGCGATGAAGGTGGCCGCCGCGTTGTTGACCAGCACATCGAGCGGGCCTTGCTGCCAGGCTGCATCGAACATGGCTTCGACGGCGGACGGATCGCGCACGTCACAAGTCAGTGTCTGCACATCGGCGTCGTGGCGTGCCAGGAGGCCGTCGCGTGCGGCCGCCAGCAGCTCGGCCCGGCGGCCGCACAGCACCAGCTGTGCGCCCAGCGCCGCGAAGCGCTCGGCCATGGCGAGCCCCAGGCCGCTGCCGCCGCCGGTGATGAGGATGCGCCGTCCGCGCAGCAGTCCGTCTTGAAGCATGGTGTTGCCCTGGCCCCGCGGTGCGGGCGTTGTTGCGAAAGAGGAGGCGTGCCGCCGGCTTACCGGCCGCTGAACTTCGGCGGCCGGCGCTCGGACATGGCCTGCACGCCCTCGCGGAAGTCCTCGCTGCGGAAGTGCGCGAACTGCATCTCGCTTTCGCGCGCGACGGCTTCGCGCAGCAGCGGCATCAGTTCGCGCCGCAGCGTGGTGCGGGTGGCCTGCACGGCGATGGGCGCCGACAGTGCGATCTCTTGCGCGAGTTCCAGGGCCGCGCCGCGCACGGCCTCGGGCGTATCGACCAACTCGTCGACCAGGCCCAGCGTGTGGGCCTGCGTGCCGTCGATGCGCCGGCCGGTGTAGAAGAGCAGGGCGGCCTGCTGCGGACCCACCAGCCGCGGCAGCGTGACCGACAGGCCGAAGCCGGGATGGAATCCCAGCCGGTTGAAGTTGGCGCTGAAGCGCGCCTGCGGGCAGCTCACGCGAAAGTCCGCGGCCAGCGCGAGGCCCAGTCCGCCGCCGATGGCCGGCCCGTGCACCGCGGCCACGATGGGCTTGCCGGTGGCGTAGATGCGCAGCGCCTCGGCATAGATCGGGTTGAGTGCGCGCGGGCTGGTGGCTGCCGTGGCATCGGTGTCGCCGCCGAAGTTGGCACCGGCGCAGAAGGCCGTGCCCTGCGCGGCCAGCACCACGGCGCGGCAGTCGGCATGGGCTTCGAGGTCTTCGAGCGCATCGGCGATGGCGCGGATCAGCGGCACGTCGAAGAAGTTGTGCGGCGGGCGGCGGATCTCGAGGATGGCGACGTGGCCGTCCATGTCGACGCCGAGGTCGGTGTGGCTGCGTGGGGGCATGAAGGTCTCGGGGAATGTGAAGGGAATGCTGGGCGCCATACGCTGAAGCGCGAGACGCCCTCGGCGCAGCTCACTCGGCCGCGGTCACGGAGAACTGCCGCTGCGTCATCGCCGGCCAGAAGCCGGCCGCGCGGGCGCGGATGGCCGCGGCGCCCAGTCGCTGCGCCCACCAGGCATCGGCACCATAGGCCGCGCGCCAGGCCCACAGCCGGCGCGTGGCGAAGTGCAGCGCATGCTCGTGCGTGAAGCCGATGGCGCCCAGCACCTGGTGCGCGGTGGCCGCCACGCGCGTGGCCGCCTCGCCGCAGCGCACCTTGGCCGCAGCCACGCCGAAGTCGGCACGCGCCGCGCGCTCCGCGTCGCCGAGCCTGAAGTCCAGCCCTGCCGCGCGCACCGCCATGCGGGCCGAGGCCACATCGCCCGCGGCCTGCGCCAGCATCTGCTGCAGCGCCTGGTTCTTGCCGATGGGCCGGCCGAACTGCACGCGGTCGTTGGCGTACTGGATGGCCTCGGCCAGCGCCCATTCCATGGCGCCGACCATCATGGCCGCATGCAGTAGGGCGGCCGTGCTGCGCAGTGGCAGCGCGATGCCGAATGCCGCGGCGGGCAGCACCGCGCGCACCGCGACGCCTGCCAGGCGCAGGCGGTCGGCAGGTAGGCCTGCGAGGTCCAGGCCCGGCTCGCAGCTGAGGCCGACGGCATTCTTCAGGTCCACCACGGCGATATCGCCCTGCGGCAGTTGCACGAGTGCCCAGGCGGCATGGCGTCCCCAGGGCACGGCGGGCGCCTCGCCGCTCAGGTGGCGGCCGTCGGCCGTCAGGGCCAGCGTCTGGCCCGGGCCCGCGTCGATCAGCGTGCCCGGCCCGGCCAGCGGCGCATGTCCCGTGCAGGCGAGCAGTGCCAGGCCGGCCGCCGTTTCGGCCAGCGGCAACGGTACGCGATGGCGGCCCAGTTCCTCGAAGATCGGCAGCGCCTGGTCGGGCGTGAGGCCGAAGCCCTGATCGCCCGCTGCCAGCGACGCCGCAAAGCCGGCCTCTTCCACCTGCTGCCAGAGCGCCTGCGGAAAGTCGCCGGCCTCCACCTGCGTGTTGAGCGCGGCCCCGGCCGCATCGGCGAACAGGCGCGCGGCGCTGTCCTGGATCATCTGTTGGTCGTCGTTCATCGGAGGCCCATTCCTTTCGCGAGCATGCCCCGCAGGATTTCGCGCGTGCCGCCGCGCAGGGAGAAGGACGGCGTGGCCAGCACGAGGTGCCGCTGCACGCGCGCCAGGTCGCTCTCGGGGGGCATGCGGCCGCCGAAGAGTTCGTGCGCCAGGTCGGGCAGGCCCTGCTCCAGGAGTGCGCCCTGGTCCTTGACGGCCGCAGCGGCCAGCCCGGGGTTCTGGCCCGCGGCCAGCATGCCGGCCACGCCCAGCGACATCTGCCGCAGCGTGGCGTACTGCGCGGCCAGCCGCCCCAGCACCAGCTGGTGGTGCGGGTTGTCGGCATCGGCGGCGTCCAGCATCTCGAGCATGAGCTGCGTGCTGCTCATGTAGCGCTCGGGACCCGAGCGCTCGAAGGTCAGCTCGGTCGTGACCTGGTGCCAGCCTTCGCCTTCGGCGCCGATCAGGTGGTGCGCGGGCACGGGCACCTCGTCGAAGGTGACCTCGTTGAACTCGTGCTCGCCCAGCTGGTTGACGATGGGCCGGATGGTGAGGCCGGGGCTGCGCATGTCCACCAGGAACTGCGACATGCCGGCATGCCGGTCGGCACTGGGTGGTGCGGTGCGCACCAGCGCGATCATGTAGTGCGCCTTGTGCGCGGCCGAGGTCCACACCTTGCGGCCGCTGATGCGCCAGCCGTCGCCATCGCGCACGGCCCGGGTGCGGATGGAGGCGAGGTCCGAGCCCGAATCGGGTTCGCTCATGCCGATGCAGAAATGGCACTCGCCCCGCGCGATGCGCGGCAGCAGCTCGGGCGCCAGCACCTCGGGCGAATAGCGCATCAGCAGCGGCCCGCTCTGGCGGTCGGCCACCCAGTGGGCCGACACGGGGGCGCCAGCGGCCAGCAGCTCTTCCAGCACCACGTAGCGCTCGAGCATGGAGCGCTCGCCGCCGCCGTAGCGCCGCGGCCAGGTCATGCCGATCCAGCCGCGTCGGCCGAGTGCTCGGCTGAACTCGGGGCTGTAGCCGGACCAGTTGCGCGCCCGCTCATGCGGCGGCAGGTCGCCGAGCGTCTGCGCGAGAAAGTCGCGCACCTCGGCGCGCAGCCGCTCGCAGTCGGGCGGCAGTTCGGCCGGACGGATGTCCAGGGCTTGCATGGCTTGTCTCCTTCGAAGGTGCGTGCCGGACAGGAGCGTCCGGGTCAACACCTAAAGCAACTTGCTTGTTGGTCAACAAATATAAGTGCTAGAGTCCGCCCAGGCAAGCGAGGTCCACCCCGGGCCTTCCCGGACTTGCGTGAATCCACACCTACAGACGGAGACATCCCATGACCCTTGAACGTCGCGCCTTCCTGGCTGCGCTGGGCGCCTTCGGCGCCGGCGCTGCGCTGCTGGCGGCCAGTCCGGCCGCCCTGGCCCAGGCGGCCTTTCCCACCAAGCCGCTGCGCATCGTGGTGCCCTTCACCGCGGGCAGCGGCTCCGACTCGGATTCGCGCTTCTACGGCGACCTGCTCGGCAAGAAGCTGGGCCAGCCGGTGATCGTGGAGAACCGGCCCGGGGGCAGTGGCCTGATCGCGGTGCAGTCGGTCAAGTCGGCCCCGGCCGACGGCTACAGCATCCTGCTGGCCAGCAACTCGCCCATGTCGGTCAACCCGGCCGTGATGAAGAGCCTGCCCTACGACCCGTTCAAGGACTTCAAGCCGCTGGTGGGCTCGGCCGTCGGCCCGGCCGCCTTCGTGGTGAAAGGCGATTCGCCCGCCCACAGCATCCAGGACGTGGTGGCCGCGGCCAAGCGCGAGAAGCGTCCGATCGCGGTGGGCAACTATTCGGCGGGCTACCAGCTCGTGGCCGCGTGGCTGGGCACGGCCTCGGGCGCGCAGATCAACCACATCAACTACAAGGGCGGCTCGCAGATGGTCACGGACGTGATCGGCGGCCAGCTGGAAGTGGCCATCGTCGACCCCTCGGCCTTCGTCGAGATGCAGAAGGAAGGCCGCATTCGCATGCTGGCCGTCACCGGCGCCAAGCGCATGGGCACGCTGCCCGCGGTGCCCACCATGATCGAGAGCGGCTTCGCCGACTTCGAGACCTATGTCTGGAGCTCCTTCTTCGTGCGCAGCGAGACGCCCGCCGACATCACCCAGAAGCTGATCGGCGCGTTGGCCGAAGTCATGGCACAGCCGGAGGCCGTGGCCTACCGCCAGCAGCGGGGCGCCGACTTCCTGGACCTCAAGGGCGACGAGATGCGCAAGTTCCAGCAGCGCGAATACGAGCGCTTCAAGCGCGTGGCCGAAGCGGCCGGCCTGGTGCAGCAATGACGATGACCCGGCCGATGGGCGCCTTCGGCCTGTCGGCCATTTTTCTTTCCATGCCATGAAGCCTTCCGAGCAGACCTCTTCCTCCGCCAGCGGGCCGCTTGCGGGCCTGCGCGTCCTCGACCTCACCGCCGTGGTGCTCGGCCCGCTGGCCACCCAGATTCTGGGCGACCAGGGCGCGGACGTGATCAAGGTCGAAAGCCTGGAGGGCGACCTGATGCGGGCCAATGGCGTGTCGCGCCACCGTGGCATGAGCTCGATCTACCTCACCATCAACCGCAACAAGCGTTCGCTGGCGCTGGACCTCAAGCGCCCCGAAGGCGTGCAGGCGCTGCTGCGGCTGGCGGCCACGGTCGATGTGTTCGTCCACAACATGCGCGTGCCGGCCATCGAGCGGCTGGGTCTGGGCTATGAGGCGCTGCGCCGCGTCCGGCCCGACATCGTCTACTGCGTGGCCACCGGCTACCAGGAGGGCGGCGCTTTCGCCGGCAAGCCGGTGTTCGACGACATCGTGCAGTCGGGCTGCGGCCTGGTGGACCTGAACCTGCGCGACGGCGCGCAGCCGCGCTACATGCCCACGCTGGTGGCCGACAAGGCTGCGGGCCTGATGGTGGCGCAGGCCGTGACGGCCGCGCTGCTGCACCGTGCGCGCAGCGGCCAGGGCCAGTATGTGGAAGTGCCCATGTTCGAGGCCATGACCGCCTTCACGCTGGTCGAGCACCACGGCGGCCATGCCTTCGAGCCTGCGACGGCGGAGCCCGGCTACGCGCGGGTGCTCAATGGCGGACGGCGCCCCATCGCCGTGCGCGACGGCCATGTGACGGTTCTGCCTTATTCGCCCGCGCACTGGCAGGCGCTGTTCGAGCGCACCGGCCATGCGGCCCTTCTGCAGAAGTACGGCACGCTGGACCGCAGCCAGCTCAACGCCCGTGTGCGCGAGCTGTATGCCGACCTGGCGGCCGTGGTGGCCGACATGGACTGCGACACCTGCCTGACGCTTTGCGAAGCGCTGGACATCCCGGCCACGCGCATCTATGCGCTCGACGAGCTGCGCGAGCATCCACAGCTGGTCAGCGTCGGCCTGTTCGAGACGCATGAGCATCCCACCGAGGGCCCCACCGTTCAGGTGCGGCCGCCCGTGCGCTTTGGCACGACGCCGGCACGCATCGCGCGCCTGGCGCCGACGCTGGGCGAGCATTCCGCTGAAGTGCTGCGCGAGGCGGGGCTGTCGACCGAGGAGATCGAATCGCTGGCGGCCGCGGGTGCCGTGAAGCAGGCCGCCTGAAGGCGGCGGGCAGGCCGGACCTGGTGCACGGGCCGGCCTGCTTGCCTTCCGAAGGACGCTGCGCCGCCTGACACGCGACGCCGCGGCCGGCAGGCAGGCTTGGTCCGCATGAAGCGCTTCCTCGACCTCTTTCCCCTGGTGCACGCCCTGATGGCCGTGGTGTTCGCGGTGGCGTCGCTGATGCTGCTGGTGATCGCGGCGCGCATCGGCTGGGACGCCTTCGGTGCCGGCCTGGACCGCGGCTCGGCCGCTTCCATCATCGAGGCGCTGGGCGTGCTGGCCTCGGCGGTGGTGGCGCTGCAGATCTCGCGCACCATCGCCGAAGAGGAGGTGGTGCGCGAAGCCCACATCAGCGGACCGACGCGGGTGCGCCGCTTCCTGTCGCGCTTTCTGGTCGTGCTGGTGGTGGCGCTCGCGGTCGAGGGGCTTGTGGCCGCCTTCAAGGCGCAAAGGGCGCCGGCAGACATGCTCTACGCCAGCGCCCTCGTCGTTGCCGTCGGCGTGCTGCTCGCGGGGTGGGGCGTCTTCATCCGCTACAACCGGGAGGCGGAAGAACTGGAGCCCGAGGCCATGGCCCAGGCCAAGCAGGAAGACGGCAAGGTCAGTTGAGGCCGGGCCTCAACCGGCGTTCTGCGTCGCGGCTGGCGCCTCGATGTCCACCTCGAAGTTCTCGAGGAAGCGGCTCACCATCATGTAGAAGCCGATCACGAGCGTCAGCTCGGCCACAAGGGCGGGCGAGAGTTGCCGGCACAAGGCCTGGAACATCGCATCGGGTGCCTTGACGTGCGCCACGACCTGGTCGACGTAGTCCAGCACCATGTGCTCGGTGGCATCGAGCGCGCCCGTGTCGGCGCCGATTTCCAGGGCCGCCACCTTGTCGTCGGCCAGACCCACGTTGCGCGCCACCCGTCGGTGCTGGTGCACTTCGTAGCTCGACCCGCACAGCAGGCCGACACGCAGGATGGCGATCTCGCGCAACCTTGAGTCGAGCCGGTTCTCGCGCAGGATGGCGCCGCCCAACGCGAGAAAGCCTTCGGCCACCTTGCCGGCATGCGGCAGCATGCGATAGAGGTTGAGTGGCGGACGCGAGCCGATCAGCTGCAGGTAGGTGTCGGACGCCTGCGAGAGGTCGAAGTAGGGGACGCGGGCCATGGTGCGGTGTACAGGTGGAGCGCACCGGCTGTCATGCTGCCGATGCAATGAGGGATGGGCGGTGTGCTCAGCGGCTTTCGGCGCTGGTGCTGGCGATGAGCGATTTGTAGAGGGTGACCTCGTCGGTCATCATCTTCTGGATGGCGGGCATGTCGTCGAGCATGGGCTCGGAGCCATTCGCCCGCAGGAAGGCCGGATAGTCGGGGCCGTGGAGCACCCGCTTGACCGCGGCCATCAACTTCTCGGTGATGGGCGCCGGCGTCTCGCTGCGCACCAGGAAGACGTCCCAGCTGTAGTACGAGAAGTCGGGCACCCCGCTTTCGGCCACCGTGGGCACGTCCGGGTAGTTGGGATGGCGCGTGGTGCCCGTCACGGCCAGGGCGCGGATCTTGCCGGACTTGATCAGCTCCTGCGTGGCCGTGGCGTCGCCGTAGCCGATGTCGATTCGGCCGGCCGCCAGGTCGGGCAGCGAGGCCGGATAGCCCTTGTAGGGCACGTTGCGCAGCTTGATGCCGGCGAGGTTGGCCAGGCGCTGCGACGTGAGGTAGTAGCCGTCGGAATAGGTGCCGATGGTCAGCGGCTCGGGCTTGGCCTTGCCCACCTCGATCATCTGGCGGATGGTGGTGAACCTGGAGTCGGGCGGCACCGTCAGGATGGCGGGCGCGCGCAGCATGCCGCCGACGAGCTTGAAGTCCTTGAACGGGTCGTAGGGCAGGCTCTTGCCGTAGGCGACCGGAATGGTGATGCCCGAAGAGCTGCCCACCAGCAGCGTGTAGCCATCGGCCGGCGCCAGACGCACCGCCGAGAAGGCGATGACGCCATTGGCCCCGGGCCGGTTGTCGACCACCACCGGCTGCCCCAGTTCCTTGCCCAGCGCATCGGCGAAGTTGCGGGTGCTGGTGTCCAGCCCGTTGCCGGCCGGGAACATCAGGATGATCTTGAGCGGCCGGTCGGGAAAGGTCCCGCTCTGGCTCTGCGCCTGGGCCTGAACCGGCGCGGCGGCCAGCAGGCCGGCGCCGAGCAGCAGGCCCATGACAGCGCCCAATGCGCGGCGGTGGGGCGTCCGAGGAAGGTGCGTCATCGCGGAATCCTTTCGTGGGTTCAGTGCACAGGGTCCGAGGGCGGGTGGGCGGTGGGAGGCGCATCGCCGGTCGACATGGACGACAACAGCGCGTCGTAGCCAGGCTCGAGCTCGATGTCCATGGACTGCAGGAAGCGCCCCACGCACACGTAGAAGCTGGCCGTGAGCACCAGCTCCACCACCGCGGCGTCGTCGAAGCCGCTGTGCTGGAGCTGCAGCAGCGTGGCGTGCGATGCGGCCGGGCCGCGCGTGACCTCGTCGGCCAGCTGCAGCACGGCGCGTTGCGGGCCGTCGAACAGCGCCGATGCCTGCCAATCGGCGAGCGCATCGATCTGGGCCTGGCTCACCCCGGCCTCCAGCGCCATCGGCACGTGGTGCGCCCATTCGTAGGCCGTACCGGAGATCTGCGCCCCGCGCAGGATCAGCAGCTCGCGCAAGGGCCGTGGGGTGTGGGCGTTCTGCCGCAGCGGCCAGGCAAAGTCGAGCCAGCCGCGGAACATGGCCGGCGCCGTGGCCAGCACGCGGTAGAGGTGCGGCATCGGAAAGTCCGGGCCGCGGGCCTGGCGCACTTCGTCGAAGAGGGCGGCGGCCTGCGGATCGGCCGGGTGTTCGGGGAGCAGGGGGATGCGGGGCATGGGGCTGGCTGGCGATGGAGCAGGGCTGAACTCAGCCAGCTTTGGTCTCGCGCCCGTCCGGCTTCAGGCCCGGCGAGGGCGCCTTGCCGGCGGTGGCCCCGGCATCCACGGGCAGGATCACGCCCGTGACCCAGCGCGCCTCGTCGCTGGCCAGGTAGGCCACGGCCTGGCCCACGTCCCAGCCCGAGCCTTCGGTCTGCAGCAGCGAGCGCATACGCCGTTCCTCGCGCACCTCAGGCGTCATGCGGCCCGCGACCATGGGCGTGTAGACCATGCCCGGCGCCACGCAGTTGACGCGGATGCCCTCGGTGCCGTGATGCGCGGCCATGGCCCGCGTCATGTTGACCACCGCGCCCTTGGAGGTGGGGTAGAGCAGGGCCGGCGTGCCGCCCATCAGCCCGGCCACCGAGGCGATGTTGACGATGGCGCCGCGGCCCAGCTTGCGCATCTCGGGGATGGCGTAGCGGGCCATCAGCATCATCGAGGTCACGTTGATGCGCAGGGCCCGGTCCCACTCGTCCAGGTCGAGGTCGACCGCGCTGCCGCCGGGCCCGCCGATGCCGACGTTGTTGACCAGGATGTCGACACGGCCCCAGGCCTCCACGGCCGTGGCGACGGCCTGGCGGCAGGCCTCGGCCTGGGACACGTCGCAGCCCAGCGTGAGCGCCTGCCCGCCCTCGGCCGCGATGGTGCGCTCGGTCTCGCGCGCGGCATCGGGCTGCAGGTCGAGCAGCAGCACGCGGGCGCCGCGTCGTGCCAGCAGGATGGCGGCCGCGCGGCCGTTGCCCACGTCGGCGGTGCGCGAGCCGGCGCCGGTCACGATGGCGACGCGGCCATCCAGGCGGCTGCTCGCGGGTTGGGAATGGTCGGCGGCGCCGAGAGGGGTCGGAAGGGTGTTCACGCGGGACCTCGGGGCCGATGGCCCATGGAGTGATGACCTCAGCGTAGGTCTGCGCGCAACCGCACAAGAAGAGCGTTTTCCCCAGGGTGAAACGTTTCACCGCGAGGTGTATTGAGTACCGCGGTCCGGCTGCCGGATGTCTCAGGGGCGGGGGTTGCGTGCGCGGCGAAGGGGCAGGGTGGGGGCGGGCCCGGTCGACTCGCGCGCCACGAAGCGCGCGGGCGCCAGGGCCTCGCGTGGCTGCGCGGGCGGCTCGCCGCGCATGCGCTTGAGCAGCATGTCCACGCCGGCCTCGGCCGCGATCTCGTGGTCGATGGCGATGCTGCTGATCGAAGGCCGGTGATGGCGGGCAAAGTCCGGGTCGCCCAGGCTCACGATGGACAGGTCGCGCGGCACCTGCAGGCCCAGCGCTTCTGCCGCGTTGAGCGCATCGGCCAGCACGCTGGTGCCGGGGGTGATCAGCGCCGTCGGCCGGTCGGCGGGGCGCAGGAGGCGCAGCACTTCGTCATAGGCCGGGCTGGTCGATGAGCCCAGGCGCACGACCCGCTCAGGGCGAAGCGCCAGACCGGCGGCTTCGAGCCCGGCCTTGAAGCCCTCGAGGCGCCGACGCATGGGCCGGTTGGGCACATCGGCGATGAGCAAGGCTACGTCGCGGTGCTGCAGTGCGGCCAGGTGCTGCACGGCGTCGTGCAGGCCGCGCAGGTGGTCGAACAGCACGCGGTCGTGCGCCACGTCCATGTCGCGGTCGAGGATGACCACCGGCAGGCCGAGCTTTTCCATCGTCTCCAGCAGGGCCGGATCACGCTCGTTGCCCGGCGCGACGATGGCGCCGTCCATGCGCCGGCTCTGGAACATCGACAGGATCTCGCGCTCACGCTGCAGGTCGTTCAGGCTGTTGGCCAGCAGCACCATGTAGCCAGCCTTGTGCAGCTTGGTCTCGAAGGTCTGGTAGAGCCGCGCATAGAGCGGGTTGGCCACGTCGGTGAACATGCAGCCCACGGTGCGCGAACTGCGCGAGCGCAGCGCCTGCGCCGTCTGATCGGGCGAATAGTCCAGCTCGCGCATGGCGCGCTCCACCCGCGCCCGGACTTCGTCGCCGACATTGCCGGCCTTGTTGATGACCCGCGACACGCTGCCCAGCGACACGCCCGCGAACGCCGCCACGTCCTTGATGCTGGCGCGTTTGGCGTGGTGTTTCATGGGCAGGTGAGGGGCGCTGGAGCGGGCGGATTCTAGGGGTCGGCCCTGCGGCCGACGGCCGCTGCCATCAGCGCGCTTCGCTGTCGGCGGACAGGGCCAGTTCGGTCAGCTCGAACAGCAGCGGCACCAGCTTGCGCTCGATCTTCGACGCGCTCATCTGCGACGACGAGCCCGCGCAATTGAAGCTGAGGATGCCGTGCGCCGGCAGGTGCACCGCGCGCGCCACGCCCACCACGTCGGCCACCCATGAGGCCTGGCACCAGCCGTGCATCTGGTGGTGTTGCACGCCGGCATCGATCTGCGCGCGCAAGTCGGCGCGGTTACCTGTGTGGCGCGCGACCAGGTGGGAGATCTGCGCTGACCGCGCCTGTGCCGGCATGCAGGCCAGCGCGGCCGTGCCGAGGGCGGTGTAGGTCATGGGAATGCGCACGCCCGGCGCAATGTGCATCAGCGTCTCGCGCCGCGCGCGGCGGAAGGTGTCGACGTAGACCATGTCGTCACCGTCGGGGGCGGCCAGGCTCACGCTCACGTTGTGGCGTTCGGCGGCCTCTTCCATGCGGGCCAGCACCTGCTGCCGCACCGGTGCCATCGCCTGGAAGGTCGCAAAGCCCAGGCTGATGCAGGTCGCCGTGGGCGCGTAGCCGCCCGCGCCCGGCAACTGCCGCAGCAGGCCTGCCTCGACCAGCGCCCCGGTCATGCGGCTGACCGTCGACGGCGCCAGGCCGCTCAGCTCCGCCAGGGCGCCGTTGGTCAGGACGGGAAAGCCGGGCCGGAAGGCCTTGAGCAATGCCAGGCCGCGGCGCAGGGTCTGGTTGGTGGCGGTGTCGGTGCGGTCGACGGGCTTGCGAGGTCGCAAAGGGCAGCTCCTGGGTGCGGGGTGCCAGCGGGAGTTTTCCATTCTATGGAAATGACTGCCGCGGGCCCGGTTGAGAAAGACGGGGCTGCCGCCCATGATCGACAGCGGTCGGCAACAACAACGGAGACATCGTCATGCCCCAGCATTCCTTCACGCGCCGCCGGTGGCTTGCATTGCTTGGCAGTGCCGGCCTCGCGGCCACTCAGGCGACGGGCGCCCTCGCGGCGACGGAGCCCTTCCCCTCGCGTCCGCTCAAGCTGGTGGTGCCCTTTCCGCCAGGCAGTGGCACGGACATCGCGGCGCGGCACTTCGCGCGCCTGCTCGGGGAGATGTCGGGCCAGCCCGCCATCGTCGAGAACAAGCCCGGCGGCAATGGCTTCATTGCCGTGCAGATGGTGCTGAATGCGCCGGCCGATGGGCACACGGTGCTGCTCGGCAGCAACTCGACCCTGGCGACCAATGCCGCGGCCTTTCGCAAGCTGCCCTACGACCCGCTGGTCGACCTCGCGCCGATCTCGTTGCTGGTGGGCGCGCCCGTGATGCTGGTGGTGCCGCCGACGTCGCGCTACCGCACCGTGGCCGATCTGGTGGCCGATGCCAGGCAGCGGCCCGGCGCGCTCAACTACGGCTCGGGCTCGATCTCGTACACGCTGTATGCGGAGTGGATGGACCAGCTTGCCGGCATCAAGGCCACGCCCATCAACTACAAGGGCTCGGGAGACGCCGGTGCCGCCGTCATGGCAGGCAACGTGGACTTCGCCATCGTCGATGCGAGCAGCACGGTCGAGCTGGTCAAGTCGGGCCGCCTGCGTGGACTGATGCTCGCGGCGCCCCAGCGCTCGCCCCTGATGCCCGACGTGCCCAGCGCGCCCGAGGCCGGCCTGGCCGCCTTCGACGCCTTCACCTGGGTGGGCGCGGCCGTGGCCGCCAGGACGCCGCCCGAGGCGACGCGGCGGCTCGCCGAACTGTTCACCCAGGCCGGCCGCAGCGACGAGACCCGCAAGTTCTACGAAGGCCAGCTGGTGAACATGCGGCTTTCCACGCCCGAGGACATGCGCCGCTACCAGGTCGAGGAGATCGCGCGCTGGAAGTCGCTGGTCAAGCTCACCGGCCTGGAACTGCAATAGGCCGGCCGTCATGCACCGATCCCCTCAATGCCATCACGGCGGCCCGTTGCGCCGCAAGGAGTCCAAGCGACATGAATGACGAGCTGTACCGCGGCATCTACACCCTGCCCAAGATCGAGCGTGTGGTCTTTGGCCAGCCGGCGGCCGAGGTGGTCGCGGCAGAGGCCGAGCGCCTGGGCGCCAAGCGCGTCTTCGTGCTGACCGCCGCGCTGCTGGCCGAACAGACGGACGTGCCCGCCCGCCTGGCCGCCGCACTGGGCGCGCGCCATGCGGCCACCTGGAGCGGCATCGCCGCCCATACCCCGCGCGACGACGTCATCGCCGCGGTGGAGGCCGCCCGGCGCGCCGACGCCGATCTTCTGGTGGCGCTGGGTGGCGGCTCCGTCATCGATGCGGCCAAGGTGGTGGCGACCTGCCTGGCCAACGACGTCGACACGGTGGACGACATGGACGCCTTGCGCAAGTCGCCCTCGCAGTCGATGACCGCGGCAGGCGCTGCGGTGCGCGCGCCGCAGTTGCCGCTGCTGGCGGTGCCCACCACACTTGCCGGGGCAGAGTTCACGGCCTATGCCGGCGTCACGCATCCGCGGACGCGCCTGAAGGAGGTGTTCACCCATCCGCAGCAAGTGCCGCGCGTCGTCGTGCTCGATCCGTCGGTGACGCTGCCCACGCCGCAGGCGCTGTGGCTGTCGACCGGCGTGCGTGCGCTCGACCATGCCGTGGAGGACATCTGCTCCATCGACGCGCAGCCCTATTCGCAGGGCACGGCGCTGCAGGCCATCCGCCTGCTGACCCGCGCGTTGCCGGCCACCCATCGCGACGCGGGCAATCTGCGCGCGCGGCTCGATGCGCAGGTGGCGGGCTGGCTCTCCACCGTGGGCTCTCAGGCCGGCGTCAACAAGGGCGCGAGCCATGGCATCGGCCACGCCCTGGGCGGCACGGGCGGCGTGCCGCACGGACTCACGTCCTGCATCCTCATGCCGCATGTGATGCGCTTCAACGAACCGGTGGTGCGCGAGCAGCACGCGATGATCAGCGAAGCCATGGGCCAGCCCAGCGTGCCAGCCTGGCAGGCGGTGGCGGGCCTGATCGAGGGGCTGGGGCTGCCGCGCACGCTGCGCGCGGTGGGCCTGGACGACGACGAGCGGATCGAAGCCGTGGCCCAGGCGGCGATGCACGACCCGTGGATCCGGACCAATCCCCGGCCCATCGAGGGCGTGGAGACGGTGCGGATGTTGCTGAAGGCGGCGCGTGCCTGAGGCTGCGCCACCGGTGCCGATCGTCTGCCGACGCTACGCAGGTCCGGTGTTGCGGCCGGCGCAAAAACCTGTCGCCATCAGCGGTACCAGGTGCCGCGCACCCAGGCCCACCCGCCGGCCTCCGGCCGCCAGACCCAATGGCCCGGCACCCACACATGCTGCGGTGAGGGCGGCACGCCGATCTGTTCGATGATGACCGGCGGCATGGGTGGCACCGGCTGGCGCACCCACTGGCCGTGCTGCCAGAGCCAGTCGTTGCCGGCCCAGCGCCAGTGGCCCGGCACCCAGTTGAAGCCCGGGCCGGGCGGATTGCCCCGGTCCTCATGCACGGGCGCGGGCATGGCGCGCACGACCACATGCGGTGCGGGTGGCGGCGGTGGTGGCCGAACGATCACGGGCCGCTCTTCGACGACGGGAGTGACGCAGGCGCTGAGGCCTGCTGCCACGGCGATCAGTGCAAGGCTGCCTGCAAGGGCGCGGCGCGCGGCCTGGGGAAATCGGTCGGTGAACGTCATGGCGGGGCTGTGTTTCTTCTTCGAGTCACCTTTGGGGGAGGAAGGAACAGCATCGTCAGGGTGGGCTTGCACGGGCCTGACCGGGCGGGCCCATGAGGCCGGCACTTTGTATCGATCTCCATCCATGTAACCGTTGCACGGATGGCCCCGCCGCGCGGTGCTATGTACCGGAGCGCGGCTTGACCCGGTACATCGACGTGTCGCTGCGGTGAAGAAGGGACGCAGTGGTGTCCCCATTCATGGCCTCGGCCAGACCGATGCTCACTGCCACGCGCAGCCCCGCAGCGATCGACTCCCAGTCGAAGGACGTGATGGCGAACCGAACGCGCTCGCACACCTGCGCCGCACTGCCCGCCGTGGCGTTGGCGAACACGATGACGAACTCGTCGCCCGCCCAGCGCGCCGGCAGGTCGCGGTCGCGCAACTGCGACGACATGATGCCGGCCACCGTCTTCAGGACACGGTCGCCCACCTCGTGGGTGAAGCGGTCGTTGATCGACTTGAACTGGTCGATGTCGAGCAGCGCCACGGCCAGCGGCTGCCCGGCGGATGCGTGCAGGCGTAGCTCTTCGTCCAGGACCTGCTCCAGATGTCGCCGATTGGCGATGCCCGTCAGTGCGTCCTCCAGCGACCAGCGCTCGAACTGCCTGGACGCCACCAGCGCCTGCTGCAGGTGACGCTCGCTCTGCCTCGCACCAAGGCGCCAGGACACCAGCGCCTCCCGATGGCTCAGGCTGTCCGCGACGACCCGTTGTTCGCGTTGCCGAAGGATTCGGTTCTCGCGCAACGCATCTTCATGGCGACCCTGTAGTTCGAAGACCTGAATCAGCAGCAGATGGGCACGGCAGGCCAGCTGTTCGTGCTCGACGCTCAGGGCGAGATCCCGCATCCTTTCCAGTTCGAGCTGCGTGGCTGCCCAGTCCTGCCGTGCCCAGGCCATCTCGGCGGCGCACCAACGCACGAAGGCATCGAGCCAGGTGACCGTCGTGCCCAGCGCACGCTGGGCGGCCTCGAACTCGGCGTGGGCCAGACCCATGTCGCCCTGCCATGTGGCAAGCAGCGCGCACGAAGCCGGAGATATCACGGCCCGGAAGGCCTGCAGCCCCGGCAGCAGCGCAAACCCGATGCCGGCGCGCTCCAGCTCCCGGCACTCCGTCACCAGGCTTGCCAGACGCGCCAGGCTGCGCATCGTGCCGGTGTGGAAGCGCTCATCGATCAGGCGAGACGCCTCGACCCACACCTGATTGATGCGCGGCTGAAAGACACTGACCGCCGGCTCGCAGCGCCGCGCCGTTTCGACAGCAAGCTCCAGCGCCGCATCGCCGCGCTTGTGGTCGCCGCCCCAGGAGTAGGCCAGCCCCAGGCAGTTCAACGCGAGCACCGCGGGCGGCTGCGGTTGCTTGGTCTTGCACAGCTGCACGCTCAGCAAGGCGGCCTCGACCGCCTCGTCGTTGCGACCGAGCAGCATGCAGACATGCGCGAGCGTGGTCAGCGCATTGGCCTCGCCCTGCGCGTCGCCCAGCTGTTCGAAGAGCTGCGCCGCCCTGCGGCTGGTGCCGCTCGCGCGGCGCAGGCGTGAATGGATGCGATCGCAATGCGCGAGGCAGGCCAGTGCGCGGGCCTCGAGCCGGAGGTTGTCGCCATTGGCCGCGGACAGCGCGGCGGCGGCCAGGTCGTAGGCCTCATGGACTTGGCCCTTGTCGAGGGCGGCGTACGCAGCCGCCAGGGCGCCGTCGGGGGTGTCGTCGGAGTCGCCGAGGATGATGTGGCGGGTCACGGTGCGCGGCCTTGTTGAAGTGGGCCACTGGCCAAGCGGTTGGGCTGGGTCCGGCAGGGCGAGGGCGGCTGATCGGGTGGGAAGTCCGGCGTCAAGGCGTGCACCCTCTGATAACGGTGTGGGCCGTATCGTATCGGGCGGGATGGCGGGTTCCTGCAGGCACTGCCCTGACGTCGATCCGCCTTGCGATGCGCGTGAACATCACCGCGCGGAAGTCCGGTGAGCGCTTTGCCCGCAGCCTGCCGTGAGTGCAAGGCCAGCGGCACTGAGCTAGCAGGCTGCTTTAAGCGACGCACGAGCGTCTTCGGGGGGCTCGTGGTTGAAGTGTCTGCAGCGCAGGACGGGTCGGTCAGGCGGCAAGGACCCTTTCGCGTGACGGCTTTGGGCCCAGGTGTGCGGCAATCGCTTTAGTCACCGCTGAAAGATGAGCGGGCTTTCGATTCGCCGATCAACCCCGAGCGGCGCCTATGCAGCGGTTGCAGCCATTCACCCTGGCTCCGCCAACGACGGGTGTCTGGCGGTTCGCCGTCGTCCGTGTCCGACGCTCGCCTCAAATTTAGGAGTGCAGCGGTTGGCGACCTTCGTTCTCGTCACGCGGATTCACGCTGACTGTCACTAATCCGTGGCCCGCCTTGGAAGTCGGGGCCTATCGCGCCAGCCGACCCAGTGTGAGCACATGGTGGGTATTGCAGAAGCCATCGAGAACGATGGTCCGCGCAGAGCCGCCGCCATCCACCAGCGCTGCGGTGCCTTCAACCACGGGCCCGCGACGCCTCCAACTCGTGCGCAGCCGGATCAGCTCGAACAATTGGGCTGCAGTGACGGCGGGGAACATCTGGCGGAACGCTGCTGACTTGATGAAGTAGTGGACGCCACTGCCGTCTTCCGTGGGGCCGATGTCGGCGTGGTTGGGGTGTGTGCTGATTAGGCCAAAGGTCGGCTCAAGCGGGTCGCGGTCCTCGACGAACCGCCAGAAGGTCGATGTCAGCGTGTTGCCGAATCGACCCTTTAGCGCCTGGACGCTCTTGAACGAGGGTTCGTAGTCCTTGGCCTCGATGCTGAACTTGTCGCCGAGAAACAGCATGCGGCCGGCACCGAAGTTGGCCTCGGCCTCGATTATTTCGTGACAGTCGGGGGCGAGCGTGATCTCGGTGTCGCCGAGCAGGAACTCGCTGTGCCACGGGATGAAGCTGTGGTTGATCTCGTGCGCTTCGATCCAGCGGTGCTTGAGCTCGGGGACTTCTTTGTCGATAAGGATCTTGCGGTCATCGGGCAGCCACAGCCCGCTGAGCTTAGCTTTCTTGACCACCTCAAGGATCAGTTTGGGATCCTCGACAAGCCGTTTGCCAGCCACCTTGACGCGGTGGGCGAACTCGGCAAGAGGGCCCACTTCGGTCGACGAGTAGTACTTGCGATCGAGGCGCAGAAGCTCCCGAACCATCCGCAGGTCGAGCGGAGGTTCGGGGCGTCCCAGGTCCCTCAGGATCTTGTCGATCAGCAGATCGATTTCACGCTGTTCAGACTGACCAACAAGCTCCCGCACGGGTCATCTACTCCTGGTCACGAAGGTAGCGCACGAAGCTTTTGAGCGCTTCTTGCTCTTCGCGCGTCAGCGCCGCCATGTCATCCGAATGCGCGGCGAACTTCAGCGCGTTCGTGTTGAACGACGCGTCGTTGGAGACGGCGGCGCCGGCGAGCTTCATCACTTCCCCAACCGGCAGGTCAAAGAAGTTGGCGACCTTAGAGATCGTTCTGGGCCGAGCGCGGAACTCAGGGTCGCGTTCGATGTGTTGAAGCTCGTCGGCTTCCACTGAAAGCCTCTCAGCCAGTTCTTCAACACTGAGCCGCTTTGCGCGCCGAGAAAACTTCACCAGCAGTCCAAAAGCGACCGTGAGCGGCGGCTCAGCGGGTGCGGCTTCCTTGGCCTTCGCGTCGAACGCGGGGCCAATCACAAAGTCGTCGTCCAGTGTTTCTTGGATCATGCGCGCGTACCACTGGCGGTCCGGGCGATGCTTGCTATTCATAAATTACCTCCAGTCTAGGTCGCAGTGCTGGGGAGCACCGCGGCTGCCTGCTGAGGCGTCATCTCGAAGTAGAGAAGGTTGCCGTAGTCAGGGTCTGGCCCAAGGCAATCCATCTTGAACTTTTCTCTGTAGAGGGACTCGGCACCTGGCAATGAGTGCAGGCCGATCCGTCCTTCAAATCCTTCATCGAGACTCCGAATGATCGCCTCGGTGACCAAGATCACGCCGACACCGCCATACATCGGGGTGGGCACCAACCTCGGTCGATTCCAAGGTGCGGTGGAAACGAGATCCACGTAAACCATGTGCTGTTTGAGCTGTTCAGGCAGGCGGCACGTGAAGACGACGTTCATGAACATCAGGCCTTGGGTGTCGCCGCCGCATCGAAGTGCATGAGAGGCCCATTGCAGCTGGCCAACGCGATCACGGACCTTCGCCGGCCATTCCCAATGGGCATCCGCCACGTTCCAGCGTGTCACCTCTTCACGCGTGAGTGTGCCGGCCTTACGAAGCTCCTCGATTTTTGCCTGCATCGGCGGAAGCCAGCGCTGTTCGAAAGAGGTCACATCTTCAAGTTCGATGCGGCCGATCAAGTCGGCCGGCTCCATCTGTTGGGTGTGTCGATTGAACAGCTCAAGCATTTGGTTTACAGGAGCATCAGCTCCGCCTTCTCTTTGCTTTCACTTTCGAAGAACAGCTTCTCGCCACGCTGCTGGCGGATGTCCACGGTTTGATACAGGCGCAAGGCCTGGCGCAGGACGGCGGTCTTCGATAGCGACTTCTCTGACGACAGCGAATCCAGCACGTCCATCTCTGTGTCGGAGAGGACGAGCGTGAGGGTCCTTTTGGCGGTGGTGTTCATGGTCGGGCTCCTTTGCGGGGCCTTCATGGTCATGGAAAACGGCGATTTTGTCAACGATAAATGCCCATAAAAAATTTCAAAGATCGCCATCCAATCGCCAGTTGACAAGTGTTTTCTGCTCATCTAGCATGGATGTCATGGTGATTTTTTATTCATAAAGTCATCATCGCACGCAGGGCTGGCTCTGCACTCAGACGGGAACCTCCCATGAACTACGCTACGGATACGCAACACAACCAGACAGCCCGTCCTCAGGGCCAAGCCATCGAAGTGCTCGACGAGCACTTCAACCCGCGCAGCAAGGGCATCGACGACGACCGGGTGACGGGCCGTCAGATCGCCGAGGCCGCGGGCTTCAACTCCGTCGACGAGGTGATCGTCCTGCAGCAGCTATCCAGCGGCGCGCTTGAGGAGCTCCGCCCCGAAGAACTCGTCGACCTGACCCAGCCGGGCGTGGAGCGCTTCTTCGTCATGGAAGGCGATACGACCTTCCGCTTCTTCCTGGACGGCCTCAAGCTCGAGTGGCCGCGTGCGAAGGTCAACGCCAGCACCTTGCTGCGCCTGGCCCGCAAGGGTGACGAGTTCGAGGTCGTGCAGCAGCTGGAAGATGCGCCAGACAAGGTGCTCAACGATGACGATGTGGTGGACCTGTCCCACAAGGGCACGGAGCACTTCAAGACCAGCAAGGGCGGCAAGCAGCTCAAAGTGTTCTACAACGAACAGCCGTTCGAGCTGGCCAAGGGCATGTACACGACCGAGCAGCTGATCGCCATCTTCAAGGTCGAGCCGGGCTACCTCCTCGACCTCTGGGTCGATGGCAAGCTGGTCGAGCTGAAGCCCGGTCAGGAGCTCAAGCTCAAGGCCGGTATGCACTTCACGTCGCACCCGCCGCGGGGGCAGTCGTCGTGAGCGCGGCACAACTGAGCGCGCTGCAGGCCGTCGTGCCCAGCGCGGAGCCGTTCCAGGAGGGGGGGCGCCTGTTGGCCTTCCTCCCTGGCCTCAAGGTTGAGACGCGCAGCGGCACCATCGTCTGCGACGCGCTGCTCCACCCTTACGAGCACACCAGCTACCAGACGCGCCTCTTCCTGGATCGCCAGATCCCCGGCGGCAGCGCGAACAACTGGACCGCCCACTCGTTGGGTGGCCGGACCTGGTGGGCGTGCTCGTGGCAGGGCGTCGAGGCCGCGCTCCCATGGGTGCAGATCCTGATGAACCACCTGAGGGCATTCCGATGAAGATCCACATCAAGATCACCGAGACGCTCCTGGCGCAGGCCCGGGCCGATCTGCACCGCCGGCACCCGTTCGCCTTCGAGCGCGTTGGCTTCCTGACCGCGGGCGCCACGCGCTCGCGCGACGGTGACATCCTGCTGCTCTGCCGCGGCTATCACCCCGTGGCCGATCAGGACTACGAGGCCAGCGCGACGGTCGGCGCCCAGATCGGGTCCGACGCGATGCGCAAGGCGATCGAGGTGGCGCACCCCGGCAAGTCGGCCCTCCTGCACATCCACACCCACGGCGGCCGTGGTGTGCCGGCCTTCTCGAAGACCGACCTGTTCAGCGGCGCCCAGTTCGTGCCTGGCTTCTTCAACGCGCTGCCGCGCACGCCCCATGGTCTGCTTGTCCTGAGCAACACAAGCGCCAAGGGTTTGGTGTGGACGGCGAAGAACGCCAAACCCCAGTACGTCGACGGGTTCACGCAGGTGGGCCGCTCGGTTCAGAGATTTGGAGACCGCTATGAGCAAGCATGACCGTCAAAGCTTCCTGGGCGCCACTAGTGAGCAGGACCTTAAGCGCGCGAAGGTCGGCGTCATCGGCCTGGGCGGCGGCGGGTCGCATGTCGTCCAACAGCTCGCCCACCTTGGCGTCGGCAACTACGTGCTGGTCGACCCGGACACCATTGACGACACCAACCTGAACCGCTTGGTCGGCGGGACCCTGGAAGACGTGAAGCGCCGGACCTTGAAGGTCGACATCGCCGTGCGCGTGATCCGCGCGGTCGTGGCTGATGCCAATGTCGGCGCCCATCCCGCTCAGTGGCAAGAGGTGTCCAGAGAACTCCAGACCTGCGACGTGCTGATCGGCTGCCTGGACGCTGTGGCGGCCAAGGATCAGCTCGACAAGTTCTGCCAGCGCTTCCTGATCCCGTACATCGACATCGGTATGGATGTGCATAAGCTGGGCTCGGGCTTTCTCATCTCGGGCCAGGTCGTGCTGATCACGCCAGGCAGCCCTTGCCTGCGCTGCATGGGTTTGGTGACCGAAGAAGCGTTGGCCCAGGAAGCCCGCAACTACGGTGCCGCAGGCGGCAAGCCGCAGGTCGTTTGGCCCAACGGTCTGTTGGCGTCGACCGCGGTCGGCTTGTTTACGCAGTTGATCTGCCCCTGGCATGGCCAAACCCGCGCGTCCGCGTTCCTCGAATACGACGGCAACAAGGGCACGCTCATGCCTAGCAAGAGCTTCGCGTTCGTCGCGGACCGCGCGTGTGCGCACTTCCACGCCGACGAAGCCGGCGACCCCCTCTTCGATATCCGTCAGGAGCACCAGGGCGTGCAGGCATCAGCGTAGGCTCAGTCCAGCTGAAGTGTCTTCACACTGCGTGATGGAAGCTACCCCTGGGCCTCCCAGCCAGTGGGCAATAGCCATGGCATACCTGATCTGATTGACGAAGGTCAGGTCGCGGCTGAGAGCCGACGCTGGCTAGGTTGTACCGAATGCCCGTGATCAGTCTGAAGCCGCCTTTCAACCACCACAATCAAGGCTCCCGGACAGTCCATCACGCTGTGCCCAGCGCCTACTTCTCGCTCCAACTGACCTTCGCCGCGCACTACGCGACCGCGGCAGGCGTGCCCTTCGACGTCGCGGTCGAGCGCTGCGCCAACCTCCGCCGCCGCCTGCATCTCTGGGGCGAAAGTGGTGCCGAACAATGGACCATCTTCCTGGCTGAACTGGGCACGGTCAGCCATGACCAAGCGGCCCTGCTGTCGACCACGCTCAAGTTCCACAAAGCCCGCCCACCGCTCGCTCCTGCGCCAACCTTCGGATGCTTCTCATACGACAGCCCCACTGCGGCAGGCGTGCTGCGTATCCACTTCATGCCGCCGGAAGGTCTAGCCGCCAGTCCTCTCGCAGCCGCGGCGGTTGACGCGCGCCGCCATGAACTGCGCGCGATGTTCCAACACATCCGCAGCGCCCATCCCGAAGCACGGTCGGTCATGGGCGTCTCCTGGCTCTACAACCTCCGGGCCTACACGCGCTTGTTCCCACCAGCCTTCGGCGAATCCATCCAGCCCGTCAGCGGTCCGCTGCACCTGAACGGCAGTTCCACCTGGGGCCAGGTGCTCGACTGGCGCCAGCAGGTGAAGCCAGCCGTGCGTGATGAACTGCTGCGCCGGCTTGTCGACATGGACGTGGCCGCGCCCTGGCGCGTGTTTCCCTTGCAGGCCCAGGTGGCCATGTGCGACGTGCAGGCGTTCCATGACCTCTTCACCTGAAGGTCGAGCGTGACCGGCTCTGTTTCCGCAGCCCCGGCCGCGCTGTTAAGCTGGCCCCGCCATGACCGCCCCGCGCATCGCCTCCATCATTCGCCCCAGTCCGGGGTGGGTGGGTTAGCGCGCGGCCCAGGTCGCCATCCGCAACCCGCCCGGTGAGGCGGGTTTCTTCTTTCTGTCTCCCGGGCCCTCGTCATAGGAGATCGAAATGAACCCGCCGCAAGTCCCACCCCGTTCCGCGCCCCCTTCTTCCGTTGCCACGCTGCACCTGGTCTGCGGCAAGATCGGCTCGGGCAAGTCGACGCTGACGCAGCGCCTGGCCTCCGCCCCCAACACCGTGCGCATCAGCGAGGACGACTGGCTGTCGCGGCTCTATCCGAACGAGATCCATGCGCTCGCCGACTATGTGCGCTGCGCGGGCCGCCTGCGCGACGCCATGAGCGGTCACGTCGAATCGCTGCTGCGCAGTGGCGTGTCGGTGGTGCTCGACTTTCCCGCCAACACGGTTGCCACGCGGGCCTGGGCGCGCGGCTTGTATGAGCGGGCGGGCGCCGCCCATACCCTGCATCTGCTGGAGGTGCCCGACGAGGTCTGCAAGGCCCGTCTTCGCGCCCGCAACGCGACCGGGGACCACCCCTTCGAAACGAGCGACGCCGAGTTCGACCAGATCTCCCGTCACTTCGTGCCACCGACGGCGGACGAAGGCTTCAACGTGATGCGCCACGGCTAAGCGCCGCGGCGCATCAGGGTGCTCTTGCGTGCGGGGCCGAGCGGCCCGCTTGCCCGAGGGGTTCAGCCCGCCCGCGCGCCCAGCACTTCCGGATTGACGATGTTGCGCGGCTGCCCTTGCGCAAAGGCCACGATGTTGTCGAAGGCCGTGCCGAAGTAGTGCTCGTAGTTGTCGCGCTCCACGTACCCGATGTGCGGGGTGCACAGCGCATTGGGCAGGTCGAGCAGCGGGTGGCCGCCCTGCAGCGGCTCCAGGTCCTGGTCGAAGACGTCCACCGCGGCGAAGCCCGGCCGGCCGGCGCGCAGGGCATCGACCAGGGCACCGTCCTCGATCAGCTCGGAGCGGCTGGTGTTGACCAACACGGCACCGGGCTTCATGCGGGCCAGGTCGGCGCGGGTGACGAGGCCCTGCGTCTGCGGCACCAGGCGCACATGCAGGCAGACCGCATCGCTTTCGGCAAAGAAGGCCTCGCGCGAAGGCGCCACGTCGAAGCCGTCGGCACGCGCCGCGGCGGTGGAGGCTTCGCGGCCCCACACCCACACCTGCATGCCGAAGGCGCGGCCATAGCGGGCCACCTGGCTGCCGATGCGGCCATAGCTCCAGATGCCCAGCCGTTGCCCGAAGAGCTGCTGCCCCAGGTGGCCCTGCCAGTGGCCGGCGCGCAGCCGGTTGGCTTCGTCGACCAGATGCCGCCGGCTGGCCAGCAGCAGGGCCCAGGTCAGCTCGGCCGTCGCCGCACCCGAGCCGCGGCCGTCGGCCACGGCCACGCCGTGCGCGGTGCAGGCCGCCAGGTCCACATGGCCGGCCACCTTGCCGGTCTGGCTGATCAGCTTCAGCCGCGGCAGCCGCGCCAGCAGCTCGGGGCCGACGCGGGTGCGCTCGCGCGTGAGCACCACAGCGTCGAAGTCCTGCAGGCGCTCGGCCAGCGCGGCTGGGTCGTGCAGGGTGTCGTGGAAGACGGTGACCTCGTGCCCGGCGAGCTTGCCGAAGCAGGCCAGCCCGCGCACGCAGTCCTGGTAGTCGTCGGGAATCGCGATGCGCATGAGGGCCTTCAGTCGAGCTTGATGCCGAGCTCGGCAATGGTCTTGCGCCATTGCACCAGGTCCTTGCGGATGATCTCGCCGTATTCCGCGGGCGGCATGCCGCCGGGCTCGATGCCCTGTGCGCGGAACATGGCCCGCAGTTCGGTGTCAGAAAGTGCGGCCTTGACCTCTCGGTACAGGGCATCGACCACCGGCGCGGGGGTGCCCGACTTCACCAGGAGCCCGTACCAGCCATGCACATCGAAGCCCGGGTAGCCCTGCTCCGCAACCGTCGGCACCTGCGGCAGGCCCTCGAAGCGCTGGGCCGGTGCCACGGCCAGTGCGCGCAGCTTGCCGGCCTGGATCTGCCCGAGGGCCGTGCTCATGTCCAGGAACATGAACTGCACGCGGCCGCCCAGCAGGTCCTGCACGGCGGGGCCGGCGCCACGGTAGGGTACGTGCGTGGCCTGGATGCCTGCGCGCTGCGCGAACAGCGCACCGGCCAGATGGGCGGACGTGCCGATGCCCGAGGACGCGTACGACAGGCTCCCTGGGTTGGCCTTGCCCATCTTCACCAGCCCCTGCAGGTCGGTGGCCGCAAAGTCCGGCTTGACGACCAGGGCGTGGGGGATGAGGCCGACGATGGTGACCGGGCTGAAGTCCTTCAGGGTGTCGAAGGGGTAGTTGGGCATCAGCGCGGGGTTGGTCACCGCCAGGATCGAGGGCATCACCAGCGTGTAGCCGTCGGCGGGGTTGCGCCCGATCTCGCTCAGGCCGATCACGCCACCGCCGCCCGGCTTGTTGTCGACGATGAAGGGCTGGCCCGTGGACTGGCCCATCGCCTTCGCGATGGCCCGGGCCATCAGGTCCGTCGGGCCGCCCGCCGCGAACGGCACGACGATGCGGACTGGCTTGTTCGGGAAGGGCGCCTGGGCCCAGGCGCTGGGCAATACCGCGCCGAATGCGGCGGCCTGAAGAAGCGAGCGGCGGCGAAGCCGAAGAGAGGTGGCAATGGGGGTCATCGAAAGTCTCCGGGCCGAACCGGTTGCATGACCGGCTCGTGCATCGGAAACAGCTTAGGCCAGGCCCCGCCCTGCGCGAAGACCGCCATTCCACCTGTTGGAACAGCGCCGGCAGCAGCCCGCCACCGCCACCATGCGCTCAGAGTCCAAGCACCTGCTTGGCCACGATGTTGCGCTGGATCTCGTTGCTGCCGCCGTAGATCGACATGGCACGTCGCCAGAAGTAGTTGGCTGGGGCGCCGCGCAGGCTGGCATCCAGGCTGGCCAGGTCGCCCTTGCCGTGGGCAAGGGCCGGGTCCAGCCGCTGCCCGAGCGGGCCGGCCGCCTCGAAGAGCAGTTCGGTCAGGCTCTGGCCGATCTCGGTGCCGCGGATCTTGAGGGCCGAGGCAAGCCCGGCACCGGGCGAGCTGCCGCTGCCCATGCTCGACAGCGCACGCAGCGTGGTCATCTCCAGTGCCTTGAGCTGGGCCTCGGTGCGCGCAAGCTTGGCGCGGAACAGCGGCTGCTCGACCAGCGGGCGGCCCCGGTCCTGCACCGAGGCGGCCATGCGTCGCAGGCGGCGCAGCGCAAAGGTCGAAAAGCCGATGTTCGAGTTCTCGACCCGCTCATGCTCCAGCAGAAACTTGGCGTAGCGCCAGCCCTGGCCTTCCTCGCCCACCAGGTTGGCCTTGGGCACCCGCACGTCGGTGAAGAACACGGCATTGAAGGAATGGGTGCCCTCCAGCATCGGAATGGGCTGCACCTCGATGCCCGGCGTGCGCATGTCGATCAGCAGGAAGGAGATGCCCTCCTGCTTGCGGCTCTCGCGCCGGGTGCGGACCAGGCAGAACATCCAGTCGGCATGGTGCGCGTACGAGGTCCAGATCTTCTGGCCATTGACCACGTAGTGGTCGCCCGCGTCGTCTGCCCGTGTCGCCAGCGAGGCCAGGTCCGAGCCCGAGGCGGGCTCCGAGTAGCCCTGGCACCACCACACCGTCGAATCGCGGATGCCCGGGAGGTGCTGCGCCTGTTGCGCCGCATTGCCGAAGTTGTAGATCACCGGTCCGACCATGCGCGGCCCGAAGGGCTGGATCGTGGGGCAGTTCATCTGCCCGCTGATGGTCTCGAACAGGTAGCGCTGGATCACGCTCCAGCCCGGCCCGCCCTGCGACTCGGGCCAGGTGTAGGCATGCCAGCCGCGCCGGCCCAGGATCTGCTGCCAGCGCATGTAGTCGTCGCGCTCCAGGTGCAGGTCGTGCTCCACGCGCTGGGCGATGTCGGGTGGCAGGTGGCCGGCGATGAAGTCGCGCACTTCGTCGGCGAAGGCCCGCTCTTCGGGGGTGAATTCGAGTTCCATGGCATGTCTCCTTGTTGATCGGGGCGGTGGGCGGGTGTGCGGATCAGGCTGCCTGCAGATGGAACTGCACGCCGCCGACCGTGACCTGGCCTTCGCGGCAGGGCAGGCCGCGTGCGCGGGCGGCGGACTCGATGGCCGCGGCGTCGCGGGTGTGCAGCAGCAGGGCGGCCAGGCCTTCGCCCCGGCCGTCGTCTTCCTGCACGAAGCGCAGCGTGGCGTTGTCCAGCGCCAGATGGTCCTGCGCCAGCGGACGCTGGAGGATCTGCGACCAGCGGCGGGCCAGCGTATGAGGCTCGGCCGACTGGAGCACGGCGCCGGCGATGCCGGTCACCCGCTGCGTGCGCACATGCGGCTGCCAGTGCGGCCCCGCCGGCCAATAGGGACCATCGAGCGCAGCGCCGCCCAGGGTGGTGTTGAGCTCCAGCAGGGCGCCGCCGGTGTCGCGCGGATGCAGCTGCATGCCCTCGTAGTCGCCCAGCGCCAGCGGTGCGGCCACCCGCACGCCGATGGCGGCCACGTGGGTGCGCCAGCGGGGAAGGGCGTCGGTGTCCAGGATCACCATGTAGCCGCCATCGCCGCCGCGGCGATCCAGATAGCGGCCCGCCGCCGTGTCGGGCCGGGTCGGCGCGACCACCTCGATGAACTGCTGGCCGAAGGGCATGAGCGCGTTGTGCAGCCCGAACTGACCGACCTCGGGATCGCGGTGGCAGACCTCCACGCCGAAGACGGCGCACAGGTCCTCCACCACGGGATGGAGCTCGTTCGCCACCAGGCAGATCTGGCGCAGTCGCAGAAAGGAGCCGCCCTGCGACGAGGCGCTGGGGGCAGAGGGGGTGAAAGGATGGACGGTCATGCTTTGTCTCCGATAAATCTGTTATAACAGATAAAAATCGCGTCGCGGAGTCGAGATTAGGCAGACGGCGCGCATCCACACGGAGACATTTCCCATGACCTCGCTGGCCGGCCTGCGCGTCCTCGATCTCTCGCGCTTCATCGCGGGGCCCTATTGCGCCATGATGCTGGGCGACATGGGGGCCGAGGTGGTCAAGATCGAGCCGCCCGGCGACGGCGAGTACGCCCGGCAGGCCTTGCCCGCCGTGGAGGGCCAGAGCCTCTATACCTTCATCGTCAACCGCAACAAGAAGAGCCTGGCGCTGGACCTGCGCCACCCCGAGGGCCTGGCGACGCTGCGGGCGCTGATCGCCGAGGCCGATGTGCTGGTCGAGAACTTCCGCCCGGGCACCATGGAGAAGATGGGCCTGGGCTGGGAGGCGGTCCATGCCCTCAACCCGCGCCTGGTCATGGCGCGCATCTCCGGCTTCGGGCAGGACGGGCCGCTCGCCAACAAGCAGTGCTTCGACGGCGTGGCCCAGGCCATGAGCGGCCTGATGGACATGACCGGCCAGCCCGAGGGGCCGCCGACCATGATCGGGTCCTTCATCTGCGACTACACCACCGGCATGTATGCCGCCCTGGGCATCCTGGCCGCGCTCAATGCGCGCCATGCCACGGGCCGTGGGCAGCTGGTCGACGTGTCGCTGCTCGAAAGTGCGCTGTCGATGCTGATGACGGCCATCCCGCAGCAGCTGCTCCTGGGCACCACGATGACGCGCGTGGGCAGTCGAGACCGCTTCGTCGCGCCCTCCAACACCTTCGCCACCGGCGACGGCCGCCATGTGCTGCTGGTGGGGGGCGACGACAACATGTTCCCCCGCGTGCTGCGCGCCATGGAGCGCCCGGGCCTGATCGACGACCCGCGATTCGCCACCATGGCCAGCCGACTGGCGCACCGCGATGCGGTGGAGGGCCTGGTGGCCGACTGGATGGCCGGGCTGGAGGCCGACGAGATCGTGCGGCGCCTGGAGGCGCAGGGCGTTCCCTGCGCCAAGATCGCCCGGCTCGACGAAGTGGTCCACAACCCGCAGCTCGCCCATCGCGACGCGATCGTGCGCCTGCCCTTCGGCGGCACTGAAGTACCGATGCAGGGCGTGACCATCCACCTGTCCGACACCCCCCTGAGCGTGCGCAGCGCATTGCCGCAGGTGGGCGCGCACAACGACGAGGTCCTGCGCCAGTGGCTGGGCTGGACCCCCGCACAGGTCGACGCCCTACGCCAGGCCGAAGCCCTTTGACGACGAAGGAGACATGATGACCACCGAATTGATCGAGCAGCTGCAGGACGGCGTGCTCACCCTGACGCTGAACCGGCCCGAGCGGCTGAATGCGCTCACGCCCAGCATGACCGACGCCCTGCTGGCTGCCCTGCGCCGCGCAGCCATCGATGCGCAGGTGCGTGCCGTGCTGCTGACCGGCGCCGGCCGCGGCTTCTGCGCCGGGGGCGACGTGCAGGCCATGGCGGCATCGGAAGGCGCCGAGGCCACGCTGGAGGCCCGTACCCACCAGCTGCGCGAGCACATGGAATGCGCCCGCCTGCTGCACGAGATGCCCAAGCCCACGCTGGCCGTGGTGCGCGGCGCCTGTGCGGGCGCCGGCCTGTCGCTGGCCCTGGCCTGCGACCTGCTGGTGGCCGGCTCCACCCTCAAGATGACCTCGGCCTTCGCCAAGGTGGGGCTGTCGGGCGATTTCGGCAGCACCTACTTCCTCACGCAGCTGCTGGGTCCGCGTGCCCGGGCCTTCGCGCTGTTGTCGCCCGTGCTGCAGGCCGACGAGGCCTTGCAAATGGGTCTGGTCACGCAGGTGGTGCCCGACGAGGCGCTCGATGACGAAGGGCAGCGGCTCGCACGCCAGCTGGCGGCCGGCCCGACCATCACCCTCGGCCACATCAAGGCCAACCTGAACGTGGCGGAGCAGGGCGCCACCCTGGCGCAGGCGCTGGACCACGAGGCCATCCGCCACATCCGCTGTGCCATGACCGAGGACCACCTCGAAGCCGCCCGGGCCTTCATGGACAAGCGCACCCCCGTCTTCCACAACCGCTGATGCGCCACCGGCGCCGGAGTACCCCATGGACAGCTTCTCGCTCAAGGACAAGACCGCCATCGTCACCGGCTCGTCGCGCGGCATCGGCCGCGCCATCGCGCTGGCCTTCGCCCGTGCCGGTGCGCGCGTCGTCATCACCAGCCGCAAGGCCGACGCCTGTGCCGCCGTGGTCGACCAGATCCGCAGCGAAGGCGGCGAGGCCACGGCCATCGCCTGCAACATCTCGCGCAAGGACGAGGTGCTGGCGCTGGTGGACCAGACCGAATCGCGCTACGGAAGCGTCGACGTGCTGGTCTGCAATGCGGCGGTCAACCCGTACTACGGGCCGATGTCCGGCATCACGGACGAGGCTTTCTCCAAGGTCATGGATGTGAACATCCGCTCGAACCTGTGGCTGGTCAACCGCGTGGCACCGGGCATGGCGGCCAAGGGCGGCGGCAGCGTGGTGATCATCAGCTCGATTGCCGGCCTGACCGGTTCGCGGGTGCTGGGCGCCTATGCCATCTCGAAGGCGGCGGACATGCAGCTCGCACGCAACCTGGCGCTGGAGTGGGGCAAGCAGGGCATCCGCACCAACTGCATCGCGCCGGGCCTGATCAAGACCGACTTCGCCAAGGCGCTCTGGGACAACCCCGACACGCTGGCGGCCGCACTCGCGTCCAGCCCGTTGCACCGCATCGGCGAGCCCGAGGACATCGCCGGTGCGGCACTGCTGCTGGCCTCCGAGGCCGGCCGCTTTATCACCGGCACCACGCTGGTCATCGACGGTGGCGCCACCGTCGGTGGCGAGGCCTGAACGCGGCCCATCGCCCGCCCAGCCCATATCGGAGCCAAGCATGCCTTCGTACGACGACTTCCAGCAGATCGCCACCGCGGTGGACCACGGCGTCATGACCCTGACGCTCAACCGGCCCGAGCGGCTCAACGCCTGGACCGAGGCCATGGAGGCCGAGTTCCGCCGCGCCATCGAAGCCGCCGAGGCCGACACGGCCGTGCGGGCCATCGTGGTCACCGGCGCCGGCCGGGGCTTCTGCGCCGGGGCCGACATGGACATTCTGGAGGCGGGTACCCGCGGTACCTCAAGCGGCGATGCGACCGCCGCCGCGCCCGGCGCCGCCAGCCCGACGGCCGCGCCCGATGGGCTGGATCGCAACTACGCCTGGCGCTTCAGCTACCTGCTGAAGGTGCCCAAGCCCATCTTTGCCGCCATCAACGGGCCGATGGCGGGCATCGGACTGTGCATGGCGCTGTTCTGCGACTTCCGCTACATGGCCGAGGGCCAGAAGCTCACCACCGCCTTCGCCAAGCGCGGCCTGATCGCGGAGCATGGCGCCTCATGGATGCTGCCGCGGATCGTCGGCCTGACGAATGCCCTCGACCTGTTGATGTCGGCGCGCACCCTCCTGACGGACGAGGCCGAGCGATTCGGGCTGGTACGCGCGCGACCGGCCGAAGGCTTCCTGGCCAGCGTGCAGGCCCAGGCCCGGGAATGGACGCGGCTGGCGTCGCCGCGCTCCATCGGCGTGATCAAGCGGCAGGTGTACGACGGGCTGTTCCAGGATCTGGATGCCGCCTGGCGGCGGGCCGACGCCGACATGGTGGCCTCATTCGGCAGCGAGGACTTCCAGGAGGGTGTCGCGCATTTCCTGGAAAAGCGCCCGCCGCGCTTCACCGGCCGCTAAGGTCAGCGGCTTGTACGATATAACTTATTGCAAATGACTTTCGGCCCCGCCGCTGCAGCCATGGACGACGCGCCCCTGACCCGTGAGAGCCTCAACGGCCTGGCTTATGGCCGCCTGTGCCGCGACCTGAAGGCGGGGCGCTTCGCCCCGGGCGAGAAGCTCAAGCTGCGCGACCTCGCGGCCGAGATGGGCATCAGCCCGACACCGGTGCGCGAGGCCTTTGCCAGGCTCATCTCCGAACAGGCGCTGGAGCAGGTCGGCCACCATTCGGTGCGTGTGCCCGTGATGTCGGCAGCGCGCTTCGCCGAGGTCTGCGAACTGCGGCTGATGCTCGAAGGGCGTGCGGCCGCGCATGCGGCGGCCCTGGCCGGCCCGGAGGACATTGCGCGCCTGGAGCAACTGCACCGCGACATGGCCGCCCATCATGAGGCGGCGGACTTTGCCGGTGAGCTGCTCGCCTCCGAGCGCTTCCACCTGGCGGTGTATGCGCTGGCGGGCAAGCCCGTGCTGCTGCGCATGATCGAAGGCCTGTGGCTGCAATGCGGGCCGCTGATGCGGGCACTGCAGACGCGGCCCATGGCAGAGCCGCGGCGCCAGCACCCGCACCAGCGCGTACTGCGCGGCCTGCGCAAGGCGGATGCGGACACCGCGCGTGCCGGCATCGAGGAAGAGATCGAACGCACGATGGCGCCCATCCTGGCCTACCTGCTCGAGCAGCAGTCCGCCACGGCGGGCGCCACGGCCGCGGCCGGCGCCTGATCCACCCACGCGCCGCGCGAGGCAGCCGGGGGCTGCGGACAGCGGGCCGTGGTTTGCTGCGCCGCGCCATGCAGCCCCGGCATGCTTGCCCATGCCCAACATTCATCCGGCGCGCCTTGCGGTGGCGCTCTGCGCGGGTCATCATCCGGGAAGAAGCCGGAACCGCCCCGCGGTATCCGGTCGCATCGAATGATCCGGAGACAAGCCAGGATGATCGACTTTCGCCACGGCGAGCGACCGCTGCATGACTACCTGCGCCTGCATGCGCGCGCCACGCCCGACAAGACCGCCATCGTCTGGTATGGGCGGCGCATCAGCTACGCCGAACTCGACGACCTGAGCGACCGCTTCGCCCAGAGCCTGCGACAGCGCGGACTGGCGCAGGGCGACGTGGTGGTGCTGGTGCTGCACAACTGCCCCCAGTTCGTGATCGCGCACCTGGGCGCGCAGAAGCTGGGGGTGGTGGTCAGCGCCTGCAGCCCGCACGCCCGGCGGTACGAGCTTGCGCACCAGTTCGCCGAGCTCGACGTGCGGGCCGTGGTCGCCGGCGAGGAGGACCTGCCCACGGTCCATGAGTCCCGGCCGGGCGGGCGCGATTGCACCGTGTACGGGGTGCGGGCAGGCGACATGCTGCCTGGCATGCTGGCCATGGACGTGCCCGCCTGCATCCGCCTGCCGGGCGAGCCCGCCAAGCCCTGGCCCGACGGCGTGGTCGATCTCATGGACGAGCTCGAGGCCATGCCGCCCTTCGAGCCCCTGGCCGACCTGGCCATGGACGAGGTGGCGCTCATGGCCTGCACCTCGGGCACGACGGGCCTGCCCAAGGCGGCCATGCTGGGCCATGACGTCGCGCTCTACAAGTCGGCCGCCACGTCAAGCTGCTGGGGGCTGACGGCCGACGACGTGCTGCTGGCCGACGTGCCGCTGCACCACATCTCGGGCCTGGTGGCGGGACTGGACGTCGTGCTCTACATGGGCGCCACGGTGGTGCTGCTGGCCCGCTTCGATGCCACGGCCGTGCTGCAGGCCATCGAGGCCTGCCGCGTGACATGGTGGTACACCATGGCGCCTTCGCTGGAGCTGGTGATGGGCGCGGAAGATGCCCCCACCTACGACCTGTCGTCCTTGCGCGGCACGGCCAGCACCAGCTTCGGCACCATCCTGACCCGTGCGCTCGCCGACCGCTGGCACCGCTTCACCGGCGGCGCCCAGGTGTTCGAGGCAGGCTACGGCCTGAGCGAGACCCACAGCTCCGACGTGATGATGCCTGCCGACGCCGTGCGCTGGGGCACCAATGGAAGGCCGGTGCCCGGCACCGAGGTGCGCATCGTCGACCCCGACACCGGTCAGCCCCGGCCCTGCGGCGCCGTTGGCGAGATCCTGCTGCGCGGCCCCCAGCCCTTCAGGGGCTACTGGATGCGGCCCGAGGCCACGGCGGCCATGGTGCGCGACGGCTGGGTGCGCACGGGCGACATCGGCCGGCTCGACGAGGAGGGCTACCTCACCTTCGTGGGACGGCGCAAGGAGATGATCAAGGTCTGGAGCTACAGCGTCTTCCCCGAAGAGGTGGAGGCCATCCTGGCGACGCATCCCGACGTGCGGCAGGCCGCGGTGGTCGGCCTGCCCGACCCGGACCGCGGCGAGGCGCTGCAGGCCTACGTGGTGCTCAAGGACCCGGCGGCGCGGCAGATCCGGGTGGACGGCTTCGGGCGCCGGCGCGACCGCACGGACCAGGTGCTCATCGAGTGGTGCCAGGCCCACATGTCGCACTACAAGGTCCCGCGCACCATCGTCTTTCGCGACGGCCTGCCCGCGGCCGACAACGGCAAGCTGCTGCGGCGCATGCTGCGCGAGCCCGGCTTTGCCGCGCCCCGCGCCAGCGGCGCCTGAATCGCCGCCGCGGGCCGGCGTCGCAGGGCGCAGGCCCCGCGGCGCCCGCGCTCAGGCGACCTTGGCGCGGTAGGGCCCCAGCTCCTGCTTGGCGACGGCGTTGGTGTGCACCTCGTCCGGGCCGTCGGCCACGCGCAGGTGGCGCGCATAGGCCCAGAAGTTCACCAGCAACGTGTCCTGGCTCAGCCCCATGGCGCCGAAGGCCTGCATGGCGTCGTCGATGACCTGGATGCAGTTGTTGGGCGCGATCACCTTGATCATGGCGATCTCCTTGGCCGCCACCTTGTTGCCCACGGTGTCCATGCGCCAGGCGGCGTGCAGCACCATCCAGCGCGTCTGGTCGATCAGCATGCGGCCCCGGGCGATGCGCTCGCGCCAGACGCCCTGGTCGGACAGCGGCTTGCCGAAGGCCACGCGCGAGACGGCGCGCTCGCACATCATCTCCAGCGCCGATTCGGCCATGCCGATCATGCGCATGCAGTGATGGATGCGGCCCGGCCCGAGGCGGCCCTGGGCGATCTCGAAGCCGCGGCCCTCGCCCAGCAGCAGGTTGGAGGCCGGCACCCGCACGTTGTCGAAGATCACCTCCGGATGGCCGAAGGGCGCGTCGTAGTGGTTCACCAGCGCCATGTCGCGCACCACGGTGATGCCGGGCGTGTCGCGCGGCACGATGATCATCGACTGCTGGCGATGCCGGTCCGGGTTGTCGGGGTCGGTCTTGCCCATCAGGATGAACAGCTTGCAGCGCTCGTTCATGGCACCGGTGATGTACCACTTGCGGCCGTTGATCACGTAGTCGTCGCCGTCGCGGCGGATGCGCGTGGCGATGTTGGTGGCGTCCGACGAGGCCACGGCAGGCTCGGTCATGGCGAAGGAGGAGCGGATCTCGCCGTCGAGCAGCGGCTGCAGCCAGCGGGCCTTCTGCTCCTCGTTGCCGTAGCGCGCGATCACCTCGGTGTTGCCGGTGTCGGGCGCACTGCAGTTGAAGGCCTCGGCGCTCCAGTAGCGACGGCCCATGATCTCGCACAGCGGTGCGTATTCCAGGTTGGTCAGGCCCGCGCCGTGCTCGTCCTCGGGCAGGAAGAGGTTCCACAGGCCCGCGGCGTGGGCCTTGCGCTTGAGCTCTTCCATGAGCGGCAGGCCGGTATAGGGACCGCCGGTGCGCTCGGCGTTCAGATACGACGCATGCGCTTCCTGCGCATGGCGCTTCTCGTTGGGATAGATGTGCTCGTCCATGAAGGCGAGCAGGCGGCGGCGCAGGTCCTGCACCTTGGGGCTGTGTTCGAAGTCCATGTGGTGTGTCTCGGTTGGATCGGATGGAAGCGGGAGGACGCG
This sequence comes from Pseudacidovorax sp. DMC4, assembly GCF_056314265.1. Classification (NCBI taxonomy): domain Bacteria; kingdom Pseudomonadati; phylum Pseudomonadota; class Betaproteobacteria; order Burkholderiales; family Comamonadaceae; genus Pseudacidovorax; species Pseudacidovorax sp. DMC4. The sequence goes on along the minus strand of NZ_JBQUYR010000008.1, from coordinate 218,788 downwards.
GGCGCGCGCGTCAGTCCCAGGAGAACAGACCCAGGCTCACCGCCACCAGCGCCGGCTTGTCCTGGTCCTCGATCTCCATGGTGTTCTCGCACCGCAGCAGCGTCCAGCCGTCGTCGCGCGCCTCGGCGGCCAGCAGTCGCATGTGGTTGCGCACCCGTGCACCGGCCTTGACGGGCGACATGAAGCGCAGCTTGTCCAGCCCATAGTTGACGGACTTGGTCGGCGCCAGCCCTTCCAGCAATTCATAGCTGGTGATGGGCAGCAGCGACAGGGTCAGGAAGCCGTGGGCGATGGGCGCGCCGAAGGGGCTTTCGCGCGTGGCGCGTTCCACGTCGATGTGGATCCATTGCCGGTCGCCGGTGCAATCGGCGAACGCGTCGATGCGCGACTGGGGCACATCGACCCATGACGAGGTGCCGATGGACTGGCCGACGAAGTCGTGGAGGTTGGCGCGGGTGAGGGTGGTCATGCTGTCATTGCGAGGGCAAAAACTGGTGCCCCGATGGTGCCGCCATGCCGCGCGCCGTGAGTCGCCGGGGCATGCAGTGTTTTCATCGGAGCGATTCAAAGTGCTGATGCGTGGCGTCGCGCGGGCGACTGAACATCGGACCGCCGGCCTTCCGGGCCGCCGCATTCCCCCCACTCCATGACCCGACGAGGAGAGCACGCATGAGCGGCAGCTACGCGATTCAGGACGGCATCGCCGTCATCACCATGGACACGCCGCCCGTCAACAGCCTGGGCCTGGCCAACCGTCGCTTCATCGCCGAATCGGTCGCACGCGCCGGCAGCGATCCGCAGGTACAGGCCATGGTGCTCACCGGCCGCGGCCGCGCCTTCTGCGGCGGGGCGGACATCCGCGAGTTCAATCGGCCGGAGGCGACCACGGCGCCCGACCTGGTCGACGTCATCGACCTCATCGAGCGCAGCGACAAGCCCATCGTGGCCGCCGTGCACCGCGTGGCCATGGGCGGCGGGCTGGAACTGGCGATGGGCTGCCACTACCGCCTGATGCAGCGCGGCACGCAGGTCTCGCTGCCCGAGGTGCGCATCGGCATCCTGCCCGGTGCAAGTGGCACGCAGCGCCTGCCGCGGCTCATCGGGCTGGAGCCGGCCCTGAACATGATCGTGACCGGCGAGACGGTGATGAGCGAGGACCTGGCCCGGCTGCCGGGACAGCGCCTGATCGACGAACTGGTGGACGACGACGTGGTCGGCGCTGCGGTGGCCTTCGCGCGGCAGCACGCCGCGGTGCGCCCGCTGCCGCGCGTGCGCGAGCTGCAGGTGGTGCATCCGGCGCCCGAGGCCTATCTGCAGTTCGCACGCACCCAGGTGGCCGCGGCCTCGCGCCACTTTCCGGCGCCGCTGCTGTGCCTGGATTGCGTGGCCCAGTCGGTGCGCCTGCCCTTCGACGAAGCCCTGGCTTTCGAGCGCCGCGGTGTGACCGAGCTGGTCTGGACGTCCGAATCGGCGGCGCTGCGCAACATCTTCTTCGGTGAACGTGCCGCGGCCAAGATCGCCGACGTGTCCGACGACACGCCCCAGCGCACCATCAAGACGGTGGGCGTGATCGGCGCCGGCACCATGGGCGGTGGCATCAGCATGAACTTCCTGAACGCCGGCATTCCGGTGACCATCCTGGAGATGAAGCAGGAAGCGCTGGACCGCGGCGTGGCCACCATCCGAAAGAACTACGAGGCCCAGGTCAAGAAGGGCAAGCTCAAGCCCGAGAAGTACGAGGAGCGCATGGCGCTGCTCAAGACCACGCTGAGCTACGACGACCTGAAGGACTGCGACCTGATCATCGAGGCCGTGTTCGAGGAACTGGGCGTCAAGGAAAAGGTGTTCAACCAGCTCGATGCCGTGGCCAAGCCTGGCGCCATCCTGGCCTCCAACACCTCCACGCTCGACGTCGACAAGATCGCGGCCTTCACGAAGCGTCCGCAGGACGTCATCGGCATGCACTTCTTCAGCCCGGCCAACGTGATGAAGCTGCTGGAAGTGGTGCGCGGCGCCAGGACGGGCAAGGACGTGCTGGCCACGGTGATGAGCCTGGCCAAGAAGATCAAGAAGACGGCCGTGGTCTCGGGCGTGTGCGACGGCTTCATCGGCAACCGCATGATCGAGCAGTACAGCCGCCAGGCGGGCTTCCTGCTGGACGAAGGCGCGACGCCGGCGCAGGTGGACAAGGCCATCGAGAAGTTCGGCTTCGCGATGGGCCCGTTCCGCATGGGCGACCTGGCGGGCAACGACATCGGCTGGGCCATCCGCAAGCGCCGCTCGGTGGAGCAGCCCGACATGAAGTACAGCCGCACGGCCGACAAGCTGTGCGAGCTGGGCCGCTTCGGCCAGAAGACGGGCGCGGGCTGGTACGACTACCAGGCCGGCAAGCGCGACGCGATTCCATCCAAGCTGGTGGAGGACATGATTGCCGAGCACCGCAAGCAACTGGGCATCACGCCGCGCAAGATCAGCGACGAGGAGATCGTGCAGCGCCTGGTGTATTCGCTGGTCAACGAGGGTGCGCACATCCTGGAAGACGGCATTGCCAGCAAAGCCAGCGACATCGACATGGTCTACATCACGGGCTACGGCTTCCCGATCTTCCGCGGCGGCCCGATGCACTACGCCAGCCAGCAGGGCCTGTTCAACGTGGTGCAGGCGATGCAGCGCTTCGGGCGCAACCCCAACGATGACGCGAAGTTCTGGGAGCCGGCGGGCCTGATCCGGAAGCTGGTGAGCGAGGGGCGCACCTTCGCCTGAGGCGTGCGCCCGGCCGGCGTGCCGCCCTCAAGTGCACCGCAGCGTCAGGCCGCCGATCCGCCAGGGGCCGGCCGGCGGCGGCTGGAGCCCCAGCTGGTGGGTCCACGTCTGCAGGGCGCCGGCTTCCTCGGGCCGCATCCACAGCCCGTCGATGCCGGCGTCGGCATGCTCGGCCGCGGGCATGAAGCGCAGCGCGCCGCAGGCGGTCGCCACGGCGGGCAGGCCCTCCTGGCGCACGGCCGGCAGGGCGAGCAGACGGCTCCAGTGGGCGGCCACCCGTTCCGGCGCGCGCACGCGCAGGTCGATGGCGGCCAGCGGCCTGGCACGGGCGCGGGCCGGTACCCCCACCGCGGCGGGTGTCGCGATGCCGTGGGCGTCGTGCCGCTCGCTGAACTCCAGCACACAGCCGCCGGTGTCCTCGGCGGCCAGCTGAAGCGCGCTGTCGGGACCGAGCAGGCCTTCGTCCGTCACGCTGAGGCCCTGGCGGTGGCAGTGCCGCTGCCAGTCCAGCAGGTCGGGCACCTGCCAGCCGAGCAAGTCGGGGCCGGCCGGACCGTCGGCCGCCGCCGCCGTCGTCACCTCCACGTCCAGGCCGGGGCCGCGGAAGAGCCGCCGGCCCCGGGCCTCGGACATTGACCAGCCCAGCAGGTCGGCGAAGAGCGCGCGGGCCAGGGCCGCGTCGGACATGCGCAGGCGCGCGAAGCGCAGCCGGGGAGCAGGGCGGACCACATCCATGCGCGGTGGGCCGGTCCGTTCACACCTTCTCACGCGTCGCGGCCCACGCAGCGCCAGCCGAGCTCGGCGAGCTGCCGGGCCTGGCGACCGGCCTGCAGGGCTTCGCCGCTGGCCGCATTGCCTGCCAGGGCGCGGCCCATGATGCCCTGGGCGATGGCGGCGGCGCGAAACAGGTTGAAGGCCTCGTAGAAGCGCCAGGTCTGGGGCTCGACCGGCGGGAGGGCGCGGCGTTGCAGGTAGCGCGCGAGGTAGGCGGTCACCGTCGGGATGCCCGCCGCCTGCAGCTGCGCCGCGTCCAGGTCGCCCAGCCCGCGCACCTGCGGCGGCAAGCGCCAGGCCATGCAGTGGTAGGCGAAGTCGACCATGGGATCGCCCAGCGTCGACAGCTCCCAGTCCAGCACCGCCACAACGCGCGGCGCGTCCTGCGCGAAGACCAGGTTGTCCAGCCGGAAGTCGCCATGCACCAGCCGCGTGCCGGTGTCGGCGGGTTGATGCCGGGGCAGCCAGTCGATCAGCTGCTCCATCGCCTCGATGGGCTCCGTCTCGCTGGCGCGGTACTGGCGGCTCCAGCGGTCGATCTGCCGGGCGATGTAGCCACCCGTGCGTCCGTAGTCGGCCAGACCGACCGCGGCCACATCCACCTCGTGCAGTGCCGCGATGGTGCGGTTCATGTCGTCGTAGATCGCGGCGCGTTCGCTCTCGGCCATGCCCGGCAGGTGCGGATCCCAGAGGATGCGGCCGGGCACGCAGTCCATGACATAGAACATGGTGCCGATCACCGCGGCGTCGGTGCACAGCGCGTGGACACGGGGCACGGGCACCGCGCTGTCGGCCAGTGCCCGCATGACGCGGAACTCGCGGTCCACGGCATGGGCCGAGGGCAGCAGCGTGCCGGCGGGCTTGCGCCGCAGCACATAGCGGCCGTCGGGTGTCTCGACCAGGAAGGTGGGGTTGGACTGGCCGCCCTTGAACTGCGCCAGGCCGAAGCGCTGCCGGGCGCTGCCGTCGACGTGGTCGATCCACCATTCGCGCAGGGCCTGCTCGTCCAGGCGGTGGCCGGGTCGCACCGCGGTGGTGTCGGCAGAGGTGTCGGTCTGGGGCAAGGGGCTGTCTCCGGAAGGCATGCAGGGCGCCCCGCTTGCGGGCATCATCGGGGGCCGCCAAGGCTAAGCGCCCCGGCCCGCGCTGCCCAATGAAAGCGCGGCATGCCCGCCGATACAGTCCATGCATATTTCGAGGGTCGATCTCAACCTGCTGGTCGTGCTGGACACGATCTACACGGAGGGCGGCATCACCAAGGCCGCCGACAAGCTGCATCTGACCCAGCCGGCGATCAGCCATGCCCTGGCGCGGCTGCGCGACCTGTTCAACGATCCCCTCTTCGAGCGCCAGGGCCACCGCATGGTGCCCACCGCGCTGACCAAGCGCATCATCGATCCGCTGCGCGGCTCGCTGCAGTCGTTAGGCTCGCTGCTCAACGACACCCAGAGCTTCGACCCCACCACCAGCACCAAGCGCTTCGTGATCGGGCTGCGCGACTTCATGGAGTCGACCGTGATGCCGCCGCTGATGCGCACGCTGGAGCGCGAGGCGCCGGGCGTGGAGGTGGCCAGCGTGCGCGCGAGCCGTCGCACCCTCGAGGGCGAGCTGGCAGCCGGCACGCTCGACCTCGCCGTCGACGTGTTGCTGCCGCTGTCGGATGCCGTCAAGTTCACCCGCATCACGGTCGACGGTGCGGCGGTGGTGGCGCGGCAGGGCCATCCGGCCATCCAGGGCAGCGTGGACATCGACACCTACCTGGCGCAGCGGCACGTGCTGGTCACCACGCGGCGGCAGGGCCCCGGCTTCGAGGACATCGAGCTGCGCCGCCTGGGCATGCAGCGGCAGGTGGCGCTGCGCTGCCAGTATTACTTCGCGGCCTGCCGCACCGTGTCGCAGACCGACCTGGTGCTCACCATGCCCGAGAGCTACGCCCACATGGTCAACAAAACCTTCGGCAACCAGGTGCTGCCCATGCCGGCGCCGCTGTCCTCCATGGACGCCTACCTGTACTGGCATGCCAGCGCCGACAACGACGCCGGCAACCGCTGGCTGCGCTCGGTGATGCTGCGCTGCTACGCCCGCTGAGGGCGTCTTCGCCTCCTCGCACTCCCATCACCGCGGCCAGGCGCCGCGGCTTCGCTTCGCCTGCTGCCGGCGACCCTTAGGGGTTAATGCCGGTGACAGCGCTCGCCTGCACGAACACCATCGCAAATCTGTTATAACAAATACGCCTACCCAAGGCGGAACTGGAGACATGCGATGAAGACCGATCGACGCCATTTCCTTCAGGCGACTGCGGCGGCTGCCGTCCTCGGCAGCGTCGGCGCGCGTCCCGCGCGGGCCCAGGGTGGCCCCGTTCGCATCGGGCTGATGCTGCCGATGAGCGGCATCGGCGCGGAGGCGGGCGCCGCGTGGCTGGCCGGGGCGCGCGTGGCCGTGGCCCAGTGGAACGCCAAGGGCGGCGTGCTCAAGCGGCAGGTGGAACTGGTGGTGCGCGACGACAAGTTCACCAGTGCCGGCGCCGTGGCCGCCGCGCGCGAGCTGGCAGGCAGTGGCGTCAACCTGCTCATCGGCGGCTCGCAGTCGCCGATGGCGCTGGCGACCGCGCCCATCCTGCCCGAGCTCAAGGCGCTGATGGTGGCGCCGTGCCCCACCGTCATGTCGCTCACGCACGAGGGCTTCCAGCGCAACTTCTTCCGCCTGTCCTGGAACGCCTATATCGCCTTCGCCGGCATCGGCAACATGCTGACCGACCGCTTCAAGGAAGTGCAGACCTGGTCCTGCATCGTGCCCGACAGCGAGAACGGCCGCGACATGGCGCGCTTCTTCAGCGTCGGTGTGCAGCGCGCCGCGCAGAAGGCCGGCCGCACGGTCAAGGTGCTCGACCCCGTCTTCGCCAGCCTCAACAAGGCCGACTACAAGGTGGAGATCAACAGCCTGATGAACGCGCCCTCGCAGGGGTTGTTCGTCGGCCTCACCGCGGCGCCCTGCATCAGCCTGCTGCAGCAGGGCCGGGCCGTGGGCATGGACCGCAAGTTCAAGGTGATCGGCGATGCCGGCACCGAACTGATGATCGCCAAGGCGATGCAGAAGTCCACGCCGGCCAACCTCTGGAGCATCAGCTACTGGGTGCCGGGCACCGAGGCCGGCCGCCGCCATGCGATGAGCAAGGCGCTGTACGAGGACTACGTCAAGCTCACCGGCGACCGCAATCCGCCGAGCATCGTGCAGTCCAGCCACCGCTGCGCGCTGGCGCTGTTCAACGGCATCGAGAAGGCCGGCGGCACCGACACCGACGCCGTCATCGCCGCGCTCGAAGGCCTGGAGTTCGACACCGCGGTGGGCCGATACAACATCCGCAAGGAAGACCACCAAGGGCTGGGCGAGGCCTACATCGCCCAGGTGGGCGCCCGCGAGGCCGACCCCGGCTACGGCATCGTCGATGCCATCGCGTACCGCGAGGCCGACGTGGCCGAGCCGCCGAGCCCGGGCAAGCCGCTGTCGATGTGAGGAGCAGCACCATGTCCTTGCAACGCAGAACCCTGATCCAGGCCGCCGGTGCAGGCGCCGTGCTGGCCGCGACGGCGGCGCCGTGGGTGCGCGCCCAGCCCGGGCCGGTGCGCATCGGTGCCATGCTGCCGATGAGCGGCATCGGCGCCGAGGCCGGTGCCAACTGGCTGGCCGGCATCCGCGCCGCCCAGATGCAATGGAACGACCAGGGCGGCCTGCTCGGTCGCCAGATCGAGATCGTCGTGCGCGACGACAAGTTCACCAGCGCGGGTGCTGTGGCGGCTGTGCGCGAGCTGGCGGGCGAGGGTGTCAACCTGTCGGTGGGTGCGGGCCAGTCGCCCATGGCGCTGGCCATCGCCCCCATCCTGGCGGAGCTCAAGGCGGTGGTGGCCGCGCCGGCGCCGACGGTGATGTCGGTCACGCACGAGAACTTCAGCCGCCACTTCTTCCGGGTGGCGTCCAACGCACTGATGCTCTTCGGCGGCATCGGCAACATGCTGGCCACCAAGTTCCCGCAGGTGGGCAGCTGGGCGCTGATCCTGCCCGACAGCGAGAACGGCCGCGACATGGCGCGCTACTTCCGCCTGGGCGTGGAGCGGGCCGCCAAGGCCGGCGGCACGGCGCCCAAGGTGCTGGAGCCGGTGTATGCCTCGCTCAACAAGGCCGACTACAAGGTCGAGATCAACAGCCTGATGAATTCGGGCGCCGAGGGGCTGTTCGTGGGCCTGACGGCGGCGCCCTGCGTGAGCCTGCTGCAGCAGGGCCGGGCCGTCGGTATGGACCGCCGCTTCAAGGTGATCGGCGAGGCTGGCACCGAGCTGATGATCGCCAAGGCCATGGGCCGCTCCACGCCGCAGAACCTCTGGGGTGTGAGCTTCTGGGCGCCCGAGCTGGAGCCCTTCAAGAGCCAGTACCCGCTCAGCCGCCAGTTGTCCGAGTACATCGTCAAGGTCACCGGCACACCCCATGTGCCGGGCATCGTGCAGGCCTCGCACCGCTCGGCGCTGGCGCTGTTCAATGCGGTGAAGAAGGCGGGCAGCACCGAGACCGAGGCCGTGATCCCGGCGCTGGAGGGCCTGGCCTTCGACACGGCGGCGGGCCCCTACCGCATCCGCAAGGAGGACCACCAGGGCATCGGCTATGCCTACTTCGCGAAGATCGGCGCGCGCGAGGCCGCCCCCGGCTATGGCCTGGAGCAGGTGATCCGCCTGGACGAGGCCGAGATCGTCGAGCCGCCGTCGCCCGGCCGCAAGTACGAGGCCTGACGCGATGGCCAACGAGATCCTCTTTGCCTTCTTCAATGCCGCCGCCTTCGGCATGGCGATCTTCCTGGTGGCGGCCGGGCTGACGCTCATCTTCGGGCTGCTGCGGCTGCTCAACATGGCGCAGGGCGGCTTCTTCATGATCGGCGCCTACACGGCCTATTCGGTCATGGGCCGCGACGTGCAGTCGCTGGGCATGTTCCTGCTGGCGGCCCTGGCGGGCGGCGTGGTGGTGGCGGTGCTGGGGCTGGTCACCGACCGGCTGGTGCTGCGGCGGCTGCGCCATGTCGATCCGCACTACGTGCTGATCGCCACCTTCGCGCTCATGATGGTGTGCACCGGCGTCACCAAGCTGGTGTGGGGGGTGGACTTCTTCTCCGTCAACCCGCCGCCGGGGCTGGACCAGCCGCTCAACCCCTTCGGGCTGTTCTTCTCGGCCTACCAGATCTTCGTGATCGGCGCGGGCCTGGTGATCTATGTGCTGCTGGAGATCGCCATCCACCGCATGTGGTTCGGCAAGCTCATGCAGGCGCTGGCGGCCGATCCGTGGATGTCGGGCGTGCTGGGGCTGAACGTGTCCTTCGGGGTGGCGCTCAGCGTCATGGCCAGCTTCATGCTCGCCGGCCTGGCGGGCGGGTTGCTGCTGCCCAACCAGAGCCTGTCGACCGGCCTGGGCGACTCCTACCTCATGTATGCCTTCTTCGCCGTCATCATCGGCGGGCTGGGCAACATCCGCGGTGCCTTCATCGGCTCGCTGGTGCTGGGGCTGGTGCAGAGCCTGAACACGGTGCTGCTGCCGCAGGTGCCGGGCCTGGCGGTGTACGTGGTGCTGGCGGTCTTCCTGCTGTGCAAGCCCAGCGGCCTGTTCCCGGCGGTGGGCAGCCAGGACGCTGGCCACCACGAGGCCGGCGGCGGTGGCAGCCTGCACCGCCCGCAGGTGCCGCGCCCGGTCTGGCAGGCGCTGGGCACGGCGCTGGTGCTGCTGCTGGCGACGCTGCCCTGGTGGGTGGGCGCCGGCCCGCTCTATGTGGTGGGCACGGTGCTGATCCAGGTGGTGTTCGCGCTGTCGTGGAACATCCTCTTCGGCTACACCGGCCTGGTCTCCTTCGGCCATGCGGGCTTCTTCGCCATCGGCGCCTACCTCACGGCGCTCGCGCTGCGGCATGTGGCCGGGGTGCCCTTCCTGCTGGTGATGGGCGGCGCGGCGTTGCTGGGCGCGGCGGCGGCCTGGCTGGTCGGCGTGCTGGCGCTGCGGCGCATGAGCGGCGTGTTCCTGGCGGTCCTGACCGTGGCCCTGGCCGAGGCGCTTCGCCTGGTCATCGGCTTCAGTGCCTTCCTGGGGCGGGAGGACGGCATCACCGACATTCCCCGGCCGGTGCTCGACCTGCTGCTGCTGCGCGTGGACCTGGGCAGCTCCAACGCCTACTACCTGTTCCTGCTGGCGACCTGCGTGCTGATCACCGGGCTGCTGTGGTGGCTGCTGCACAGCCGCTTCGGCCGCACGCTGCAGACCATCCGGCAGGATCCGGAGCGCGCGGCGTTCATGGGCACGCCGGTGGCCAGCTACCGGCTGGCCGCCTTCGTCATCTCCGGCGCCGTGGCCGCGGTGGCCGGCTGCCTGTATGCGCCCTGGTCGCGCATCGTGACGGTGGAAGAGGTGCACTGGCTCGCTTCGGCGCAGCCGATGCTCAACACGCTGCTGGGCGGGGTGAGCTCCTTCTGGGGCCCGGTGGTGGGCGCCGGGCTGTTCGCCGCCATCGCCTATGCCACGCGCACCCTGGTCGGGCTGTCGGAGTTGATCGTGGGTTGCGGCCTGCTGGCGATCATCCTGCTGGCGCCGAACGGGGCCGTGGGCCTGTGGCGCAGTCTGGAACTGCGGCTGTGGGGCGGCCGCGCGCGCCCGGCCACCCCGGCCGATGCGCCACCGGCGCCCATGGCCACCGCGCAGCCGCTGCGCGCGGGAGGCACGCCATGAGCACCGCACTGCTGGAAGTGAGCCAGGTCCGTAAGAACTACGGCCCCATCGAAGTGCTGCGCGGCGTCAGCCTGGCGGTGGAGCCGGGCCAGGTGTTCGCCATCATCGGGCCCAACGGCGCGGGCAAGACCACCATGTTCCGGGTAATGACCGGCGAGGTCGCCTGCAACGGCGGCAGCATCCGCTTCAAGGGCGAGGACGTCACGCGGCTGCCGGCGCACGAGCGGGTGCGCCGCGGCTTCGGCCGCACCTTCCAGGTGGCGCGGGTGTTCGCGGACTTCAACGTGCTGGACAACGTGGTGGTGGCCATCGAGGCGCGCCGCCGCCATACCGGCGAGCCGCTCGGCTCGTGGCGGCGCTGCGCGCCGTCGCCCGACATCCGGGACGAAGCGATGGCGCTGCTGGCCGATCTGCGCCTCGCAGGGCATGCGCAGCAGGGCGCGCGCTTCCTGTCGCATGGCGACAAGAAGCGGCTGGAGTTCGCCATCGCGCTGGCGGGCCGTCCCGCCATCCTCATGCTGGACGAGCCCACGGCCGGCATGTCGCCCAGCGACCGTGCCGACGTGGCCGCGCTCATCGCCCGCATGCAGCGCGAGCGCGGCATCACGGTGGTGATGACCGAACACGACATGGACGTGGTCTTCGGCCTGGCCGACCGGATCATGGTGATGAACTACGGCGAGGTGGTGTCCACCGGCAGCGTCGAGGCGGTGCGCGCCGACCCGCGCGTGCGCGAGGTCTACCTCGGCAAGGAGATGGTCCATGCTTGATGTGCGTGAACTCGACGCCTTCTATGGCGACAGCCACATCCTCTTCGGCCTGCGGCTGTCGGTGGCGGCCGGCCAGCGCGTGGCGCTGCTGGGCCGCAACGGCGCCGGCAAGTCGACGCTGCTCAAGAGCGTCATGAACGCCGGCCCGCGCGTGCGCGGCACGGTGCGCTTCGACGGGCAGGACCTGGCCACCCTGCCCACGCACCGGCGCACCCGCCTGGGCCTGTCCCTCGTGCCCGAGGACCGCCGCATCTTCACCCACCTGACCGTGGCCGAGAACATCGCCATGGCCCGGTATGGCGCCGGCCCGGGCCGGCCCGCCGTGCCGGTGGAGGAGATCGTGCGCCGCTTTCCCATGCTGGCCAGCCTGCTGCAGCGTCATGGCGGCCAGCTCAGTGGCGGCCAGCAGCAGCTGCTCGCGGTGGCCCGGGCCATGGCCGCCCATCCGCGCCTGCTGCTGCTGGACGAACCTACCGAGGGCCTGGCGCCCATCATCGTGGAAGAGATGGCCCACGACCTGGTGCGCAGCTGCACCGACAACGGCGTGGCCCTGCTGCTGTGCGAGCAGAACATCTGGTTCGCCCGCCGCTGCACCGACCACGTCTACGTCATCGACACGGGCCGCCTCGTCTTCGAAGGCGACTGGGCCGCCTTCGACCGCCATCCCGAGATCCAGCAGCGCTACCTGGCGCTGTGACTGCCGAGCGATACCGACCATGGACCTGCAATACACCCCCGAACAACAACAGCTGCGCGAGAGCGTGGAGCGCTTCGTGCGCGAGGCCTACGACTTCAGCCACCGGCGGCGCGTGGCCGCCAGCGAACTGGGCCATGACGCCGACTGCTGGCGCCGCTATGCCGACTTTGGCTGGCTCGCCATTCCCTTCTCCGAGGACGACGGCGGCATCGGCGGCGACGCGGTGGACACCGGCATCGTCATGGAAGGCGTGGGCCGCGGCCTGCTGCTGGAGCCCTACCTGGCCAGCGTGGTGCTGGGCGGCGGCCTGCTCAGCCTGATCGGCAGCGAGGCGCAGAAGGCGGAGTGGCTGCAGCCCATGATGGCGGGCGAGCTGCGCCTGGCCCTGGCCTATGCCGAGCCGGGCTCGCGCTACGACCCCTTCCACATCGCCGCGACGGCGCGCCAGGAGGGCGGCGTCTGGCGCCTGGATGGCACCAAGACGCTGGTCTACGGCGGCGACTGCGCCGATGCCCTGGTGGTGATCGCCCGCAGTGCCGGCGCGCCCGGGGAGCGTGCCGGGCTGCAGGCCTTCGTGGTGGATGCGGATGCGCCGGGCCTGTCGCGCATGGCCTATGCCATGCACGACGGCCAGCGCGCGGCCGACCTGCGCCTGGACGGCGTGACGGTGGACGCATCGCGCCGGCTGGTGCCGGCCGAGGGCACGGAGGTGGGCGATGCGCTGGAGCGGGTGGTCGACCATGGCATCGCGGCGCTCGCCGCCGAGGCTGTCGGTGCGATGGCGGTGCTGGTGGACACCACGCTCGACTACCTCAAGACCCGGCAGCAGTTCGGCCGGCCCATCGGAACCAACCAGGCGCTGCAGCACCGCATGGTCGACATGACCATCGCGCTGGACGAGGCCCGCTCCATGGCGCTGTATGCCGCGCTGATGCTGCGCGAGGCCGACGCCCCGGCGCGCCGCCGCGCGCTGTCGGCCGCCAAGATGGAGATCGACCGCACGGCCCGGCTGGTCGGGCAGGAGGCGGTGCAGATGCACGGGGCGATGGGGGTGACCGAGGAACTGGCCGTGGGCCACTACTTCAAGCGCCTGTCGATGATCCGCCTCGGCTTTGGCGATGCCGACTGGCATGCCGAGCGCTACATGGCGCAGTGAGGCCCGCACGATGGACCTCCGCCTGAGCGACCAGGACCGTGCCTTCGAAGCCGAGGTGCGCGCCTTCATCGCCGCCGAACTGCCGCCGGACATCCGCGAGAAGGTGCGTCTGGACCGCACCCTCGCACGCGACGACTTCATGCGCTGGCAGCAGATCCTGGCCCGGCGGGGCTGGTTTACCGGGGCGTGGCCGGGGGCCCAGGGCGGCCTGGACTGGACGGCCCTGCACACGCTGATCTTCAACCGCGTGGCCGGTGAGATGCATTGCCCCGAGCTGCAGGTCTTCGGTCCGGCCATGGTGGGGCCGGTGATCTACACCTTCGGCACCGAGGCGCAGAAGGCCCGGCATCTGCCGGCGATTCGCGATTCCTCGGTGTGGTGGTGCCAGGGCTATTCGGAGCCCGGCGCGGGCTCGGACCTGGCGGCCCTCAAGACGCAGGCGGTCGACCGGGGCGATCACTTCCTCGTCAACGGCCAGAAGATCTGGACCTCGTACGCGCACTTCGCCGACTGGATGTTCTGCCTCGTGCGCACCACCACCGAAGGGCCGAAGCAGGCGGGCATCTCCTTCCTGCTGATCGACATGAAGACGCCGGGCGTGCAGGTGCAGCCGATCCGCATGATGGACGGCCGGCACTACCTGAATGCGGTGTTCTTCGACGACGTGCGCGTGCCGCGCGAGAACCTCATCGGCGAGGTCGACCGGGGCTGGACCTATGCCAAGTTCCTGCTCGCCCACGAGCGGGTGGAGAACGCGAACCTGCGCTTCATCACCCAGGAGCTCGCGCGCCTGCGCGAAGTGGCGGCCGAGGTGGGCAGCGGCGGCCGCCGGCTGATCGACGAGCCCGCCTTCGCGCGTGAACTTGCGCAGGTGGAGGCCCAGTTCAAGGCGCTGGAGATCGGGCTGCTGCGCCTGCTCTCCGATGCCCAGGCGGGCCAGGCGGCGGCGCCGGGCACCTCGTCCTTCATCAAGATCCGCGGCACCGAGATCGCCCAGCGCATCACCGAGCTGCGGGTGATGGCGAGCGGGCCGGACGCCCAGCGCTTCCAGCCCGACTGGCTGTTCGGCGACGGCGAAACGCCGCTGCTGGGGCCCGAGCATGCGCTGGGGCCGGTGGCAAGCTACCAGTTCTGCCGGGCCATGACCATCTACGGCGGCAGCACCGAAGTGCAGAAGAACATCATGGCCAAGCATGTGCTGGGCCTCTGAGATGAAACCACCCCGTTTGGACTTCCTCACTGCGTGTGGAAGCCCAATCCCCCTCCAGGGGCGCACCCGGCGGCCGGGCCAAGCCCGTTCCGCGGGTGCACTGGCATGGCCTGCTCCGCGGCCCTTCGATCAGAAAAGCGGCGCCGGCTTCATGCCTCGCGTGTGGCGCGACAGCGCTATGGAAAGCTGACACCATCATGAGCCCAACCCCCATCGACTATCCGCTCGGCGAGCAGCCGCTGCATGAATACCTGCGTGCCCACGCGCGCCACCAGCCCGACAAGGCGGCCATCGTCTGGTACGGGCGGGCGTTGAGCTATGCCGAGCTCGACCGCATGAGCGATGCCTTCGCGCAGACGCTGCACGACGTGGGCGTCGGGCCGGGCGACCGGGTGGCGCTCTTCCTGCAGAACTGTCCGCAGTACCTGATCGCCCATTTCGGCATCCAGAAGCTGGGCGCCATCGTCAGCCCCTGCAGCCCGATGTTCAAGGCCCACGAGTTCGCCTACCAGGTGGGCGACCTGGGCGCCAAGGCCATCGTGGCGGCCGACTATCTGCTGCCCATCGTGACGTCGGTGCGCGACCGGGTGGCGGTGCCGCATGTGTATGCAGTGCGCTATGCGGACCTGTTGCCGCCGGATCCGCCGGTGCAGGTGCCGCCGGAGCTGCTCGCCCGCCTGCCGCTGCCCGACGGCGTGGTCGACTTCGGCGAGGCCGTGGCCGACGCCCATCCACAGCCGCCGCGGCCTGTGCTCTCGATGGACGACGTGGCATTGATGACCTACACCTCGGGCACCACCGGCATGCCCAAGGGCGCGATGCTGAGCTACCGCAACGCGCTCTACAAGACGGCCGTGGGCGCGCAGATGTTCGGCATCCGCGCCGAGGACACGATGCTGGCGGTCGCGCCGGTCTATCACATCGCCGGCATGATCTGCGGCGTCACACTGCTGGCCTACACCGGCGCCACCATCGTGCTGCTCAACCGTATGGATCCGGTTGCGGTGCTGCAGAGCATCCAGCGCTTCCGCGTCACTTGGTGGTACGCCATGGCACCCATGCTCGAGGCCACGATGAAGGCGCCCGGCGCGGCCGAGTTCGACCTGTCGAGCCTGAAGACCACCATGGCCACCAGCTTCGGCATCAAGCTGACCCAGGAGCTGGCCGAACGCTGGAGCGCCTTCGCCAACGACTGCCTGGTGTACGAGGCGGGCTATGGCCTGTCGGAGACCCACACCAACGACGTGCTGATGCCCCGCGATGCGGTGCGCTGGGGCACCAACGGCGTGCCGGGCCCGGGCGTGGAGCTGCGCATCCTGGACGAGGCGGGCCAGCCGGTGCCGGTGGGCGAGAGCGGGCAGATCGTGGTGCGCAGCCAGGGCGTGTTCCATGGCTACTGGAACCGGCCCGAAGCCACGGCCGAGGTGCTCCAGGACGGCTGGGTGCACACCGGCGACATCGGCAGGCTGGACGCGCAGGGTTATCTCAGCTTCATCGGCCGTGTCAAGGAGATGATCAAGGTGTCGGGCTACAGCGTCTTCCCGGAAGAGGTGGAGTCGATCCTGATCCTGCATCCCCAGGTCGCGCAGGTGGCTGTCATCGGCGTGCCCGACGCCGACAAGGGCGAGGTGGTCAAGGCCTTCGTGGTGCCGTCGGCTGCTGCCGGCGACCCCTTCGACCGGGACGCGCTGCTGGCCTGGGCGCGCGAGAACATGTCCCACTACAAGGTGCCGCGCCAGCTGGAGCTGCTGGATGCGCTGCCCGCCACGGGCACGGGCAAGCTGCTGCGGCGCCTGCTGCGGGGCTGAGGCTGCCGGATGGGGCGCGGCTCAGCGCCCCCAAGCGATGCACCAGCGGATGCCTGTCGCTACGCCGTTCTGCCGAGGTCTGCTGCCATCGAATGGGCCGCGCGCACTTGCCGCTGCAACGCATTTGCAGCACAATTTTCGGATGAAGTCAGCCATCCTTCCGCAGGTGCGCGTCGATCCCGAACTTCGCGCCGACCTGGAATCCATGCTTCGCGAGGGCGAGTCCCTGTCCGGCTTCATCGAAGACAGCGTCCGCAGTGCCGTGGCATACCGGCGCGCCCAGGCGGAGTTCTACGCGCGGGGGGAGGCGGCCTGGCAGGCGTATTCGCGCACGGGTGTGGCGCATCCTGCCGATGAGGTCATCGGCGAGATGCGTCAGCGTCTGGAAAGCAAGCGCAAGGAGTTGGGGGCTGGCCGAGCCAAAGCGCGATGACCTTTGCCGTGGTGTTTGCGCCGCAGGCCCGCGCGGACTTGCTGAGACTCTTCGAATACCTGATCGATCGGGCTGAGACGGCGGCGGACCTCGATCTGGCAGAGCGCGCCATCGCGGCGGTCGAATCGGCTGCGCAACTGCACCTGTCCCGGACGCCCTTCATCTACCGCAAGGCGGCCCAAGGCGGGGGGCTGCGTCGCGAGCTGATCGTTCCCTTTGGGGCCAGTGGCTATGTGCTTCTCTACGAAATCGCTGATGCCACCACGGTCGTGATCCTGGCCGTGCGGCATCAGCTGGAGCAGGACTACCACTAGCCTCGGTGGTCCGGCGCCTTTCACGCCCGAACCCTCACCGCCCCCAGCGCAGCACCAGCGGATCGAGCCGTCGCGCGATGTCGATCAGCTCGCGGCGCGTGGCCGGGTGCATGGGCGGCAGGGGGTGTCGGGGCGCCTCGCAGGTGATCACGCCGCCTTCCTTCATCAGTGCCTTGGCGGCCAGCATGCCGGCCTGGCGGTTCTCGTGGTTGATCAGGGGCAGCCAGCGCTGATAGAGCGCGAAGGCGCCGTCCATGTCCCCGCGGCGATGCGCCTCCAGGATGGGGCGGATGCCGTCCGGGAAGCCGCCGCCGGTCATGGCGCCGGTGGCGCCGGCATGCAGGTCGGCCAGCAGCGTGATGGCCTCTTCGCCGTCCCAGGGGCCTTCGATGGCATCGCCACCCAGCTGGATCAGCTCGCGCAGCTTGTTGGCGGCGCCGGCGGTCTCCATTTTGAAGTACGACACATGGTCGATCTCGCGCGCCATGCGGGCCAGGAAGGTCGGGCTCAGCACCGTGCCGCTGGCCGGCGCGTCCTGGACCATGATGGGGATGTCGATGGCGTCCGACACCTGCTGGTAGAAGGCCTGGATCTGCGCCTCGGGCACGCGGAAGGTGGCGCCGTGGTAGGGCGGCATCACCATCACCATGGCGGCGCCCATGTCCTGCGCGCGACGGCTGCGCTCGGCGCAGATGCGCGTGGCGTAGTGCGAGGTGGTGACGATCACCGGCACGCGGCCGGCCACATGCTCCAGGGCCGTGCGGGTGAGCACCTCGCGCTCCTGGTCCGACAGCGAGAACTGCTCCGAGAAGTTGGCGAGGATGGCCAGACCATCCACGCCGGCGTCGATCATGAAGTCGAGCGCGCGCTTCTGGCTGGGCAGGTCGAGCTCGCCGCTCTCGGTGAAGGTGGTGGGCACCACCGGGAAGATGCCGCGGTACGGGGTGGCGGGATGGGCCATGGGGCGGTCTGTGCGTCTTGGCGTGTGGAAAAAGGACAGGGCGGGCTCAGTGCGAATGGCGCGGCACGGCCGCACCGCGGCAGCCCACCAGGAAGTCCAGATCGCAGCCCTCGTCGGCCTGCAGCACATGCTCCACATAGAGCTTGCGGTAGCCGCCGCCGGGGGGCGTCAGGCTTTTCTGCACGTCGGCCATGCGGCTCGCGTATTCCTCGTCGGAGATGTCCAGGTGCAGCCGGCCGGCGTCGCTGTCCAGCTCGATCCAGTCGCCATCGCGCACCATGGCCAGGGGCCCACCGGCCGCGGCCTCGGGGGCCACGTGCAGCACCACGGTGCCGTAGGCAGTGCCGCTCATGCGGGCATCCGAGATGCGCACCATGTCCTTGATGCCCTGGCGCAGCAGCTTCGGGGGCAGGCCCATGTTGCCCACCTCGGCCATGCCGGGATAGCCGCGCGGGCCGCAGTTCTTGAGCACCAGCACGGAGTCGGCGTCGACGTCGAGGTCTTCGTCGACGATGCGCTCCTTGTAGTGCTCCAGGTTCTCGAACACCACGGCGCGGCCACGGTGCTTGAGCAGGGCCGGCGTGGCGGCCGAGGGCTTGAGCACCGCGCCGCGGGGTGACAGGTTGCCGCGCAGGATGCGGATGCTGCCGTCGCCGATCAGCGGCTTGTCCAGCGGGCGGATGACTTCGGGGTCGTGGATGGCCGCCTCGCGCACGTTGTCCCACAGGCTGTGGCCGTTCACCGTCAGGGCCTCGGGATGCGGCAGCAGTCCGGCCTCGCCCATGCGGCGCAGCACGCCGGGCAGCCCACCCGCGTAATAGAACTCCTCCATCAGGAAGCGGCCCGAGGGCATCAGGTCCACCAGCGTGGGCATGCCCTGGCCGACCCGCGTCCAGTCCTCCAGCTCCAGGTCCACGCCGATGCGCCCGGCGATGGCCTTGAGGTGGATCACCGCGTTGGTCGAGCCGCCGATGGCCGCGTTGGTGCGGATGGCGTTCTCGAAGGCCTGGCGGGTGAGGATCTTCGACAGCGTGAGGTCGTCCTTGGCCATCTGCACGATGCGCTGGCCCGACAGGTGCGCCAGCACGTAGCGCCGCGCGTCCACCGCCGGAATGGCCGCGTTGTGCGGCAGCGTGACGCCCAGCGACTCGGCCATGCAGGCCATGGTAGAGGCGGTGCCCATGGTGTTGCAGGTGCCCGCCGAGCGCGACATGCCGGCTTCGGCCGAGAGGAACTTGTGCAGGTCGATCTCGCCCGCCTTGAGCGACTCGTGCAGCTGCCACACCGAGGTGCCGGAGCCGATGTTCTTGCCGTCGAGCTTGCCGTTGAGCATGGGCCCGCCCGAGACCACGATGGCCGGCACGTCGCAGCTGGCCGCGCCCATCAGCAGCGCGGGCGTGGTCTTGTCGCAGCCGGCCAGCAGCACCACCGCATCGATGGGGTTGCCGCGGATCGCCTCTTCCACGTCCATGGCCGCCAGGTTGCGCGTGAGCATGGCGGTGGGCCGCAGGTTGGACTCGCCGTTGGAGAACACCGGAAACTCCACCGGAAAGCCGCCCGCCTCGTACACGCCGCGCCGCACATGCTCGGCGATCTTGCGGAAGTGCGCGTTGCAGGGCGTCAGCTCCGACCAGGTGTTGCAGATGCCGATCACCGGCCGGCCGTCGAACTCGTGGTCGGGGAAGCCCTGGTTCTTCATCCAGCTGCGGTACATGAAGCCGTTCTTGTCGTTGTGGCCGAACCACTCGGTGGAGCGCAGCTTCTTCTTGGGGGTTGAGTCGGACATGGTGGCTTTCAGAAGGACGGAGGCGACGTTCGAAGAGGAGGGGATTCAGCGGCGGCCGACACGCAGCGACACCACGCGCTGCAGCAGGCAGAAGGCAAAGAGCAGCAGGCCGACGACGATGCGCGTCCACCATGAACTCAGGGTGCCGTCGAAGGCGATGAGGGTCTGGATCACGCCCAGCATCAGCACGCCGAACAGCGTGCCGGCCACGTAGCCCACGCCGCCGCTGAGCAGCGTGCCGCCGATCACCACAGCGGCGATGGCGTCCAGCTCCAGCCCCACGGCATGCAGGCCGTAGCCCGAGAGCATGTAGAAGGTAAAGAGCACGCCGGCCAGCGCCGAGCACAGGCCCGACAGGGCATACACGCCCACCAGCGTTCGGCGCACCGGCAGCCCCATGAGGTGGGCCGAATGCTCGTTGCCGCCGATGGCGTACACCGTGCGGCCGAAGGGCGTGCAGTGAGCCACGTACATGGCGAGCAGCAGCACCGCCACGCCGATCACGGCGCCCAGCGACAGCGAGGTCTCGGCGAAGAAGGGCACACGCAGCTGCGCCAGCTCGGTATAGGCCTCGCTGGTGATGCTGATCGAGTCGATGCTGATCAGGTAGCACAGCCCGCGCGCCAGGAACATGCCGGCCAGCGTGACGATGAAGGGCTGCAGCCGGAATCGCTCGATCAACAGGCCCATGAAGCCGCCGAAGGCGGTGCCCATCACCAGCACCACGGCGATGGCGGGGGCGGGGCTCCAGCCGTGCTGCTCCACCAGCGTGGCCAGCACCATGGTCGAGAAGGCGATGACCGAGCCCACCGACAGGTCGATGCCGCCGGTGAGGATGACGAAGGTCATGCCCACCGCCACCACCAGCAGGAAGCTGTTGTCGATCAGCAGGTTCAAAAAGACCTGCAGCGAGAAGAAGCCGTCGTAGCGCAGCGAGCCGGCCAGCACCACGGCCGCGAAGAGCGAGATGGTGGCGGTCAGGGGCAGGTACTTGGGGTCGAGCCGGCGGCGTGGTCGTGCCGGCGCCGTGGGGCTTGCCTTGTCGGCGGCGCGGGCGTTGGGCAACACGGCGCTCATCGCAGCTGCTCCCGCGGCGCCGGCCGCACCGCCAGGGTGCGCAACATGGCGCGGAATTCAGCGGACTGCAGCAGCATCACGACGAACACCACGGCCGCCTTGACCACCAGGTTGACCTCGGGCGGCACGCCCAGCGAGTAGATGGCATAGGTCAGCGTCTGGATGATGAGCGCGCCGATGGCGCTGCCCACCAGGCTGAAGCGCCCGCCGGTGAGCAGCGTGCCGCCCAGCGTCACGGCCAGGATGGCGTCCAGCTCCATCAACTGGCCGGCGTTGTTGCCGTCCGCGCTCTTGACGTTGGAGCTGATCAGCAGCCCCGCGATGCCGGCGCACAGCCCGCACACCGCATAGCAGCCGATGATCAGCCGGCGTGCCTTCACGCCCGCCACCCGCGCCGCCGTCGGGTTGATGCCCACGGCCTGGATGAACAGGCCCAGCGCCGTGCGGGTGCAGGCCAGGCCCAGCAGCGCCAGCACCGCCGCCGGCACGTAGACAGAGAAGGGCAGGCCGAAGAGGTAGCCGCCGCCGATGAAGAAGAAGGGCTTGTAATAGATGGTCAGGATCTGACCGTCGGTGATCAGCTGCGCCAGGCCGCGGCCGGCCACCATCAGGATCAGCGTCGCGATGATGGGCTGCATGCCGATGGCGCCCACCAGCAGGCCGTTCCACAGCCCGCACAGCAGGGCCACGCCCAGGGCGCCGGCCACCGCCAGCGGCAGGCCGAAGCGCGCGCTCTGGCCGTCGACCGCGCCGCCGATGAGCCAGGCAGCCACGGCCGCGCAGATGGCCACCACCGCGCCCACCGAGATGTCGATGCCCCGCGTGGCGATCACCAGCGTCATGCCCAGCGACACCACCACCAGCGGCGCCGCGCGGTTGAGGATGTCGACCAGGCTGCCGTAGAGGTGGCCGTCGCGCCATTCCAGGTGCAGGAAGCCCGGGTTGAAGCCGGCGTTGACGGCCAGCAGCAGTGCCAGCGTGAGCAGCGGCCAGGCAAGGCGGTGCTGCATCAGTCGTGAGAGGAGGGAAGGAGGCATGTCAGTGCGCCGGCTCCGCGGCGATGAGTTCGTACACGTCGTCCTCGCTGCTGCCGGCGGGCAGCTCGCCCACCTTCGCACGGTCGCGCAGCACGACGATGCGGTGGGCCACGCGCACCACCTCGCTGATCTCGGAAGAGATGAACAGCACCGCCATGCCCGCCTTCGCGAGCTGGAGGATCTGTTCCATGATTTCCTGCTTGGCGGCCACGTCGATGCCGCGGGTGGGCTCGTCCAGGATCAAGAGGCGCGGCGCCGTGGCCAGCCAGCGGGCGATGACCGCCTTCTGCTGGTTGCCGCCCGAGAGCAGGCCGATGGGTGTGTCGATGCTGGCCGTCTTGATGCCCAGCGCCGCGACGTAATGCTCGGCCATGCGCACCTGCTCGGCATGGGGAATGAAATGCAGCGCGCCGCGCCGGGCCTGCAGGGCCAGGGCAATGTTCTCGCGCAACGACAGCTCGGCGACGATGCCGTCGGTCTTGCGCTCCTCGGGGCACAGCGCCAGGCCGGCGGCGATGGCTTGGGTCGGGCTGCCGAAGCGCCGGGCCTGGCCGTCGATCCACAGCGTGCCGCTGTCCGCCGGCTCCAGGCCGAAGAGCAGGCGGGCCAGCTCCGTTCGGCCCGCGCCCAGCAGGCCGGCCAGGCCGACCACCTCGCCCGCGCGCACCTGCAGGTCGATGGGATGCAGCTGGGTCTTCTGGCCCAGGCCCTCGGCCTTGAGCAGCGGCGTCTCGCCGACGGCGGCCGGCGGCAGGGCGGCAGACTGGCCCTGCGCGGCGGCCAGCTCGCGGCCCACCATGGCCGAGATCAGCGCCGGTGCCGGCAACTCGGCCGTCGGCCATTCGCCCACGAAGCGGCCGTTGCGCAGCACGGTGATGCGATCCGAGACGGCGTACACCTGGTTCATGAAGTGGGTGACGAAGACGATGGCAAGGCCTTCGTCCCTCAGCCGACGCATCACCTCGAAGAGCTTGCGCACCTCGTCGTCGTCCAGGCTGGAGGTGGGCTCGTCCAGGATCAGCACCCGCGCATCCACGCCCAGCGCGCGGGCGATGGAGACCAGCTGCTGCACCGCCACCGGATAGCTGGCCAGCAGCCGCGTGACGTCGATGTCCAGGCCCACGCGCGCCAGCAGCGTGCGCGCGCCCTCGTTGACCGCGGCCCAGTCGATGCGCCGGCCCTGCAGCAGGCCGCGGCGCGGGTAGCGGCCGGCGAACACGTTCTCGGCGACGGAGAGGTTCGGGCAGAGGTTCACTTCCTGGTAGACGGTGCTGATGCCCAGTGCCTGCGCCTGCGCGGGCGAGGTCGGCACGATGGGCGCACCCGCCAGCACCATGCGTCCTTCGTTGGCCGGGAAGACGCCCGTGAGCACCTTGATCAGCGTGGACTTGCCCGCGCCATTCTGGCCCATCAGCGCATGGATCTCGCCGGGGTACAGGCGCAGTTGCACGTCCTGCAGCACGGGCACGCTGCCGAAGCGCTTGCCGATGCCGGTGAGTTCGAGCACCGGGGCCGTGGAGGCAGAGGGGACAGCAGCCATGGCTTCAGCGGTTCTTGTGCCAGACGTCGATGAACACCGCGGCCAGCAGCACCAGCCCCTTGATCACCTGCTGGTAGTCGATGCCGATGCCCATGATCGACATGCCGTTGTTCATCACGCCCATGACGAAGGCGCCGATCACCGCGCCCGTGACCTTGCCCACGCCGCCCGAAGCCGAGGCGCCGCCGATGAAGCAGGCCGCGATCACGTCCAGCTCGAAGCCCAACCCCGCCTTGGGCGTGGCCGTGTTGAGCCTCGCCGCGAACACCAGCCCGGCCAGCGCCGCCAGCACACCCATGTTGACGAAGGCATAGAAGCTCAGCCGCCGGGTGTCGATGCCCGACAGCCGCGCCGCCTTCTCGTTGCCGCCCAGCGCATAGACGCGCCGGCCCAGCACCGTGCGGCGGGTGACGAAGTCGAACAGCACGATCAGCACCGCCATTACCACCAGCACGTTGGGCAGGCCGCGGTAGGAGGCCATCATCCAGGCGAAGCCGATCAGCAGGCCCGCGAAGATCAGCGTCTTGGCGGCGAAGAAGCCGGCCGGCTCGCCGCCGATGCCGTGCGCCTGCTGGCGCTGCCGCGCCCGCCAGCCGGCGATGGCGAAGGACGCCGCCATGGCCACGCCCAGCAGCAGCGAGGTCAGCCGCAGCCCCTGGTTGCCGAAGGCGTCGGGGATGAAGCCGGAGCTCAGCCGCTGAAACGTGTCGGGAAAGGGCCCCACCGACTGGCCCTGCAGCAGCGCCAGCGCCAGGCCCTTGAACACCAGCATGCCGGCCAGCGTGACGATGAAGGAGGGAATGCGCGCATAGGCCACGAACCAGCCCTGCGCGGCGCCGATCAGCGCGCCGCCCACCAGGCAGGCCAGCGCCGCGGGGATCACCGGCCAGTCGTGGTTGACCATCAGCACCGCCGCCAGCGCGCCGATGAAGCCGCTGACCGAGCCGACCGACAGGTCGATGTGCCCGGCCACGATCACCAGCAGCATGCCCAGCGCCATGATGACGATGTAGCTGTTCTGCAGCACCAGGTTGGTGAGGTTGAGCGGCTGCATCAGCGTGCCGTCGGTCAGCACCTGGAACAGCACCATGATCGCGACCAGGCACACCAGCATGCCGTACTCGCGGAAGTTGTGGCGCAGGAAGGCGGCGGTGGAAGGTGCCGGCGCGGCCGCGGATGCGGCGGCGCGGGGCAGGGATGCGGCGTTGTCGGTCATGCAAGGGCTTCCGTCTTGACCGCCGGCCCGCGCGCGGTGCCATGGCCGCGCACGATGGCGCCCATGATCCGCTCCTGCGTGGCCTCGGCCGTGGGCATCTCGGCGACGAAGCGGCCTTCGTTCATCACGTAGATGCGGTCGGTGATGCCCAGCAGCTCGGGCATCTCGGAGGAAATGACGATCACGCAGCGGCCCTGGGCGGCCAGCTCGGCGATGAGCGTGTAGATCTCGTACTTGGCGCCGACGTCGATGCCGCGCGTGGGCTCGTCGAGGATCAGCACCCTGGGCTCGGTGAAGAGCCACTTGCCCAGCACCACCTTCTGCTGGTTGCCACCCGACAGGTTGAGCGTCTTCTGCAGCACGTCGGGCGTGCGGATGCGCAGGGCGCGGCGAAAGCGCTCGGCCACGGCCGTGTCCTGAAGCGGGTCGATCACGCCGGCACGGGAGACACCCTTCAGGTGGGCCAGCGAGGTGTTGAAGCGGATGCTCTCGTCCAGCACCAGGCCAGCGCCCTTGCGGTCCTCGGTCACGTAGGCCAGGCCCTGGGCGATGGCCTTGCCGACGGTGCTCACGTCCACCTCGCGGCCGTCGATGCGTGCGGTGCCTGCGACGCGCTGGCCCCAGCTGCGGCCGAACACGCTCATGGCGAACTCGGTGCGGCCGGCGCCCATCAGGCCGGCGATGCCCACCACCTCGCCGCGGCGTACGTGCAGGTTCAGGTCCTGCAGGAAAGGGCGATCGGGCCGCTGCGGATGGTGCGCATGCCAGTCCCGCACCTCGAAGCCCACGTCGCCGATGTTCGGTGTGCGCGGCGGGTAGCGGTCGGCCATGGCGCGGCCGACCATGGCGCGGATCACCTCGTTCTCGTCCACCGGTGCGGCGCTGCAGTCGAGGGTCTGCACGCTGCTGCCGTCGCGCAGCACCGTGACGGCGTCGGCCACGCGGGCGATCTCGTTGAGCTTGTGCGAGATCAGGATGCAGGTGATGCCCTGCACGCGCAGCTCCATCAGCAGGTCCAGCAGGGCGGCGCTGTCGTTCTCGTTGAGGCTGGCGGTGGGCTCGTCCAGGATCAGCAGGCGCACCTGCTTGGCCAACGCCTTGGCGATCTCCACCAGTTGCTGCTGGCCGATGCCCAGCTCGCCCACCGGCGTTTCGGGCGACATCTTCAGGCCCACCTTGGCCAGCAGCTCGCGGGTTCGCCGGTGCGCCTCGGTCCAATCGATGACGCCGCCGCGGGCCACCTCGTTACCCAGGAACAGGTTCTCCGCGATGGAGAGCATGGGTACCAGCGCCAGCTCCTGGTGGATGATGATGATGCCGGCGCGCTCGCTGTCGTGGATGCCGCCGAAGCGCTGCACCTGGCCGTCGTAGACGATGTCGCCCTCGTACTCGCCGTGCGGATAGACGCCGCTCAGCACCTTCATCAGCGTGGACTTGCCGGCGCCGTTCTCGCCCACCAGAGCATGGATCTGCCCGGCTTGCACACCCAGCTCCACCCGGTCCAGGGCCACGACCCCGGGAAAGGTCTTGCGGATGTGGCGCATCTCCAGAAGAAGACTCATGGCAGTGGGGCTCCCTCTCCCACAAGGGGAGAAGGGCTTCGGCGGGCGCTTGCGGTGACGCGGTTCATGAGCGCCGGCTGAGCCTTACTTGAACTGCGCGGCCTTGTAGTAGCCGCTGCCCACGAGCACCTGTTCCCAGTTGCTCTTGTCCACGCTCACGGGCTTGAGCAGGTACGACGGCACCACCTTGACGCCGTTGTTGTAGGTCTTGGTGTCGTTGACCTGGGGCTGCTTGCCCGAGACCACGGCGTCGACCATGTCGGCCGTGACCTTGGCCAGCTCGCGCGTGTCCTTGAACACGGTAGAGGACTGCTCGCCGCGCAGGATCGACTTGACCGAGGGCACCTCCGCGTCCTGCCCGCTCACCACGGGGCAGGGCTGCTGCGCGGTGCAGTAGCCCACGCCCTTGAGCGAGGAGAGGATGCCGATGGACAGCCCGTCATAGGGCGAGAGTACGGCGTCGACGCGGGCGTTGCCGTAGAAGGCCGACAGCAGGTTGTCCATGCGGGCCTGCGCCACCGCGCCGTCCCAGCGCAGCGTCCCCACCTTGTCCATGCCCATCTGCTTGCTACGCACCACCAGCTTGCCACTGTCGATGTAGGGCTTGAGCACGCTCATCGCCCCGTCGTAGAAGAAGAAGGCGTTGTTGTCGTCGGGCGAGCCGCCGAACAGCTCGATGTTGAAGGGGCCCTTGCCCTGCTTGAGGCCGAGCTTGTCGACGATGGAATTGGCCTGCAGCACGCCGACCTGGAAGTTGTCGAAGGTGGCGTAGTAGTCGACGTTCTTGCTGTTGCGGATCAACCGGTCGTAGGCGATGACCTTGATGCCCCGGTCGGCCGCGTTCTGCAGCGCCTTGCCGAGCGTGGTGCCGTCGATGGAGGCGATCACCAGCACCTTGGCGCCGCGGGTGATCATGTTCTCGATCTGCGCCAGCTGGTTGGGGATGTCGTCCTCGGCGTACTGCAGGTCGGTCTTGTAGCCCCGGTCCTTCAGCACCTTGACCATGTTGTCGCCATCGGCGATCCATCGTGCCGAGGACTTGGTGGGCATGGCGATGCCGACCAGGCCCTTGTCCTGGGCGTGCGCGGCCAGCGGGCCGAAGGCCGTCAGCGCAGCCGCTGCGGCAAGAAGGTGACGGATGAAGACGCGGCGCATGGGTTGTCTCTCTGAGTGGTGTTGTTCGAACTGGACAGCGTGAGGGGCCGGGGCGCTCGCAGCGCCTGCCAGGGCACCCGCGGATCTGGCTCCGCCAGGCCGCTGGGTGCGCCCCCTTCCCGCGAAGCGAGAGAAGGGGGAGCCGCGAAGCGGCATGGGGGTTGTTCAGTACTTCCGCTTTGGAAACTCGGCAGCGGCGGTTTCCATCGGGAAGATGCCTTCCTCCGTCACGATGCGCTTGGCCACCGGCTTGCCGGCCACGATGTCCTTCACCGCCGTCATCAGCTGCGGCCCCAGCAGCGGTGAGCATTCGACGGACACGTTGAGCTTGCCGGCCATCATGGCCTCGAAGGCGCCCTTGACGGCGTCGATGGAGATGATGGTGATGTCCTTGGCCGGCTTCAGGCCCGCTTCCTCGATGGCCTGGATGGCGCCGATGGCCATGTCGTCGTTGTGCGCGTAGAGCACGTTGATGCCGTTCTTGCCCTCGGCTTTCAGGAAGGCTTCCATCACCTCCTTGCCCTTGGCGCGGGTGAAGTCGCCGGTCTGCGAGCGCACGATCTTGAACTTGGGATCGGCCTTGATGATTTCCTCGAAGCCCTTCTTGCGGTCGATGGCCGGGGCCGAGCCCACGGTGCCCTGCAGTTCGACGATGCGCACCTCGCCCTTCTGGTCCTTCATCTTGTCCACCAGCCAGCGGCCGGCCTTGCGGCCTTCCTCGACGAAGTCGGAGCCCATGAAGGTGACGTAGAGCGAGGTGTCCTTGGTGTTGACGGCGCGGTCCGTCAGCACCACCGGGATCTTGGCGGCCTTGGCCTCGCGCAGCACGTTGTCCCAGCCGGTCTCGACCACCGGCGAGAAGGCGATCACGTCCACCTTCTGTGCGATGAAGGCGCGGATGGCCTTGATCTGGTTTTCCTGCTTCTGCTGCGCGTCGGAGAACTTGAGCTCGATGCCTGCGTCCTTGGCGGCCGACTTGATCGATTCCGTATTGGCGGTGCGCCATTCGCTTTCGGCGCCCACCTGGCTGAAGCCGAGCACGATCTTCTTCTGCGCCCAGGCGGCACTGGGCAGCGCCATGGCGAGGGGCAGGCCGGCGGCCAGGGCGACGAGCTGACGACGAGAGGGGCGCATGGGTTGTCTCCTGATGAAGGAATCGATGGTGTTGTGGGCGCCGTGCGGCGCACCCGCACCGCATCGAACGTGAGGGCAGTGTATGAAGCAAAAAAATATCCATCCAATGGTTTTTTGAAGAGAATGGATATCAATAGGAGCATTCGCACAAACCCTCGCCGCCCGTTGGCGACACCACCATTCCTTCCTTGATGACCAGCCCCTCGACATCCAACCCGCACTGGTTCCTGCGCGCCCGCCTCAAGACGCGGCAACTGCTGCTGCTCACGGCGCTGGCCGACGAGGGCAACATCCACGCCGCCGCCCGCGCGCTCAACATCACGCAGCCCGCGGCCAGCAAGCTGCTCAAGGACCTGGAGGACGTGCTGGAGGTGCCGCTGTTCGAGCGCCTGCCGCGAGGCATGCGGCCCACCTGGTACGGCGAGACCATGATCCGCCATGCCCGCCAGGCGCTGGCGAGCCTCAACCAGGCGCACGAGGAGCTGATGTCGCTCAAGGCCGGCCGCTACGGCCAGGTGGGCGTGGGCGCGATCACCTCACCCGGCCTCGCGCTGCTGCCGCAGGCGGTGGCGGCCGTGAAGCGCGAGCAGCCCAGTCTGCGCGTGGTGCTGGAGATCGAGACCAGCCCGGTGCTGGTCGACTACCTGCGCCAGGGCCGGCTGGACATCCTCGTGGCGCGCATCTTTGCCGACGACGACAAGTCGAACCTGCGCTACGAACCGCTGACGGGCGAGCCCGTGTGCGCGGTGGCGCGGCCCGGGCATCCGCTGTCGAGCGCAGCCGGGCTGACGCTGGGCGACGTGGCCACGCGGCCCTGGATCGTGCCGCCCGCAGGCAGCGTGCTGCGGCACCGTTTCGACCTGATGTTCCAGGAGGCCGGCCTGGCGCCGCCCTTCGACGTGGTGGAGACGGCGGCGTTGCTCTTCATCACCCGCATGCTGCAGCAGAGCGACATGCTGTGCGTCATGGCCACCGAGGTGGCGCGCTACTACGCGGGGCACGGCATCCTGAGCATCCTGCCGCTGGACATGCCCTGCCACATGGACGACTTCGGCCTCATCACCCGCACCGACCGGCAGCTGTCGCCCGGCGCCACGCTGCTGATGCAGGCGCTGCGCACCGCCTGCAGGCCCGTCTACGGCCTCAGTCCCTGACCCCGCCTTGCTCCTCTCCCCGCTGGGGAGAGGCAGGGTGAGGGGCCGCGGGCGCCCGATTCGCCACGCCGCTGGCGTTGCCGCCGATCTTCAAACCCACCCCGCATCCACCGTGAACTCCTGCGCCGTGCACATGCGCCCCGCATCGCTGGCCAGGAAGGCCACCATGTGCGCGATGTCCTGCGGCGCCAGACGGTCGGGCAGGCACTGGTTGCGGGCGAGCTCCTTCTCGCCCTCGGCATCCAGCCAGAGCGCGATCTGCCGCTCGGTCATCACCCAGCCCGGCGAGACCGTGTTGATGCGGATGCGGTCCTGCCCCAGCGTGCGGGCCAGCCCGCGTGTCAGCCCGTTCACCGACGACTTGGCGATGGCATAGCAGGGATAGCCGCTGCCCTTGCCCTGCCAGCCGGTCGAGCCCAGGTTGACCACCGATCCGCCGCCCAGCCGGCGCATGCCGGGCACCACGGACTGGATCGCGAAGAAGGCCGGCCGCTCGTTGATGGCCATGCGCTCGTCGTAGTACTGCGGCGTCACCGATTCGAGCGTGTGCCGGTCGTCGCTCGCCACGTTGTTGACCAGCACATGGAAGTCGCCCAGTGCCGTGGCCGCGTCGGCGATGGCGGCCTGCAGCGCGGGCACGTCGCGCACGTCGCAGCGCCGCCACCAGGGCGCCGGCAGGCCATCGGCCGCCAGCGATTCCGCCAGCGTCCGGCTGGGCGCCTCGGCGATGTCGATGAAGGCGACCTGCATGCCCTGGCGGGCCAGCTCGCCCACGATGGCGGCGCCGATGCCGC
Organism: Pseudacidovorax sp. DMC4; assembly: GCF_056314265.1. Taxonomy (NCBI): domain Bacteria; kingdom Pseudomonadati; phylum Pseudomonadota; class Betaproteobacteria; order Burkholderiales; family Comamonadaceae; genus Pseudacidovorax; species Pseudacidovorax sp. DMC4. The sequence continues at coordinate 188,697 of NZ_JBQUYR010000008.1, read as the reverse complement.
TGCCGCCCCCGGTGACGAAGGCGCGGCGGCCCTGAAGGCCCGGGTAGCGGGCCAAACCGGCGCCAGCGGTGTTCGAAGATGGGATATTCATTTGTGTATCGAATGAGGCAAAGAAATCATGCAATGCTCATCAATATGCCCGGCTAGCATCGACGGCGTCAAGACGAGACAAACGACGAGACAAACGACGAGACAAACGACGAGACAGACGCGACACCGCGCGATGAGGCTCCCTGCATGACTTCTTCCTTCTTGCCTGCCGCCAGCGGCGCGCCGCTGCATGCCGGCCGGGCGCAGTGCGTCCTCGATGCCCGCGCCCAGTTGGGCGAGGGCGCCCTGTGGTCGCCGCGCCGCCGGGCGCTGTGGTGGGTGGACATCCTGTCGCACCGACTCTTCCGCTGGCGCCCGGCCGATGGCGAAGCCCTGTGCTGGCAGTTCGACGAAGAGGTCTCGGCCGTGGCCGAGCGGCGCGACGGCGCCGGCCTGATGCTGGCGCTGCGTCGGGGCATGGCGCACTTCGATCCCGACGCACCGGGCTCGGGGCCGGTCTACCTGCACCGGCCCGCGGGCGAACCGGCCAGCAACCGCTTCAACGACGGCCGCTGCGACCGGCATGGCCGCTTCTGGGCCGGCAGCATGGATTTCGACGCCCGCCAGCCCACTGGCCACCTGTACTGCTACGACGAGGCGGGCCGCTGCGACCGTCTGCTGCTGGGCTTGCGCGTGACCAACGGTCCGGCCTGGTCGCTGGACGGGCGGCGCATGTATGTGAACGACACGGTGGGCCGGCATGTGCTGGCCTGCGAGGTGGACCCCGTCAGCGGCCCGCGTGTGCCGCTTCGCCCCTGGTTGACCTTCGGCGCGGGCGATGGCCATCCCGACGGCATGACGGTCGATGCGCTGGGGCGCCTGTGGATCGCGCACTGGGGCGGCGGCTGCGTCAGCGCCCACGACCCCGACACGGGCGAGGAGCTGGACCGCATCGCCGTGCCCGCCAGCCAGGTCACGCACTGCGCCTTCGGCGGCGAGGACCTGCGCACGCTCTACATCACGACCGCGCGCGTGGGCCTGGACGAGGTGGCACTGCATGCCGAGCCTCTGGCGGGTGGGCTCTTCGCCGTGCCGATGAACGTGGCCGGCCTGCCGGCCCATGCCTTTGGAGTTGCCGCATGAACGTCTCCGAGATCGCCGGCTCGCCGGCATCGTCCCCCGATCCGGTCCACGGTGCCGACAGCGTGGCGTCCATGGCCGACGTCCAGGGCCGCCACTGGCTGCAGCATGCCGGCCAGCGGCTGGCGGTCGTGCCCTCGCGCGGCGGCGCCGTGGCCGCCTGGCAGTGGCTGCCGCCGCAAGGGGCGCCAATGGACCTGTGGCGCCCCTGGGATGGCAGCGACGACCTCTACCGCCAGGCCTCCTTCGCGATGGTGCCGTGGTCCAACCGCATCGCGCAGGGCGGTTTCGAGGCGGCGGGTCGCTTCCATGCCATGCAACCCAATCGCGTGGGCGAGCCCTATCCGATCCATGGCGACGGCTGGCTGCAGCCCTGGCAGCTGCGGCAGACGGGCCCGGGCGAGATCGAGATGACGCTGCACTCCGATGGCTTCGGCGGCAGCCCCTACCGCTTCGTCGCGCGGCAGGTGCTGCGGCTACGCGAGCATGGCCTGGACCAACGGGTCGAGGTGCGCCATGAAGGCGACGAGCCGCTGCCCTACGGCCTGGGCCTGCATCCATGGTTCGTGCGCGCGGCCGATACGCGCATCCAGGCGGCGGTGCAGGGCGTGTGGCTGAGCGGGGCCGATCCGATCCCCACCGGCCGCAGCACCACGCTGCCGGCCGACTGGAACCTGCCCACCGGCATGCCGGCCCATGGCAGCTTCATCGACAACGCCTTCTTCGGCTGGGACGGCGTCGCCACGGTGCACTGGCCTGGGCGGGGGCTTCAGGTGCAGCTGCGGCAGATCGAGCCGGCCGTGCGCGGCGGGGAGGGCCACTGCCTCGTCTACCGTCCACCACAGGGTGAGGCCTTCTGCCTGGAGCCGATCACCCATCCCATCGACGCCTTCCATCTGCCGGGACAGGAGGGGCTGCGACTGTTGCGCAAGGGCGAGTCGATGCGCCTGTCGGTCGCGTGGGACGTGCTGCCGGACGGCGCCTGAAGGAACGCGCGACGCGGGAGCGTGTCGGGCCGGCGCGTCAGCGGTGGAGGGATCGCGGCGCCGGACATTCGGGTGGCCTTGTCCGATGCCGGCGGTCGAACTTTGCCGACTCCCCCGCCGGCGCGCGCCGATATCCTCGGCGGCGCAAGAAGTCGTCACCCCGCTCCCATCATGACAACACATCGCCTGCTCGCCTGCCTCGCCGGTAGCCTGCTCCTCGCTCCCACGCTTGCCTTGGCCGATCCGCCCCACGGTCGCGGCCATGGCAAGGGCCATGGTCCCGGCCACAAGGAGACCTACTGGGACGGCCCCTGCAAGATCGAGCGCAAGTGGAAGAAGAACGGCGACTTCGACGAGAAGCGCAAATGCAAGGACGGCGGACCTGTGGGTTACCGCCCGGCGCCCGCGCCGGCCTATGTGCCCGTGCCGGTGCCCGTCTACCCGGCGCCGCGCGAGCCCGGCGTGGTCATCCAGGGCACCGTGCGGCTGCCCTGAGCGCCATCGTTCTTCCGGAAGGCACGGCCCCTGCTCAGGCGGCGCCGGCGCCGCGCGGCAGCCTCGCCTTACCGTAGCTGCGGTAGCGGTCGCGCACCGTTGCCATCTCTGCCGCATCCAGCACCACGGGAGCACCCAGTTGGGCGCTCATCCAGTACTGGCGCGCCAGCGTCTCCAGCTTGGCCGCATTGGCGACGGCCTTCTCGATGGAGACCGCATGGCAGATCATTCCATGGTTGGCCAACAGGCAGGCCGTGTGGCCGGCCAGCGCGTCGACCGCCGACTGCGCCAGGGCGTCGGTGCCGAAGGTGGCGTACGTGGCACAGGGCACCTCGTCGCCGCCGAAGCCCGCCAGCATGTAGTGGAAGGCCGGGAGCGGCCTGCGCTGGGCCGACAGGGCCACGCAGGCGTCCGAATGGGTATGCACCACCGCCATGGCCTGCGGATAGTGCCGGTAGATGGCCGTGTGCATGGACCATTCGCTGGACGGGATGCCCGACGAGCGGTTCTCGCCATCCATGGCGATCGAGACGATGGCCTGCGCGTCGATGCTGTGGGCATCCGCGCCGGAAGGGCTGATCAGCGCGCCGCCGTCGAAGCGGCAGCTGATGTTGCCGGCGCTGCCGGTGTTGAGGCCGAGTTCGGCCAGACGGCGGTAGCCGTCGGCGAGGGCCTGGCGAAGAGCGTCCTCGGAGATCGGGGTGTCGATGGGAGTCGTCATCGGATCGGCTTTCTGCTGAAGGGGTGGAGGTCGGTACGGGACTGCGGATGGCATGCGGCCTATCCGCCGGAGGCCATGCCCTGGAGCATGGGCAGCAGCATGTCGACGGGCCCCAGCTTGCCGGACTTGAGGCACAGCGCGAGCCGGCCCTCGCCGGGGTCGTCGGTCACCGCGCGGGCCACGCCAGGGCCTTCGTAGGCGCCCACGGTGAGGCGGGTGACGGCCAGGTGCCGGAGCACGGCGCCGGAGGTCTCGCCGCCGGAGATGACGAAGCGCCGCACGCCCGCATCGCGCAGCCGCAGGGCCAGGCGGCCCAGCACCTCCTCGGCCAGGGCGGCGGCGCCCAGCTTGCCCGCGCGGGCCTGCACACGTTCGACCTCGGCCGCATCGGCCGAAGTGGCAATGGCCACCGGGCCCGCCGCGAGCAGGGGCAGCGCCCAGGCAAGCGCTTCGCCCACCACGTCGGCGCCTTCCAGCGCGCGGACCATGTCGATCCAGAGCACCGGGCGTTGCTCGGCGAAGGCACGCAGCTGCTCGATCGAGCGGCCGGCGCAGCTGCCGGCCAGGACGACCGCGGGGCCTTCCACGGCCGGCAGCGCCGGGTCGGCCGGGGCGGACGTCAGCCAGCCGTTGCGGCGCCAGTGCGCGGGGTAGTAGGCGCCGATCGACGAATTGCCCGTCATCAGCGGCCAGTCCCAGGTCAGGGCCGCGAGCGCCGCCAGGTCGTCCGGCTCGGCGGCATCGGTGATGGCGAAGCCCACGCCCGTGGCCTGCAACTGCGCCACATGCGCGCGCATCGCCTCCAGCCCGGCATGCACCACCTGCTGGGGCAGCAGCCCCACCTTCGTCGCTGTCTGTCGCTGCAGCGTGCGCACGAGGCTGGGGTCGAGCATGGGCGTGAGCGGATCGAAGCGCTTGGGCGACTCCGAGATCAGCATGTCGTCCGCGAACAGGTGGCCCTGGAACACGCGGCGGCCCGCCTCCGGAAAGGAGGGGCAGAAGGCCGTGAAGCGCGCCGCCGTCATCTCGCGCAGCAGGTCGGCGCAGGGGCCGATGTTGCCGGCGTCGGTGGAGTCGAAGGTGGCGCAGTACTTGAAGAAGAGCTGCCGGGCGCCGCGCGCCTGCAGCGCCCGGGCACCGCCGGCAAAGGCCCGCACCGCGTCCTGCGCCGGTACCACGCGCGTCTTGCCGGCGATGACGGCCGCCTCGATGTCGGCGGGCAGCGCGTCCAGTTCGGAGGGATGCGTCACGAAGCCGCAGCGCACTCCCTGGGCCACAAGCATGGCGGCGAGCTCCATGCCGCCGGTCAGGTCATCGGCGAGGGCGCCGAACAGAAGGGCCATTCAAGTCTCCTTGCGTTGGAAAAAAGCGCCCGCGGCGTTCAGGGGCTATTGCGTTACATGAAACATGATATATCCTACGGTCGAAATCGACGACAACCCAAGGCTTCTTTCCATGTCTTCCGAAACCTCCAGCGCCACCGTCGGCGAGCGCGACCAACTTCTGCGCCAGCGCGCCCTCAAGGTGGTGCCGGGCGGCATGACCGGGCACCTGAATGCGGCGCAGCTGCCGGCGGGCTATCCGCAGTACTTCGCCCGCGGGCAGGGCTGCCGCGTGTGGGACGTCGATGGCCGCGAGTACATCGACTTCATGTGCAGCTGGGGCCCCAACCTGCTGGGCCATGCCCATCCGCAGGTGGACGAGGCGGCCCGTCGCCAGCAGGCGCTGGGCGACTGCCTCAACGGCCCGACCGAGCGCTTCGTCGAGCTGGCCGAGCGCTTCGTGGCGCGTACCGCGCATGCGGACTGGGCGCTGTTCCAGAAGAACGGCACCGACGCCACCACCATCTGCCTGATGGTGGCCCGCGCCGCCACCGGCAAGCGCAAGGTGCTGGTGGCGACCAAGGCCTACCACGGCGCCGACCCGTGGTGCACGCCGGTGCCGGTGGGCATCACGGCCGAGGACCGGGCGCACCTCATCCACTACACCTACAACGACACGGCGAGCCTGGACGCGGCCGTGGCCAAGGCCGGCGACGACCTGGCCGCCATCGTGTGCGCCGCCTTCAAGCACGACCTGGGCGTCGACCAGGAACTGCCCACCCCTGCGTTCGCCCGCCACGCCCGCCAGCTGTGCGACAAGGCCGGAGCAGCCCTGATCGTGGACGAGGTGCGTGCGGGCATGCGCGTGCATGCCGGTGGCAGCTGGGAGACGGTGGGCGTGCGGCCCGACCTGTGCGCCTGGAGCAAGTCCATCGCCAACGGCTACGCCCTGGCGGCCGTCACCGGCGTGGACAGCCTGCGCGATGCCGCCTCCCGCATCTATGCGACAGGCTCCTTCTGGTCGGGCGGCGTGGCCATGGCGGCCAGCCTGGCCACGCTGGACGTGGCCGATGCGCAGGACGTGGTCGGCCATGTGCAGGCCATGGGCCAGCGCCTGCGCGACGGCATCGCGGCCCAGGCCGCCAGCCACGGCATGCCGGTGCGCCAGACCGGCCCGGCCGCGCTGCCGCTGATCCTGTTCGAGGACGATCCGGCCTTCGAGAAGGGCTCGGCCTTCACCGTCGAGGCCCTGCGCCGCGGGGTCTACCTGCATCCCCGCCACAACATGTTCCTCTCGCTCGCGCACACCGAGGCCGACATCGACCAGGCACTCGAAGCCACCGACGCCGCCTTCGCCGCCGTGTCCCGGCGCTTCGGGTCCCGATGACGTTGCCGGACTCCATGATTGAAGGAGAGATGCAGATGGCATCCGCCCCCCGTCCCACGCCCGCCGGCACGGCCGACCCTGTCGGCGGCGCCTCCATCGAGATCACGCGGCTGGCCAAGCGCTTCGGTGCCGTCCGCGCCGTGGACGATGTCTCGCTGCAGGTCCGTCCGGGCGAGTTCCTGGCGCTGCTCGGGCCCAGCGGCTCCGGCAAGACCTCCATCCTCATGAGCATCGCCGGCTTCGAGCTGCCCGATGCCGGCCAGATCGCCATCGACGGTCGCGACGTGACCTACCTGCCGGCCAACCATCGCAACCTGGGCATGGTCTTCCAGAAGTACACGCTGTTCCCGCACCTGACGGTGCTGGACAACGTGGCCTTCGGCCTCAAGATGCGCGGCGTGGCCAAAGGCGAGCGCCACCGCCTGGCCGAGCAGGCACTGGCCACCGTGCGGCTCGCCGGCCTGGGCGCGCGCATGCCGGCCCAACTGTCGGGCGGGCAGCAGCAGCGCGTGGCCCTTGCCCGCGCCATCGTCTACCGGCCGAAGGTGCTGCTGATGGACGAGCCACTCAGCGCCCTCGACAAGAACCTGCGCGAGGAGATGCAGCTGGAGATCAAGCGCCTGCAATCGCAGCTGGGCATCACCGTGGTCTTCGTGACCCACGATCAGGGCGAGGCGCTGACCATGGCCGACCGCGTCGCCATCCTCAACCAGGGCCGCATCCAGCAGCTGGACGAGCCCAAGGCGCTGTACGAACGGCCGCGCAACCGCTTCGTCGCCGGCTTCATCGGCGAGACCAACTTCATCCCCGTCGGCGTGGGGCCGTTGCGTGGCGAGGTGGCCACGGTGCAGCTGCCGGGCGGCACGCACCACTGCGAGGTGGGGGCGCAAGCACTGGTGGGCCTGGACGCTGCGGGCGGCCGGGGCGTGGCGGCGCTGCGGCCGGAGCAGATCGCGCTGGTGAACCCCGAAGACCCGTCCGCACTGCGCGCCCGCGTGGCCGGCGTGATCTACAGCGGTTCCACCGTGCTGTGCATCGCCAACCTGGACGACGGCACCGAGCTGCGCGCCCGCCTGTCCGACCCGAGCCGGGTGAACGTGCAGGCCGGCGACCAGGTCGGCCTGCGCTGGTCGCCTGAGGCGCTACGCGTCTATGGCGAAGAGGCGGCCACTGCATGAGCGCCGTCGCCCCTCCCGTGGCGGCATCGGCCCTGGCGCCACCGTCGCCGCTGCGCCGGCTCTGGCTGGGCGGCCGGCAGCTCAGTGGTGGCTGGACGGCTTTGCTGCTTGCGCCTTTCTTTGCGCTGCTGCTCATCGTCTTCCTGTATCCGCTGCTGAGCCTGCTGTCGCTCAGCGTGCTGGAGCCGCACCCCACGCTGGACAACTACGCCCGTGTGTTCGACAACCCCGTCTATCTGCGGGTGATGGTGCGCACCGGATGGATCAGTCTGCTCACCACCGTGCTGGCGCTGGTGCTGGGCTTTCCCATCGCCTACATGATGACGCGCGTGAAAGGCGCGGTCGCACTGCTCCTGACGGCCTGCGTGCTGCTGCCGCTGTGGTCCAGCGTGCTGGTGCGCACCGCGGCATGGATCGTGCTGCTGCGCCGCGACGGCATCGTCAACAACGCCCTGCAGTGGCTGGGCCTGACGGGCGAGCCCATGAAGCTGCTCTACACCGAGGGCGCTGTCGTGCTGGCCATGGCCCATGTGCTGCTGCCCTTCCTGATCCTGCCGATCTACTCGGCGCTCAAGAACATTCCCGACGACTACATGCGGGCGGCGGCCATGCTGGGCGCCAACCGCCGGCGCGCCTTCTTCGAGGTGCTGCTGCCCATGAGCCGGGCCGGCATCTGGAGCGGCTGCCTGATGGTCTTCCTCTCGGCGCTGGGCTTCTTCGTCACGCCCGCGCTGGTGGGCAGCCCGCAGGAGCTGATGATCGCCACGCTGGTGTCGCAGCAGGTGCGCGAGATGCTCGACTGGCCCTTCGCCGCCGCGCTGATCGGCGTGCTGATGGTGGTCGTCGCCACCCTGACGATGGTCTTCAACAAGGCCGTGAGCTTCAACCGTCTGATGGGAGGCGGCGCATGACCGACACCCCGAGCGTCCCACCGGCCCGTCGCAACCGGGCGCCCTTCGACCTGGGCAGCCTTTCGCTGCGCGTCTACGTGTGGCTGGTGGTGCTGTTCATCATGCTGCCCACGCTGATCATCGTGCCGATGTCCTTCAGCCCGGCGGACTACCTCGAGTTCCCGCCGCGCGGCTTCACGCTGCACTGGTACGAGGAGTTCTTCGCCGATCCCCAGTGGCAGCGCGCCGCCCTGCTGAGCCTGCGCGTGGCCGCGCTCACCATGGTCTGTTCGGTCGTGATCGGCACCATGGTGGCGTATGCCATCGTGCGCGGCGCCGCGCGCCTGCGCCCGGCCACGCAGCTCATGGTCATCGGCCCGGTGATCGCGCCACACATCGCGGTGGCGGTGGCCTGCTACCTGTTCTACCAGCGCCTGGGCGTGGTGGGCACGATGACCGGCTTCGTGGCCGCGCACACCGTGCTGGCGCTGCCCTTCGTGGTCTTTACCGTCTCGGCGGCGCTCTCGCGCGTGGACCCCGATCTGGAGTCGGCCGCGATGAGCTGCGGCGCAAGCCGGCTGCGCGCCTTCTTCCTGGTGACGCTGCCGCTGATCGTGCCGGGCCTGCTGAGCGGTGCGCTGTTCGCGTTCATCATCTCCTTCGACGAGCCGGTGGTGTCCTTCTTCGTCTCCAGCGTGCGCCAGCGCACGCTGCCGCGCCGGATGTTCGAGGACATCGAGCAGAACCTCACGCCGGTCATTCCCGCCATCGCGACGCTGCTGACCCTGCTGTCGATCGCGGTGCTCGTCGCCGCCGCGCTGCTGCGCGTCATGGAGGCCCGGCGGCGCAGCCGCTGAGCCCCCTGCCTTCTCTCCCTATCCCTGGTCTTCACTCGCAAGGAGTTCGTGATGATGAATTGGCTCGATCCACGCAAGGGCGCCCGCGCGCTCGTCCTCGGCGGCGCGGCGCTGCTCGGTGCCGCTGGCGCCTCGGCCCAGGCCCTCGAGAAGGAACTGGTGATCGCCACCACCGGCGGTCTGATCGAGAAGGCGCTGGTGCAGTCCTTCTACACACCCTTCTCCAAGGCCAAGGGCGTGGACGTGATCCCCGCCGCCATCGAGGTGCCCGACCAGTGGGCCAAGGTGCAGGCCATGTCGCGCAGCGGCGGCATGGAGTTCGACATCGTGACCGCCACCCCGCCCGACCTGGTGCAGAAGAAGGACCTGCTGCAGCCCATCGACTGCAGCAAGCTGCCCAGCGTGACGGCCAACGGCGTCAAGGGCGCCTGCACGCCCTATGGCGTGATGCGCACCGTGGGCGGCATGCAGATCGGCTACAACACCGAGGTCTTCAAGGACGGCAAGGGCCCCAGGACCTGGGCCGACTTCTGGGACACCGCCAAATTCCCCGGCCCGCGCGGCCTGCCCGACACCGGCGACCGCGAATGGTGGGTGCCCGTGGCCGCCCTGCTGGCCGATGGCGTCGCGCCCGACAAGCTCTTCCCGCTCGACCTGGACCGCGCCTACAAGAAGCTCGACAAGCTGCGCCCCAGCATCGCCGTGTGGTGGAAGAGCGGCGACCAGCTCCAGCAGACCATGCGCAGCAAGGAGGTGGTCATGACCATGGGCTATTCGGGCCGCCTGATCTCGCTGATCAACGCCAAGGTGCCGCTGGCCGTGTCGTGGGACGGCGCCATCCGCGACGTGGGCTACATGGCCATTCCCAAGGGGGCGCCGCACCCCAAGGCCGCCATGGCCTACCTCGATTTCTTCTACAGCCTGCCGCCCGAGCAGCACGTGAAGTTCGTCGATGCCGTCAGCTACGACACCGGCAGCGCCAAGACCGCCAACCTGTTCCCGCCCGAGCGGCGCGCCATGCTGGCCACCTCGGCCGAGAACTTCGACAAGCTGATCGTGGCCGACTACGAGTGGATCGGCAACAACCGCCAGATGCTGCGCGACCGCTGGATCGCCTGGCTGGGCCGCTGAGTCGCAAGGCCGGGCAGGCGGTGCGCAGCGGCCCCGATACTCGCTGCGCCGCCGCCCCGGCGGCTTTCTTCGCAGCCCCACAGAGATGAACATGTCCACCCCTGGTCTCAACGTCGTCGGCCGAACCAACCTCGCCAGCCAGATCTACGAAAGCCTGCGCGAGAAGCTCATGTCCGCGGTCTTCCAGCCCGGGCAGCGGCTCAAGATCCGCGAACTGGCCAAGGAGATCGGCACCAGCGAGACGCCCGTGCGCGAGGCCCTGATCCAGCTGGTGCGCGACCGCGCCCTGGAGATGAAGGAAGGCTATTTCATCCGCGTGCGGCAGCTGAGCCTGGCCGAGTACCTGGAGTTGCGCGACATCCGGCTGGCGCTGGAGCCGCTGGCCGCCGAGCGGGCCATCCCGCTGCTCGACGATGCCGCGATCCGGCAGCTGACCGAGTCGCACCGGCTGCTGATGCGGGCGGAAAAGACGCGCGACTATCGCGCCGCGCTGCAGCACAACTTCGACTTCCACTTCGGCATCTACCGCCGCTCGGGCATGCCGCAGCTCACCGAGTTGCTCGACCGCATCTGGGTGCAGGTGGGGCCGATGCTCAACTTCCTGTACCCGCACGGCCATCCCAGCTACGACGCAGAGCACCAGCACATGAACGTCCTCAAGGGCCTGCAGGCCCGCGACGTGGCCCTGGTCACGCAGGCCATCCGCGACGACCTGGTCGAGGGCGGACGCAACTTCGTGAAGGTGCTCACCGAGATCGACCACAACCCCGAGCGCGCGGCCGAGCTGCTGGCGCTTCGCAACCAGCCGGCGTCCCCCGGCAAGACACCGCCCTGACCATGATGGACCACACCAGCGACCCCCAGGCCGCGCGCTATGTGCTGGACCCGAGCCGCACCGAGCTCGCCAGCGAGTTCCGCCGCAACATCCGAGGCCCCCACAGCGAAGAGCTGCGCAAGCTGCTGCACCGCATGCGCTGGGGCGCCTTTCCGGGTCGCTACCTGCTGCTGACGGTCGAGCCCGGCCGCCGCTGGGCACTGGCGCAGATGCCCGACGAGCGCGGGCAGAAGGTGAAGGTCTTCCACGACGTGGTCTTCACGTCGCTGGACGAGGCCGAGTGGCATGTCTTCAAGCTGCGCTGGCAGGCACTCGCCGGCACTGCGCTGGACATCGACTGAGCCTCACGCACGCACCGCATTCCTCCACCATGACCTTTCCCATCGAGACCAACGCCTTCGTCGGCTACCCCGACCAACTCAGCGTGCGCGCGGGCGATCGCATCCGCTTCCACCTCAGCAGCGCGCAGCAGACGCAGGCCGACGTGAAGTTCGTGCGCGTGCGCTGCGCCGATGCCGACGCCACCGGCCCGGGCATCAAGTACCAGGAGATGGCGTCGCCGATCGACGGCCCGCATGCGGTGGTGCACCGCGAGGTGCCCTGCGGCTCCTTCCTGCATGTGCCGGAGGACGCGCGTCTGGCGCCCGCCGGGGCCTTCACCTTCGGCGCCTACATCTGGCCCACGCGCCTGACCGACACGCCCCAGACCGTGATGGCACGCTGGTGCGACGACTCGGGCCGGGGCTATGCGCTGCAGGTGAGCCGCGCCGGCGTGGGCCTGCGCGTGGGCAGCGATGCGGGCGTCGCCGAACTGGGGACGGGCGTGGCGCTGGAGCAGCGGCGCTGGTACTGGGTGCAGGCCAGTCTGGACCCGGCCACGGGCGAGATGCACGTGCTGCAGTGCCGCCTGGCCGAGGGCGTGCTGCCCGAGCAGCGCCACGAGGCGCGCCGCACGGTTCCGGGCCCCTGGGAGATCGACGCCCGTTGCGCGCTGACGGTCGGCGCGCACCTGCGCACCCGCACGGGCACCCTGTGCGCGGGCCACTACGACGGCAAGATCGAAGGTCCCCGCCTCGTGCTGGGCCGCATGGACGCCGACGCGCTGCGCCGCTGCGATGAGGCGCCCCGGCCCGGCCAGGCCGATCCGCAGCTGGTGGCCTGCTGGGACTTCTCGCAGGGCATCGAGACGCTCGACGTGCTCGACCTCTCGGCCAACCGCCTGCACGGCCGCCTGCACCAGCTGCCCTGCCGCGCCATGACCGGCGTGCGCTGGACGGGCGATGTGCACGATTGGCGCGCCGCGCCGCAGCAGTACGGCGCCATCCATTTCCACAGCGACGACATCTACGACTGCGCATGGCCGGCCACGCTGGAACTGGACGTGCCGCGCAGCTGGAAGTCCGGCTTCTACGCCCTGCGCCTGCGCCCGCCGGGCGAGGGCGGGGCGCGCGCCGCGGACGATGCCGAGACCTTCATCACCTTCTTCATCACGCCCGCGGCCGATGCGGTGCGAGCCCCGCTGGCGGTGCTGGCGGCCAGCATGACCTACATGGCCTATGCCAACAGTGCGCTGCGGCTGCATGCCGTGCACTTCGAGGTGCTGACCGAGCGGCTGCTGATGCTGACCGGCGACGACGTCTACCTGCAGGAGCATCCGGAAGTCGGTCAGTCCACCTACGACCACCACATCGACGGCAGCGGCCGCGCCTACAGCTCCTGGCTGCGGCCGGTGCTGAACATGCGGCCGCGCTCCACGCCCGGCAACCTGGCCATCGACAGCCACTTCCTGGACTGGCTGGAAGAGAAGGGCATCGACTACGACGTCATCACCGACGTCGAGCTGGACCGCCAGGGCCCCGGCGCGCTGGCCGGCTACCGCACGCTCGCCACGCTGTCGCATCCCGAGTACTACAGCGAGGCCATGATGAACGGCATCATGGCCTTCCAGAACGGGGGCGGCCGGCACCTGGCCCTGGGCGCCAACGGCTTCTACTGGCGCTGCGCCTTCCATCCGCAGGCGCCCGCCGCGGTGGAAGTGCGCCGCGGCATGGCCGGCACCCGCACCTGGGAGTCGCAGCCCGGCGAGGTGCACCTGGCCGGCACCGGCGAGCCCGGGGCGCTGTGGCGCCACAGCGGCTTCGCGCCGCAGAAGCTGATCGGCGTGGGCTTCGCGGCGATGGTCTACGACCATGCCGGCTACTACCTGCTGACGCCCGACGCGGCCAACCCGCGCGTGGCCTTCGCGGTCGAGGGCATCGCGCCCGGCGAGCGCATCGGCGATTACGGTGTGCGCATCGGCGGGGCCGTGGGCATCGAGATCGACCGCTTCGACGTCGGCCTGGGCTCCCCGCCGCATGCGGTGATGCTGGCCACCTCGCACGGCCTCGGGCCGGGCGCGCTGCCCACGCCCGAGGAATACCGCACCACGGTGCACGGCCTGGACGGCGAGCAGAACGCGCTGGTGCGGGCGGACATGGTGTTCTTCGAGACGGCCAACGGCGGCGCGGTCTTTGCGACGGGTTCGATCTCGTACGTGCTCTCGCTCAGCCACAACAGCTACGACAACAACATCAGCCGCATCACGGGCAATGTGCTGCAGCGCTTCCTGGACCCGACGCCCTTCGAGGTGCCGGCATGAGACATCCGGTGTCAACCCTCTTGAGAAATTTCGATGCGACAAGCGCTGGAATGGACGGCGGGGTCGTAGGCGCAGCCATCGGTCCAGATACGCCAGAGCACACGAGTCCAGGCGCGAGCCAATATGCGCACTGCGTGCGGATGATCGCAGCCGCGCTTGCGCGCGGCGTGGTAGACGCTGGCGGCCCAAGGGCTGGCATGGCGGGAGTTATCAGCCAGGCAAGTGATGGCGCGGCGCAAGCGGTGGTTACAAGCCCATCGGAAGGTGACGGCGCGGCTCTTGCCGGACTGGTAGGTGACGGGCACGACGCCGGCCTCGGAGCACAACTGCTCGGCACTGGCGAAGCGTTGGGGCACATCGCCCAGTTCGGCCAGGATCTGGGCGGCGCAGATGCAGCCGGCGCGCGGCAGCGACATGACCGAGACGGCCTGTGGCAACTGCCCCATGGCTTGAGCGATGTGGCCGTCCAGGGACTTGATCTGAGCTGCGAGCGGCTTGAGCAGGGCCACCAGGGCCAAGGCAGCCGTGGCCTGGGCCTGGGCGAGCGCAGGTTCGCAAAAGCTGGGCGCAGCGGCTTGCAGGCGTTCGAGCAGCGCGTCGGGAGAACGCCGGCCGCTGTAGCCATGGCGTTTGCAGAAGGCGGCGATCTGGCGGGCTGTGAGTTTGCGCGCGGTGGGCCACTGCTCGATGAAGGCCAGGGCGATGGGCGAATCGACGGCGGCGAAGATGCCTGTGGCGCCAGGCCAGTAGGCATCGAGCAGCGCGGTGAGCTGGTTGGCCAGGCGAATGCGCGTGCTCACCAAGTCGTCGCGTGTGCGCACCAGGGCGCGCAAGGCGCGGATGGCTGCAGACTGCGGCTGCACAGCGCGCCAGCGATGGCCGTCGGTACGCAGCAAGTCAGCCAGCATGAAGGCATCGCCCGCATCGCTCTTGGCATTGCTGCTGCGGTAGCGCGGGCGGCTGGCCTTGACGGCGTTGGGATGGATCGCAAAGACCTGATGGCCGGCGTCGAGCAGGGCGTCCACGATCAGGCCCGAGGGCCGTTCGATGGCGATGGGCAAGGCTTTGCCAAAGGCAGCGAGTGCACGTTGCAGCTCACCGAGTCCCTGGCGATCGTGGTTGATGGTCAAGTGCTTGAGCACGCTGCCTTGGGCGTCGATCACGCACACCGCGTGCGAACGGTAGGCCCAATCCAGGCCGACAAAGACACTGAGAGTCATGGACAACCTCCATGGGTTTGGGTTAAGACTGTCCGTGTCGGAAGGCATGGCGGGACGCTCATAAATTGGCGCTCCAGCTGGGTAGGCGTGGCGCTACATCCGGTGGCCCGTCGTGGCCTTCCGGCACGTCGGGTGCTGCAGGTCTCATGCGGGCTGTCGAACAGCCAGCGCCACGGGCAGTCACCACGAGGGCACGGAAGTCGGTTCGCCACCTCAGCACCTGTCCGGGGCAGCGTCAAGATGGAGGTTGCCTTATGAGCGCCCGCCCGATCCAGCCGGACGGTGCCCGCGGCGCGGGTGAAGCCGGGCGTCGGACAGCCACGGCGACCGGTGTCGATCCGCGCTGGCAGGCGGCAGGCCGCCTGGTCCTGCCGACCTCCGAGCTGCGCGAGGTGGCCCGCTTGCTGCGCCGCCAGGTGGTGCAACTGGTGCGCCGCCACGGCCAGGGCTATGTGCAGCAGGGCCTGGGTGCCGCCGAGCTGTTCGCGAGCCTCTACTTCCACGAGGCGGCCATCGATCCGGCCGAGCCGCGTTGGCCGCGGCGCGACCGCTGCATCCTCTCGACCGCCCACAACTCGGCGCTCTTCCATGCGGCATTGGCGCTGCGCGGGATGATTCCCGAGGCCGATCTGGCCGGCTACGTCGTGGACGGCTCCGCGCTGGAGATCAACGTCTCCGAGCGCCTGGGGCCGGTGGTCGAAGGCACCTTCGGCTCGCTGGGGCAGGGCGTCTCGGCCGCCGCCGGCATGGCGCTGGCCTCGCGGCTGTCGGGTGGGGACTGGCGGGTCAACGTCATCCTCGGCGACGGCGAACTCGAAGAGGGCCAGGTGTGGGAGGCCGCGATGTTCGCGGGCTCGCAGAAGCTGGGCAACCTGTGCGTGATCCTCGACCTGAACTGGATGCAGGTGGAGGGCCACACCGACCAGGTGCTGAAGCTCGCGCCCATCGCCGACAAGTGGCGCGCCTTCGGCTGGCAGGCCATCGAGGTCGATGGCCATGACCTGGATGCCCTGGTCGCGGCCTTCGGCCTGGCCCGGGCCAACCGGGCCCAGCCCACCATCCTGATCGCCACCACGGTGCCGGGCAAGGGCGTGCGTGCGCTGGAGGGGGTGATCAGCCACAACGCCAGGCTGCCTGCCGATCTGGCCGATGCGGCCCTGGCCGAACTGGAGGCCCCCCATGCGTGATGCCACCCTTTCCCCGTCGGCGCAGGCGGATGCCGTCGTCGTCGACGACTTCACCCAGGGCGGCGCGCATGCCGTCGCGCCGGCCGCAGATGCCGCGGCCACCAGTCCGGCCGCCGTGCCACGCTACTACGGCGAGACACTGCTGGCCCTGGCGCGCGAGCGCGGCCACATCGTGGCGCTGTCGGCCGACCTGAGCAGCTCCACCGAGACCGACCTGTTCCGCGATGCGCTGCCCGAGCGCTTCATCAACGCCGGCATCGCCGAGGCCAACATGGTCGGCGTGGCGGGCGGACTGGCGCGCAGCGGCATGCAGGCGTGGGTCCACACCTTCTGCGTCTTCGCCACGCGGCGGCCCTACGACCAGGTGGCCATGCAGGTGGCCTACCCCAAGGCCGACGTGAAGATCGTGGGCTTCCTGCCCGGGCTCGCCACCATCCTCGGCGTGAGCCACCAGGCCATCGACGACGTGGCGCTGATGCGGGCCCTGCCGAACATGACGGTGATCGAGCCGGCCGGGCCGGCCCAGGTGCCCGCCGCCGTCCGCGCGGCCGCCGACCACAAGGGGCCCGTCTACCTGCGCCTGCTGCGCGCCAGCCAGGCCCTGCCCGCGGGCACGCCCTGGATGCCGCTGCGCATCGGCGAGATCCAGCCGCTGGAAGCCGATGAGGGCGAGGTGCTGCTGCTCGCCAGTGGCCTGATGGTAGAGGTGGCACTGGCCGCCGCCGCGCGCCTGCGGGCCGGGGGGCTGGGCGTGGCCGTGGCCAACGCCCACACGCTCAAGCCCTTCGACGACGATTTCGTGCGTGCGCAGGCCCGGCAGCGCCGGCTGATCGTGACGCTGGAGAACCATTCGGTGATCGGCGGGTTGGGCTCGGCCGTCGCCGAGACGATGGCGGAGGCCGGCGGCGGCGCGCGCCTGCTGCGCCTGGGCGTGCGCGACCGGTTCGCGCAGGGCGCCTCGATGCCCTGGCTGTTCGAGCGCCACGGCCTCACGCCGCCGGCCGTGGCCGAGGCGGTCGGCCGCGCGCTGGCTGCCGGAGACGCGCGTTGAGCGCCGAGCAGCGCATCACCGGCCGCACCGGCATCCTGTTCATCCTGGCCGATCCGGTCGC
Organism: Pseudacidovorax sp. DMC4; assembly: GCF_056314265.1. Lineage (NCBI taxonomy): Bacteria > Pseudomonadati > Pseudomonadota > Betaproteobacteria > Burkholderiales > Comamonadaceae > Pseudacidovorax > Pseudacidovorax sp. DMC4. The sequence goes on along the minus strand of NZ_JBQUYR010000008.1, from coordinate 171,568 downwards.
GCATGTGGTCGGCTCGGACCGGCTCAACGCGCGCTTCGCGGCCGAGGGGCTGGACATGGCGGTGTCGCCGCTGCATGTGCAGCCGAAGGACCTGGCGACCGTCATCGGCGCGCTGCGCCTGCTGCAGAACGTGCGGGGCTTCGGCGTGACCATCCCGCACAAGATCGAGGTGATGCCGCTGCTGGATGCGGTCACGCCGCGTGCGCGCCTGATCGGCGCGGTCAACTTCGTCCGCCGCGATCCCGAAGGCCGCCTCACTGGCGACAACCTCGACGGTCAGGGTTTCGTGGACGGCCTGGCCGCCAGCGGCATCGGCCTGGCAGGCCGCCGCGTGCTGCAGCTGGGCGCGGGCGGCGCGGGGCGGGCGGTGGCTTTCGCCGTCGCAGAAGCGGGCGCCAGCGCATTGGTCATCCACAACCGCACGGCGGCGCGCGCGCAGGCACTGGCTCAGGCGGTAGAGGCAGCATGGCCAAGCTGCGCCGCCGAGTCGGGGCCGGACGATCCGCGTGGATTCGACGTGGTGATCAACACCACCTCGATGGGCATGCACGAGGGCGATCCGCTGCCCATGGACGTCGGTCAGCTCGCCGCTTCCACCGATGTGGCCGAAATCATCATGACGCCCGCGCTCACGCCGCTGCTGGTGGCGGCGCAGGCCCGCGGCTGCCGGATCTCGCTCGGCACCTCGATGCTCGATGCGCAGTACGGCCTGGTGAAGCAGTTGCTGGGCATTCCGAGCTGAACCGAATGGGGCAGCGGCTCGATCAATGGGGTCACGAGGACCGCAACTACCCCGATGCCAGGCCGCGAGGGAGCGGGGCGCCGCTCGCGCCGAGCGCCTGGGCGGCCGTCAGACCCGACCGCTGACCGGGATCGCCGCGCCGTGGATCGCGCGCGCCGCGTCGGAGGCCAGGAAGGCGATCACCTCCGCCAGGGCCTGGGGCGTCACCCATCGGCCGAAGTCGGCATCGGGCATCGACTGCCGGTTGTCCGGCGTGTCGATGATCGAGGGCAGCACGCAGTTGACCCGGATGCCCTGGTCCTTCAGTTCCGACGACATCGACTCGGTCAGGCGGATCAGCGCGCTCTTGGACGCACTGTAGGCGCCCATCTGCGCACCGCCACGGGCGGCGGCGCCGGCGCCCACCGTCACGATCTGGCCGCCGCCCTGCTTGAGCAGCAGCGGCACGGTGGCCGCGGCCACATGCAGCAGCGAGCGGGCGTTCAGGTCCATCAGGAAGTCCCAGGTCGCGGCGCTGGTCTCGTGCACCGCCTCGCCCATGCGGAAGCCGCCGGCGATGTGGCAGACCGTGTGCAGGCCGCCCATCTGTGCGGCAGCCTCGCCGATGTGCTGCACGACCTGCGCGCGGTCGGCAAGGTCCGCCGTCACATGGCGCAGGTCCTCGCCAGCGGGCAGCTCGCCGCGGTGACGGTCCAGCAGGATGAGCCGCGCGCCCTGGTCGAGGAAGGCCTGCGCGACGGCGCGGCCCAGTTGGCCGGAAGCACCGGTGATCAGCACGATCTTCCGGGTAGGGGAGGGAGGTGTCATGGACTGCAGTTCCTTCAGGCCGTGGCCGCGTTGCGACGCGCCGCGTGGTAGCGGCCGCTGCCGCGTGTGAGCACCGTGTCGCCGGGCAGCACGTCGCCCGGTTCATGCTCCGGCGCATCGGCCAGGCGCTGGTAGAACGGCGCGAAGTCGATGCGGGCCAGCTCCAGCAGCTCGTCCAGGTGGCCCAGCACGAAGTACGTCTCCTGGAAGTCGTCGATGCGGTAGTGCGTCTGCATCACCCGCGCCAGCTCGAAGCGGATGCGGTTGGGCGAGTCGTCCTCGACGGCGAAGCGCGTCTCGCTGGCCGAGGAGGCGATGCCCGCGCCATAGATGCGCAACCCGTCGCTCTGCTGCACCAGGCCGAACTCCACCGTGTACCAATAGACGCGAGCCAGCTTCTCCAGCATGCCGAGCCGGTTGGCCTTGAGGCCGCCTTCGCCGTAGGCCTGGATGTAGTCGGCGATCACCGGGTTCATCAGCATCGGCACATGGCCGAACACGTCGTGGAAGACGTCCGGCTCTTCCAGGTAGTCCAGCTCGTGCGGCTTGCGGATGAACTGGCCGGCCGGAAAGCGGCGGTTGGCCAGGTGCTCGAAGAACACGTCGTCCGGCACCAGGCCCGGCACGGCCACCACTTCCCAGCCGGTGCGCTGGCGCAGCACCTTGGACATCTGTTCGAAGTCGGGAATCTGCTCGGGGCCGATGGGCAGGTCCTGCATGCCGCGGATGAATTCGTCGCAGGCGCGGCCGGGCAGCAGCCGGCTCTGGCGTTCGAAGAGCGTGCGCCACACGCCATGCTCCTCGGCGGTGTAGCGGCCCCAGTCCTGGTCGATGGTCCAGTCGGGTCGCGCGGGGGCGTGTTCGCTCCCCGCCGCCAGGCCATGCTTGGCCGGCGCGGTGTCGGTGGTCTGCAGCATGGAGGGCTCCTAGGTGGAGGAGGCGGGCGCGCGGGCGCCGAGGGCGGTGGCCAGCCGGTCCATCAGGCCGGCCATCTCGATGTCCTTGGCCGAGAGGCCGTTGGCATCGTGCGTGGTCAGGGTGACCTGCACGCGGTTGTAGACGTTGAACCACTCGGGGTGGTGATTCATGCGCTCCGCATGGAGCGCCACCTGGGCCATGAAGCCGAAGGCGGCCACGAAATCGGCGAAGACGAATTCGCGCACGATCAGGCCGCCGCGCTCCGGTGCATGGCGCCACTGCGGCAGCGTGGCGAGCTGCGCCGCGAGCGCGTCGCCGTCGAGGCGGACGGGCGCTGCGCTCACGCGGCTTCCTTCTCGGCGGCCTTGTCGTCCACCTTCAGCACACCGCGGTTGATCTGGTCGCGCTCCAGCGACTCGAAGAGGGCCTTGAAGTTGCCCTCGCCGAAGCCTTCGCGGTAGTCGCCCTTGCGCTCGATGAATTCGAAGAAGACCGGGCCCAGGGTGGGCTCCGAGAAGATCTGCAGCAAGAGGCGCGGCTGGCCGCCTTCGGTGGTGCCGTCCAGCAGGATGCCGCGGGCCTGCAGTTCGCCGACGGGTTGGCCGTGACCGGGCAGGCGCTTGTCCAGGTTCTGGTAGTAGATGTCGTTGGGCGCCGTGAGCAGCGGCACGCCGGCCATCTGAAGCCGGTCGATGGACTCGAGCAGGTTGTCCGTCAGCAGGGCGATGTGCTGGATGCCCTCGCCGTTGAACTGCATCAGGAATTCCTCGATCTGGCCGCCGCCCTGGCGCGATTCCTCGTTCAGCGGAATGCGCACCAGACCGTCCGGTGCGGTCATGGCCTTGGAGGTGAGGCCGGTGTACTCGCCGCTGATGTCGAAGTAGCGGATCTCGCGGAAGTTGAAGAGCTTGCTGTAGAAGTCCGCCCAGTAGCTCATGCGGCCGCGGTAGACGTTGTGCGTCAGGTGGTCCACCACCTGGAAGCCGTGGCCTTGCGGATGGCGCTCGACGCCGGGCAGGAATTCGAAGTCGATGTCGTAGATGGACTTGCCGTCCTCGTAGCGGTCGATCAGGTACAGCGGCGCACCGCCGATGCCCTTGATGGCCGGCAGGCGCAGCTCCATCGGGCCGGTGGCGATCTCGACGGGCTGGGCGCCCAGCTCGAGGGCGCGCTTGTAGGCCAGGTGCGAGTCCTTCACGCGGAAGGCGAGGCCGCAGGCGGAGGGACCGTGCTCGGCGGCGAAGTAGGCGGCCGGGCTGCGCGGCTCGCGGTTGACGATGAAGTTGATGCCGCCCTGGCGGTAGAGCAGCACGTCCTTGGAGCGGTGCCTGGCCACCAGCGTGAAGCCCATCTTCTCGAACAGCGGCTCCAGGACATTCGGCGTGGGGGAGGCGAATTCGACGAATTCGAAGCCGCACAGGCCCATGGGGTTGTCGAAGAGGTCGGACATCGTTGGCTCCAGAGTCGTAGGGATGGTCGGAAAGGCTCTACTGTAGGCAGAGGGCTGCGCACATATCCTGCAACTTCTGGATCGATTTCGACCGGGATCAACGATTTCCTGCGGATGTTGAGGTAGGCATGCGTGTCTGGAGCGTGATTGGCCCTTGTTGTGCAAGGAAAACGCTCAGGCGGCCAAGCCGCCTGCACGCGCCCGCGCCCGTCAGCCGCCGCGCGGGCGCCGCCCCATGTCGGCCGCATCCAGCCACTGGCGGGCCCGGATCAGCACGGGCTGGTCGACCATCCTGCCGTCCACGCGCACCGCGCTGCCGCCGCTGGCGTCCATGGCCTCGACCACGCGCCGGGCCCAGGCCTTTTCGGCCTGTGTGGGCGCCCAGGCGGCATGCACGGTGCCGACCTGCTTCGGATGGATGCACAGCCGGCCGCCGAAGCCCAGGGCGCGCGAGCGGCGACTGTCGGCGTCCAGCACGGCGGCGTCGTCCAGCGCCGTACAGACGCCGTCCACGGGCGGCGGCAGGCCTGCCAGCCGCGAGGCCAGCACCAGCATGCTGCGGAAGGGCAGCAGGCCTTCCTCGCTCTCGATGCCCAGGTCGGCCTGGAAGTCGATGCTGCCGAAGGCCAGCCGTGCCACGCCCGGCGTGCGGGCGATCTCCTGGGCCAGGGCGATGCCACGGGCCGTCTCCACCAGGGCGAGCAGCGGGCAGTCGGCCGCCGTGGCCGCGGCGAGCAGGGCGGGCGCAAGCGCCTCGGCCTTGGGCACCATCAGCCCTGCCAGGCCCGGCCGGCCGATGAGCTGCAGGTCGCCCTCGAAGGCCGCCGTGTCGCCGGCATTGATGCGCACCCACACCGGTCGCTCGGCCGACAGCCAGCCGGCCACCGCCGCCCGGGCGGCGTCCTTGTCCTGCGGCGCGACGGCGTCCTCCAGGTCGAGGATGACGGCGTCGGCGTCGCTGTCCCAGGCCTTGGCGAAGCGCTCGGGCCGGTCGCCCGGCACGAAGAGGTAGCTGCGTGGCGGGCGGTGCAGGGCGGCCATCAGACGGTGCGCCCGCCGTCCACCGGCATCTCGATGCCGGTGAGGAACCCGGCCGCGTCGCTGGCGAGGAACAGGGCCGTGGCCGCGACGTCCGAGGGGCGCGACATGCGGCCCAGCGGAATGGTCGCGATGAATCGGGCGCGGTTCTCGGGCGTGTCGGGAACGCCCATGAACTTCTCCAGCAGGCCGGTCTCGCCGATCACCGGGCAGATGGCGTTGACGCGGATGCGGTCGGGGCCGAGTTCCACCGCCATCGACTTGGACAGCAGGTTCACCGCGCCCTTGCTGCCGTTGTACCAGGTGAGTCCGGGCCGCGGCCGGATGCCCGCCGTAGAGCCCACGTTGAGGATCACACCGCCCTGGCCGCGCTCGCGCATCCTCGGCACCACGGCATGCGCCATGTGGAAGATGGATTTCACGTTGACCGCGAACATGCGGTCGAAGGTGGCTTCGTCCACGTTCAGCATGGGCTGGTTGGCATGCGTGGTGCCGGCGTTGTTGACAACGATGTCGGGCACGCCGAAGGCCGCGACGCACGTCTGGACCAGCGCCTGCACGTCGCTGCCGCTGGAGACGTCGCAGCGGCAGAAGCGCGCTGCGCTGCCCAGCTCGGCGGCCAGCGCCTCGCCCTTGGTGGCGTCCAGGTCGGCGATGACCACGCGGGCGCCTTCCGCCACGTAGAGGCGGACGATGCCTTCGCCGAAGCCGGCGGCGCCGCCGGTGACGACGGCGATCTTGTCCTGGAGTTGGCCTTGGCTCATGGTGTTCACCCGTGGTCTCGTGCATGCAACGCATCGCAATGTAGGCAGCGCGGCCGCAGCCGTGAATTGGAAAGCGATCAACGCCGCCTTGCACGAACTGCAAGACAAGCCGATGCGGCGGCAGAATCGGCCGCCATGCTCCCGGACATCGATTCTCTGGCCCTCTTCGTGCGCGCGGCCGAGCTGCGCAACCTCACCCGCGCGGCCGAGGCCAGCCACATCACGGTGCCGGCGGCCAGCCGCCGGCTCATGCAGCTGGAGCACCAGTTCAATGCCACGCTCTTCGCGCGCCATTCGCGCGGCCTGGAGCTCACGCCGGCCGGCGAGCACCTGCTGCGACTGGCGCGCAACGTGATCGCCGACGTCCAGCACATGCGCGCCGAGATGGTCAACTACGCGGCCGGCAACTTCGCGGTGCTGCGGGTGCATGGCAACACCTCGGCCATGTCGCAGTTCCTGCCCGGCGACGTGGCGCGCTTCCAGGCAGGCCATGCCGGGGCGCGCATCGTGCTGGAGGAATGCTGGAGCGACGAGGCCGCCCGCCGCGTGCGTGCCGGCGAGGCCGATGTGGGCGTGGTGGTGGAAGGCTGCGACGTGTCGGGCCTGTGGGTGCGGCCTTACCGCAGCGACCGGCTGGCCGCCGTCACCCGCGAAGCCGATGCGCCGGTGGGCGACACGGTGGCCTTCGCCGACCTGCTGGACCGCGACCTGGTGGGCCTGGAGGGCAGCAGCACGCTCACGCGCCTCATCACCGCCCAGGCCTCGGCGCAGAGCCGGCCGATGGCGCTGCGGGTGCAGGTGCGCAGCTTCGAGGCCGTGTGCCGCGCGGTGCAGGCCGGCCTGGGCGTCGGCATCCTGCCCCTGGCGGCGGCTGGCAGCTTCGCGCATGCGCTGCAGCTCAAGGTGCTGCCGCTCGCCGACGACTGGGCCGTGCGCCGCATGCAGCTGTGCACGCGCGCCCAGCCGCCGGGGCAGACGCCGCTGGGCACGCTGATGGCCCACCTGGAGGCGTGCGCGGCGGCGCCCCAGGAGCGAGGCGGCTGACGGGTGCCCGCAGGCGCATGGGCACTTCAGCGGTCAGCTGCGCGGGCTCACCCCGTTCTCGCGATGGGGCGCCGCTTCAGCACGTCGATGACGATGTGGGTGTCCAGCAGATGGTCGTCCCGCCTTTGGGAAAGGGCAGCCTTGCCTGCCCGGCAAGGCTGGATTTGCACGAAAGCAATTCCGGCGCAGGGTGGCGCGCTTCCAGAATCCAGCCCATGACGACCCATGACCAAGCCCCGGACCCGACTTCCTCCCGCGCCGCCGACCGCCGGCCCGCCGGCCCGCTGGAGGGCGTCCTCGTGGTGGCCCTGGAACAGGCCGTGGCCGCCCCCTACTGCAGCAGCCGCCTCGCCGATGCAGGCGCCCGCGTCATCAAGATCGAACGCAGCGAGGGCGACTTCGCCCGCGGCTACGACCGCACCGTGGGCGGGGAGTCGTCCTACTGGGTGTGGATCAACCGGGGCAAGGAATCCATCGCGCTCGACGTCAAGAAGGCCGACGACCTGGCCCTGCTGGAGCGCCTGCTCGCCCGCGCCGACGTGTTCATCCAGAACCTGGCGCCCGGCGCCACGGAGCGCCTGGGCATCGGCTCGGCCACGCTGCGCGAGCGCCACCCGCGCCTCATCACCTGCGACATCACCGGCTACGGCGACGAGGGCGCGCTGCGCGAGCTCAAGGCCTACGACCTTCTGGTCCAGGCCGAGAGCGGCCTGGTGTCGGTGAGCGGTGCGCCGGGCGAATGGGGCCGCATCGGCGTGTCGCTGTGCGACATCACGGCGGGCATGAATGCGCTGATCGGCGTTCAGCAGGCGCTGATGCAGCGCGAGCGCACCGGCGAGGGCGCGGCGGTCAAGGTGTCGCTGTTCGGATCGGCCGCCGAGCTGATGAGCGTGCCCTACCTCCAGACCCGCTACGGCGGCAGCGCGCCCCAGCGGGTGGGCCTCAGGCATCCGACCATCGCGCCCTATGGTGCCTTCCGCTGTGCCGATGGCCGCGACATCGTGCTGTCGATCCAGAACGAACGCGAGTGGGCCGACTTCTGCCGCACCGTGCTGCAGCGGCCCGAGCTGCTGCAGGACCCGCGGTGCGCCGGCAACGCGGTGCGCGTGGCCAACCGGGCCTATGTGGACGGCGCGGTGGCCGAGGTGTTCGCCGCCCAGACCAGCGAGGAGATGCGCCGGCGCCTGAGGCAGGCCCAGACGGCCTACGGCAGCATCAATTCGGTGGACGACCTGATCGCCCACCCCCAGCTGAAGACGCGGCCCATGGCCGTCAACGGCATGACGGCCCAGGTGCCCGCGTCGCCCTGGTCGGTGCCTTGGGAGGCGGAAGAGTTTGCGCCCGCGCCGGCGCTGGACGCGCAGGGCAGTGCGATCCGCAGCGAGTTCGGGGACGCCGCTGCGACTGCGGACGCCTCGCCCGTCTCAGCCGGCGCCCGGGGCGCCATCGTCTGAACGGCGCGAAGGGCGCAGCCCCGGCGCGTCCTTGCCGGCGTCGAGCAATGCCTCGTAGTTGCGACGGAGGATGAGGCCGGCGTAGTAGACGTGCTCGCGCATCAGCTGCTCGGCACGCGCGGCGTCGCCGCCGATCACCGCCTCGACGATGCGGTGATGGTCGCCGTGCGAGCGCAGGATGATCGGATGGTCGTCCCACAGGATGATGCGGTCCGACGCGAAAGGGATGTTCTGCGCCTGCTCGGCGAAGCGGCAGACCCAGTCGTTGCCCGAGGCCTCGAGCAGCGTGTCGTGGATCTCGACATTCATCCGCTGGTAGGGCTCGTGGTCCGCCGGCTCCAGCCTGCCCTTGGCCAGGATCGCGTCGCCGATGGCCAGGTTCTCGCGCAGGCGGCCGACCTGTGCGGCGTCCAGGCCGCGCTGGGCCGCATTGCGGCAAGCGAGCCCCTCCAGCACCGACCGCACCTCGTAGGCCGCCGCGATCGCCTCCAGGTCGAAGCCGCGCACCACATAGCCGCGCTTGGGCTGGTGGTCGATCAGGCCCTCGCTGGCGAGCGTGGCCAGTGCCGCGCGCACGGGCGTGCGCGACACCTGCAGCTGCTGTGCAAGCGGCAGTTCCTCCAGCCGCGTCAGGGGCTTGAACTGGCCATGGAGGATCCAGTCGCGGAGCGTGTCCGTGACGTTCTGCGCCAGCGTCTTCATCGGAATACCCCCTGTTTCTAGTCGGCATTGAGTATACATGTGAGGCCTAAAACGCCAATTAAACGGGTTAACCCGGACGTTCTATTCGTGTCAGGTATACATAATCCGCCGCCTGTGATGATCCGACGGAGACAACGTTGAACGATTCCCCGGCCACTGCGCCGAATTGGCTTGGCCTGACCGACCGCGTCTGCGTGGTGACCGGCGCCGCCGGCGGCATCGGCACCGAGGTGGCGCGGCAACTGCTGGGCGCCGGTGCGCGCGTGGCCCTGCTCGACCTCGACGGTGCCAAGGCGGCCCGCGCGCTGGACACGCTCGGCGCCCCCGCCGGCCGCGCCATCGCGTTGGCCTGCGATGTGAGCCGCGAAGCCAGCGTGCAGGCCGCGGCCGAGGCCGTGCACCGCCAGCTTGGGCCTGCGCAGGTGCTGGTCAACAACGCCGGTGCGCTGTACGCGGGCGCGTTGCTGGACCTGCCCATCGACCGGTGGAACCAGCTGCTGGCCGTCAACCTGGGTGGCTACCTGCTGTGCGCCCAGCAGTTCGGCCGCCAGATGCGCGAGCAGGGCGGCGGGGCGATGGTGCATGTGGGCTCCGTCTCCGGCAGCGTGCCCCAGCCCTTCAGCGGTGCCTACAGCGTCAGCAAGGCTGGCGTCGCCATGCTGTCGCGCCTGCTGGCGGTGGAGCTGGCCGAAAGCCGCATCCGCAGCAACCTCGTCAGCCCCGCCATGATCCGCACCCCCATGAGCGAGGGCATCTATGCCCAGGACGCCGTGCGCACGCTGCGCGAGCGCATCGTGCCGGCCGGCCGCATCGGCACGCCAGCGGACATCGCGCAGGCGGTGCTGTTCCTGGCCAGCGACCAGGCCGCCTATGTCAATGGCCAGGAGATCCTGGTCGACGGCGGCCTCACCCAGACCTGGCTGGGCCTGATCCCCCGGCCCGGCTTCCAGAAAGAGGACGCCGCAGCGCCTGCCGCCGTGCAGGCCTGACGCCGCGTTCCGCCCCATCCATCCCAAGGAGACACGCATGACCCCCCTGTTCAAGAGACTGCTTGCCGCCGCGCTCACGGCCGCGGCTTTCGGTGCCCAGGCGCAGGCCGAGCCCGGCCTGACCGACAAGACCATCCGCATCGGCATGTTCGGCCCGCTCTCGGGCAACTCGATGGCCTACGGCTTCGACGTCATCAATGCCGCCAAGATGTACTACGACAAGGTCAACAAGGAAGGCGGCATCCACGGGCGGCAGATCGAGCTGGTGGTCGAGGACGACCGCTGCAATGCCAACGACCTGCTGGCCGCGGTCAAGAAGCTGACCGAGCAGGACAAGGTGTTCCTGCTCAACGGCGGCTCGTGCTCGGGTCCGGTGGTGGGTGCGCGCGAGTACGTGGAGCGCTCGCAGATCCCGATGATCATGCTCAACGCCTCGGGCGATGGTGCGCTGTATCCGCCGTCCAAGTACATCTACGGCGCCTTCTCGATCTCGCAGCGTGCGGTGGGCGGCTCCATGGTGCAGTTCGCGGCGGAGCACCTCAAGGCCAAGAAGATCGGCTACCTCAATCACGACGACGCCTACGGGGGATGGAACCTGGAGGCCGCCGAATTCCAGGCCAAGAAGGTGGGCGCCACGCTGCAGGTGCAGTCCATCAATCCCAACATCACCGACGTGACGGCGCCGATGCTCAAGATCCGCGCCGCCAACCCCGACGTGCTGCTGGTCACCACCTACGCCCGTCCCGTGAGCCTGCTGGTCAAGAAGGCGCAGGAGCTGGGCTGGAACAAGCCCATCGTGATCGCCGTCAACGGCACGGCCGACCTCAAGCAGCTGGTCGAGAACGTGGGCAGCAAGGAGGCCTTCAAGAACGTCTACCTGCAGGAGGTGATGCTGGACGTGGCCGGGGGCGACAAGCTCAAGTGGGTGTACGACATGTACAAGCAGTACTACCCCGAACTGGCCGCCAAACCCGGCTATCCGCAGACCTACATGCCCTACGGCATCCCGTCGGCGATGGCCGTGGTCAATGCGCTGAAGGCCGCCGGCCCGCAGCCCACGCGCGAGAAGTTCCTGGATGCCATGTCGAAGACCAACTTCGACTCCAAGGTGATGGCCGGTCCCATCGTCTTCACGCCGTCGGACCATGCGGCGCAGAAGTCCGCCATCTACCTGAAGTTCGACGGCGAGAACAAGACGGTGGTGCCCGGCAGCTACGCCAGCGCCTGGACGTACCAGCCCAAGTGAGTGCACCGCATCGCCACCCACGGCCGCCCCGCGGGGCGGCCCGCCTGCAGTCGACGCACAAGGTCCACGCATGAGCCTCGATGAAATCTGGCTGTTCCTGCAGCAGGGTCTGCTGTCGGGCCTGGTGACCGGCAGCGTGTACGCGCTGCTGGCGCTGGCCATCGTTGCCATCTTCAAGACCACCGACGTGCCCAACTTCGCCCAGGGCGAGATGTTGATGATGGCGGGCTACGTCGCCCTCAGCCTGCTGCTGCTGGTCAAGCTGCCCTATGCCGCGGTGATCCCGATCACGCTGGTCGCCATGGCGGTGGGCGGGGCGCTGTTCCAGCGCGTGGTGATGGAACGCGTCACCCGCTCGCGTGGCGTCGGCGTGCAACTGGTCATCGCGACGCTGGGCCTGGCCTACCTGCTCAAGGGCCTGGTGCGGCAGACCGGCCTGGGCGACACGCCCCGGTCGCTGCCGGCCCTGGTCTCCAACGACACGGTGATGATCGGCGACGCCGCGCTCACGCACCTGGACATCGCCATCTTCGGCGTGGCCGTGGCGGTGATGCTGCTGATCTACTTCATGTTCACGCACACCCGCATCGGCAAGGCCATGCGCGCGGTGGGCATGAATCCCAAGGCGGCGCAGATCGTGGGCATCCGTCTGTCGAGCATCCGCATGATGGTGTGGGCGCTTGCGGGCCTGATCGCCGGCATCGCCGCGCTGCTGATCACGCCGAAAGTGCTGGTCACGCCCGACATCGCGCACATCGCCATCCTGGCCTATGCGGCGGCCATCGTCGGCGGCTTCACCAGCCTCCCCGGCGCCGTGCTGGGTGGCCTGCTGATCGGCGTGGTCGAGAACATGGTGGGCCTGTTCATCTCGACGAACGCCATCGTGGTCGCGCCCTTCCTGGCGATCCTCGTGACGCTGATCGTGCGGCCCCAGGGCCTGCTCGGCGGCAAGGTGCAGGTGAAGAAAGTATGACGCCCCCCACCCGACGTTTCCCCCTCGACGCCTGGGCGCTGGCCGTGCTGGCCGTCGTGCTCTGTGCGATTCCCTTCTTTGCCAGCGGCTACGTGCTGTACGTGGTGAACCTGCTGATGGTCTTCGTGATCCTGGCGCTGGGCATGCACGTGGTGATCGGCGAGGCCGGGCAGTTCGCCCTTTCGCACACGGCCTTCTACGGCATCGGCATCTATGTCGCCGGGCTCATCAACACGCACTGGCATCCGCCCTTCGTGCTGTCGATCCTGGCCGGTGGCCTGGTCGCGGCGGCCCTGGGCTATGTGATCGGTCTGCTGGCGCTGCGCATGCGCGACATCTACCTCGCGCTGGCCACCTTCGCCTTCGGCGAGGCCATGCAGTGGGTGTTTCTCAACTGGGAGTCGGTGACGGGTGGCTCCAACGGCATGCGCATGCAGCCGGCACAGATGCTGGGCCTCACGCTCACCAACGACCTGCAGGCCTACCCCTTCGTGGTGGGCATCGCGGCCTTGATGCTGGGTGTGACGGTGTGGCTGTCGCGCTCGCAGTTCGGCTCGGCCCTGCGCGCGGTGCGCGAAAGCGACGTTGCTGCGATGGCCATGGGTATCGATGCGCGGGCGATGAAGCAGTCGGCCTTTGCGGTGTCGGCCGCCTTCGCCGGCATCGCGGGCGGCACCTACACGCTGTTCATCTCCTTCATCCATCCGGAGAGCCTGGGCTTCCAGACCACGATCCTCATCCTCACGATGGTGGTGGTGGGTGGCATCGGCTCGGTGCGCGGCGCAGTGGCCGGCGCACTGGCCTTCGGCATCATCTCGGAGATGCTGCGCCAGGCACTGTCGATCCAGGAGATCCTGTATGGCGCCATCCTGCTCGGTTTCATGATGTTCAAGCCGCGCGGGCTGTTCGCCGATGCGAAGAAGCGCGTCGCCCGACCGCACGCGCAGGCGGCCGCCGGCGCTGCCGCACTCAAGGGCGGTGCCGCATGAACGCCCTGGTCATGGACGCCGGGCTGCAGGCCCAGGCCCCCACACGGTCCGCCGGCGCGCAGCCGGCGGCGACGGCGCAGCCCTTCCTCGACGTGCGCGGCATCACCGTGCGCTTCGGCGGCCTGACGGCAGTGAACAACCTGTCGTTCCAGGTGGCGCAGGGCACGGTGCATGCGCTGATCGGTCCCAACGGCGCCGGCAAGTCGACCACCTTCAACTGCATCTCGCGCTACTACCAGCCCACCGAGGGCGCCATCGTGCTCGATGGCGTGGACGTGAGCCGGGCGCGGCCGCACCAGATGGCCGGCATGGGCGTGGCCCGCACCTTCCAGAACCTGGAGCTGTTCGGCGAACTGAGCGTGTACGAGAACGTGCTTCTGGGCTGCCATTCGCACAGCGCCCGCGGTCCGCGTGCGCTGCTGCGCCGCCCCACGGGCGAGACGCGCGACCTGGTCGACAGCCTGATCGAGCGCGTGGGCCTGACGCACGACCGCGACACCGTGGCGCGCGAACTCGACTTCGGCCACCAGAAGCTGCTGGAGCTGGCCCGGGCGCTGGCGCTCAAGCCGCGCCTGCTGCTGCTGGACGAGCCGGCCGCCGGCCTGCGCAACCGCGACATCGAGAGCCTGGACCATCTGCTGTCCGACCTGGCGCGCCGCGACGGCATCACGGTGCTGCTGGTGGAGCATGTGATGCAGCTGGTGATGTCGATCTCCGACCGCATTACCGTCATGTCCTTCGGCGAGAAGATTGCCGAGGGCACGCCGGCCGAGATCGGCCGCAACGAGCGCGTGATCGAGGCCTACCTCGGCAAGGGAGCGGCGAATGAGTGAGTGGATGCTCGAACTCAAGGGCGTGAGCGCCGCCTACGGCGCCATCCAGGCGCTGCAGGGCGTGTCGCTGCGCGTGCGGCAGGGCGCCATCGTGGCGCTGCTGGGCAGCAACGGGGCCGGCAAGAGCACCACGCTCAACGCGATCTCGCACCTCATCGAGCCGTCTGCAGGCGAGATCCTGTTCGACGGCGAGCCCATCCGCCGGCTGCGCTCGGACGAGATCGTGCGCCGCGGCCTGGTGCAGGTGCCCGAAGGGCGCGAGGTGTTCAAGGACATGAGCGTGCGCGAGAACCTGGAGCTGGGCGCCTACCTGCGCCGGGCGCGCGCCGAGATCGCGCAGGACCTGGAGCGCGTGTTCCAGACCTTTCCGCGGCTCAAGGAGCGCAGCGAGCAGAAGGCTTCGACCCTGTCGGGTGGCGAGCAGCAGATGCTGGCCATCGGCCGGGCCCTCATGGCGCGGCCGCGCATGATCCTGCTGGACGAGCCGTCGATGGGCCTGTCGCCGCTGCTGGTGGAGCAGATCTTCGAGACCATCCAGCGGCTCAACCGCGAGCAGGGTCTGACCATCCTGCTGGTCGAGCAGGACGTGCGGCTGGCGCTGCGGGTGGCCAGCCACGCCTACATCCTGGAGAACGGCGAACTGAGCCTGGAAGGGCCCTCGGACCGCCTGCTGACCGACCCGGCCGTGCGCCGCGCCTACCTGGGCGTCTGAGCGCCCGAGCGTCCTTTCATCCAACAACGACAACGACATGGACCTTCTCGACGACAAGCTCGCCCTCATCACGGGCGGCGGGGGCGGCCTCGGCCGCGCCATGGCCCTGGGCTTTGCACGCCACGGTGCCCGCGTGGTGGTGGCCGATCTCGACCTGCCGCGTGCCGAGGCCGTGGCGGCGGAGATCCGCGCGGCCGGCGGCACCGCCTGGACCGAGGCCATCGACGTGACCGACCGGGCCGCCACCGCCGCGTTGGCGCAGGGGCTGGAGGCCCGCATCGGCCCCATCGACGTGCTGGTCAACAACGCCGGCATCTCCGGCCGGGCGCGCATCGACGATCCCCAGGCCGCCGACGTGTGGGACCGGCTCATCGACGTCAATCTGCAGGGCCTGTTCAACGTCACGCATGCCTTCGTACCGGCGCTCAAGAAGACGCGCGGCTGCATCGTCAACCTGTCGTCCATCGTCGCCTTCGTGAGCGGCATCTCCTCTGCGGGCTACATCGCGTCCAAGGGCGCGGTGCGCTCCTTCACCCAGGCGCTGGCACGCGATCTGGCGCCGTACGGCGTACGCGCCAATGCCGTGGCGCCGGGCCTGATGCTGACCGAGATGGTGCGGCCCCAGCTGGAGGTGCCGGGCGGCACCGACTGGTACATGGACCGCGTGCCCATGAAGCGCGGTGGCGAGCCGGAGGAGATCGTGGGCCCGGTGGTCTTCCTGGCCTCCTCCATGGCCAGCTATGTGAATGGCGCCGTGCTGCCGGTGGACGGCGGCTTTCTTTCGGCATGAGCAGGAGTGCATCGATGAGCGACGACCGACTTCCCCTGGCCCTGGTCACCGGCGGTGCCAGCGGAATGGGCCTGGCCACCGTGGAGCGGCTGGCCCGTGACGGATTCCGGGTGGTGATGGTGGACCGCGCGGCCGAGCTGGTGGCCCAGGAGGCGGGCCGGCTGGCCGCCGAGGGCCTGGCCGTGGAAGGCCGGGTGCTGGACCTGACCGACGAGCCGGCCGTGCGTGCGCTGGTGCAGTCGCTGGGGCCGGTCACGGCCCTGGTCAACAACGCGGGCGTGTTCGACGAGCGCAGGTTCGGCGAGGTGAGCAGTGACGACTTCCGCCGCGCCTACGAGGTGAACCTGATTGCGGCCGCGACGCTCACGCAGGAGGTGGCACGCACCATGCCCGAGGGCGGCCGCATCGTGAACATCGCCTCGCGCGCCTACCTGGGTGCGCGCAACCATCCGCACTACGTGGCGTCCAAGGCCGCCATCGTGGGCTACACCCGGGCCAGCGCCATGGAGCTGGCGCCGCGTGGCATCCTGGTCAATGCCATCGCGCCGGGGCTGATCGACACGCCCATCCTGCGCGCACTCACGCCCGAGCGGCTGGCCGCGCAACTGGCGCTGCAGCCCACCGGCAAGGCCGGCCGGCCGGAGGACATCGCCCAGGCCGTGTCCTTCCTCGTCTCGCCGCAGACCGGCTTCATCACTGGTCAGGTGCTGTTCGTGGACGGTGGCAAGTCGCTCGGAGGGTCCGGCGCATGAGCGGCGTCACTGCACCGACGTGGGACGAAGAGGTCGACGTGCTGGTCATCGGCAGCGGCGCCGCGGGCATGAGTGCGGCGCTGGGCGCCAGCGTGGGCGGCTGCCGTGTGCTGCTGGTCGAGAAGACCGAGCGCATCGGCGGCTCCACCGCGGTGTCGGGCGGCGCCGTGTGGGCGCCGCTCAACAGCCAGAGCGCGGGCGCCGGCCATCCGGACGACTTCGACAAGGTGTGGACGTACATGCGCCACACCGTCGGCGACGCCGCGCCGGCCGAGATGCAGGAGGCCTTCCTGCGCGCGGCCGGTCCGGTGATGGATGCGCTGGCGCAGCACACGCAGGTGCGGCTCGCCGCGCGCACCCATTCGCCCGACTACTACCCCGACCGGCCCGGTGCGGCGATGGGCGGGCGCTCGCTCGACCCGCTGATGTTCGACGGCCGCACCCTCGGCGCGCACTTCAAGGAGCTGCGCGATCCGCTGCCCGAGTTCATGGTGCTGGGCGGCATGATGGTGACGATGACCGACGTGAAGCACCTGCTGGCCGTCACCCGCTCGTTCACGGCCTGGAAGGAGGGCGTCAAGCTCGTCCTGCGCTACGTCGGCGACCGTCTTCGCGGCTATCACCGCGGCACGCGACTGGTGCTGGGCAATGCACTGGCCGGGCGCCTCTTCCGCTCGGTGCTGGACCGCGGCATTCCCTACTGGCTGCGTGCGCCGCTGGTCTCGCTGCAGGTGGATGAGGGCCGCGTGGTGGGGGCCTGCATCGAGCGCGACGGGCGGGCCACCTGGGTTCGGGCGCGCCGCGGCGTCGTGGTGGCCACGGGCGGCTTCCCCTGGAATGCGGCGCTGCGCGAGCGGCTGTATCCCTCGCCCACCGGGCCCTGGTCGATGGCACCGGCGGGCAATGCCGGCGACGGCATCACGCTGGCCCAGGCGGCCGGCGCCACCATGGGGACGGGGCATTTCAGCCCGGCCTTCTGGGCGCCGGTGTCGATCCTCACCCGGCCGGACGGCACGCAGGTGCGGTATCCCCACCTGGTGTGGGACCGGGCCAAGCCCGGGCTCATGGCGGTGAATGCCGCGGGCCGCCGCTTCGTCAACGAATCGACCTCGTACCACGAGTTCGTGCTGGCCATGTACCGCTCGCATGCCGAGGTGCCGAGCCTGCCGGCCTATCTGGTCTGCGACAGCGACTTCATGGAGCGCTGGGGCCTGGGGCTGGCGCTGCCGGGCGGGCGACCGCGTGACCACCTCGTGCGCGCGGGCTACCTGGCCAAGGCAGACACGCTGGAGGCGCTGGCCGCGCAGATCAAGGTCGACCCCGCCGCGTTGCGCGCCTCGGCCGAGGCCTTCGACCAGGCCGGTGTGAATGGAGTGGATCCGGAATTCGGCAAGGGCAGCACCGCCTACAACCGCTACCTGGGTGACGCGGAGCACCAGCCCAACCCGTGTCTGGGCCGGCTGCGCCAGGCGCCGTTCTACGCCGTGGCCGTGGTCGCCGGCGACATCGGCACAGCCTGCGGCATCCGCTGCGACGCCAACGCTCAGGCCCTGTCGGCCGATGGCACGCCTGTGTCCGGCCTGCACGTGGTCGGCAACGACATGCACTCGGTGATGGGCGGGCAGTATCCTGCGCCCGGCATCACGCTCGGCCCGGCGCTGACCTTCGGCTGGCTGGCCGGCCAGCACCTGGCTCACACCCTACCTGCGGAGTCCCACGCATGAAGATCCTGTTCTCGCCCTTCTCCCCCTATGTGCGCAAGTGCCTGGTCACCGCGCACGAACTCGGCCTGGATGGGCAGATCCAGCTGCTGCCTTCCAACGCGCATCCGGTCCAGCGCGACCAGGCCATCATCGGCCACAACCCGCTCGGCAAGGTGCCCACGTTCTTCACCGACGACGGTCAGGTGCTCTACGACAGCCGGGTGATCTGCGAATACCTCGACACACTGGCAGGCCGTCGGCTGATCCCCGCCTCGGGCGCAGCGCGCTGGACCACGCTTACGCTGCAGTCGCTCGGCGATGGCATGCTGGACGCGGCACTGCTCGCGCGCTATGAAGACGTCGCGCGGCCCGAATCGATCCGCTGGCCGGAATGGCGGGCCGCACAGCTCGACAAGATCGAAACCTCGCTCGCCCACCTCGATGCTCATCCGGACCTGCTCGCCGGCCGCGTGGACCTGGGCGCGCTCACCGTGGGCTGCGCGCTGTGGTATCTGGACCTGCGTTTTCCGGAACTCGGCTGGCGTGAGCGGCATGCACCCACCGCCGGCTGGTACGAGGGCTTCCGCCAGCGTCCCAGCATGGCGGCGACCTGGGCGTGTGACGCCGAAGGCTGACGACTTCGGACTGTCGGCTGGTTAAGGCCGGCTCAGTGACGCATGGGATCGTGTCCCCAGTTCATCAGCGACTGGCGCCACGGCGTGTCGCGCACCGACCCGTGGGGACGCTGCGCCAGGTGCCGCTTCACATAGCCCACCACTTTGCGCATATGCGCCACGTCGCCAGCGGTCAAGTCGTCCGTCTTCTTGTGCAGCAGTCGCACGATGCGGCGGCCGGAGCGGTGGCCTACGGACTCACCCCCTGCGGCACCCTTGAAGCCGACGGTCTTCGACGCTTCCGTCTCCAGCCACTTCTCCAGCTGGGCCGGCGTCATGTTCACGGCATGCTTGAACGCGCGCACGATCTCCGAGACGTCCTCACTCTTCGGCTGCGACATCGGCTCAGGCCTTCTTCAGCGCATCGGCATGGTGGATCGCCTTCTTGCCGGTCTTGCTGCTCTTGACCTCGTACTGAGGGTGGGCCGGTGAGGCCTTGGCTTCGTGCCCTGCCACATGGGCGGTGTGCGTGACCTTGCGCACCACCTTGCCGGTGGTCTGCCCCTGGGAGGTGTCCCATTTCACCTTGTCGCCCGTCTTGAGGCTGGATGTCATCGTGTCGCTCCTGAAGTGATGATCGGCCTGCAACCTATCAGCGAGGCTGCGCCCTGGTGTAGGCCGGCGCGCCGAGCGCGCCGCGGGTCAGATGGGCGGCAGTCGGCGCCCGCTAAAGTGGCCGCATGCGACGGCACTTTCAACATGTCAACGGCACCCAGCGACTGACCTACGGCGGCCTGGCCGGCCTGAGCGTGGCAGGCCTGTGCATGGCGGGCGGCATGGCCGCACGGCCCGCCAGCCTGCTCGGCTGGTGCGCCGCGGTGGCCGCCTACCTGGGCTGGGCCACCTGGCAGGCGCGCATCTTCGACGCGGCGCAGGTCAAGGCCCGGGCCCGATCGCTCGATCCACCAGGGCCGATCATCCTGGCCATCGTTTCGGCCGCCATCATCAGCAGCGTGATCGCCATCGGTCTGCTGCTGCAGCAGGTCAAGCAACTCGGCGGCGTGGAGCGCGGCGCGCACATCGTGCTGGGCATGGTCGCGCTGGCCGGCTCGTGGCTGATGATCCACACCGTCTACGCCTTCCACTACGCGCACCGCTACTACCGCGACGACGGCACGCCCGACGAGGGCGGGCTGGACTTTCCGGGCAAGGCCGACCCGGACTACACCGACTTCATGTACTACGCCTTCGTCGTCGGCATGACCTCGCAGGTGTCCGACGTGCAGGTCACCACGCGCGAGATGCGGCGGCTGACGCTGTTGCACAGCGTGCTGTCCTTCGGCTTCAACATGGTGGTGCTGGCGCTGTCGATCAATGTGGCGGCGGGGGTGATCCAGTAGGGCCTGCGCCTGGACAATGGCAACTTCGAGAGGGCAAGCATGAAGTTGTTGTTGGCAGAGGACGAGGCGGCGCTGGCCGACTGGATGGTGCGCGCGCTCACGCAGAGCGGCAGTGCGGTGGACTGGGTGGCCGACGGGCGGCTGGTCTCCCGCGCGCTGCGCGCCGAGCGCTACGACGCGCTGATCCTCGATCTGGGCCTGCCCGGACTGGACGGCGAGGACGTGCTGGCCAATCTGCGCGAGGACGACGAGGCACTGCCGGTACTCGTTCTCACGGCGCGGGACACGCTCGCGCAGCGAGTGTCCACGCTGCGGGGAGGCGCCGACGACTTCATGGCCAAGCCCTTCGAGATCGAGGAGTTGGAAGCGCGCCTGCTGGCGCTGGTGCGCCGGGCGCGCAGCCGCGAGCCGGCCCGGCCGAGCTGCGGCTCGCTCAGCTTCGATCCGGTCGGCAAGCGGTTTCAGCTGGGTGCGGAGTCCCTGACCCTCACACCGCGCGAACACGCACTGCTGAGCGTGCTGATCCGTGCGCCGGGTCAGCCGGTGGGCAAGGCCGAGCTGATGCAGCAGGTGTTTCCTGGCGACGCCGAGGTCAATCCGGAAGCCGTGGAAGTGATCATCCACCGGCTGCGCAAGCGCCTGAGCGGCAGCGATGTGCAGGTGACGACGATGCGCGGACTGGGCTATGTGCTGGAGGCGGTCGGCCATGCGCCTTGATGCGCTGCACCGTACCAGCCTGCGCCGCACGCTGACCGTGGTGCTGCTGGCGGGCGTGCTGGCCGGCAGCGTGCTGCAGGTGCTCGCCACATGGCGCACGGCCGATGCGGCGGTGAATGCGGCCTTCGACCGCTCGCTGTACGGCGCCATCCGCGCCATCGACGCGAGCATCTCCACCGAGAGCGGCGGCATCGGCGTGGAGCTGCCCTATGTGCTGCTCGAGTTCTTCGAACTGACGGCCAGCGGCCCGGTGCATTACCGGGTGGCTACCGAGGATGGGCTGGTGGAGATCGGCAGCCCCGACATCCCGATGCCGGACGAGCCCACGGCGCTGCGCACCCCGCACTTCCAGACCGTGGACTATGTCGACGGCCCGGCACGCGTGGGCACCTACGTGCGGCCGCTCGACGAGCCGGCGAGCGGCAACATCGTCATCCAGGTGGCCGAATCGCTGGCCTCGCGCACAGAGTTCAGCCGGCAGTTCATCCTCCAGGCCGTCATCCGCGACGTGCTGCTGGCCGTCTTGGCGGCGGCCATGGTTGCGATGACCGTGAGCTGGTCGCTGCGGCCGCTCAAGCAACTGCGCGAAGGCGTGCAGGCTCGTCAGGCCGACGACCTCTCGCCCATCGACACCGCGCGGGTGCCGGTGGATGTGCTGCCGCTGGTGCAGGCGACCAACGACCACCTGGGCCGCTACCGCACGCTGCTGGCCACGCAGCGGCGCTTTCTCGACGATGCCTCGCACCAGCTGCGCACGCCGCTGACCACCTTGCTGACCCAGGCCGGTTATGCGCTGCGTGAGCCGGACGACCGGCGCGTGCGTGAAGCCATGGAGGCCATGCGCGTCCAGCTGCGGGCCATGATCCGGCGCGTCAACCAGCTGCTTGTGCTGGCACGGGCGGACACCTCGCCGCTGCAGTCCGAGCGCACCGACCTGGCGGGGCTGGCGGGCGAATTGGTGCGCAGGCTATGGCCCGTTGCACGCCGCAACGCGGTGGACCTGGGGCTGGAGCACGATGGTGCCCCGGTGATGGCGCTGGCGCATGCAGGCCTGGTGCAGGAAGCGCTGTCCAACCTGGTCGACAACGCCCTGCGCCACACGCCGGCCGGCGGCAGCGTCACCGTCGGCGTGCGGGCCGAGACGGGAGGATGCTGCATCGAGGTAACCGACGAGGGGCCGGGCATCCCTGAGGATGAACTGCCGCTGGTGACCCAGCGCTTCTTTCGCGCAAGCAATGCCCTGGGTGCGGGCACCGGGCTGGGACTGGCCATCGTGCTGTCCATCGCGACGCGGCTGCACGGCCGCCTGGAACTGGCCCGCGCGCCGGGGGGCGGGCTGCGGGCCAGCCTGTGGCTGCCGGCCGCGCAGCCGCGCGTCGATCAGGCAGCCGGTGCCTGACCGAGCGCTGCGGCACGTCGCCGCGCGCGTTGCTGGCGCAGGCGCAGCAGCGGTGGCACCACCAGCATCAGAGCCGCGCAGATCCACAGGCCCAGAGAGATCGGGCTTTCCACCAGGATGGCGGTGTCGCCCTGGGTGATGGAGAGCGCGCGGCGCAGGTTCTGCTCCATCAGCGGCCCGAGCACGAAGCCGAGGATCAGCGGTGCCATGGGCACGCCCTGCTTGCGCAACAGGTAGCCGGCCACGCCGAGCACCGCCATCAGCACCAGGTCGAAGGTGGTGGCATGCACCGCATAGACGCCCACGGTGCTCACCGTCAGGATGGCCGGCACGAGCAGCCAGTTGGGCACCGACAAGAGCTTGGTGAACAGCCCCACCATCGGAATGTTGATGACCAGCAGGATAACGTTGGCCAGGAACAGCGAGGCGATGAAGCCCCACACCAGGTCCGGCTGCATGCTGAACAGGGCCGGTCCGGGCGTGATGTTGTAGAGCGCCAGCGCGCCCATCATCACGGCGGTGGTGCCCGAGCCGGGCACGCCGAGCGTCAGCATGGGCACGAAGGAGCCCGTGGCCGCGGAGTTGTTGGCTGCCTCCGGTGCCGCCACGCCGCGGATGTCGCCGTGGCCGAAGGTGCCTTCCTTGTCGAGGAGGCGCTTTTCCATGCTGTAGGTCATGGCGCTGGCCACCGTGGCGCCCGCGCCGGGCAGGATGCCTACCACGAAGCCCACCACGCTCGAGCGCAGCGTGCTCACCCAGGTGTACTTGACCTCGAACCAGTTGAAGAGCTTGCGGCCGGTCTGGCGCACCATGCCGCCGGTGCTGTGGTGGGCCTCCAGCATGAGCAGGATCTCGCTGATCGAGAACACGCCGATCACCACCACCACGAACTGCACGCCGTCCGACAGGTGCACGTCGCCACCGGTGAAGCGGTAGATGCCCGAGTTGGAGTCCAGCCCCACGCAGGACAGCGCCAGCCCAAGGATCGCGGCAATGCCGGCCTTGACCGGCGCATCGCCCAGCAGCCCGGTGATGCAGGCGAAGGCAAAGCACATCAGCGCGAAGTACTCGGCCGGGCCGAACGAGATGGCCCATTGCGCCAGCAGCGGGGCCAGCATCACGATGCCGGCGGTGGCGATCAGCGAGCCTACGAAGGAGCTCCAGGCCGAGATCGACAGCGCCACGCCGCCCAGCCCTTTGCGGGCCATCGGGTAGCCGTCGAGCGCCGTCATGATCGCGCCCGCATCGCCGGGGATGTTCAGCAGGATCGACGAGATGCGCCCGCCATATTCGCAGCCGATGTACACGGCGGCCAGCAGGATCAGCGACGTCTCCGGCGGCAGCTTCATGGCGAAGGCCAGAGGCATCAGGATGGCGACGCCGTTGATCGGCCCCAGCCCGGGCAGCAGGCCGACCACGGTACCGATGAAGGCGCCCAGTGCCGCCGTGATCAGGTTGACCGGCGTGAAGGCCACGCCGAAGCCGCTGAGCAGGAAGTGCAGCGTCTCCATCAGAGGGCTCCCAGCACCGGCGCCAGCCAGCCCATCGGCAGCACCACATCGAGCAGCCGGTCGAACATGTAGAAGGCGCCGGCCCCCAGCACTGCGCCGGCGGCCAGGCACTTCAGCGGCTTGCCGCCGAAGGCCATGCCCACGGGCACCGCCACCAGCATGGTCGCCAGCGCGAAGCCCAGCACCTCGAAGCACAGGGCATAGGCAAAGACAGCGCCCAGCACTACCGCCACCTGCTTCAGCGGCAGGCCGCGATAGTCGGTCGCATCGGCCGAGGGCTTGATGGCCAGCCACAGGCCCGCCACGGCCAGCAGGCCGGCCAGCAGCATCGGAAAGGCCCGCGGGCCCACGGGTTCATAGGAGATGTCGGCCACGTAGTGGCGTGCGGCGAGGGCCATGACGGCCGCCACCAGCACGCACGCCACGCCAAGGATTCGGTCGGTCATGCGTCGGTCGCTCGTGCGCTGTGCGCGGTGTTCAATTCGCGACCTTCAGCCCGAAGTCCTCGACCAGCTTGCGGTACTGCGCCACCTGCTGCTTGACGTAGCCGTCGAGCTCGCTGCCCACGATGGCCAGCGGGAACAGGCCACGCTCGTCGCGCAGCTTCTCGTAGGCGGGCGTGGCCGTCATCTTCGAGAAGGTCTGGGCCCAGGTGTCGTAGTCGGCCTGGCTCACCTTGGGGCCCAGGTAGAAACCGCGCACGATGGGCCATTGGATGTCCGCGCCGGCTTCCTTGGCCGTGGGCACCTTGGCGAACTCGCCGGGCAGGCGCTTGTCGGACATGACGGCCAGCACGCGCACCTTGGTGCCGGCCTTGGCCTGTTGCAGCGTCTCGGCCGCATCGCCGGTGAACACATGGATGTGGCCGCCCTGCAGCGCGGTCATGGCCTCGCCGCCGCCTTCGAAGGCCACAAAGCGCATCTGGCGCGGGTTGACGCCCGCGGCGCGTGCCAGCAGCGCGGCCTTCATCCAGTCCTGGCTGCCGATGGTGCCACCGGCACCGAGCACAACCTTCGACGGGTCGGCCTTCATGGCGGCCATCACGTCCTGCAGGGTCTTGTAGGGCGAGTTCTCGGCCACCACCACGGCGCCGTAGTCGGTGCCGATGGCCGCGAGCCACTTCACGTCGTTCTCGGAATATCGGCCGAACTTGCCTTGCGCGAGGTTGAGCAGCGAGCCGCCCGAGAAGGCCACGATGGTGTTGGCCGCATCGGGGCGCTGCGCGATGACGGTGTTGTAGGCCACCGCACCGATGCCGCCGGGCATGTAGGTCACGCGCATCGGATCGGCGATGTACTTGCCCTCGAGCAGGCCGCTTTGAACCAGCTTGCAGGTGAGGTCGAAGCCGCCGCCCGGCTTGGCCGGTGCGATGCACTCGGTCTTGTCGAGCGGGCCGGCCAGGGCCGCCGTGGCCGCGGCCATCAGGACGAGGGACAGGGAAAGAGGACGAAAAGCCATGTGAGGTCTCCAATGGGATCTAGCGTCCCCTGACCTTATCGGCGCACGCCTTTCGTCCGGCTTTCAGCGAGATGCCGTAGAAACCCTGGTCCGCAGCTGAGCTGGAAAGCGACCCACGGCAACGGCGCCCTGCGCGAAGGTCACGCGCACCACTACATCGTCGGCCGGCTGCAGGCGCACGCCGGGGAAGAAGAGCGCGTTGTCGCCCTGCGGCTTGCCGCCATGACTTTTCTCCATGCCGTTGCGGAGAACGATCAGCGTCGGCGTGCTGCCTGCCGTACGCACGCGCTCACCGTGGTCCTCGACGTAGAAGTGCAGGCCGTCGCGGCGCTGCACCAGCTCGAAGGAGGTCTCGCCATCGTTCATCACCCCGCCATGCTTGGGCGGCCAGTCGCCGTGGGCGAAGGCCACCCATGGCGACGCGGCCAGCAGCAGCGCACCAGTGCCCCGCACGAGGGCGCGGCGCGACTTCAGTCGTACTTGCATTCCAGGGCGCCCGCGCGCGGGTTGGGGAACTGCTGGCCGGGGCCGGGGCCGGTCGCCGGCAGGCCGTAGGCGGCCTTCATCTTGTCGTTGGCCACCACCTTCACGCCGTCGCGGCCATAGGTCCAGGCGTCGAAATAATTGGCCGGATAGATCTGCGGGACCTCCACCGTCTTCAGGAACTCCTTCAGCTTGGGCTGGTCGTCCTCGCTGTAGGCATAGTGCATGCCGTAGGTCAGGCTGAAGGACTGCCCGCCCGCCGCACGCGAATTGAGGTGGTGCGGCATGAAGGTCTTCACCTCGAACTCCGGGATCACCGTGCGGGCCTGGTAGACCATGCGCGACTCGGGTCCCCCTTGCCACACGTCGAAGCTCTTGAGACCCGCGGACTTGAGGGCGTCCTTGAGGTTCTGCAGCGGCGAGCCGTAGGTGGTGGTGACGTTCTGGCCGTTCTCCACCGTGGTGACCACGCGCGGTGCAGTGAGGTCGGGGCCGCCGGCGCCGCTGTCGGAGACGAACCAGCTGAGCGTCTCGCCCGTTTTGATCTTGGTGGTGAAGAGGAAACCGAAGGTCTCGGGGCCGCCGGTGCCGTTGCTGAACTCGTCGCAGTCCACGCTGTGCACCCAGCGCACGGCGCGGATCTGGGTGAAGGCATCGAGGTCGATCACCTCGCCGCCCTTGAGCCCCACGCATTGGTCGGCCGGGATTCCGTTGCTGCCCACCAGCGTGGCGCAGGCGGCTGGCGGTGCGTACACGCGCTTGCTCGTCTGCTTGGCCCACTCGGGCAGTTGCACGGAATGGTCGGGATGCACATGACCGAGCAGCACGACATCGACCGAGTTGCCGGCCACGCCATCGGTCAATGCCGTCAGGGCCTTGGTGACGGCGGCGGCATTGGCGGTGCGCCCGGAGTTCACGACTTCGCCGTCGAGCATCACGCCCTTGTCGCCGATCTGGTAGTGCCAGTTGGTGATGCCGAACCAGGTCATCCGTACATCGGCTGGTGCCTTGGCCAGCGGATCGACGGCAGGCGGCGGTGGCGGCGGCGTGCTGGGCTGTTCGGAAGAGGGGGGTGGGGGTGCCACGAGGTCCACGCTGGTCTGCTTGCTTCCGCCGCCGCATGCGGCCAGCAGCACCACGGCTGCGCAAACGCCCGTCAGGGCAAAGGTTCTGTTCATCATGTCTCCAGAGGTGCGGGCGCCACGGTGGCCCGCGCGCAGCGACCATAGAAGGTCGCGCCTTTCAATTGGCTTTCAGTTCGTCCTGGGACCTGTACCGATGGAATGCGGCTCCAGAGTGGGAACAATCGTGTGCTGCGCTTGGCCATTCCGAACCCATGACCTTTCCTCGCGTTGCCGACCCACCGCTCGCGCATCTCCTGCGTCGCGTTCGGCTCGCATGCGCCATGCTTGTCGTTGCTGGCGTCCAGGCAGCATGGGCAGACGACGCGCCTGTCGTTCAGCTGGGCGGGACCGTGATGCATGCTGACGCGACCCGCAGCCTGGCGCTCATGGCCGTGGGGCCGTCGGGCTGGCAGTTGTATCGAGCCCGTTCCGCCGTCACGCCGGAGTGGACGATCGAAGCCGTGCGCGTCGACGAGGTGGTGCTGCGCACCGTCGAGGGGCGGCGCATCGTGGTGACCCTGAGCGCGACCCAGGCGTCGGGGGCCGGGCCTGGCGCGCCGGTGTCGATGACGGGTCGCACGCCGCCTCTTGCTGCGACGGCTGTCGATCCCTTGGTGCAGACGCCCAGGCCGGCGCGGCCGGTGGCCGACCGCCTGCCAATGTCGCCGCAGCGGGCTGCGGCCTTGCGATCAATGCCTTCGACCGCATCGATCCAGGCGGCGCAGCGCGAATTCGAGCTGCCGCCGAACGACTGAGCGGCGTTCGCTCAGTCCGCCGCATTCGCTTCTGCCGAGGCACCGAAGGTGCGCGGGCGATGCATGCATCATCCGCGGCGATGCGAACCATCGCCAGATTCCATTGGTGCCGCCCTGTCCGCACTCCTATGCTGAGCGCCGCTCATCACGGCCTCACACGCACCCTCTCCGCCAGGCGACTCCGGCGGTCCGCGTGCATGCCAAGGCCGTGGGTCGGCAGTGATCGACACCGCCGCCCATCGAAGCACGACAGCATGCGCCCACGACGCTGATCGCAGAAGGAGACAAGACTGACCAAGACATCCGCCGCTGCCAGCCCGAGAGGCTGAAGCGCGACCCCCGCCGGCCTCCGGCTCGACGATCCGCCGCCTACCGCCCAGCACCCATGCGGTCCTGGTGGCGCAGCCGTGCGCGGTCGCTATCTTCAACAACCGAGACGATGTTCGAATACTTCCCTGACAACTACGCCTGGAGCCTGGCGGTGATGATGGCCGAGACCTGTGGTGGCGCCATCGGCGATATCGACGAAGCATGCAGGCCGCTGCGACCCTACGCCTCCGTCAAAGGCGACGCCTCGTCCCTCGCATGGACGCAGAGTTGGCTGAAGGTCGCCGACCGCGTGTCGGCGCAGGCCGAAGTCGACCGGCGCGCCGGTCGCGCCTTCAGTGCGGGACGCAAGCTGCAGCGCGCCTGCACCTACTACATGATGGCCGAGCGCCAGATGCGCCACGCCGACCCGCAGCGCATGCCGGTCTACCACCGCATGCTCGACAGCTTCGCGGGCTGGCAGGCCACGCTGGAGCAGCCCGTGGAGCGCTGCGCCGTGCCCTACGAAGGCAGCACGCTGCCGGCGCTGTTCGTACGCGCCGGCGACGGGCGGGGCCCCTGCATGGTGATGTTCGACGGCTTCGACATCATGAAGGAGACGATCTGCCTGATGCAGGTCCACGAGGAGTTCCGCCGCCGCGGCATCTCGATGCTGATCGTGGACCATCCGGGCGTGGGCGAGGCACTGCGCCTGCAGGGCCTGCTCGGCATGCCCGAGACCGAGCGTCCGGCACGCGCGAGCCTGGAATACCTGCTGGGTCGCGATGACGTGGACCCTGCGCGCATCGGCATCATTGCGCCATCGGCGGGCGGCTACCACGCCGTGCGTTCGGCCGCACTGGAGCCGCGCTTCGCCTGCTGTGTGGCCTGGACCGGCGTGTGGGACTGGGGCTCGCTCTTCGAGAAGCGCCTCAAGGGCCAACTCGCACAGGCGGTGCACTTCCATCTGGAACATGCCGAGTGGGTGTACGGCGCGCAGGGCGTCGAGGACGTCGTCGCGAAGATGGCGCCCATGCACCTGGGCGGCATCGCCGAGCGCATCCGCTGCCCGCTGCTCATCACCCACGGCGGGAATGACCGGCAGACGCCGGTGACCGAGGCGCACCAGGTCTACGCCGCCGCCGTCCACAGCGCGCGGCGCGAACTGCGGGTCTTCACCGCCGAAGAAGGCGGCTGCGAGCACTGCCACGTCGACAACCAGGCGCCTGCCACCGACTACATGGCGGATTGGGTGGCCGAGGTGCTGGGCGGACACACCGCGCCCGCGCGATGACCGCCACGAGGAGACAGAGCATGCCCACTTCCATCCCACGCCGCCGCGTGCTGACGGCGGCCGCCGCCGGTGCCGCCTCGCTCGCCTTCGGGGCCTCGGCCCAGAGTGGCTATCCCGACCGGCCCATCAAGCTGATCGTGCCGTTCGCGCCCGGTGGCGCCACGGACATCACCGCCCGGATGGTGGCGGACCGCCTGCGCATCGAGCTCGGCCAGCCCGTCGTCATGGACAACCGCCCCGGTGCCACCGGCACCATCGGCACTCAGGCGGCGATGCGCTCGCCGGCCGATGGCTACACGCTGATGTTCACGACCTCGACCAACCAGGTGATCGCGCCGCTCCTGCTGGAGAAGCCGCCCTACGACGGTGCGCGCGACTTCGCGCCGATCACGCTGCTGATCCACTATCTGGGCGTGTTGATGGTGAGCACCTCGGTGCCGGGCAGGACCCTGGCCGACTTCATGGCCTACGCCAAGCAGCGGCCCGGAAAGCTGAACTACGCCTCCTCCGGCGTGGGCAGCACCAACCACCTGCTGGGCGAGCTGTTCAAGAGCCGTACAGGGCTCGATCTGGTGCACGTGCCCTACAAGGGCTCTGCCGCCGCGGTGCAGGCCTTGGCCGCCGACGAGGTGCAGATGTACTTCGACACCGTGCCCAACGCGCAGATCTGGATGAAGCAGGGCAAGGTCAAGGTGCTGGCCTTGAGCAGCGACGCCCGCTCGAGCCTGATGCCCGGGGTGCCAACGCTGGTGGAACTGGGCGTGCTGGACGCCGGCGCAGACTACTGGATGGGGCTGATGGCACCGCTGGGCACGCCCGCGCCCGTCATCGCGCGCGTGCGCGAAGCGGCGGCCAGGGGGATGGCCTCGGCCGAGATGCAGCAGTTCGCGGCCAACGGGGGCGGCGAGATCAGCACCGGCACCCCCGAGCAGTTTGCGAAGCTGCTGGCCAATGAGCAGCGGCGCTGGGGCGAGGTGATCCGCCGCAACAACATTCGCGCCGAGTGATGGCGCTGCTGCTGCATGCGGGGCCCGTGCCCCTGCCGGAGTTGCGCGCCGCGGTGCAGGCGCACTGCGGCGACGAACTGCCCGTGCGCATCTGGCCCGATGTGGGAGATGCGACGGAGATCGAGTTCGCGCTCGTCTCGCGCATCCCGCACGGCGCGCTGCAGGCGCTGCCCCGGCTTCGCCTCGTGGGCTCGCTGCATGCCGGCGTGGACCACCTGCTGCGCGACGGCGGCATTCCCGCCGGGGTGCCACTGACGCGCCCGGTACCCCAGGGCGGCGATGTGCTCATGAACGAGTACGTGTTGACCCAGGTACTGCAGCTGCATCGCGAGCTGCCGGCCTATGCGCAGGACCAGCGCGCGCGGCGTTGGTGCAAACGGGCCCCGCTGCCCTTGCGCGCGCGTCGCGTCGGCTTCCTCGGTTTCGGTGCGATGGCGGCGCCCGCGGCACGCCTGCTGCGGCAGGTGGGCTTCGATGTGGCCGCGTGGGCGCGCCGGGGCCGGTCGGAGGACGGCATCCACGTCTTCGAAGGCGCCGCGGGCCTGCGGGCGCTGCTGGCCCGCTCGCAGATCCTGGTCAACCTGCTGCCGCTGACGCCCGACACCGAGAACCTGATCGACGCGCGCCTGCTGGCCCAACTGCCGGCGGGCGCCTCGCTGCTGAACGTCGGACGCGGCGAGCACGTGGTGGACGCCGACCTGCTGGCCGCGCTGGACAGCGGTCACCTCGCCGCCGCGGTGCTGGACGTCTTCCGGCATGAGCCGCTGCCACCCGAAAGTCCGTTCTGGCAGCACCCGCGCGTGGTCCTGACCCCGCATGCCTGCCGCAGCGTGGACATCGAGGCCGTGGTGGCACAGTTCGCCGAAGAGGTCGCGCGGGTGCGCGCAGGCCTGGCGCCGCTGCGTGCGGTGGACCGCGGCGCCGGCTATTGACGCTGGCCGCGGGAGCGGAGCAGCCCCTCAGCTGCCCGTGCGGCCCCACCGTCGCAGGCCCAGTTCCGTGGCCAGCTTCTGGTACTTCTCCAGCTCCGCTTCCACGAAGCCCTGCAGGGCCGGACCGGTCAGCGCGAAGGGGTAGAGCGCACTGCGGGCGAGCAGCTTCGCATAGCCTGGCGCCCTCATCGCTTCCTCGAAGGCGGCGGTCCAGGCGCGCAGCGCGGGCTCGGGCACGTCAGCGCTGAGGTACACGCCGCGCACGGTGGGCCAGACGATGTCGATGCCCTGCTCGCGCGCCGTGGGCACGCCCTGCAGCGCACCGCCCAGCCGCTCGGCTGAAAAGACCGCCAGGAAGCGCAGTGAAGCGCCGGCGTCCACGGCCTGGGCGGCTTCGGCGGCGTCGCCGCAGAACACGTCCACATGACGCCCCTGCAGCGCATTCAGTGCATCGCCGCCGCCTTCGAAGGCCACGAAGCGCATGGCCCTGTGGTCACCGCCGCTGGCCCGCACCAGCAGGGCCGCCTTCACCCAGTCCTGGCTGCCGACGGTGCCCCCGGCGCCGAAGGCCACGCGGCCGGGCTTGGCGCGCAGCACTTCCACCAGGTCCTGAAGCCGGCGGTAGGGCGAGT
Organism: Pseudacidovorax sp. DMC4; assembly: GCF_056314265.1. Lineage (NCBI taxonomy): Bacteria > Pseudomonadati > Pseudomonadota > Betaproteobacteria > Burkholderiales > Comamonadaceae > Pseudacidovorax > Pseudacidovorax sp. DMC4. The sequence goes on along the minus strand of NZ_JBQUYR010000008.1, from coordinate 140,030 downwards.
CGCGGTGCACGGCGATCACGCCATAGTCGGCACCGAGCAACGCCAGCCAGCGCACCGCCGAGACCGGGTGCGGGCCGAAGCGGCCTTGCGCGATGTTCAGCAGCGAGCCGCCGGAAAAGGCCACCAGCGTGCCGGGGCCGCCGATGCGCCCGGTGGCGATCTGGTCGAAGGCGAGGGCGCCGATGCCGCCGGGCAGGAAGCGCTGGCCCAGCGAGGGCCGCTGCGGCCGCACCGCCTGCAGGGCGTCGCGCGCCAGTGCGCAGGTGAGCGCGAAGCCACCGCCGGCCTTCGCCGGGATGACGCATTCGGCGGCCAGGACGCTTGGGTCCGGGATGGCCGGCAAGGGGGCTGCGGCGGCGGGGGCAGCGCCTGGCGCGCCCGCAGGCAGCACCAGGGCTGCGACGGCCCGCAGCAGCAACTGGCGGCGATCAGGTGGGCGTGCCGGGGTGTGATGCCTCATGGGTGTCTCCTGTCGTTCTTGCAGTGTCGGCGCGGCGGTCGCGGGGCCACCAGATCTCGGCATGCAGGCCGGACGATGGCGCACGGTCCAGCAGCCGCAGTTCGCCGCCATGCCGCTGGGCGATGGAGCGCGCGATGGCCAGCCCCAGGCCGAAGCCGCCCGGCCGCGCGCCGCTGCCGCGCTGGAAGCGCTGGCCCAGGCGCGCACGGTCCTCGGCATCCAGGCCGGGGCCGTTGTCCTCGACGGCCAGCAGCCAGCCCTGCGCATCGCTGCCGGACAGCAGCGTCACCGTCCCGCCATCGGGCGTGTACGCCACGGCATTGGCCACCAGGTTGGCGAAAGCCTCGCGCAGCAGATGGCGGTCGCCGAAGGCGGCCGGTGCGCCTGCCTCGGGCTGGATGCCCAGGTCGATGCGCTTGCGGCGGGCGGCCGGCAGCCATTGCAGCGCGACCTCACGCAGCAATTCGCCAGCGTCGAAGAGTGCGGCCTCCACCGGCACCGTGTCGCTGCGGCCCAGCGCCAGCAACTGCTGCGCGCTGCGCGTGGCACTGGCGATTTCGGCTTCGAGGGCGGCGAGCGCGTCCTGCACCATGCCTGGGTCCTGCTCACGGCGCGCATAGTCCACCTGCATCTGCAGCGTGGTGAGGTGGGTGCGCAACTGGTGCGACGCGTCGTCCAGGAACTGGCGCTGCAGCAACACCAGCTCCTGCGTGCGCGCCATCTGCCGGTTGACGGCCTCCACCAGCGGGCGGATCTCGGCTGGCAGGTTCTCCTGCGAGATGCGGTTCAGGTCCTCGGGCGGGCGCGCCTCGACCTCCTGCGCCAGCCGCAAGAGCGGCCGCAGCGCTGCCAGCAGCGCGGCCGTGGTGCCGCCCAGCATCAGGAGCAGCACCAGCAGGTCACGCAGGGCGGCACTGCGCACGAAGCGGGCGCTGAAGACCTCGCGCGACTGGGTGCCTTCGCCCACCTGGATCATCACGCGGCGCGCCGTGCTGCCGGCGGGCGCGCGCTCCAGCTCGCGCTCGTAGGCGGCCAGCCGCACCGGCTCGCCGAAGTACACCGCGTCGTAGAACACCGGCACGCCCAGGGGCGGCGGGGTGCCCGGCTGCGGGAAGTCGGCGCTGCCCAGTTCGACCAGCCCGTCGGAGGTGGCGACGCGAAAGAACACCTGGCCGCTCGCCGTCAGCTCGAAGAACTCGAACATGGTGTAGGGCATCTCCAGCGAGAGGCCGCCCGAGGCGGTGGAGATGTTGGCGTCGATGGACTTGAGGGCGCCCAGCAGCGAGCGGTCGTAGGCCGCGTTGGCGGATTCGAGCGCATCGTGCCGGGTCATCCACAGCTCCAGCGCCGTGACCGCCGCCAGCCCCGGCAGCAGGAGCAGGGCCAGCCGCTGCCACAGGCTGCTGCGCTGCAGCCAGCGCGCGACGCGCGACCGCAGTCCTCGTCCCGCGGTTGCGGCCGGCTCAGTCCGGCTCGAGCACATAGCCCAGCCCGCGCAGGGTGACGATGCGCGCGCCGCTGCCTTCCAGCCGCCTGCGCAGGCGGTAAACCAGCACCTCGACCGCCTCGGGATTCACCTCGTCCTGGTCCGAGAACACGCGGTCGATGATCTGCTGCTTGGACAGCGGCTCGCCGGTGCGCTGCGCCAGCGCCCGCAGCACGGCGGATTCGCGCGGCGACAGCGCGAGCACTTCGCCGTGCAGCGTGAACTGCCGTCGGGTGCTGTCGTAGACCAATGGCCCGCACGCCAGGCGCGGATGCTCCACGCCGCGGGCGCGGCGCACCAGTGCATGCAGGCGCGCCTCCAGTTCGGCAAGGGCGAAAGGCTTGGCGAGGAAGTCGTCGGCGCCCGCGTTCAGGGCCGCAACCTTCTCGTCGACCGAATCACGCGCGGTGAGGATCAGCGCCGGGATGCGCTGGTCGCGCTCGCGCAGGCGCTGCAGCACGCGGTGGCCGTCCAGTCCCGGCAGTCCCAGGTCCAGCACCAGGGCGTCATGGTCACGCTGCTGCAGGGCCCGGTCGGCGAGGCGACCGTCGTCCACCCATTCGACCTGGATGCCCGAATGCTCCAGCGCCCGGCACAGCCAGGTGCCGAGGGTGTGTTCGTCTTCCGCCAGGAGGATGCGCATGGTGGCCGATGCTAGCTGCGGCCCATGCCGCTTCGGCAGCCGGCAGCGCCGCTCAGTCGGGCTTGATGTTGGCGCGCGCGATGACCTTCTGCCAGCGGGCCTGCTCGGCCGCGATGAACTGCGCGAACTGCTCGGGGGTGCCGCCCACCACCTCGGCCGCATCGGCGCTCATGCGCTCCAGGGCCGGTGGCGACTTGGCGGCCTTCATCGTTTCGGCCGACAGCTTGGCCAGGTGGGCCGGCGTCATCGAAGCCGGGGCCATCATGCCGTACCACTGCGTCATCTCGAAGCCCGGGAAGCCCTGCTCGGCCACGGTGGGCACGTCGGGCAACTGCGGCAGGCGACGCGTGGAGCCGGTGCCGATGCAGCGCAGCTTGCCCGACTTGATGAAGGGAATCACGGCCGCCGCGCCGATGGCCGAGGCCTCCAGCCGGCCGGCCATCAGGTCGGTCAGCATGGGGCCGGTGCCCTTGTAGGGCACGTGCAGCATGAAGATGTCCGCGCTCATCTTCAGGTATTCCATGGCCAGGTGGCCGGCGCTGCCGTTGCCGGCCGAGCCGTAGCTCAGGCGGCCCGGGCGGGTCTTGGCATAGGCGACGAATTCCTTGAGGTTCTTGGCCGGCACGTCCGGATGGATCACGTACAGGCTGGGCACCTTGGCCAGCAGGCTGACGGGCTTGAAGTCCTTGTTGGGGTCGTAGGGCAGCTTGGCGAAGATGTACGGATTGACCGCCAGCGTGCCGATGTGGCCCAGGATGATCGTGTGCTGGTCGTCGGCGCGGGCCACGTCCTGCATGGCGATGTTGCCGGCCGCGCCCGGCTTGTTGTCGACGTAGACGCTCTGGCCCAGGGTCTTGCCCAGTTCGGCCGCGGTGGAGCGCGCGACGATCTCGGACGAGCCGCCCGGCGCGAAGGGCACCACGAAGCGCACCTGGCGCGTGGGCCAGCCGTCCTGGGCAAAGGCCAGATGGGGCAGGGCGCCGGCGGCCACGGACGCGGCGGCGCCCTGCAGCAGGCGGCGGCGGGTGGGCAGGGCGGGTTGGGCGAGCGGGTCGTGGTGCGTCATGGCGTCGTCTCCGGAACTGTTCTAGGGGCGCGGCGGCGAGGTCCGCCAGAAAAGAATTCGGCCCGGCCAGCGCGATGCCGGCCGGGCTGGAGCGCATGGTGCACAAGGCAAGCTGTCAAAAGGCTTTCAGCGCCTGGCAGTGGCGCTTGCGCCAACGCCAGGCGTCAGACACGTCGACGATGATCGGGTCGGTTCGGGGGCGGCCCTGCCGGCCCCGTCTTTTTTGGCCCGCTTCCAAGGAGTCCACCATGTCCCTCATCGATCCGGCCGTCGCGGCCGCCTTTGCGCCGCGCGGCGTGCTGCGCGCCTCCATCAACCTCGGCAATCCCATTTTGGCCCGCCGCGACGCGGACACCGGCGATGTGGGGGGTGTCTCGGTCGATCTGGCCCGCGCGTTCGCACAGAAGCTGGACGTAGGCCTTGAGCTGGCGGTGTTCGACACCGCGGCCGCGTCGGTGGCAGCGGTGAAGGCCGAAGACGCGGACATCGGCTTCTTCGCCATCGACCCGCTGCGCGGCGAGGGCATCCGCTTCACCGCGCCCTATGTGCTGATCGAGGGCGCGTACCTGGTGCGCGATGCCTCGCCGCTGCAGTCCAACGACGAGGTGGACCGCGCCGGCACCCGCGTCATGGTGGGCAAGGGCAGCGCGTACGACCTGTACCTGACGCGCGAACTCAAGGCCGCCACCATCGAACGCGCGCCCACCTCGCCGGCGGTGGTCGACAGCTTCATCGCCGAAGGCGCCGACGTCGCGGCCGGCGTCAAGCAGCAGCTGCAGGCGGATGCCGCGCGCATCGGCGGCCTGCGGCTGTTGCCGGGTCGCTTCATGGTGATCCAGCAGGCCATGGGCACGCCAAACAGCCGGGGCGGGGCCGCGGCCGCGGCGCTGGCCGCCTTCGTGGAAGAGGCCAAGGCCAGCGGCTTCGTGGCCGAGGCGCTGGCGCGGCACGGGATCGAGGGCGCGTCGGTGGCGCCTGCGGCCTGAGGGCCGCGCGGGGTGGCTGCGAGCGCGCCGCTCGCAGCGCGTGCCCTCCTGGCCGGTGAGTCTCGGCGCTTCAGCCCACGTCGCCCAGCCGGTCCGCCATCCGCACCAGCTCGGCCAGCGAGGCCGCCTGCATCTTGCGCATGGCTTGGCCGCGCCGCACCTTCACCGTGACCTCGCTCAGCTGCAGCTGCCAGGCGATCTGCTTGTTGAGCTGGCCCTGCACCACGAGGCGCACCACGGCCTGCTCGCCCGGCGTCAGCAGGGCCCAGCGCGCCCGCAGGTCCGCGCCCGCGGCTTCCTGCGCCAGGCGTTCGCGGTCGCAGGCGATGCCCTGGTGGATGGCATCGAGCAGGTCCTGCTCGCGGAAGGGCTTGGGCAGGAACTCGATGGCGCCGCCCTTCATGGCCTCCACCGCCATGGCCATGTCGCCGTGGCCGGTGATGAAGACCACGGGCAGGCCGATGCCGGTGGCCCGCATCTGCCGCTGGAAGTCCAGGCCGCTCTGGCCCGGCATGCGGACGTCGAGCACCAGGCACGCCGGGGCCGGTTCGCGGGGATGGGCCAGGAAGTCGCGCGTCGCGCCGAAGCCGATGGCGCGCAGCCCGACCGAGGCGAGCAGGTCTTCCAGCGCGGCGCGCACCGAATGGTCGTCGTCGACCACATAGACGATGGGTTCCGCGTCGGCGGGCGAGGTCGGCGGGGTCAAGGCAGCTTCTCCTGCAGGGCGGCGGGCAGGCTGAACCGGAACACCGCCCCCAGGCCGGCGGCGGGCTCGGCCCAGATGCGGCCGCCGTTGGCTTCGACGATGGTGCGGCTGATGCTCAGGCCGATGCCGATGCCCTGGGGCTTGGTGGTCCAGAAGGCGTCGAACAGGTGGGCCTGCACCTCCGGCGCCAGGCCAATGCCCGAGTCGCGGATGGTGAAGACCACGGTGTCGCCCTCGCGGGCGGTGTCGATGTGCACCTCGCGCCGCGCGCCGGGCGCGGCGGGCATGGCGTCGAGTGCATTGAGCAGCAGGTTGCCGATGACCTGTTGCACCTGCACCGGATCGGCCCACACCGGCGGCAGTCCGGCGGCCAATGCCTGGTGCAGGTCGATGCCCTCTTCCTGCAGCCGGTCTTGCGACAGCGCCACGATCTCGCGCACGCTGGCGTTGAGGTCGAAGCGGCTGGCCTGGGGCGGTTCGCCCCGCGTGAGGCTGCGCACCCGGGCGATGACGCTGCTGGCCCGCTCGGCATCGGCCTGCATGCGCTGCAGGGCCTGGCGCGCCTTGTCGAGTTGCGGCGGTGCCTGCGCCAGCCAGCGCTGGGCGGCATTGCCGCTGGTCACGATGGCCGCCAGCGGCTGGTTCAACTCGTGCGCAATGGAGGTGGTCAGGCCCGACAGGTTCTGCGCCCGGGCGATGCGTTCCAGCCGGGCCTGTGCCGCCTGCGCCGCGGCCCGGGCGCGTTGCATGCGCAGCACCAGCCAGGTCACCATGGCGATGGCCGACACGCTCAGGCCCATGTTGATCAGGCCGGCGTGGTAGTGGCCGCGCGGCGTGAGCATGAAGCTCAGCACCGTCATCGCGATGCACGCCATGCCCAGGGCGCGCAGCGCCCGCGGCTGGAGCGCCCGCTCGGCCGACAGCACCACCACCGCATAGAGCACCGCCGCCGCCACCTCGTAGTTGGTGAGCGTGTCCGCCACGAAGATGGCCGCCATCGCCACGGCCACGAGGGCGACGCGGAGGACGGAGCGGGTTCGGGCCAGGAGGAGCATGGTGCGGCGCGCAGCGAGGACCGTCATGCACGCCGGGAGAGCGGCATGCGGCCAGGCGGGATTGTGCGCGACATGGCCAGGTTGGCGGCCGTCGCGCGGCCGCACGGGCGCGCCCCGTCGCGACGATGCCATGCTGCACACGCCGGTTCCGGCGGTGCAGGGGCTCACCGCCTTTGCCCGTGCGACGACGGTTGGTCAGCTGCGGTTGGCGCGCGCTGCCTGCAGCGCGAGTTGCTCGTCGATCAACGACACCCAGGGATGCCGCGTCTTGAAGTCGTCCATGAGGCGCCGGTAGTTCTCGGGCGCCGTGGTCTCCGTCTTGATCATCGAGGCGGCGTGCACGCGGTATTCGGCGAGTGTCTGGGGCTCCCAGAGGCCACGCTGGCCCTGCTCGGCGAGCCGGCACCAGAAGTCGTAGTCCTCCCAGCCGTGCCTCACGTGGTCGTAGCCGCCGACGATGGCCCAGGCCTCCTTGGCCACCAGGGCCATGGCGTCCACGTAGTTGCCCGCCACGAAGCGTTGCGGTTCGTAGCGCGCGTCGCTGATGGTGCGGCGCGAGGCGCCGAAGTGCTGGATGGTGGGATAGACAAAGGCCACGGCGTTCGCCCGCATGACGCCGTACAGCGTTTCACAGCAGGTCGGCAGCAGCCGGTTGTCGGCGTCCAGCGGCAGCACGTAGGGCGTCCGTGCAAGTCCGAAGCCCACGTTGCGGGTCATGGCCAATCCGCTGTTGACCGCGTTCCTCGCCACCACTGCCCGGTTGAAGCGGTGGGCGTTCTCGCGGACCCAGGCCAGTGCCGTGTCCAGGGAGGCGTCCGTGGAGCAGTCGTCCACCACGATCAGGTCCAGCACCGCCAGGCTCTGGGCCTGCACCGACTCCAGCGCCTCGACGATGAATTGCGTGTAGTTGTACAGCGGGATGATCACCGAGATCTCGGCCACCTCCGGCTCCGCTGCCCAATGCTCGAAGAGCACGGTGGACGGCACCAGCGTGGGGCTGCGCCACGGTGTCGCTCGGATGCGCGCGTCCAGCGCGAACCCCCGCGCGGCCTGGACGTCGCCACGCAGTTGATCGAGCACGCAACCGAACCGCGCCGCGCGCTGCAGAGGACCGAACTGCGCCAGGGCGCTGAGATGCGCGGCGGCGGCGAGCCCGTCGCGCAGCGCCGGCTCGTCGACCAGCCGGGACAGGCAGCGGTACCAGTCGTCGCCGTCGGAGGCCAGCAGGCCGGTCGCTTCGTGCGAGATGGCGCGGCGGAAGGGGCCGGTGGGCGAGGCGATCGTGGGCACATGCAGCAGTGCCGCCTCGAAGAACTTGAGTTCGCTCTTGGCTTCGCAGAAGGGGTTGCCGAACTCCAGCGGTGCGATGTTGATGTCGAAGCGCGCCATCTCCTGCGGCAGGGTCTCCAGCGTCTGGAAGGGCCGCCACTCGATGCGGTCCTCCAGTCCTTCCAGCGCCGGGAATTCCTCCACTTCGACCAGGCGCACGCCCGCCAGCGTCTGGAACAGGACCAGCCGGCAACGCGCGTTCTCGCGCAGCACGCGCGCAATCGCCTCGATGGCCAGGCCGAGGTCGCGCTGGTGGGTGCGTGAGCCGCCGGCGTAGCCGATGCGGATCAGGTCGTCGCTGCGCGTGCTACGCCATGCCTGCGCGCTGCGAAGCGAAAGCTCCAGCGTGCCGTGGTCGAAGCCATTGGGCACGACGTGGGTGCTCTTGCCGGCCCAGCGCATGTGGTAGGCCAGTTCCTGGGTGCTGGCCAGGCAGATGTCGGCGGCAAGCATCGCGCGGCGGATGTTGGCGAAATGCGCCCGGACATGCTCGGGCACATGGCCGTCAGAGCGGATGCCATCGATGAACTTGATCTGGGCGAGGTCCGGCTCGACCATCAGATCGTCGATGTCGAACACGACCATCTTGCCCTGCGCGCGCATGCGGGCGACCGCCTCCTGCAGTGCGGGCGTCCAGGGCGTGCGCCACAGCATCATCACATCGTGCTGGGCGGTCAGCGACAGCTTGTCCTGCAGCTGGTCCAGGCGCACCCACTCCGAGGGCACGCCATTCATCCGCGCCGCCTCCATGTACCGGGTCACGCGGTAGATGTGCCCGGGGGTGTCGGGTTCGCCGGACACGTAGAAGATGGAGAAGCGCTGGGTCGGCAGGGCGGGAAGGGCGGGCTCGCCCTGCGAGAGGCCGTGCACGGCGGCGTGGCGCCCTTCCTCGATGCCGTGCTCCATGTAGTGCAGCAGCGGATTGAGGCCCGCCGCTGCCACATCGGTGTAGTGGGCCAGGTAGGTGGCGGACGAGAACAGGGGGCCCGGGTCGCGGCCCTCGATCGCACCGTATCTCAGGTAGTGGTCCGCGGGGTCCAGCCCCGCTGACGCGACATCGGGATAGGTGAGCAGGTACCAGGCGCGATCGAAGTACGGGGAGCGGCGGATGGTCTCGGTCTCCCAGGTCTCGCCGATGGCGATCTTCCGATTGCGCAGACGCTTCGCAATGCGGCGAAGCCGTCCCGGCTCCGCAGCCTTGGCCTGCGCAGCGGGATCGGTCTGGACGTCGCGAAAGCGCTGCAGCAGCGCACGGGAGTGTTCGCCTTGTGCCTGGGCGCGCTCCTTCCAGGCGACGGCGATCTGCTGCTGAAGGCCTGCCTGCCGGTCCGCGGTCACCGCGCGTTCCTGCGCCTGGGCCAGTTCCGTGGTCAGCTGGGCCACCATGCGGCGCAGTTCCGCCACCCGGCGTCCCGCTTGCTGCTGCACCAGCTGCGTTGCATGGGTGGTGGCCTCGGCCCGCTCGGCCCGCGCCTCGGACTGCGCGGCACGTGCCTCGGCGGCCTGGGCCTGCTGCGCCAGTGTCTCGATCTCGGCACTGCGCTGCGAGTCGGCCTCGACGGTGCTGCTTTCCGTCGCGGCGGACCGCTCGGCGCGCAGTTGCGCCAGCTCGGCCTCGGCCTGCACCTGCTGGGTCTGTGCCGCTTGCAGGCGCTGATTGAGCTCGGCACTGCCCAGTTGCTCGCGTGTGGTCACGAACCATCGCGTGCCCAGGTGCGAGAAGCGGGTGCGCACGGCGTCCGCCTTGTCGGCCTCGAGCTTGCACAGGGCCTTGATCGCGGCCGGTGCGTTGCGGCCGACCGCCAGGACGCCCAGGCCGTGCCCGTGCAGGAACTCGAACGACGGGTACTGGCCGATCAGCTCGGCGAAGTAGCGGAACACCCCGAAGTCGCGGCTGCGCACGTTGGTGTCGTGGAACAGGACCACGGCCCGGTCGGACAGCTTGGGCAGCCAGGTCTCGAAGTCGTGGCGCACCGCCTCGTAGGTGTGGAAGCCATCGATGTGGAGCACGTCGACCGAGCCGTCGGCGAAATAGGGCAGCGCGTCGTCGAAGGTCGACTGCAGCAGCTCGGAGAAGGCGCTGAAGTGCTTGTCGTGGAAATCGCGCAGCGCGTAGTAGACCTGCGGGTCGAAGTGCCCGGCGTGCTCGTCGCCCGCCCAGGTGTCCACCGCGTAGCAGCGCGTGCCTGTCTCCAGTCGGGCCACGGCCTCGCAGAAGGCGGCGTACGACACGCCGTTGTGCGTTCCCAGCTCCACCAGCGTGCGGGGCCTGCAGGCCGACACCAGCCAGAAGGCGAAGGGGGTGTGGGTCCACCACGCGCTGGGCTTGCCCAGCAGATGGGGTGTCCAGAACAGCGGCGCCAGCGCCGGGTCCGTCAGGACGTCGAGCGAGCGGTCGAGGCTCGTGCACTCGACGGCGGGAAGATGAACGGGGGTGTCTTGCATGTATTGCCGCTCGGCGCGTGCCGAGGCCTCTCTTCAGATCGATGGCGTTCACTAGCGGGCGAGCTGCCACCGCGCTTCATAGGCGGCCAGCTGCGTGCCCGTGTACCAGTCCAGCCGCACGTTGGGGTTGTGGAACCGGTCTTCCGCGAAGCGGTCCGGCCACTTGGCGGTGATGTGTCCGAGCTCGCGCGCGGCGCGCTGCTGCTTTTCTTCGTTGGCGTGGTCGTGCCCGCGCGACACGCTTTCGAGGTGCAACAGGGTCGCGAACGGCGTGCACACGTTGCGGTAGCCGGCGTCGGTGGCCTTGAGGCAGAGGTCGACGTCGTTGAACGCGATGGCCAGGTGCTTCTCGTCGAAGCCACCGAGAAGCTGGAAGACCTCGCGCCGGATGGCCAGGCAGGCGCCGGTGACTGCGAGGTAACCGCGGGCGCCGGCCAGTCTGCCGTCCGCGCCGGGCGCCATCGCATCGTCCGTGCGGGACACGTGCATGGCCAGCCGGTCGGGTTGGAGGATCACCCCGGCATGCTGCACGGTGCCGTCGGCGTACAGCAGCTTGGCGCCGACGCAGCCGATGTCCGGTCGCATGGCCTGCGCCACCATCTCCTTGAGCCAGTTCGCATCGAGGATCTCTGTGTCGTTGTTCAGGAACAGCAGGACCGCGCCGGTCGCCGCACGGGCGCCGAGGTTGTTGATGCGCGAGAAGTTGAACGCGCCCGGCGTCTTCAGGATGCGTACGCGGGGGTCCTGGCGCAGCTGTGCGAACAGGGCATGGGTCTGGGGCTCGGTGCTGTCGTTGTCGAGCACCACGACTTCCAGATCGGGGTAGTCGGTATGCCGAAGCAGGCTGTTCAGGCAGTTGGCGAGCAGATCCGCGCGGTCCCGCGTGGGCACCAGGATGCTGACGCGCGGCGCGGGCTGCGGCAATGGGCGCCGCACCCAGTTGACGACGGGGGCCAGGACCGACGGGGCCACCTCGACGGGGGTGCCGCTCTGCATCGACGCCACCTGCTGGGCGGCCCGACGTGCCGCCGCGGCATAGGCTTCGATCGCGCGGGCCGTCGCGGCACTGTCCGGTGCGAGCGGTATGCGCCGATGGCAAAGGACGGCAGGAATGTGCCGCACCCGCCAGGCCGGCAGCGGCAGGCCGATCCGACAGCCCAGTTCATAGCGCGCGGCAGGCCCGAACTCGGGGCGCAGCCCGCCACTGTGCAGCACTTCGGCGCGGCGGAACAGGCACAGGCCTTCCAGCAGATCGAAGCCCAGCTGGGCCTCTGGATCCCAGCCCGGCTTGAAGCGCGGCCTGCAGCGCGTGCCGTCGGCGGCGATCCAGTCCTCGTCGGCGTAGACGATGTCGGTCTCGGGCCAGCGCGCGAGCGTCATCCGAAGGGCGGCCACCGCCGTGGGCGCAAGCTGGTCGCCCGCGCTGAGCAGGCCGACATGTTCGCCGCCGGCATGGGTGAGTGCCAGCTGCTGCAGCGCCGGCACGGTGACATCGTCCTCGGTGGCGACGATGACACGCACCTTCAGCGACTGCGGCACTAGGGCGAGGACACCCGACATCGCCACCCGGCGTGCGGGGCTGCAACTGAGCAGGACGTCGAACTGCAGGCACACCTGCGCGGCGAGCGACGACAGCGTCGCCCGCACCGCGCGATCATGTGTGTCGTCGGCGACGACGAAGGTGATGCCAGCGGGGTGGGGGACCGCCGTCAGGGCAGCGAGCAGCGCTTCGCGCTCGGCGTCGGCAGACGATGATTCGCGTGCGATCCAGGCCCGGTACTCGGCGCTCGCGAAGGGTGAAAACGCACAGGCCGCCGACCAGTGCGCGCACCGGGCGGGGTCGAGAGACGAAACAACGGACAACGAAACTCCCCGAAATGGCCATGAACGCGCCACCCGTCGATCGCTGCGACAGCTGGTCCGAAGAACGCAACCTCACCTTTTGGCAGATTGCAATTCTTTAGTGGCGTGAACATTGATGAAATTTCATGACACTGGTCGTCACAAGATCTCCCCATTCGGTGTAGGACAGGACGGACCAGGGTGACAGGGGCCGGCTCGTCCCCCGGGGCGCGTGGAGGTGGGGCTCCGCGAGGCTGTGCGGCCCCTCAGTCCGGTCAGAACTCCGTGTGAAGCCGCACCGAGCCGACATGCACCGGCCCGCGGTCGGCGTTGTAGCCGGGATGGCGGATGTGCTGCCAGTCGAGCGTCACCCAGAACGCCCGGGTCACCTGAATGGCGTAGAAAACCTCGACCACCGTTTCGGTGCCGTAGCGCAATGCGCCGTCGCCCAGGAAGGTGCCCATGCCGCCTGCCGCCAGGTAGTCGCGGCGTGCGTGCGAGAGGCCGTTCGCCGCGGCGGCCACGCCCACCGTGTCCTGACCCCGGCCCCAGGCGCTGCCGCGCAGCAGGGCGCCCGCGGAGAGCGAGCGGTCGATCTCGGTGAAGGCATAGGTCTCGGTGCCGCCGTCGGCCCGGCTCCAGCGGGCGAAGAGGCCCAGGTCGTCGCCCACGGCCTGCTCCAGCCCCAGGCCGATGCCGCGCTTGCTGCGGTCGCCGCCGCGCACGGCGTCGAGGCTTGGGGTGTCGCCCGTGGCCTGCGCAAGCGCCAGCGCGTCCTGGAAGCTGGCCATGCGCGCCCGGTTGCGGAAGACCAGCAGCCGCAGCTTGCCGGGCTGGCCGTCCAGCTGGTGGGCATGCTCCAGCTCGACCTGGTCGCCGTAGTGGCGCTGGAAGCGCGGATCCAGCGGCTGGCCGTTGGGCTCGTAGGGCTGGATGAAGCGGCCGGCGCGCAGGGCCCAGTCGTCGTGGTAGCGCTCCAGCACCGCGCCCCAGGAGTAACCGCGCCCGTCCGCCGCATAGTCGTAGGCGCCGTAGGTCATGAAGGCCCAGTTGAGGAACTGGGTGCGCGGGTCGTGGGCATAGGCGTTGTTGTCGAACACGTCCAGCACCGACAGGTTGCCGGCGGTCAGCACCCAGCGGCGCCGGTCGGCGGTGCCGGCGAGCTGGGTGAGGCCGGAGGCCTGCACTTCCTCGCCGCCACCCTCTCCCCAGGTCTGGCGCAGGAAGAGACGGGCGCGGTACAGGCCCAGGTTGGGCGTGGCCGAGCGGGCCATCTCGCCATTGGTGAAGCCGCCCAGGCCCGTGAGGCCCGACAGCGGCACGCCCTGGGCGCCCTCGGCATTGAAATACAGCTCGCCGCCCCGCCAGGGCCGCATGCCGACCATGGCGGTGACGGTGAACGAATAGCTCAGCGCCCGCTCGGTGCCCAGGCTGTTGTTGCCGGAATAGGCGGCGGGGAAAGCGGCCTTGTCTTGCCAGACGTAGGTGGACTGGAAGGCGGTGCCCCATTCCTGCTCGGGTGTCGCGGCGGGCGCCTCGACCGGCTCGGCCTTGGCGGCGCCGGCCAGCAGCAGGGCGAGGGCGGCGGCGATGGCGGACGGGACGCGCGGTGCGCCGCGACCGCGCACCCGAAGAGGAGCGGCACGCCGTGCCGGGGGGATCGATGGCTTCATTTCGTCGGTCGCGTGGGGTCCTCCCGCAGATCGGCCACCAGCCGCGTGCGGCGTGCCCGGGCCTGCAGTACGACGTCGGGCTCGAGCTCCCACCCGTAGTCCATGTGCCAGAGCCCGGCCAGGGTGGCGATGTGCAGGTAATGCACCTCGCCCGCACGCCCATCGAGCGAGATGGTGTGCGGCGGGTGGCCTTCGGCGTGCAGCGTGAACGCATGCGCACCCGGCGGCACGCGCAGGCGCAGTGTGGTCGAGGGCAGCGTGTCCGCCAGCGGCTGGCCGTCCAGGGACACGGCCACGCGGTGCGGGCCGTCGCTCCAGTTCTGACGCACCACGTAGACGGTCAGGGCCTGCGGGTCGGGTGCGAAGTGCCAGGCCTGCTGGGCCGTGTCGGCGTCGGGCAGCGGTCCGTCGAGGCAGGGCCCGTGGTGGCCATGTGCCAGCGGGTTGAGGAAGCAGTAGGCGCCGCCGGCCTGCACCTCGCGGCCGGGCAGGGCGGCGCAACCCGCCAGGCCGAACAGGGTGGCGGGCAGGGTGAGCAGGGCGAGGCGATGCCAGCGTGAAGCCTTCATGGTCTTGTCTCCGGATCGTGGGTGCACGCGCCCATGGCTGATTGGAGAGGGCGTTCCAGGCTCGGCTTTGCACCATGGCGCGCCAGCCTATCGCGCCGAGCTGTCGGCCACCTGCCACCAGCCGCCGAGGGCTTGGTAGAGCGCCACGCAGTCGCCGAGCCGGGCGGCGCGCGCCTGGGCAGTGGCCAGCACCGCCTGCTGCAGCGTCTGCTGCGCCAGGACCAGGTCTGCCTGGGCGGCAGCACCCGCCTCGCGCTGCCGCTGCACGGCGGCCAGGCTGCGACGCGCGGCCGCCTCGGCCGCGGCGGTGGCGCGCAGCGTGTCGGCATCGCTCACGATGGCCTGCAGCGTGTCGGCGGTGTTCTGGAAGGCCGTGAGCACGGTGCTGCGGTATTGCGCCTCGGCCTGCTCGTAGGCGGCCTGCGCGGCGCGCTGCTGGTGCAGCAGCGTGCCGCCGTGGAAGACCGGCTGCAGCAGCGTGCCGCCCACCGACCAGAAGCCGCCGCTGCGCAGCAGTTGCGACACGCCCAGCGCCGAGCTGCCCAGCGTGGCCGTGAGCGTGAAGTTGGGCAGGCGCGCCGCCGTGGCCACGCCCACCTGGGCGGCGGCCGCGTGCAGCTGGGCCTCGGCGGCGCGGATGTCGGGGCGCTGTTGCACCAGTTGCGAGGGCAGGCTCACCGGCAGTTCGGCCGGCAGCTGCAGCGCATCGAGCGTGAACTGCTGCGGCAGCGGATCGCCCGGCAGCCGGCCGGTGAGCACCGCCAGCCGGCTGCGCTGCGCGGCCAGCTGCTTCTGCAGCGGCGGCAGCGTGGCCTGGACCTGGGCCAGGGCACTCTCCTGGGCGGCGATGTCGACGCCACCGATCTGGCCGGCCGCATGCTGGCGGCGGGCACCGTCGAGCAGGCGGGTGGCCAGGTCGACCAGCTGCTGCGTGGCGTCGATCTGCGCGCTTAGCGCGGCCTCCTGGATCGCGGTGCTCACCACGTTGGTGACCAGCGTGGTGCCCACCGCTTCGCGCTGCCAGCGCTGCACGTCGACCTGCGCGTCCTGCGCCTCCACGGCGCGGCGCGTGCCGCCGAAGACATCGGGCGCGTAGCCGATGCTGAGCTGCGCCGTGTGCAACGTGTAGCGGGTGATGTCGCCGTCGGCCAGCGGGCTGGAGAGGGCGCCGGAGGTCTTCTGGCGCGTGGGCGTGTAGCTCGCGTCCACCGTGGGCCAGAAGGCGCCGCGCTGGGCGAGGGCCGTCTCCTGCGCACTGCGCAACGCGGCCTCGGCGGCCTGCAGGTCGGGGCTGGCGGCCAGCGCAGCATCGACAAGGGCGTCGAGGCCGGGGGAGCCGAAGGCCTTCCACCATTGCGAGGCGACGCCCTGGCCCAGGGCGAAGCGCTGCGCCCCGCCGGCCGGGCCCTCGGCCTCGGCCGTGCGCGCGGGCAGGGGCGCCGCGGCCACCGACGGTGTGGCGGGTGCGGCCGGCGCGTGGAAGTCCGGGCCGACGGCGCAGCCCTGAACCAGGCCGAGCAGGGCCAGCAGCGGCATGGGAAGAAGTGAGCGGAGTCGGAGGGTTGTCACGGCTGGACCTCCTGCGTCGGGATGTCATGCGAGGCGGGCGCGGCGGGCGAGGCACGCCGCCGCTCCAGCCGCGCTTCGATCAGGTGGTAGAGCGCCGGCAGCAGCGCGAGCGTGAGCACCGTTGCGCTGACCAGCCCGCCCACCACCACGGTGGCGAGCGGCCGCTGCACGTCGCTGCCCAGCCCCGTGGCCAGCATGGCCGGGGTGAGGCCCAGGGCGGCCACGGTGGCGGTGGTGAGCACCGGCCGCATGCGGCTGCGGGCGCCTTCCAGCACCGCCTCGCGCAGCGACCGGCCTTCTTCGGTGCGCAGCCGGTTGATCTGCGACAGCATCAGCACGCCGTTGAGCACCGCCACGCCGAAGAGCGCGATGAAGCCCACTGCGCTGGAGACGTTGAGCGTCATGCCCCGCAGGTGCAGCGCCGCCAGCCCGCCCAGCATGGCCAGCGGCACCGCGGCCAGCACCAGCAGCGGCTGGCGCAGGTTGCCGAAGGCACCGAAGAGCAGCAGGAACATCAGGCCCAGCGTCATCGGCAGGATCAGCGCCAGGCGGGCCTGGGCCCGCTCCAGGTTCTCGAACTGGCCGCCCCAGCGCAGCTGAACATGCGTGTCGGCGGGCGTCACGTCGTGGGCGACGGCGGCCTGCGCGTCCTTCAGGAAGCCTGCCAGGTCGCGGCCGCGCACGTTCAGCCGCACGATGATGTTGCGTTCGGCCATCTCGCGCACGATGACGCTTTCGCCGGCCACGGTGCTCAACTTGGCCACGGCGGAAAGCGGCACCTGCTCGCCCGTGGCCGACTTCAGCGTGAGGTTGCCGATGGCATCGACGCTGGCGCGGGCCTTCTCGGGAAAGCGCACCGTCATGTCGTAGCTCCTCTCGCCCACGTAGAGCCGGCCGATGGGCGTGCCGCCCACGCCGGTGGCGATCAGGTCGGCCACCGCGGCGGCGTTGATGCCGTGGCGCGCGGCGGCGGCCCGGTCGAGCTCGATCTTGAGGTTGGGCAGCGGCGGCTCCACATCCACTGCCACGTCGGCGGCGCCGGGCACGCGACGCAGCGTCTGGGCCACGCGGTTGGCCACATTGCGGATCTGCGCCAGGTCCTCGCCGAAGACCTTGACCGTGAGGTCGCCGTGGGCGCCCGAGAGCTTGTCCTGCACGCCGTCGATCATGGGCTGCATGAAACCCACCGTGTAGCCGGGCATCTGCGCGAAGCGCTGCGCCATGCGGTCGATCAGCTCCTGCTTGGTGAGGCCCGATGTCCATTCGCTGTACGGATGCAGCCCCACGCTGGCCTCGATGTGCGAGGGCGTCCAGTAGTCGGTGCCGTCGTCGTTGCGGCCGGTCTGCGTGACCACGTACGACACCTCGGGGAAGGCCAGCGTGGCCGTGCGCAGCTCGTCGGCCATGGCCGCGGCCTTGGCGAGGGTGATGCCCGGCGGCATCTGCACCTGCAGCCACAGCGAGCCTTCGTCCAGGTAGGGCAGGAAGTCGTGACCGGTGGTGGCAAACAGGCCGACCAGCGCCACCAGCGACAGGGCGCAGGCCACGAGGACGCCGCGCGCGCGGCCCACCGTGTGGGCCAGGAAGCGCCCATAGCGCACCGCCAGCCATTCGAGCACCGGGTTGTGCACGATGCGCCGCGGCTTGCGCAGCGCCAGCCAGGCCAGCCCTGGAATCAGCGTGAGGGCCACCAGCAGCGCGCCCGCCAGCGCCGCGCCCACCGCATAGGCCATGGGCGAGAAGAGCTTGTATTCGATGCGCTGGAAGGCGAAGAGCGGCAGGTAGGCGCACACGATCACCACCATGCCGAAGAAGATCGGCCGCGCCACCTGCAGCGTGGCCTCGATGGCGTCGCTGGCCGAAAGCGGCCGGCCTTCCGCCTCCTCGCGCCGGCGCAGGATGTTCTCCACCAGCACCACCGCGCCGTCCACCAGGATGCCGAAGTCGATGGCACCCAGCGACAGCAGGTTGGCCGGGATGTGGAACTGGTGCATGAAGATGAAGGCGATCAGCAGCGCCAGCGGGATCGTCAGCGCCACGATGGCTGCCGCGCGCGGGCTGCCCAGGAAGAGCAGCAGCACCACCGCCACCAGCACCATGCCCTCCATCAGCGTGGACGAGACCGTGTGCAGCGTGGCCTCGATCAGCGAGGTGCGGTCCAGGTAGGGCACCACCTTCACGTCTTTGGGCAGGATGTGGTTGTTGAGCTCCTGCACCGCTTCGTGCACCGAGGCCAGCGCCGTGGAGGGGTTGCGGTCCTTCAGCAGCAGCACGATGCCTTCGATGGTGTCGGGGTTGGCGTCCTTGCCCAGCACGCCGCGGCGCTCGACGTTGCCGTAGCTCAGGCTGCCCAGGTCCTTGACCAGCACGGGCACGCCGGCCTTGGTCTTGACCACCACGTTGCCCATGTCGTCCAGCGAGCGCAGCAGGCCCACGCCGCGCACCACGTAGCTCTGCTCGCCACGGTCGACGATGCTGCCGCCGCCGGTGGCGTTGTTGTTGTTGAGCGCATCCTTCACGTCCTGCAGCGACAGGCCGTACTGCTGAAGCTTGTCGGGCTCCAGCTCCAGCATGAACTGGGTCGTGAGGCCGCCGAAGTTGGCCACGTCCACCACGTCGGTGGCTTTCTTCAGGCGGGGGATCACGGTCCAGAACTGCAGCTCCGACAGCTCGCGCAGGCTGCGCGTCTTCGATTCGAGCGTGTAGCGGTAGATCTCGCCGGTGGGCGAGGTGTAGGCATCCAGCCCCGGCGAGGCGCCGTAGGGCAGGGTGACCGCGTTGATGCGCTCCTGCAGCCGCTGGCGGGCGAAGTAGCCGTCGGTGCCGTCCTCGAAGACGACGGTGATCAGCGACAGCGCGAACAGGCTGCGCGAGCGCAGCACGTGCATGCCCGGCGTGCCGAGCAGCGCGCGCTCCAGCGGCACGGTGATCTGCTGCTCCACCTCCTCCGCGCCCAGGCCGGGCACCTGCGTGACGATCTGCGAGCTGACGTCGGCGATGTCGGGATAGGCCTCGATGGGCAGCTGCTTCCAGCTCCAGTAGCCGTAGAGCGCCACGAAGACAAACAGCAGCCAGGCGATGCCGCGCCGCTGGAAGGCGAGGGCGACGAGCTTCTCAATCATTGAGCAGCACTCCGCCCTGCACCACGATGCGCTCCCCGGCCTTCAGGCCCGAAATGACTTCCACCTTGTCGTCGGACGAGCGGCCCAGCACCACCAGACGCGATTCGTACTGGAAGGGCGCCTGCTCGACGAAGACGCGCGTGGCCAGCCCGCTCTGCAGCACGGCGGTCGCCGGGATCAGCAGCGCCGGCTGCGCGGGCCCTTCCAGCGTGGCATGCGCATACATGCCGGGCTTGAACAGCCGCTCGCGGTTGTCGATGGCCACGCGCACGCGCACGGTGCGGGTGTCGGGATCGACCAGGTCGCCGATGTAGCGCGCCTTGCCTTCGAAGCTGCGGCCGGGATAGGCATCGAGCGCGATGTGCACCGCCTGGCCCACCGACAGGGCGGCGATGTCCTTCTCGGGCACGCTGGCCGCCAGCCAGACGGTGGACAGGTCGGCCACGGTCATCAGCGAGGCCGTGGTGTCGTTCCAGTAGCCACCCAGGGCGCCGCTCATGTCGACCACGCGGCCGGCGATGGGGGCGCGCAGCACGTATTCGCGGCGCGATGCGGCATCCACCGGCGCGCCCAGTTGAGCCAGCCGCTCCCGCGCGGCGCGGGCGTCGCTCTCGGCGGCGGTGAGTGTCTGGCGGGCGGCCTGCAGGTCCTTGGCGGCGGCGATGTCGGCCTGGTTCAACGTCTGCTGGCGCTCGAAATCCTGGCGGGCCTGCAGCAGGGCGGCCTGGGCCTTGGCGTCGTCCCGATAGGCGGCGCCCAGGTCGGGCGAATCCAGCGTGACCAGCGGATCGCCTGCCTTCACCGCATCGCCCAGCTGGTGATGCAGCCGCACGATGCGGCCGGCCAGCGGCGGCACGATCTTCACCAGGCGCTCGGGTGCGGCCTCGACGGTGCCGGGGACTTCGAGCGTGGGGGAAAAGGGCTGCGGCGCCACGGCCGCCACGACCAGAGCCTGCCGCAGGGCGGAGCCTTCGGGCACGCGGATGAGGGTGTTCTGGTGCTGGCGCGCCCCATCGGAGGGCGTGGCCTGAATTTGGGCGGTGGGTGCGGAGCGGCCGGCATCGCAGCTGGCGAGCGTGGCCAGGCACAGCAGAAGGGCGAGGGCGGGGATCGGCTTCATGGGCGTCTTCCGGGCGGTGTGAGAGAACGACGGACGTGGCGCGGCCATCGCCCGCTGCTCGGCAGCGGGCGTCGCCAGGGTCAGGTCAGATGGATGTCAGCCGGACGCGCCCGGCAGGGCGTCGCCGCATCGGCAGGGCGGGTCGTGCGTCAACGGCGGCGGGTGCGTGCCGCTGTCGTGCTGCCGCCATGGCCGGGCCGATGCGGCAATGGTCGCCGTGACGCGCCGCAGGAGCCAGCGCGCATTCGGTCGGTCAGGGATGCGGGAAGGATGGCGCGGCTATACCTTGGTATAGCGGCGGACCCGCGGACGCCGCGCCACCGGCGGCGGAATCAGGCCGCGGCGCGATGCGTGCCTCAGTGCGGCTCGGTCTCGTCGATGAAGGATTCGAGCAGCTTCTTGAGCTGGCTCGTCTTGCGGGGGCCCAGCGCCTCTTCGATCTGGCTGTGATGGGCATCCACGCTCTTGCGCAGGCGGGCGACCGTCTCCAGGCCGAGGTCGCTGATGTAGACCAGCACGCGCCGGCTGTCGGCCGGATCGGCCGCGCGCTGGACGAGGCCGCGGGCAACCAGCTTGTCGATGTTCTTGGTCAGCGCGGGGTGGTTGAGCAGCACCGCCTCGGCCAGGTCGCCCATCGAGCGGCCCTGCTCGTCGGCGAGCACCTGCAGGATGCGCCAGTGCTCCTCGGTCACCTCTTCCGCGGCGATCGATTGCGCCAGGCCGATGCGCATGCGCCGGTTGGCGGAGGCCAGCAGATAGGCCAGGTACTGCGATATGTCTTTCTCAGGCATGGCTCACGTCGGCGCGTGGGGGGAAGGGTTTCCGATGGTAGCGCGCAACCCTTGCCTTGGAAAGCATTGGCGCAGTTTTTGCGACGCTGTCCCTTCTGTTGCCAACTTGGTGCACTGTCCCGGAGTTCTCGATGTTCCCATCCTCAGGACCCGCCACGCCGCGCCTGCCCGCCGGTCGGCTGCAGCGCCCGCTGCTCGCGAGCCATGAACTCAACATCGCGCTGTGCGTGCCGCTCGGCGGCTTCGCGGGCATCTGGGCGCCGTCGGCGCTGGCCTGTGCCAAGCTGGCCGTCTCCGAACTCAACCGGGAGGCGGGGCTGGGCGGCCGGGCCTGCCGGCTGCTGACGGTGAACGCCGCGGACGACGCGGCCGACATCGAGGCCACGCTGACGGAGCTGGTGCAGGCCGGCGACATCGATGCCATCGTCGGCATGCACACCAGTGCCGTGCGCCACCGCATCCTGCGCGCCGTGGGCGGGCGCATTCCCATCGTCTACACGCCGCTGTATGAGGGCGGCGAGGCCAGCCCCGGCGTCTTCGCCATCGGCGAGACCGCCGAGCGGCAGCTGCGGCCGGCCATCCGCTGGCTGGGCGAGCGCAAGCGCCCGCGGCGCTGGTATGCGGTGGGCAACGACTATGTCTGGCCGCGCATGTCGCATCGCATCGCGCGCACCTGCATCGCCGAGACCGGGGCCGAACTGGTGGGCGAAAGCTACGTGCCCTTCGAGACGACCGACTTCTCGGCTGTGCTGGAGGCCGTGCGCAAGGCCCGGGCCGACGCGGTGCTGGTGTCGCTGGTGGGTCAGGATTCCATCGAGTTCAACCGCGCATTCGGCCGCGCAGGCCTGCACCGCCACATGCTGCGCCTGACCTGCGGCGCCGGCGAGAACGAGCTGCTGGGCTTCGGCGCCGACAACGCCGAGGAGTTCTATGCCGCCTGCGGCTACTTCGCCACGCTGGACACCGACGCCAACCTGGCGTTCAAGGCGCGCTACCGCGCCCACTTCGGCGAGCGCGCGCCCACGCTGAGCACCCATGGCCAGTCCACCTACGAGGGCATGCACTTCCTGGCCGCGCTGCTCGACCGCGGCGAATGCACCGGCCGCAGCCGCCCCACCAGCGTCGGCACCATCGCCTACCGCAGCGCCCGCGACGCCGCCTTCGAGGCCGGCGAACCGAGCGGTGTGCCCATCTATCTCGCGCGCGCCGAGGGCAATGCCTTCCGCGTACTGACACGACTCTGACTCGGCTTCGGCACCGCCTTTATTTTCCAAAGCAAACAAAAAGCTTGACCAGGAAAATATAAGTTCACAGAATCGATCCGTGAAACGCAGGGTGTCCGTCTGCTTCGGGCACCTCTTCTTCCCTCGTGACACGGAGTCCCTTCATGGCCATCAAGCGCCCCACCGTCGAGCAGCTGCAGGACGTCGCACTCAGCCTCGGCATCCATCTCTCCGATTCCCAGGCCGCCAGCTACAACGCGCTGCTGCAGTCCAACTTCGATGCCTACGACGCCGTGGATGCGATGCCCGACTACCAGCCGGCTGTCACCTATGCCCGCACGCCCGGCTACTTCCCCGCGGGTGAGGAGAACCAGTACGGTGCCTGGTACGTGAAGACCACCATCCAGGGGAAGCCCGGCGGCAAGCTCGCCGGCAAGACGGTGGTGCTGAAAGACAACGTCTGCCTGGCCGGCGTGCCCATGATGAACGGCGCCTCCACGCTGGAGGGCTATGTGCCCAACGTCGACGCCACCGTCGTCACGCGGCTGCTGGATGCCGGCGCCACCATCGTGGGCAAGGCCAAGTGCGAGTACTTCTGCTTCTCGGGCGGCTCGCACACCAGCTCGCCCTCGCCGGTGCACAACCCCTGGCGCATGGGCTATTCGGCGGGCGGTTCGTCCTCGGGCAGCGCTGCGCTGGTTGCGGCCGGCGAGGTCGACATGGCCATCGGCGGCGATCAGGGCGGCTCCATCCGCATGCCGGCCTCCTACTGCGGCATCTACGGCATGAAGGCCACGCATGGCCTGGTGCCCTACACCGGCGTCATGCCCATCGAGCTGACCATCGATCACACCGGACCGATGACGGCGAACGTGACCGACAACGCGCTGATGCTCGAAGCGCTGGCGGGGCCGGACGGCCTGGACCCGCGCCAGCATGCGGGCCAGGGCTCGAAGCCCTACAGCGAACTGATGAAGACGGGCGTGCAGGGCTTGCGCATCGGCATCGTGACCGAAGGTTTCGGTTGGCCGCAGTCGGACGCGGCGGTCAATGAGAAGGTGCGCAACGCCGCCGAGGTGTTCACGCGTCTGGGGGCCACCGTGAGCGAGGTGTCGGTGCCGATGCACGCACTGGGCCCGGCCATCTGGCTGCCCATCGCCGCCGAAGGGGCGACGCAGCAGATGATGAAGGACAACGGCCACGGCTTCAACTGGAAGGGCCTGTACGTGACCAGCCTGGTGGACTTCCATGCCGGCTGGAAGCAACGCGCCGACGAGCTGTCCGACACGCTCAAGATCACCATGGTGCTGGGCGAATACTTCATCCAGAACTACCGCGGCCATTTCTATGCCAAGGCGCAGAACCTCGCGCGCAAGCTGACGGCGGCCTACGACGCCGCCCTGTCGGACTTCGACCTGCTGCTGATGCCGACGCTGCCGATCACGGCCACGCCCATCCCGAAGCCGGGCGCGTCGCTGGAAGAAGTGATCACGCGCGCCTTCGAGGTGCTGCCCAACACCTGCCCCTTCGACGTCACGGGGCACCCCGCCATGAGCATTCCCTGCGGCCTGGTCGACGGCCTGCCTGTCGGAATGATGCTCGTCGGCCGCAACTACGACGAAGAGACCATCTACCGCGCCGCCTATGCCTTCGAGCAGGCCGGCGACTGGAAGAGCCTCTGAGCCATCCGACCCGGGCGGCGCGCTGCGCCCGCCCCGGAGCCCCGCGTTCCCGTTCCTTCATCCCTTTCACACACAACGACGGGCTGCGTCCGTCAGATCAACGAGGAGTGTTCCCATGGATCGTCGATCCTTCCTTCAAGGCTCTGCCACCGCCCTGGCCGGCACGGCGCTGCCGCTGCTGCCCATGGCCGCGATGGCGGCCGACGAGATCGTCGTCGGCAGCATCATCGACATGTCGGGCGGCCTCGACATCTACGGCAAGCCCATGGCGGACTGCATGACGCTGGCAGTGGAGGAGCAGAACGCGGCCGGCGGCCTGCTCGGCAAGAAGATCAAGCTGGTCACCTACGACCCGCAGTCCAACATGCAGCTGTATGCGCAGTTCGCGCAGCAGTCGGCCCTGCGCGACAAGTCCACGGTGGTGATGGGCGGCATCACCTCCGCCTCGCGCGAGGTGATCCGGCCGGTGCTCACCCGCAACAAGACGCTCTACTTCTACAACACGCAGTACGAAGGGGGCGTGTGCGACCGCAACACCTTCTGCACCGGCGTCACGCCCGGCCAGACGGTGGCCAAGCTCATCCCCTACGCCATGAAGAAGTGGGGCAAGAAGGTCTACGTGGTAGCGGCGGACTACAACTACGGACAGATCACCTCGCAGTGGGTCAAGAAGTTCGTGCAGGACAACGGCGGCTCGGTCGCCTCCATCGACTTCTTCCCGCTGGATGTGACGAACTTCGGGCCGACCATCTCGAAGATCGAGGCCGCCAAGCCCGACATGATCGTCTCGGCCCTGGTGGGTGGCGCGCACATCTCCTTCTACCGCCAGTGGGCGGCGGCCGGCCTGACCAAGAAGATCCCGCTGGCCTCGACCACCTTCGCCGGCGGCAACGAGCACATCGTGCTCTCGCCCGCGGAGACCGACGGCTTCCTGGTCTCGTACAACTACTTCCAGAACCTCGACACGCCGCAGAACAAGGCCTTCAAGGAGCGCTTCTACAAGCGCTTCGGCAGCGACTATCCCAACATCACCGAGCTGGCCATGGGCACCTACCAGGGCTTCAAGCTCTGGGCCGAGGCGGTGAAGAAGGCCGGCTCCATCGACCGCGAGAAGATGATCACCGCGCTGGAGAGCGGCATCAGCATCGACGGGCCCAGCGGCAAGGTCACGGTCGATGCCCAGACCCACCACTGCGTGCTGAACGTGAGCATCGCCGAGGTGCGCAACAAGCAGCTGAACATCGTCGAGACCTTCCAGCAGCAGCCGCCGGTGGACACCAGCGCGGTGTGCAACCTCCAGAAGAACCCGAAAGACAACCAGCAGTACGTCATCAAAGCCTGAAGTGGAACGACCCGGACCGAGGAGTCAATCGACATGGATCTTGCGCTGATCGTGGTCATCCAGGTGCTGTACGCCGTGGCGGGCCTGGTGATCGTCTCGGCCGGGCTGGCCGTCATCTTCGGCATGATGAAGGTGATCAACCTGGCGCATGGCGAGTTCATGATGCTGGGGGCCTATGCGGTCATCCTGGCGCTCAAGCTGGGCATCAACCTCTGGGTCGCCATGCTGGTGGTGGCGCCCGTGGCGGTCGGCGCCATCGGCGTGGTGCTGGAGCGGCTGGTCATCCGGCGGCTCTATGGGCGCATGGTCGACACCATGCTGGCCACCTGGGGGCTGTCGCTGCTGCTGGTGGGCATCGTGACCTCCATCGCGGGCAACACCACGGCGGGCGTGTCGGCGCCGCTGGGCAGCTTCTCGGTGGGGGCCTACTCGGTCAGCGGCTATACGCTGGTCATCATCGCCGTGGCGGTGGTGGTGGCCTTGGCCATCCGCTGGGCGCTCACCCGTACCCAGTGGGGACTTATCGCGCGCGGCACCATGCAGAAGCCTGACATGGCCAATGCGCTGGGCATCAGTCCGAGCCGGGTGTATTCGGTCACCTTCGCCGTCGGCGCTGCGCTGTCGGGGTTGGCGGGCGGGCTGCTGGCGCCACTCACGGGCGTGGTGCCGACCATGGGCGCGGCCTTCGTGGCCAAGGCCTTCATCACGGTGATCGGCGGCGGGCCGGCCATCCTCGCCGGGCTGCTGGGCGCCTCGTCGCTGTTCGGTGCCATCAACCAGCTCGCCACCTTCGCCACCACGCCCGTGCTGGGCGAGGTGGCGCTGCTCCTCGCCGCCATCGTGCTTCTGCGCGTGTTGCCGCAGGGCATCACCGGCCGTTTCTTCAAGGGGTCCCTGTGAACCGTTTCGCCAATTCGTGGGCGAGCGCCATCGTCTGCCTGGCCCTCGGCCTGCTGCTGATGCTGGGGCTGCCCGTCGTGATCGACGACTACACGCTGATCGAAGTCACCATCTATGTGGTCATGGCCATCCTGTCGGTCAGTCTGGCCTTCATCTGGGGCTATGGCGGCATCCTGTGCTTCGGGCAGGCGGCCTTCTTCGGGCTGGGTGCCTACACCTATGCCATCGCGGTGATGAACCTGGGCGACAGCACCTTGCCCTTCCTGCTGGCCATCGTGGTGCCGGCGCTCTTCGCGGCGCTGCTGGGCTACGTCATCTTCTATGGCCGGCTGTCGGACGTGTACATGGGCGTGATCACGCTCACCGTGACGCTGATCCTGTTCAACCTGGTCAATTCGACGGCCGGGCCCGAATGGCGCATCGGCGATGCGCCGCTGGGCGGCTTCAACGGCATCCCGGCCATCCCCACGCTCAACTGGCCCGGGCTGAAGGACGAGGTGCTCACGCCCAAGGACCTGTTCTACCTGGCCTTCGCCTGCCTGCTGGTCGTCTACGTCGGCCTGCGTGCCCTGCTTGCCTCGAAGGTCGGCCGGGTGATCGTGGCGGCCAAGGAGAACGAGCAGCGCGTGCTGCTGCTGGGCTACGACGCACGGGCCTACAAGCTCTTCAGCTTCACGCTCGGCGGCGCCATCGCGGGGCTGGCGGGCTGCCTCTTCGCCAACTGGGGCGCCTTCACCAGCCCGACGATCTTCGGCCTGGCCCAGTCGGCGCAGATCATCATCTGG
Organism: Pseudacidovorax sp. DMC4; assembly: GCF_056314265.1. Taxonomy (NCBI): domain Bacteria; kingdom Pseudomonadati; phylum Pseudomonadota; class Betaproteobacteria; order Burkholderiales; family Comamonadaceae; genus Pseudacidovorax; species Pseudacidovorax sp. DMC4. The sequence continues at coordinate 113,236 of NZ_JBQUYR010000008.1, read as the reverse complement.
GTCATCGTCGGCGGGCTCGGGACGCTGGTCGGCCCGGTGGTGGGTGCGGTCGCCATCCAGTGGCTGACCACGCAGATCGGCACCCAGCAGACGCTCAATGCCAACCTCGTGCTCGGCGGCATCCTGGTGGTCTTCGTGCTGCTGGTGCCCAGGGGCATCGTGCCCACGGCCGGGCAACTGATCGAGGCGGCATGGCGCAGGCTGCGGCGCTCCCGGCCTGCCGTGCCTGCTGCGACGCGGCCTTCGGCGGCCTCTGCTGCTGATGGTGCAGGTGCTTCCCCCCTGGCCCCCATGGAGCCCACGCGATGACGCCGTTGATCGAGACCCGCGACCTCAACGTGCGCTTCGGCGGCGTGCATGCGACGCGCGACGTGAACTTCACCCTGGCCGAGAACGAGCTGCGCTGCGTGATCGGTCCCAACGGCGCCGGCAAGAGCACCTTCTTCAAGCTGCTGACCGGACAGGTCAAACCCACTTCGGGCCAGATCCTGTTCCGTGGCCAGGACATCTCGCGCATGCAGCCGCACGAGCCGGGGCGCCTGGGCATCGGCATCAAGACACAGGTGCCCAGCCTCTTCAACGGGCTGACGGTGTGGGAGAACGTCTGGCTGTCGGCCCGGCGGCTCAACAGCAGCATGCAGGCCGAGCGCATCACGCGCGAGACACTGGAGCGCGTGGGCATGTCGGCCTATCGCGACGTGCAGGCCGGCCTGCTGGCGCACGGCCTGCGCCAGTGGGTGGAGATCGGCGTGGTGATCGCGGCCGATCCGCCGCTGATCCTGCTGGACGAGCCGGCCGCAGGCATGAGCGATGCCGAGGTGGCCCGCACGGCCGAGCTGATCCTGGAGATCAACCGCCAGCATGCGCTGGTGGTGGTGGAACACGACATGAACTTCATCCGCATGATCGCGCGCAAGGTCACGGTGCTGCACCAGGGCGCCGTGATCCGCGAGGACACGCCCGATCGCATCATGAGCGACCCGCTGATCCAGCAGATCTACCTGGGCAAGAAGCCCCACTGAGTGCGGAGACGGACCGATGCTCGAAGTCTCGAATCTGCATGCGGGGTACGGCGCCATCCCCGTGCTCAACGACGTTGCGCTGCATATCGCGGCCGGCGAGTCGGTGGGCATCCTGGGCCACAACGGCATGGGCAAGACCACGCTGCTCAAGACGCTGATGGGTGTGATCCGGCCCACGGCGGGCGCGGTGCGCTTCGATGGCACCGACATCACGCGCCTGGCGCCCTTTGCCCGCGCGCGTCTGGGCATGGCCTATGTGCCGCAGGGGCGGGAGATTTTTCCCACGCTCAGCGCCATGGACAACCTGCGCATGGGCCTGGTCAAGACCGGCGAGCGCAGCATGGACACGGTCGAGGCACTGCTGGAGCACTTCCCGCGGCTCAAGCGACTGCTCGACCGGCCGGGCGGCTCGCTCTCCGGCGGCGAGCAGCAACTGCTGGCCCTCGCGCGCGCACTGGCGGGCAAGCCCACGCTGCTGCTGCTCGACGAGCCGACCGAAGGCATCCAGCCTTCCATCATCGAGGAGATCGCCGAGACGCTGGCCGCCCTGCGCGACCGCACGGGCCTGACCATCGTGCTGGTCGAGCAGAACCTCGAATTCATCGCCGCCGTGTCGCAGCGGGTGCTGGTGATCAAGCGCGGCCACATCGGCGGCGAAGTGCCGCGCGATCACCTGGGCGATTTCGAAATCATGAGCCAATACACAGGAGTCCATGGATGAGCAACCAAGAATTGCATTACCTCGGGCTGGTCGAAGTCGGCCAGCAGATCCAGCGCAAGGCGCTGTCGCCGGTGGAGATCACCGAGGCCCAGCTCGCGCGGATCGCCGCGCAGGACGGCGCGCTCCAAAGCTATGTGCGCGTGATGGCCGATCAGGCCCTGGCCGATGCACGGCAGGCCGAGGCCGAGATCGGCCGCGGCGAGATCCGCGGCCCGCTGCACGGGGTGCCGGTGGCCGTCAAGGACCTGTGCTGGACCGCCGGCGTGCCCACGGCCGCGGGCATGACGCTGTACCAGGACTTCGTGCCCAGCGAGGACGGCACGGCGGTGCGCAAGCTGCGCGAGGCCGGCGCCGTGATCCTGGGCAAGCTGCAGCTCACCGAGAGTGCCTACGCCGATCACCATCCGACGGTGGTGCCGCCCGTCAATCCGTGGAACGCCGCGCATTGGTCGGGCGCCTCGTCCAGCGGCTCGGGCGTGGCCACGGCCGCGGGTTTGTGCTACGGCTCGCTGGGCACCGACACGGGTGGGTCGATCCGCTTCCCCTCTGCCGCCAACGGCCTCACGGGGCTCAAGCCCACCTGGGGCCGCGTCAGCCGCTACGGCGCTTTCGAGCTCGCCGCCACGCTGGACCACATCGGACCGATGACGCGCAGCGCGGCCGACGCCGGTGCCATGCTGGGTGCCATCGCCGGCGCCGATCCGAAGGATCCCACCGCCAGCCTCGCGGCGGTGCCCGACTATCTCGCCGGCATGGAGCGCGGCCTGCAGGGTCTGCGCATCGGTGTCGACGCCCGCTGGAACAGCAAGGGCGTTGACGACGCCACCCGTCAGGTCATGGCCGGCGTGCTGGCGGCCGTGCGCGATCTGGGTGGCGAGCTGCGCGAGGTGGTTTTCCCCGATCCCACGCAGGCCATCGCCGACTGGTTTCCGCTCTGCGCCGTCGAGGCGGCCGTCGTGCACGAGTCCACCTATCCGGCGCGCAAGGACATGTACGGTCCCGCGCTCTCGGGCCTGCTGGACCTGGGCCATGCGCAGACGGGCACCGACTACCAGAAGATCGTGCTGCACCGGCACGACTTCAGCGGCAAGGTGCGCGCCCTGTTCCAGGACATCGACCTGCTGCTGGTGCCCGCCCAGGGCGTGGCCTCGCCCACGCTGGAACGCATGCTGACTTTCGGCACCGATGCCGACCTGATGTCGGCCATGCTGCGCTACACCTGCCCCTTCGACATGACGGGCAGCCCGACGATCACGCTGCCCGGGGGCTTCACCGACGCGGGCACGCCCATCGCCTTCCAGTTCGTGGCGCGCCACTTCGACGAGGCGCTGCTGGTGCGGGCGGGCTGGACCTATCAGCAGGTGACGGATTGGCATCGGAGGCATCCGGCGCTTTGAGCCGCTGACGCACGCGCGGCCGCGTGGGCCTCAATCCGCCGTCGCCCCCGTCTCCCGCACGATGCGGCCCAGCCGCGCGGTCTCGCTGCGGATCAGCTGGCCGAAGGCCTCGGGCGAGCCGGCCACCACAGGCGTGCCCAGTGCCTCCCAGGACTTGCGGAAGGCCGGGTCGGCAAAGATGTCCAGGAAGGTGGCATTGAGCCGCTGCACGGTGGCCGCGGGTGTGCCGCTGCGCACGGCGATACCGTGCCAGGCGGTCACCTCGAAGCCGGGCAGCCCGGCCTCGGCCATGGTCGGCACCTGCGGCAACGCAGGGCTGCGCGTGGCCGAGGTGACGGCGATGGGCACCAGCTTGCCCGCCTGCAGGTGCTGCAGCGAGCTGGCCAGGATGTCGAACATCAGCGGCACCTGGCCGCCCAATACGTCGTTGAGGGCCGGGCCGGCGCCGCGGTAGGGCACATGGGTGAGCGGCACCTTGGCCTCGCGGGCGAACAGCTCGCCTGCCAGGTGCTGCGGCGTGCCGCTGCCGGCCGAGGCGAAGTTGAGCGGCGCCTTCTGGCTGCCCGCATAGGCGATGAACTCCTTCAGGGTGCGGGCCTTGACCGAGGGATGCACCTCCAGCACCAGCGGAAAGGCCGACAGCTGCACCACCGGCAGCAGGTCGTCCTGCGCGTTGAAGGGCATGGACTTGTAGAGCGCCGCATTGACGGCCATCGGCCCGCTGGCCGCGAGCAGCAGCGTCAGGCCATCGGCCGGCGCCTGCCGCGCCACGTAGGCGCTGCCCAGGTTGCCGCCCGCGCCGCCGCGGTTGTCGACGATGACGGTGGTGCCCAGCCGGCGCTGCAGCTGTGGCTGCAGCAGCCGCGCCATCAGGTCGGTGGGACCGCCGGGCGGGTAGGGCACCACGATGCGCACGGGGCCCTTGGGGGCCTCCGTCTGGGCGAACGCGAGGGAAGGGGCGAGCACGCCGGCGGCCGCGCCCGCCATCCATTGGCGGCGATCGATCATGGGGTTGTCTCCGGTTGTTGTGGGAAAGGGGGCGTGGCGTCAGCGCGGGCGGAAGCGCTCGCGGATCTGCGCCGCCGTGGCCAGCGGCCGGCCCAGCGTAGCCGCGGCCTCGGCGGCCTGGGCGACCAGGGCGGTGTTGTCGGGCGCCAGGCTGCCGTCGCGCAGCCGCAGGTTGTTCTCGAAGCCCACGCGCGCGTGGCCGCCGAAGGCCGCCGCGGCGGTGACGCAGGCCTGCTCGGTGGGGCCGAAGGCGCACACGGCCCAGGGCTCGGGGCCGTCGCCATGGGCGGCCAGGAAGGGCAGCAGGTCGCGCGGGTCGGAGGTCTGGCCGGCGCTGTAGCGGCCCAGCACGAAGAGCAGGAACCACGGCGCATCGGGAATCGTGCCCGCCGCGCGCAGCGCCTGCCAGCGCGCCACGTCGGCCGCGTCGTAGAGGATCACCTGCACCATGGTGCCGCGCGCGGCCAGCTCGCCGAAGAAGGCGGCCAGGCCCGCTTCACCCACGGCCGGCACGTCCACCTCGCGCAGGCCGATGGAGACGGCCTCGGGCTGCAGCTCGCGCACCATGGCGATCTGCTGCGGCGCCTGGTAGACGCGGGCCGCCTCGCTGGTCACCTGCAGCACCATCGCATCGCCCACGGCCTGGTGCACCACGCGCAGGGCTTCGCGGTAGCCCTCGACGTCCAGGCTGTGGCGGCCTTGCGCATCGCGGATGTGCAGGTGGAGCATGGCGGCGCCGGCGTCCAGGCAGCGGCGGGCGGTGTCGGCCAGGGCCTGGGGGGTGAGCGGCACGGCGGGATGGTCGCTGTGTTGTTTGTAGGCGCCGTTGGGCGCCACGGTGAGGATGAGGGGGGCGGCGGTCACGTCGGGTTCCGGTCGGAGGAAGGGGCGCCAGCGGCACCCGGCAGCGGCGGCAGTTCGTCGGCCAGCAGTTGCAGACCGGCGCGGAGCAGGCGGTCGTAGCGGGCCCGTTCGGCAGCGCGCTCGGCCTCCGGCCAGTCGCTGAAGCCGGCACCGGCCTTCATGCCCACGCGGCCGGCCTGCACCTGCTGCTGCAGCACCTTCGCGGGTTGGTCGTCGTTGCACAGGCTGGGGTAGATGGTGGCGGCGGCGGCGCAGTGCACGTCCAGCCCGGCATGGTCGCGCTGCAGGATCGGCCCGGCCGCCAGGAAGCGGAAGCCGAAGCCGAAGCGCACCGCGGCGTCGATGTCCTCGACGCTGGCGACGCCGTCGTCCAGCAGCGCGAAGGCCTCGCGCGCCAGCGCATGCTGCAGCCGGTTGGCGAGGAAGCCCGGCCGGTCCTTGCGCACCAGCACGGGCACGCTGGCACAGCGGCGCATGGTCTGCATCAGGGCCTGGGCGGCGTCGGCGTCGCTGTCCGGGCCCATCACCACCTCCACCAGCGGCACCAGATGCGCAGGCATGAAGAAGTGCAGGCCGAACATGCGCCCGCGCGTGGGCAGGCCGTCGGCGATGCGGCTGATGGGCAGGCCCGAGCTGTTGCTGGTCAGCAGGGCCGAGGGCGGCGCCAGCTCGACCAGCCGCGCGAAGAGCTGCTGCTTGGGCGCCAACTGCTCGACGATGCATTCCACCACCAGCCCGATGCCGGCCCAGGCCACGTCCTCCAGCTGGTGCACGACGGCGATCGGCCCGGCGTGTGCGGCGCATCCGGCGGCTTCGAGCTGGGCGCCGATGTAGGCCGGCAGGCCGGCCGCCTTGGCGGCGTCGCGTTCCACCACGGTGACGGGCAGGCCACCGCGGCTTAGCACCACGGCGACGTCGGCGCCCATGGTGCCGCCGCCGATCACGGCGGCGCCTGCGGGGCGGGCAAGGGAAGGGGTCGTCATGGCGGCGCAGTCTAGGAAGCCGGCACTGATCGGTCCAACGCTATTGCCCGATAGACTGATCGCCAGTCATGATCAATCTCTCGCTGCGCGAACTGCAGGTCTTCATCGAGCTGGCCGAGACGCTGAACTTCCGGCGCGCGGCGGCGCGGGTGCACCTGTCGCAGTCGGCCGTGTCGGGCGTGATCGGCCGGCTGGAGGAGACGCTGGGCGCGCGCCTGTTCGCCCGCAACACGCGCAGCGTGCAGCTCACCGATGCCGGGCAGGCGCTGCTGGCGCATGCGCGCATCCTGCGGGCCCAGGCCGAGACGGCCGCCAGCGCGGTGCGCGACGTGGTCGAGCTGCGCGAGGGCCGGGTGCGCATCGCGGCGCTGCCCTCGCTGGCGGCGACGGTGGTGCCACCGGTGTTCGCGCGCTTCATGGCGGACCATCCGGGCGTGCAGCTGGGCGTGGTCGATTCGCTGTCGGGCGCCTCCTTCGACCTGGTGCGCGCGGGCCAGGTCGACTTCGCCCTCACGGCCGAGAACCCGGCCTATGCCGACCTGGCCTACGAGACGCTGGCCAGCGATCCGCTGGTGTTGCTGCTGCCCGCGGATCATGCGCTGGCCGCGCGGCGCGGCCCGCTGCGCTGGGCCGAGGTGGCGGGCCTGCCGCACATCTCGATGCCCGCTCCCACCAGCGTGCGGCAGTACGCCGAGGCGGCGCTGCTGTCACTGGGGCAGCGCTTCGCGCCGCGTTTCGAGGTGGAGCACCTGGCCACCATCAATGCGATGGTGGCGGCCGGACTGGGGGTGTCGGTGCTGCCCGCCCTGGCGGCGCAGGTGGCGCTGGGCGGGCCGGTGGTCCAGCGGCGGCTGACCGCGCCGGATGTGCAGCGGCCCATCGGCCAAGTGATGCGGCAGGAGCGGAGCCTGTCGACGGCGGCTTCTGCAGTGGCCGAGGCGTTGCGCGCCGAGCTGCTGCGCCAGCTGGGCCAGGCTGCTGCTGGCCCGGGTGCCCGGAAGCCGAAACGCGCGCCTCAGGCGCCGCGTGCGTAGGCGGCCAGCAGGGCCAGCACCTTTTCCTCGTCAAGCGGCCCGTCAGGGTGCCGCGCGCGAGTCGGGCGTCAGCGGCCTCGGTCGTGCGCAGCATCTCTGCTCGTGGCGGCTCTCCGGCGGCATGGCCCAGCGCGCGGCCTCTACTGGTTTGCGTCACTCGTTCGACCGACGCAAGAAGTCGCTCAGTCCAGCCTGACGCCGGCACGCCGAATGACCGCGCCCCACTTGTCCCGTTCGGCGGCGGAGAAGCGTGCCATCTGGTCGGGCGTGCCAGGCATCGGCTCGACGCCCAGCGCCTGCAGGCGGGCGCGAACCTGCGTAGAACCCAGCGCGTTCTGCAAGGCATCGGCGAAGGCGGCCGTGGCCTCGGCCGGGGTGCCGGTCGGCACGACCAGACCCTGCCACGCGTAGCCCTCGAAACCCTTGAGGCCCTGCTCGGCGAAGGTGGGCACCTCCGGCAACAGATCCAGGCGCCTGGCCGATGCCACGCCGATGATCTTTACCTTTTTGCCGGCAAGGAAGGGCAGCACGGTGGCGCTGTCGATCCACATGGCAGGGATCTGTCCTGCCAGCACGTCCTGCATGGCGGGCGCGGCGCCGCGGTAAGGCACGTGCTGCATCGCCAGGCTGGTTTGCTCGCGGAAGAGTTCGCCGACCAGGTGGTGCGGACTGCCAGGGCCGGCAGAGCCCCAGCTCACTGGATCCTTCTGCGCCTTGGCCCAGGCCGTGAACTGCTGCAGGTTGTCCGCCGGCACCTCACTGCCCACCACCAGGAACATTGGAAAGCGCACCAGCAGCCCGACCGGTTGGAACGCCTTCTGCGCGTCGTAGCTCAGCTTGCTGAAGAGAAAGGGGTTGGCGGCCAGCGTGGCGAAGTCGGCCGTGAAGAGGATGTTGCCGAAGTCCTTCGACCGGGCCACGTAGTCGGCGGCGATGTTGGTGCCGGCGCCGGGCTTGTTGTTGATGACGATGGGACGGTTGAGGGTGCGGCCCATGGCTTCGGCAATGGTGCGGGCCACCACGTCGGAGCCGCCTCCGGCGGCATAGCCCACCACCCATTCGACCGGCTTGCCCGTGCTCTGCGACCAGGCCGGTGCACCAAGGACCGCCGCGGCGAGGCCGAGGAACTGCTTGCGATTGATCATGGTTTTGTCTCCGTTGTGTTGTCGTGAAAAAGGTGGCGGCACCACGGCATGGCCCGTCCGTGGCCGGCCATGGCCCCATGTGCCTGTCCGGCGCCCTTGAGGTCAGCGCGTGGATGCAGATTCGCGGGCCCGCGCGAGCGCATCGCGCAGCACGTCGAGATCGCCAATGTGGTTGGCCAGCAGCAGCACCAGACGGGCGTTCAGCGCGTGGCTCTGGTCGAGCGGCAGGTCCTGGTGTGCGGCCAGCAGCGCTTCGTAGAAGTCGTCGAAGCGGGCGATGTTCGGTTGCGTGTTGAGCATGGTGGGTCTCCGGCCTTAGTCGCGCAGGCCATTGGCGAGGCGCAGTGCGGCGCGCACGGCCTCCAGCGATGGCCGACGCCACCGCGCGCACACGTGCTGGTCGGGCCGCACGAGGTAGGCGGTGCCCGGCTGCGCATCGAGGCGGCGGGCGAGCACGCCCTGCGCGTCGATCAGGTCCTGCCCCAGGCAGCGCACGGCCACCCCCGGCAGTTCGCGAACCCAATGCGGCGCCTCGCCGAAGACGAGCAGTGTGAAGTCCGGCCCCAGGCTGCGCAGCAGCCAGGCCGGGTCGCCTTGGGGTGTCTGCAGGGGCGCATCGCACAGCGGCGCGCCGGGCACCATCGCACTGTCGAAGGTCGCGACGTCGGGTGTGTTCAGCGGCGACGCCCGCAGCACGCAGGGCACGGACAGCCTTCCGCTGTTGACCAGCCGGCGGGCGAACTCGTGCGAGCGGGCGAGGGCCAGCACCTGGTCGCGGAAGAGCCGGCTGATCTCGCTCTTGGGCGTGATGAAGTCGGTGGCTCGGCTGGAGTTGAGGATGTTCTCGTCCGCCGCCGCCTCGCGCTCGCTGCCATAGCTGTCGATGAGCGCGGCGCTCGCCTGGCCGCGCAGCACGCGGTCGAGCTTCCAGCCGAGGTTGTCCGCATCCTGCACGCCGCTGTTGGCGCCCCGCGCACCGAAGGGCGAGACGCCGTGGGCACTGTCTCCGGCGAAGACGACCCGCCCATGCACGAAGCGCTCCATCCGCTGGCAGGCGAAGGTATAGACGCTGGCCCATTCGAGGCTGAACTCGGCGTCGGGACCGAGCAGTGCACGCACGCGCGCGATGACCTTCTCGGGCTGGCGCTCCGCCTGCGGATCGGCATCCCAGCCGAGCTGGAAGTCGATGCGCCAGACGTTGTCGGGCTCGCGATGCAGAAGCACGCTCTGGTTGGGATGGAAGGGCGGGTCGAACCAGAACCAGCGCTCGGTCGGAAAGTCGGCCGTCATGCGCACATCGGCGATCAGGAATCGATCGCGGAACACGCGGCCCTGGCTCTCCAGGCCCATCCGCTGCCGCGTCGGCGAGCGCGAGCCGTCGCAGGCGACGACCCAGTCGGCCTCGATGCGGTAGGGGCCGTCGGGCGTGTCCAGGGTCAAGGTGGCGCCGTCCGGGCGGGGTGCGATGTCAGCGAGCGTGTTCTTCCAGCGGATCTCCAGCCCGGGCAACTGCAGCGCGCGTTCCACCAGGTAGGCCTCGCAGTAGTACTGCTGCAGGTTGATGAAGGCGGGGCGCTCGTGGCCGTCCTCTGGGAGGAGGTTGAACTGGTAGAGCTGTTGGTCGCGCAGGAACACCTTGCCCAGGTTCCAGGACACGCCCTTGGCCACCATGGCGTCGCCGACGCCCAGCCGGTCCCAGATCTCCAGCGTGCGCTTGGCAAAGCACAGCGCACGCGAGCCCGTGGACAGCCGGTCGTCGTTGTCCACCACCAGCACGGGCTGGCCGCGCTGGGCCAGGTCGATGGCCAGCGTCAGGCCCACGGGGCCGGCGCCCACGATGACGACCGGGTGGCGCACGGGCGAGGGCGCCTCCTGGTCCGGCGAGCGCCGGTAGGCGAACTGGATGGCCTGCACCTGCTCGCCGGTGCCGCGAAAGAGGTGGGGCGGGATGTCGGATGGCTTCATGGCCGATGTCTCCTGTCGTTCTTGTCTTCGCGGCGGGGCGATCGAGCGTGCCCGTCGCCAGCCGGGGTGGGCGCAATGCACGCCCGTCGCGCTCTGTTCAGCCTTCGAGCGCCTCCCACATCTGACGGTCCCGTTCTGCGGTCCAGATGCGCGGATCGGCATGCTGCGTGGCCTCGTCGTAGGCCCGCGTCACGTCGAAGGGCATGCAGTGGTTGAAGATGACCCAATGCCCGTACTTGGGCTGCAGCGTGGCGAAGCTGTGCTCGTAGGTGGCGCGCAGGTCCTTGCCGGCGGCAACGCCTTCCTGCACGCTGGCCCACAGGTCGCGGATGAAGTCGCGCGTGGACGCGAGGCCGGCCTGGACCCGCGCCTGTCCCAGCAGGGCCGGGCCGCGGCCCGGCACCAGCGCCTGCGGTTGAAGGGCGGCGATGTTGTCCAGCGTGGCCGGCCAGTCGCGGAAGTAGGCGTCGCCGGCATAGGGGGTGGCGTCGAACTCCACCAGGTCGCCCGACAGAAGCGTCTTCTCGCCGGGCAGCCAGACCACCGTGTCCCCTTTGGTGTGGCCGCGGCCCAGTTGCAGCAGCTGCACCTCGAGCTTGCCGAGCCACAGGCTCATGCGGCCGGTGAAGGTGATCGTGGGCCAGGTCATGCCCGCGGGCACCGATTCGACGTCGCGGAACAGGCGCGGGAAGCGCCCGATCTCGCTGGCCTTGTCGGCCTCGCCGCGTTCGACGATCAGATCGCGCGTGTCCTGGCTGGCGATCACCTGCTGCGCGCCGTAGGCCGAGGCGCCAAGGACGCGCACGGCGTGGTAATGCGTGAGTACCACGTACTGGATCGGCTTGTCCGTGACTTCGCGGATGCGGCGGATCACGTCCTGTGCCATGGCGGGCGTGGCCTGGGTGTCGGCCACCAGCACGGCGTCGTCGCCAATGATCACGCCCGTGTTGGGGTCGCCCTCGGCGGTGTAGGCCCAGGCGTGCTCCGAGAGCTGGGTGAAGCTGACTTTCTTTTCTTCGAGGTCGGCGGCGGATGCGAAGGTCTTGCTCACGGATGTCTCCTTGAAAGGACTTTGAATTCGCAAAGGGCGAACTCATTTGTTGGAAAAGAATGTACGGTTGTCGTGTGCGTATGTCAAACTCGTTTGTTCCATGAGAACGAAGAAGCCGGCGGCTCCCGCCTCTGAAGAACAGCCCGACGCCAAGCTCCAGCGCGCGGTTCAATCCGTCGAAGTTGGCGGGCGGCTGCTGCTGACACTTGCCGAGGGCGAAGGCGCCATGAACCTCAAGGACCTGGCCGCCTTGGCCGGACTCACTCCGTCGCGTGCGCATCCGTACCTGGTCAGCTACGGGCGACTGGGCCTCGTCGAGCAGGATGCAAGCGGGCGGTACGACCTGGGGCCGGCGGCCCTGAAGATCGGGCTGGCATGCCTTCAGCGGCTGGATCCGCTCAAGGCCGCGGAGCCGGCGGTCCTGCAGCTCGCGGCGCAGACCGGCCATGCTGTTGCGCTTTCGGTGTGGGGCAATTTCGGCCCGACCGTCGTTCGGCTCATCGAGGCCCGGCAGCCCCTGCATGTGGCGCTGCGGGTGGGCAGCGTGCTGTCCCTGTTCGACACCGCGACCGGGCGTGCATTCGCCTCAGCCATGCCGGACGAGACGCTTCGGCAGGCCATTGCGGGCCCGTTGGGCAGGATGGATGCCACGGGGTTCGACGGACGGGAAGCGGCACTGGCGCGCATCCGCGAAGAGATGCGGCAACGTGGAGTGGTGCGCGCGGTGGGCAGCCCCATCCCCGGGGTGAATGCCTTTTCGGCCCCCGTGTTCGACATGCACGGCCGGCCGGTGCTCGCAATCACCGTCACAGATCACCAGGACCGTCTGTCCAGCGCTTGGGAAAACAGCGCGGCGCGCGCGGTGGCAGAGGTGGCGAGACAGCTGACGCGGCGGTTGTCGGGTCAGCTTTCCACTTGAAGCCGCGGCGGTGCCGGATGCCGTGCGGGCCGAGCTGCTGCGCCAGCTGGGCCAGGCTGCTGCTGGCCCGGGTGCCCGGAAGCCGAAACGCGTGCCTCAGGCGCCGCGTGCGTAGGCAGCCAGCAGGGCCAGCACCTTTTCCTCGCCGCGCGGCGTGGCGGCCATCTGTGCCGGTGTCATGCCGCCCAGCAGCGGATGCGCCCGCTGGAGCCAGTCGATGGCATCGCTGCCCAGCACGCTTTGGGCGCGCAGGTGCACGGCGTCCATCGGCGGGCGCGGCTGCGACTTGGGTGCCGTCACGAAGGGTGCCGGCTTGATGACCGAGTGCCGCACGGGTTGTTCGACGGGCGGGGGTGCCGGCCGGGCGCGCGCCTGCAGGGCGTCGATGCCATCCTGCAGGCCGAAACCGGCGGCGCCCAACTGCTGGGCGAAGTGGTCGACCAGGGCCTTGAGTTCGTCGACCCGCAATTGCCGCTGCTGGCGTTCGAGGTCGCGGCGCTCCTGGGTGAGGCGCGCGATTTCGGCTTCCAGTGCTTCGACGCTCGAGGCACGTGCTGTCATGGAGGAGTACGGGCGCCTCGGGGGCGCCTTGTTGTGAGGGGAAGCTGGCGAGTCTAAATGCCTGGCGACCGGCGTCGGCCCTGGCACTTGGCGACAGGGTGTGTCTCCCGGCGGCCTACAGGGTGCCACTGGGGCTGCCGACATGGGCGTGCCTGGATGCGCTCGACAGTGCCTGGACGGCCGCAAAAGGGCCCATCCCGATTTCCGCAGCCATGCCTCAGGAGGTCGCCATGCACTTCGACATTCCCACCCACTGCACTGCATTGCTGCGCGAGCGGGCGTCGCCGGTCCGATGGCGCAGCGGTGTGCTGGCCGCCCTGGCCCTGGGCGTGAGCGCGGCGGCCTTGGCGCAGGCGCCGACGGCGCAATCGCCTCAGGCCGCCGCTGGCGACGCGGTTCGCATCCCCTTGTTCACGGCCGACCCGCGGCCCTCGCCCATGGGGGCGCCGACGTCGGATCGGTCCGTTGGCCCATCCTCCGGGGCACCGTTGGCCATGGGTACTTCTGCGCAGGCCGGCGGGACTGCCCCGCTGGCTCCTTCCCCGATGCGTCGCCTGGGCGTGGAAATGGCGGCGGTCCGCTGAGCGGCGCCGGCCGGCTCATTCCCAGCCACCGCCCAGCGCCATGAAGACGGCGACCTGCTCCTGCGCCACGCGCGTCTGCGCGGCGGCCAGGCTGGCTTCGGCGCTGGCCAGCGAGCGCTGGGCATCCAGCGTGTCCAGGTAGGCGCTGCGCCCGCCTACGTACAGGCGCTGTGCCTGGCTGGCGACCTGCGCGCTGTCGTCGCGCGCCCGCTGGAGCGCCTCCACGCCGACCAGCTCCTGCCGGTAGGCCGACAGGGCGGTCTCCGTTTCGCGAAGCGCCTGCAGCACGGTGCCGTCGAAGCTTGCCAGCGCCATCCGGGCCGAGGCCTCGGCCCCGGCGATGCGGGCGCGCGCGGCGCCGGTGTTGGGCAGGCTCCAGCGGATCAGCGGGCCGATGTTCCAGGCGAAGGTGTCCCGGCCCAGGAAGTCGTCGGCCGGCCCGGACGAGCTGGCCGACAGGCCCAGCGACACCTTGGGATAGAGCTGGGCCGTGGCCACGCCGATGCGGGCCGTGGCGGCGGCCAGTTGCCGTTCGCTGCGCCGGATGTCGGGCCGGCGCCGCAGCAGGGCGGCGCCGTCGCCCACCGGCAGCGCGCCGGCCACCTGGGGCACGGTGGCGCACTGCTGCACCTCGGCCGGCAGCGCACCGGGCGTGCGGCCCAGCCAGGCAGCCAGCTGGTACAGCGCGGCTTGGCGCTGCGCGCGCAGCGCGGGGGGCGCGGCCTGCAGTTGGGCCAGCAGCGCGCGCGAGCGGGCGAGGTCGGTGGCGCCCGCACGACCGGCGTCGTGCAGCCGCTGCACCACGGCCAGCTGTTCCTTCTGCAGGGCGACGGAGTGCTCGGCCACCTTCAGCTGCTGGCCGGTGGCGCAGGCGGTCGCATAGGCGCGCGCGGTACCGGCCGCGGCATTGACGCGGGCCAGGTCCACCGCGGCTGCGGCGGCCGCGGTGTCGGCGTGCGCCGCCTCGGCCGCGCGGCGCAGCTCGCCGACCACGTCGACCTGGTACGACAGGCCCGCGCCCAGGCTGTAGGCGAACTGGTCGGGTGGGCTGACGCCGGGCGCCAGTTCCGACAGTCCCGAGACATGGCCGAAGGCCGGCCCGCCGGACACCGACAGCTGCGGCTGTTCCTCGGCGCGCACCTGGGCCAGGGTGGCCTGCTGGCGTTCCAGATTGGCGGCGGCCACGCGCAGGTCAGTGTTGTGGGCGAGCGCTTCCTGCACCAGCGTGTCGAGCGTCGGGTCGCGGAACAGGTGCCACCAGCGTGCCGGCAACGGCTCGGCCGAGACGGCGGCCTGGGCGCCCGGGGCCTGCGCCTCCTGGAAAGGCTGGGCCGCGGCCGGGTTTTGCACTGCGGCCTGTGGCGGCACTTGATAGTCGGGGCCCACGGCCAGGCTGCCGCAGCCGGCCAGCAGCAGCGCACCCAGCAGGGCGGGTGCGCGTCGGCCGAAGGCGGCGGCCGTACGGTCGGGGCGCCGGGTCATGCCCGTCCCCCTTGGGCGCGATCACCGTGGCCCGCCGTGGCCGGAGCGGCATGGCCCTGGTCCTGCGGGGCGGCCAGGGCGGCCCCGGCGTTGGCCGCAGGGGCGTGGCCGCGCGCGGGGGACGTCGTGCCGTGCGCCGCCGCGGCATCGCCTTGCGCCACCACCTCGACCAGCACGGTCTGGCCCGCCACCAGGCCCGTTGCGTCCGGCTGCGCGTCCAGCTGCACCCGTACCGGCACACGCTGCGCCAGCCGCACCCAGTTGAAGGTGGGGTTGACGCTGGGCAGCAGGTTGGCGCCGGTGGAGCGGTCGCGGTCGGCGATGCCGGCGGCAATGCTCTGCACCCGGCCGGCCAGCGGCACGCGGCTGCCCATGGGCGTCACGCGCACCGCGTCGCCGGCGTGGATGCGGGCCAGCTTGGTCTCTTCGAAATAACCTTCGACGTAGAAGGAGCCGCGGTCCACCACGGCCATGGCGCCGCGGCCGGCGGCGGCGTAGGCGCCGGTGCGCAACTCCAGGTTGGTGACCCAGCCATCGACCGGCGCCCGCACCGTGGCGCGCTGCAGGTTGAGCTCGGCCGTGTGCAGCTCGACCTCGGCGCGTGCCAAGATGGCGGCCGCCGCATCGACCCGGGTGCGGGACTGCTCGCGCAGCTCGCGCGGCACCAGGTCCGACAGGCTGGCATTGCGGGCGTCCTCGCGGCGGGCCTGCGCCAGGCTCACCTGCGCCGACTGCACGCCCACGCGCGCCTGCTGCACGGCGAGGGCGAAGCGCGCCGGGTCGATCTCGAACAGCACCTCGCCGGCCTTGACGGCCTGGTTGTCCTGCACGCGCACGGCACTCACCAGGCCCGACACGTCGGGCGCCACCTGCACGACGTTGGCGCGCACGCGGCCGTCGCGCGTCCAGGGCGCGAGTTCGTAGTGGTCCCACAGGCGCAGGCCGGCCCAGACGGCCAGGGCCACCATGCCGAGTGTCAGTAGCACCCGGGCGGATTGGGCCGCCAGGGCGCGGCTGCGTGTCGTCGTTGTCGTTGAAGTCGTTGTCATGAGAGGAATCCTTGGGCGGCCGTCAGTCGGCTCAGCAGAAAGAGGATCAGCACATAGAGCGCGGTGTCGAACAGGGCGGCATGCCAGACCCAGCGGTAGACGCCCAGGGCGCCGAGCAGGCGGCGTGCGCCCCAGCACAGGCCCCAGGCCACCACGGCCAGCACCAGCAGCCAGGGGACGTAGACGCCATAGAACGTGGCTTCGCCGGTCATGCGGGGACTTCCTGGAGGGTTGAAGGCGCGGCCGGCCAGGGCCGCGTGGGATAGAGGTTGCGGCGCAGGCCGACGAGGGCGGCCAGCAGCGCGCGGCGCCCGTCGGCGGCATCGGCTGCCAGGTCGGGCCCAGGGGGCGACGTGCCGGAAGGCAGCAGCGCCTGCAGGCCTTCGTCGATGCGCCGGGCCAGGGCCGGGCGGTCCTGCGCGGCCTGGCCGGTGGTCAGGCCGGCGGGATGCTCGCGGAACAGCCGCGCCACCTGCGCCAGGATGTCCGGCCCCAGCCGGCCCGGCAGCAGCGCGGCATGGCGGCGCAGCGCATGCAGGTCGGTGCCGATGCGCAGGTCCACCAGCGCGTCGTCGGCATTCACGCCGTCCACCGTGCCGCCGGCCTGCGCGATGCGCGGCGCCAGCAGGCCGATGCGGTCGAGCACGCGTGCCGCATGCAGCCGCGCCTGCGCGTCGTCGGCCTGCCGCGGCAGGCGGCCCAGTTCGCGCCAGGTCATGCGCTGGATGCGGCGTGCGCCCCAGTCGGCGCTCACCGAACGCACCAGCGCCGTCACCACGGCCGCCGCGGCCACGCCCAGCACCTGGCCGATCATGGCGTTGACGAAGCTGGCGAAGTCGGCCTGGCCGGTGTCGTGCAGCGAAAGCGTGCCGATCACGCCCGACAGCAGCAGCGCCATCGCCTTCATGAAGGTGGCCGGCCGGCCCAGGTAGACGCCCAGCACCAGGAAGGCCGGGGCGCACACCAGGGCCAGCGTGGGCAGGTCCACCACCAGGGGCATCAGCACCAGCACGTACAGGGCCGCCAGCGGCAGCGACAGCAGCAGCACCTTGAGGAAGGCGTAGATCGACGGCGCCGGGTCGTCCATGCCCGCGAAGAAGGAGCAGAAGACAGCCGCCATCATGGCCATGGCGGAGCCGCCGGGCCAGCCGGTGAAGATCCAGAAGGCGGAGCACAGGCAGATGGCCAGCGCCGCCGCCAGCGCGGACCAGGCGGCCATGCCCACGTCGCGGTGCAGCACGTCGCGCGCCGCCGGTGCGGCGCGGCCGGTGGTCGCAGGCAGCGGCACCGGGCGGCCGGCCAGGCCGGCGTCGATCTGCTGGCGCAACTGCACGCAGGCGGCCCAGGCGTCGATCAGGGCTTCCAGCCGCACGGCCAGGCCGGTGCGCAGGGCCAGCCCCCAGGCATCGGGCTCGGCCGCGGTTGCGGTTGCGCCCAGGCTCCGGGCGGCGGCGTGGAGTTCGGCCAACGCAGCGTCGGGCAGGGGCGTGGGCGTGCTGCCGGGCGCCGTGCGGCCGCTGTCGGCCAGGCGGGCGAGCACCTCGCCCACGGTGCGTTCCACGTCGGCCGGCAGGCGCCCGTCGGCATCGCGCAGGGCCTGCAGCCGGTCGTCCACGGCCGAGGCGAAGGGCGTGAGCGCCGCCACCTCGTGCTGCAGGGCCCGCACGGCGGACGCCGTCCACTTGAGGTGGCTGGTGTCGAAGGGCACATGCGTGGCCATCACGCGCAGCTGCGAGATATCGCCCGCCAGCTTGCGGCGCGCGGCCTGCCGGCCGGCGTCGGCATTCGGCGTGGCCTGCACCATGCCGCGCAGCCAGGCGCCGGCATCGGCCAGCGTGCGGTCCATCAGCCCGACCAGCGTGGGCGCCATGCTCACCGGCCACACCAGGCTGTGCACCAGCGTGCCGCAGACGATGCCGATGGCGATCTCCTGCACGCGGGCCGAGGCCGTGTCGAACACGCCCAGCGGCGCGCCCACCGACGGAAAGCCGATCAGCGCCGCCGAGTAGCCGGCCAGCATGAAGAGGTAGGAGCGGGGCGTGCGGTCGAGCAGCGAGACGAACAGACACAGCGCCACCCACAGGGCCAGCGCCAGCGTGAGCAGCTCGGGCGCGTCGACCAGGGCCGGCACCAGCAGCAGCGTGGCCGCGCAGCCGAGCAGGGTGCCGAGCAGGCGGAACACCGCCTTGGAGCGCACCGCGCCAGCCAGCGGATTGGCCACGATGTAGGTGGTCATCAGCGCCCAGAAGGGCCGGGGCAGGCCGGCCCAGCTCGCCACCGTCATCGCGAGCATGGCGGCGCCGAAGCATTTCGCGGAAAAAAGCATCTCGGCCGCGCTGAAGCGCGGCAACTGGCGGGGCAGGCGCATGTCAGGACTCCGAGGCGGCGCCGCCCCGGTCGGCCTTGCCCAGGCGGGTCCAGAGCGTGCCGAACACGCGCAGGCAGGCGCGCACGTCCTCGGCCGGGATGTCCTGGAACAGCTCGGTGCGCAGGGCATTGAGCGCTTCCTCGATGCGGGCCTGGATCGCGGCGCCGGACTCGGTCAGGTGCAGCGTGCGGGCGCGGCGGTCGGTCGGGTCCTCGCGCCGCTCCACCAGGCTGGCGCCCACCAGTTGGTCCAGCGTGCGGATCAGCGTGGGGCCTTCGATGCCCAGCAGGTCGGCGATCACGCCCTGGCGGGTGCCGTCGCCCTGCCGGCCAATGGTCACCAGCGCCCAGCCGGCCGCCTGCGAGATGCCCAGGTGCGCCACCGCCCGGTCGGCTGCGGCGCGATAGGCGCGCTGCAGCAGGCTGAGCGTGAAGGTGAGGTTGCGCAGCTCGGCGGGATCGGCGGCGGAAGCGGGGAGGGCGGCATCGGACATGCCCTCCAATATAGTTAGCTAGCTATCTATTTGCCGACGAGCAAGGGTTAACCCTTGTCCGTGAGGCGGTCTTCGCCGCGGGCCGGGCCCGCGGCACGCAGGCCGACAACGCGCTCGTCCCGCCCGGTTGCCGACGGTTCGGCGCGTGCGCCCGTCATCAGCGCTGCTGCCCCCACTTGCGCACCGTCAGGCGCTCCAGGGTGGCGAAGCCCAGCCCTTCCACCAGCAGCCCGATGATCACCACCAGCGCCAGGCCGGCGAACACGCGGTCGGTGTAGAGCTCGTTGCGGTTCTGGAAGATGTACCAGCCAAGCCCGCCCTTGCCCGAGCTGGCGCCGAACACCAGTTCGGCCGCGATCAGCGTGCGCCAGGCGAAGGCCCAGCCGATCTTCAGGCCCGACAGGATGGCCGGCAGCGCGGCCGGCACCAGGATCTGCAGCACGTAGCGCAGCCCGCCCAGTCCGTAGTTGCGACCCGCCATGCGCAGCGTCTCGGGCACCGCCTGGAAGCCGGCATAAGTGTTGAGCGCCAGCGGCCAGAGGACCGAATGCACCAGCACGAAGATCAGGCTGCCCTGGCCCAGGCCGAACCACAGCAGCGCCAGCGGCAGCAGGGCGATGGCCGGCAACGGGTTGAACATCGAGGTGAGCGTGCCCAGCAGGTCGCGGCCCAGCTGGGTGGAGACCGCCAGCGAGGTCAGCAGGAAGGCCAGCCCGACCCCGAGTGCATAGCCCTGCACCAGCACGCCCAGCGAGATGGCGGTCTTGGCGATCAGTTCGCCGCTGGCCAGCCCATCGAAGAGCGCGCGGGCGGTGGCGCTGGCCGTGGGCAGCAGCAGGTCGTTGTCCTGCCAGCGTGCCAGCAGCTCCCACAGCAGCGCCAGCGCCAGCAGGATCAGGCACTTGCGCAGCCAGGTCTGGCGCCACAGCCGCGTGGACCACGGCAGGGGCCGCTCGACGGCGCTGGCGGTGAAGGGTTCGAGCGCGTGTTCGTACTCGGGCCGCACGGGCGGCAGCGGGGGAAGGATGGCACTCATGGCGTGGGGCCTTGGTCGGCGCCGCGCGCCGGCGCGTCGAACAACAGGTGGTGGATGCGCTGGGCCGTGGCCTGGAACTCGGGGCTGCCCTGGCTGGCGAGGTCGAAGCCGTGGCTGTTGATCTCGGCCCGCATGCGGCCCGGGTGCGGCGACAGCAGGGCGATGCGGCTGCCCACCACCAGCGCCTCCTCGATGGAGTGCGTGACGAAGAGCAGGGTGAAGCGCAGCTCCTCCCACAGGGCCAGCAGCTCTTCCTGCATGCGGCGGCGCGTGAGCGCATCCAGCGCGGCGAAGGGCTCGTCCATCAGCAGCACGCGCGGCTGCATGGCCAGCGCGCGGGCGATGGCCACGCGCTGCTTCATGCCGCCTGACAGCTGATGCGGATGCACGTCGGCAAAGCGGGACAGGCCCACGCGGTCCAGCCAGTGCAGGGCGCGCTCCTCGGCTTCGCGCCGGCCCAGCGTGCGCGAGGCCAGCAGCGGGAACATCACGTTCTGCTTGACCGTCTTCCACGGCGGCAGCTGGTCGAATTCCTGGAACACGACGATGCGGTCCGGGCCGGGGCCCTGGACGCGTCGGCCGTCCAGGTGGATCTCGCCCTCGGCGGGCGGGATGAAGCCGGCGATGGCCTTGAGCAGCGTGCTCTTGCCGCAGCCCGATGGCCCCAGCAGCACGAAGCGCTCGGCCTGATGCACGTCGAAACTGACCTGGTGGGTGGCCCGCACCACATGCTCGGGTGTGCGGTACTCCAGGCTCACACCCTGCACCTGGAGCAGGGCGGTGCGGGCGGCATCCGCGTGGGCCGCGGGCGGCTCGGACCGGCGTCGTGGCAGGGGTGCGGCGGCACGCGCCGGGGAGGGCGCGGCACGCAGAGTGGCTGTGGCAGCGGCGGTCATGGCAAGGATGAAGAGAAAAGGGTGGCGCGGGTCGTCCGGGGGCGGGTGGGTGGCAGGGTGGGCAGCAGCATCAACTGCCCGGCCGGCTCCACGCTTCCTCGAAGAAGAAGTCCTTCCACGAGGCCGCCTGGTTGCGCAGCACGCCCAGCTTGAACAGCGCGTCGGCATAGACCTGGCTGCGCTGCGGCGAGACGGTGAAGTCGTTCTCCGGGTCCTCGACGATGCGCCGCACCAGGGCCGGGTCGAGCCGGGAGTTCTGCACGCGGATGAAGATGTCGGCCGCGGCAGCCTTGTCGGCCTTGACGAATTGCTCGGCCTCCACCAGCGCGTTGTAGAAGGCCTTGTAGACGGCGCGGTTCTCGTCGCGGTACTTCTGCGTGGTGTAGAGCACGTTGAAGGTGGCCGGCCCGCCCAGGATGTCGTAGCTGCTGATCACCTTGTGCACCGCCGGGTTGGCGGCCAGGGCCTGGTAGTAGAAGGGCGCGCTGGAGAAATGGGTGTTGACCTCCGAGCCGCCCTTGATGAGCGCGGCCGTCGCATCCGGATGCGGCAGGCTGACGGAGATGTCGTCCAGGCGCTTGAAGTTCTCGCGGCCGAGCACGCGCGCGGCCTCGATCTGCAGCACGCGCGACTGGAAGCCCACGCCGGCCGCAGGCACCGCGATGCGGTCCTTGGGGCCCAGGTCCTTCAGCGTGCGCACCTGCGGGTTGTTGCTCAGCAGGTAGTTGGGCAGCGCGCCCAGCGCAGCCACCGCCTTCACGTTCTGGCGCCCCTTCGTGCGGTCCCACATCGTGAGCATGGGCGGCACGCCGGCCGAGACGATGTCGAGCGAGCCGGCCAGCAGGGCCTCGTTCATGGCCGTGGCGCCCGAGATGGAGGACCACTCCACCTCGACCACGGGCACGCCCAGGGCCTTGGCGTGCTTCTCGATCAGCTTGCGGTCGCGCACCACGTCCAGCAGCAGGTAGCCGATGCCGAACTGCTGCGCGATGCGGATGCGCCCTTCGGCGCGGGCCGCCATGGCGCCCAGGCCGAGCGCAGCGGCGGCGCCGGCCTTGAGGAGGTCCCGGCGATGAAGCACGTTCATATCAGTTCTCCGTGCTGCTGCCTGCCACCCGCAGAGCGTGAAACTGGTACGGGGCCGAGGATCGAACGGCCGCGGAGCAGGGCAAGCCAGGGCACCCGAGGAACTGGCTTTGCCAGGCCTCTGGGTGCGCCCCCCTCCAAGCCGAAGGCGACAGAGAGGGGGGAGCCGCGAAGCGGCATGGGGGGTGTTTCTTCATTTCAGTTCGATTGGGCGTTCAGCACGTCGTCGAAGAAATAGTCCTTCACCGACTGCGGCTGGTTCTTGATGGCGCCCACGCGGTGCATGAACTGGCCCAGCGCCAGCGTGTTCTGCGGCTCGGTCTTGAACTGCACCTCGGGGTTCCTGATGATCTTCAGCAGCAGCGCGCGGTCGGTCTTGGTGCCGCTGGCCTTCAGGTAGATGTCGGCCGCCTGCTCGGGCTGGCTGCGGATGAACTGGGCCGCCTCGTCCAGCGCGGCGACGAAGGCCTTGTAGGTCTTGGGGTTCTCGGCCCTAAATTTCTCGGTGGCGTACAGCACCGTGGCCGACGAGGGGCCGCCGAGCACGTCGTAGGAATTGAGCACGATGCGGGCGTTGGGGTTGCCGGCCAGTTCCTGCTCCTGGAAGGGCGGGTTGCCGAAGTGGCCCGTGATCTCGGTGCCACCCTTGATGATGGCCGCGGCGGCATCCGGGTGCGGCAGCGCGACGCTGATCTTGTCCAGCCGCGCGAAGTCCTTGTCGCCCCACAGCTTGGCCGAGGCCAGCTGCAGCACGCGCGACTGCACCGACACGCCGACGGCCGGCAGCGCGATGCGGTCCTTGTCGGTGAAGTCGGCAATGGACTTCACGTTCGGATTGTTGGTGACCAGGTAGTAGGGAAAGTTGCCCAGCGAGGCCACGCCCTTGACGTTCTGGCGGCCCTTGGTGCGGTCCCACAGCGTGAAGAGCGGGCCGACGCCGGCGCCCGCGACGTCGATGCTGCCCGACAGCAGCGCGTCATTGACCGCCGAGCCGCCCGACAGCTGCAGGAACTCGACCTTGGCGTCGATGCCTGCGGCCTTCGCGTGCTTCTCGATGAGCTTCTGCTCTTGCGCCACGTTCAGCAGCAGGTAGACGATGCCGAACTGCTGGGCGATGCGGATCTGGCCCTCGGCATGGGCGGCCAGCGAGGCGGTGGCCAGGCCGGCAGCGGTGAGCAGGGCGGCCAGGCGGCGGGTGATGGGTGTCATGGGCTTCCTCTCCAGGATGTGGTGGGCGCGGGATTTCTGCGGAAGCCGGACCCGTGGTCGTCTTCCTGTCCGTGTCGCCCGGGCGAGGCGGCCGTCGGGCCGCCAGGGTGATCAGAAGGGCTGGTCGCCCTCGATCGTGGTGCGGTAGAGCTTGCGCGGCAGGTGGTCGGGGGTGCCGGCGGCCAGGTGCGTGACCGAGCGGTTGTCCCAGAACACCATGTCGTGCGGCTGCCATTGATGGCGGTACTGCAACGCGGGCTGCGTGCTGTGGGTGAACAGCTCGGCCAGCAGGGCCTGGCTCTCGTCCTCGGGCAGGCCCACGATGCGGGTCGTGAAGTGCTCGCTGACGAAGAGCGCCTTGCGGCCCGTCTCGGGGTGGGTGCGCACCACTGGATGCACGACGGGCCTGACCTCGTCGAGCTGCGCGGCCGTGAGGGCCGGACGCCAGGGGCTGCGGGCCCGCAGCTCCTCGTACTTGGCCAGGTAGCTGTGCTCGGCCTGCAGCGTGGCCACGCGGGCCTTCAGCGCCTCGGGCAGCGTGTCCCAGGCGGCATGCTGGTCGGCGAAGAGCGTGTCGCCACCTTCGGCCGGAAGCACCTGCGCATGCAGCAGCGAGCCGAGGCTGGGCTTTTCCTTGTACGACAGGTCCGAGTGCCAGAAGTGGCCGGCATCGCCCAGCCCGATGGGCGCGCCGTTCTCCTTGATGTTGGAGACGATCAGCACCTCGGGATGGCCGGCGAGCTGGAACTTCTTCTGCACATGGATCTGCAGCGGCCCGAAGCGGCGGCTGAACGCCACGTGCTGGGCCGGCGTGATGCGCTGGTCGCGGAAGACGAGCACCGGATGCGCCAGATGGGCGCGCCGCAGGCGGGCGAAGTCCTCGTCCAGCAGCGGCCGGCCGAGGTCGAGTCCCACCACCTCGGCGGCAAAGCTGCCGGGCAGGGGCCGGATGTCGAATTCCTGGAGAAGTGAGTGGGCGTCGTCGAGAAGGGCGTGAGCGGTCATGGCGGGGCTGTCGGTGTCGGCGCCACCGGCGTGGTGGCGATGGACAGGACTCTAGGGACGCGCCTTCGAAGCGGGAACGACAGAGTTCTCGCTTGTAAACAAGGGAATCATCTAAGGCGGAAAACGACGTTGCTTATGCGGCCAGCAAGCAAGGCCGTCGAGGGGCGGAGCCGGCTCTTCGGCGCCACACCGCCTTGCTCGCTTTGCGAATAAGGACCTGAGAACTGCGCGTTTCCCAAGCAAGGCAGGCGGCCCAAGAATCCGCTTCCCTTCCTTGCTGCGAGCGCCTGTTCCGACATGACTTTCCCGCTTCCCCTTTCCCGCCGTCGCCTGCTGCAGGTGGGCACTGCCGCTGCGGGCGGCGTGGCCTTCGCTGGCGCACCCGCCTTCGCCCAGTCCGCTTCGCGCGAGCTGCGCATCGGCAACCAGAAGGGCATCCTGAGCCTGCTCAAGGCCCGCGGCACGCTGGAGCAACGGCTGGCGCCGCTGGGCGTCAAGGTGAGCTGGACCGAGTTCACGGCCGGCCCGGTGCAACTGGAAGCGCTCAACGTGGGCTCCATCGACTTCGGCGATGTCGGCGAGGCGCCGCCGATCTTTGCCCAGGCCGCAGGCGCGCCGCTGGCCTATGTGGCGGCCACGGTGCCGCGGCCCGCGTCGGAGGCGGTGCTGGTGCCCAAGGATTCGCCCATCCGCAGCGTGGCGGACCTCAAGGGCAAGCGCGTGGCCTACAACAAGGGCAGCAACGTCCACTACTTCCTGGTCAAGCTGCTGGAGAAGAACGGCCTGGCCTACGGCGACGTGCAGTCGGTCTTCCTCCCGCCGGCCGATGCGCGGGCGGCCTTCGAGAAGGGCTCCATCGACGCCTGGGTGATCTGGGACCCCTTCCTCGCCGCCGCCGAAAAGACGCTGGGCGGCCGCATCCTGGCCGATGCCACGGGCGTGGTGGGCAACCGGGCCTACTACTTCTCGTCGTTGCCCTATGCCGAGAAGAACCGCGACATCACCAAGGTGCTGATCGAGGAGATCTCCCGCATCGACAACTGGGGCGCGGCCAACCGCGATGCCTTCTCGGCCGAGCTGGCGGCCATCTGGGGCCTGCCCAAGCCGGTGGTGGACACCACCTTTGCTCGCGTGCAGTTCGGCACCGGTCCCATCACCCGCGCCATCCTGGCCGAGCAGCAGCAGATCGCCGACACCTTCTACGCGCTCAAGCTCATCCCGAAGCCGATCAAGGTGCTGGAGGCCGCGGCCTCCGGGCTTGCCTGATCTGCGGACGGGGCACCGCGCGCGGCCAACGGCAGCTGGACGCCGGGGCCGGCCTTCGATGCCGCGAGCGCGAAGAAACAGCGCCTACATGTGCCCTTCGCGCAGGTAGCGCGTGTGCCAGGAGAAGGCCTCGTCCAGCATGTGCGGCGTGTGCTGGCCGGGGGCGTGCAGCGCGGCGCGGGCCACGTAGTCGCGCAGCGCCGGCCGGTAGTCCGGATGGGCGCAGCGCTCGATGATGCACTGCGCCCGCTGCCGCGGCGACAGGCCGCGCAGGTCGGCCAGGCCCTGCTCGGTCACGATGACCTGCACGTCGTGCTCGGTGTTGTCCACGTGGGAGGCGAAGGGCACGATGCAGGAGATGGCCCCGTCCTTGGCCACCGAGGGCGTGACGAAGATCGACAGGTAGGCGTTGCGCGCGAAGTCGCCCGAGCCGCCGATGCCGTTCATGATCGACGAGCCCATCACGTGCGTGGAGTTGACGTTGCCGTAGATGTCGGCCTCGATCATCGCGTTCATGGCGATGGTGCCCAGGCGGCGGATCACTTCGGGGTGGTTGCTGATCTCCTGCGGGCGCAGCACGATGCGGTCGCGGTAGGCCGCCGCATCGGCGTTGAAGCGCTCGGCCACGGGCTGGCTCAGCGACAGCGCGGTGGCCGAGGCCTGGGCCAGCGTGCCCTTGTCGAGCATGGCCAGCATGCCGTCCTGCAGCACCTCGGTGTACGCGGACATGCCTTCGAAGGGGCCTTCGTTCAGGCCGGCCAGCACGGCGTTGGCCACGTTGCCCACGCCGGACTGGATCGGCAGCAGCGTGCGCGCCGGCAGGCGGCCGTGGGCCACCTCGTGCTGCAGGAAGTCGATGATGTGTCCGGCAATGGCGCGCGACACCGCATCGGGCGTCGCGAAGGCATTGTTGCGGTCGGGCTGGTGGGTCTCGACCACGGCGACGACCTTCGACAGGTCGCAGCGCAGGTAGGGCTCGCCGATGCGGTCGCCGGCGCCCACCAGCGGGATCGGCACGCGGTGCGGCGGCAGCCGGGTGCCGTAGTACACGTCGTGCATGCCCTCGAAGCCGTCGCTGAACCAGCCGTTGACTTCCAGGATGATGCGCTCGGCCTGGTCCAGCCAGGTCTTGTTGTTGCCGATGGACGAGGACGGAATGAGGCGGCCGTCGGGCAGCACCCCCGCGACCTCGACCACGGCGGTGTCGATCCTGCCCAGGAAGCCGAACCAGGCCTGCTGCGCCACGTGGCTCAGGTGCATGTCGGTGAAGTGCATGCGCCCGCTGTTGATGAGCTTGCGCAGCGTGGGGTCGGACTGGAAGGGCAGCCGCATCTCGATGCCGTCGACCGCCGCCAGCGCGCCGTCCAGTTCGGGGCCGGTCGATGCGCCGGTCCACAGGCCGATGCGGAAGCCCTCGCCGCGCGCATGGGCCTCGCCGATGCGCCGCGCCAGGGCCTGCGGCACCGCCTTGGGGTAGCCGGCCCCGGTGAAGCCGCTCATGCCGATGTTGGCGCCCGGCGGCACCAGGGCGGCGGCCTCGTCGGCCGAGACCACGCGCGAGGCGAGCAGGGGGTTGAGGATGCGGCCGGACGCGGGCATGGGACGGGACTCCAGGAAGGCTGAATGACGAACGCCGCACGGCGGCGTGGCCATGCGGCGGCAGAGGGGCAGCAGTCTAGCCCTCGGCCCTGGCGCGTGTGTCGGCCGGGACGTCCAGGCGCGCACGGGGCGGCGTCAGAACGCCGGGATCAGCGCGCCCTTGAAGGTGGTCTCGATGAACTGCCGCACCTCGGCCGACTGATAGGCCGCCACCAGCTTCTTCGCCCAGGGCTTGTCCTTGTCAGCCCGGCGCACCGCGATCAGGTTGGCATAGGGGCCCTGGGGCGACTCCTTGATGACCGCATCGCGCACGAAGGACAGGCCCGCCTTCTCGGCGTAGTCGTTGTTGATCGAGGCGATGGTCAGGTCGTCCAGCGAACGCGGCAGCTGCGCGGCGTCCAGCGGCACCAGCTTGAGCTTCCTGGGATTGGCCGTCACATCCAGCGGCGTGGCGGTGTTGTTCTTGACGGCTTCGGGCTTGAGTGTGAGCAGGCCGGCCGACTGCAGCAGCAGCAGCGCGCGGTTGCCGTTGGACGGGTCGTTCTGGATGCCCACCGAGGCGCCCTCGGGCAGCTCCTGCACCGACTTGATCTTGCGCGAGTAGAAGCCCAGCGGCGCGGTGATCGTCAGGCCGACGGGCACGATGTCGTAGCCGCGCGACTTGATCTGGTTGTCCAGGAAGGGCTGGTGCTGGAAGGCGTTGGCGTCCAGGTCGCCGGCGGCCAGCGCCGCATTGGGCAGCTGGTAGTCGCTGAACACCACGACCTGCACGTCGAGGCCGTCACGGGCCGCAACCTTCTTGACCACCTCGAAGATCCTCTCGGCGTTGCCGACCGAGATGCCGACCTTGATGGCTGCCTTGTCCTGGGCATGGGCGGCAGGCACGAGGGCGCCGAGGGAGAGGAGCGAGAGCGCGGCGATGGCGGCACGGCGGCCGAGGAAGAGCGGCATGAAGCAGGGGAAAGCAGAGCGTGCGAACACGGGGTCGCCACTGTGCTTCGCTTTGCGCCATGCACCAACGAATCAAAACGCATGTCGATAGCCGCGGCGCGCATGGCGGCTGCCGGCTACTCCACGTCGATGCGCACCCCGCTGTCCACCAGCGCGCGCAGCTTGCGCGACTCCCCGTCCAGGAAGCTGGCGAACTGCTGCGGCGTGCCGGGGGACAGCTGCAGGCCCGTTTCGGCAATCGCGGCGCGTACACCCGGATCGTCGAGCGCGCGCCGGATGTCGGCGTTGATCCTCAGCGTCAGCGCCTCCGGCACGCCCGAAGGCAGCAGCATGCCGTACCAGGTGGCATAGAGCAGGTCCACGCCCTGCTCGCGGAAGGTGGGCACGTCGGGCGCGGCCGGATGGCGCTGCGGCGCCGCGATGGCGATGGCGCGCAGCTGGCCCGCGCGGGCCAGCGGCATCGATGACGTCCCGTCGAAGATGCCGTCCACCACGCCGGCGATCACATCGTTCTTGGCGGGTGCCGCGCCGCGGTAGGCCACGTGGGTGATGCGCGTGTCCAATGCCCTGGCGAACAGCTCCAGCGCGATGTGCGGACTCGACGCATTGCCCGACGACGCCAGGCGCAGCCGGTCAGGCCCCGAACGCGCAAGCGCCACCACGTCGGCCAGCGACTTCATCGACGAGCGTCCCGAGACGAACAGGATCAGCCCGTTCGCGCCGATCTGCACCAGCGGCCTCAGCGCATCGGCCGCGTAGGGCATGCTGCTGCGGAGGATCGGGTTCGAGGTATAGGCATAGGCGGTGAGCAGCAGCGTGTGCCCGTCCGCGGGCGCCTTGGCCACGTACTGCGTGCCGATCAGCGTGCCGCCCCCGCCCCGGTTCTCGACCAGCACAGGTTGGCCCCAGATGACGGAGAGCCGGTTGGCGATCACGCGGGCATGCACATCGGTCGGCCCGCCGGCGGCGTAGGGCACGACGAGGGTGACGGGGCGGCTCGGGAAGGGCGTCTGCGCGTGCAGTAGCGCAGACGCAGGCAGGAGCGCGGCGCCGCCCAGTGTGCGC
This sequence comes from Pseudacidovorax sp. DMC4, assembly GCF_056314265.1. NCBI lineage: Bacteria > Pseudomonadati > Pseudomonadota > Betaproteobacteria > Burkholderiales > Comamonadaceae > Pseudacidovorax > Pseudacidovorax sp. DMC4. The sequence goes on along the minus strand of NZ_JBQUYR010000008.1, from coordinate 84,477 downwards.
AACAGGTCGCGTTTGTTCATGGCGCCCCAGTGTGGGCGCGCCCCGCAGCGGCGGCGCGCCGGCCGCCGAAAAGCAGCTTTGCGCGATCCGCCGCTCAGCCCGCCGCCGTGCCCACCGACCAGTAGAAGGTGGGCCGGCTGCCGTTGAGCGCGTGGTCGCCGATGGCGCGGGCCTTGTAGATGGACGGGTTGTGCGAAGCCAGGGTGCGTGCGTTGCGCCAATGGCGGTCCAGCCGCAGGTCTTCGTTCAGCGCGCTGGCGCCGCCCACGTCGAAGAGGCGTGTCGCCGCGTTGAGCACCGCGTCGGTGGTGGCCACCTGCGCATGGCTGGCGCGCAGTTCCACGTCCACCAGCAGCGACTCGGGCACCGGCTCGCCGCGACGGCGCAGGCGGTCGACATCGCCGAGACCGCGCGCCACGTCCTGTGCGGCCAGGCGGCCGAGCCAGGCCGCGTTGGCCAACTGGCCCACCACCTGCTGCACCAGCGGGTCCTCGCGTGGCGACGCCGCGCTGCCATGGCTGAAGCTGCGCCGGCGTGCCTGCACGAAGGCCGCGGCGTCACGCACGATGGCCTGGGCGATGCCCGCCAGCGTGGCGATGTGCACCAGCTGGAAGACGGCCGTCTGCGACGTGGCGCCCTGCGCCGGGAACTGCAGCACCTGGTCGTCGGGCACTGGCACGCGATGCAGCCGGGTGGTGCCCGAAGCCGTGAGCCGCTGACCGAAGCCGCGCCAGTCGTCGATGCGCTCGACGCCGGCCGCATCGGTGCGCACCAGGGCCAGTGTTCGCCAGCCTTCGCGTGCCTCGGGGCCATCGATGCGGGCCGTCACGCCCACCCAGTCGGCATAAAGCGTTCCGGTGCTGTAGAACTTCTCGCCTTCGAGCAGCCAGTGCCCGCCTTCGCGGAACAGCCGGGTCTGAAGGCGGCCGAGCTGGCCCTCGCCCGCCTCGGTGGTGGCGTTGCCGAAGATGGCACCGTCGGCCACGCGCCGCAGCCACGGCGCACGCTGGTCTTCCTCGATCTCGGAGAGAAGCCGTTCGACGAAACCGAAGTGCGCACGCAGTGCCTGCACGAGGTTGGAGTCCGCCGTGCCGAGTTCGATCAGCAGGTCGAACAGCTGCTCCGGGCTGGCGCCCAGGCCTCCGTGCTCGCGCGGCACGCGCAGGGCGCCGAAGCCGGCCTGCCGCAGCGTGTCGATGGCATCGTGCGCCAGCCGACGCTCGTGCTCGCGCCGCGGGGCGGCCTCGGCGATCTGCTGGAAGAGGGGACGGAAGCGCTGTGCGAGCGTGTCGTAGTCGGGAAGATCGGGCAGGGACATGGGAGGCAAAGGTCGACCGGTGCGCCGCGCCTGCCGCCTGATCGGGCAGCCATGCGCGCGCCGGGCCATGGCGACAAAGGGCGCAAGCCTAGGAGCGCGGCACGCCATCGCCAACGATGCTTTTCGTGTTTGCTTGCTGCTCCGGCGCATAAGGCGACGGTGCCTTGGCACTGTTCATGAACCAAGGATGCTTCTGCGAAAGCCTTCGTTGGCCGAGCCGGCCTCGCTTCAAACAATCGCGGCCTTTCGATGCAGCCCGTCGTGGCTGCGCATTCCCTATCCTGTCTTACGGTCGCAGGTCTCCATGCCCTTCTTTCCTCCTCTCGTTCATCGGCGTCCTGGCGTGTCGGTCCTGCGGGCCGGCACAGGCGCAGCGATTCTGGTGGCCGCCGCAGGCGCCTTCGCCCAGGCGCCGCGCAGCGGCGGCGAGATCGCCTTCGGCGTGACCACCGACCCCATCTGCTTCAACCCGCACCGCTCGTCGCAGCAGAACTCCTACATCCTGATCCGCAACTACATCGACTCGCTCGTCGCCAAGGGGCAGGGCGGCAAGTTCCTGCCCTGGCTGGCGCGCGAATGGTCGGTCTCGGCCGATGGGCGCACCTACCGCTTCAAGCTCAAGCCGGGCATCGTGTTCCACGACGGCACGCCGCTCGATGCCGAGGCCGTGAAGTTCAACCTGGACTTCGTGCGCGACACGCGCAACACCAACGGCTCGGGCGAGCTGCTGCGGGCGGTGGACGAGGTGCAGGTGATTTCGCCCACCGAGGTCCAGCTCAAGCTGTCGCGGCCCGATTCGAGCCTGCTGGAGTCCATCGCCAGCGTGCGGCTGGGCCTGATCTCGCCCAAGTCGCTGCGCTCGGGCGACGGGCTGTGCGGCGGCGGTCCGGCCCTGGCCGGCAGCGGGCCCTTCGTGTTCGAGAACTACACGCGCGGCCAGTCGGCCACCTTCGTGCGCAACCCGCGCTACGACTGGGCGCCGGGCTATGCGACCCACCAGGGGCCCGCCTACCTCGACAAGGTGACGGTGCGCTTCCTGCCCGAATACGCGGTGCGCGCGGGCGCCCTCAAGTCGGGCCAGGTGGACGTGATCGAGGGCGTTCAGCCCACCGACATCGGCCTGTTCAAGGACCAGCCGGGCTTCCAGTTCCTGGTCGGGCCGGCCGGCGCGCAGACGGCCTTCACGCTCAACATCAACTACACCATCGCGCCGGCCACCGACGTGCGGGTGCGCCGTGCGCTGCGCGACGGCGCCGACATCGACGCGCTGGTCAAGAGCGTCTACCGCGGCACCTACCGCCGCGCCTGGTCCAACATCGGGCCGGACAACTACTTCTACAACAAGACGCTGGAGGGCCGCTGGCGCTTCGATGCCAAGGCCGCCAACCGCGCCCTGGACGAGGCCGGCTGGACGGGCCGCGATGCCGAGGGCTTCCGCACCAACAAGGAGGGGCAGCGCCTGGCCATCGAGGTCGGCTATCCGCAACCCTTCGTGCGCGACAACCGCGAGGTGCTGATCCAGGGCCTGCAGGCGCAGCTGCGCAAGAACGTGGGGCTGGACCTGCGCCTGCGCTTCATCACCGCGGGCGAATGGGCCCAGCAGCTGCAGAAGGGCACCTGGACCATCTATCCCAACACCTACCTGCCGGCCGATGCGGCGCAGGAGCTGCAGGGCAACATCGGCGACGGCGGCTTCATCCGCGCCGTGGCCGACAAGGGCGACAAGGTGCTGTTCGGCTACATCAACGATGCGCTGGCCTCCACCGACCCGGCGCAGAAGAAGAAGCTGGTGGACGAGGCCCAGCGCCATGCGGTGGACGAAGCCATCATCGTGCCGCTGTTCGCGGCCAACTACCAGCTTGCCGCCAAGAGCACGGTGCGCGGGCTCTCGTTCGAGACGCAGCTCGACTCGCCGTCGAACTTCCACGACGTGTGGCTGGCCGCGGCGCCCTGAGCGGCTGACCCCCATGTGGCGCATCGTCTTCTCCCGTTTGGCCACCGGCCTGCTGGTGGCCTGGGGCAGCACCACCGCGGCCTTCATTGCGCTGCATGCCCTGCCGGGCGAGGTGCAGGACATCCTGGCGGGCGACCTGGACTACCCGGGCCTGCGCGAGGCCATCGCGACCGAATGGGGCCTGGACCGCAGCCTGGGCGCGCAGTACCTGGCCTTCCTCGGTCGCATCGCGCAGGGCGACTTCGGCAGCTCGTACGCGCTGCGGCAGCCGGTGGCCGGGCTGGTGGCCTCGCAGGTCGGCCCGACCGTCGAGCTGGCGCTGGCGGCCGGGCTGATCGCGCTGGTGCTGGCCGTGCTGGTGGGCAGCCTGACGGCCGGGCCGGGGCGCCGCGGCCGCCGCGTGGCCGGCACGCTGGAGCTGGCCTTTGCCTCGACGCCGGTGTTCTGGCTGGGCATCCTGCTGCTGATCGGCTTCTCGTTCACGCTGCCGTGGTTCCCGGTGTCGGGCGCGGACGGCTGGCGCTCGCTGGTGCTGCCGGCGCTGGCCCTGGCGCTGCCCACGGCCGGCCTGCTGGCCCAGGTGCTGCGCGAGGCCATGGACAAGGCCCTGGAGCAGCCCTTCGTCGTCACCGTGCGGGCCCGCGGCCTGGGCGAGGCGGCCGTGCGTCTTCGTCATGTGCTGCGGCATGCCGCGCTGCCGCTGCTCACGCTGGGCGGCTGGATCATCGGCGGTCTGCTGGGCGGCGCCGTGATCACCGAGAAGGTGTTCGGCCGGCCGGGCCTGGGCACCGTCACCCTCAACGCGGTGCTCAGCCACGACGTGCCGGTGGTGCTGGCCGTGGTGCTGCTGGCGGCCTTCGTCCATGTGGTGGCCTCCACGCTGCTGGATCTGCTGGCCCTGCTCATCGATCCCCGTCTGGCGTCTTCCTCATGAGTGCGCTTCCCGATCTTCTTCTGCCCCGTGCCCGTGTGGACGCGCCGCGGCGTGTCGTCGGGCGGCTGCGCCGTCCCTCTGCCACGGCCGTGGCCGTGCTGCTGTCGGCCGCGTTCCTGATGCTTCTGGCGGTGGCGGCACTGGCGCCGCGCTGGCTCACGCCGCACGATCCGTTGGAGGGCGACTTCCTGGCTGTGCTGCAGCCGCCTTCGGCCGAGCATCCCTTTGGCACCGACCGGCTGGGCCGCGACGTGCTGGCGCGCACCGTCCATGGGGCCCGCTACTCCCTGGCCATCGGCCTGGGCAGCACCGCGCTGGCCGTGGGCGTGGGCGTGCTGCTGGGCCTGCTGGCGGGCCAGCGCCATCGCTTGGCCAACGAGGGGCTGTCCCGCGTGTTCGACGTCATCTCCTCCTTTCCCGGCGTGCTGCTGGCGATGCTGGTGGTGGTCTTCCTGGGGCCGGGCCTGGCCAACATCGCCATCGCCGTGGGCATCGCCGGCATTCCCAAGTTCGGCCGCGTGGTGCGGGCGCAGACGCAGCTCGTGCTTCGCGCCGACTATGTGACCCAGGCCGTCATCTACGGCCGCAGCCGCTGGCAGGTGTTCCTGGGCCATCTGCTGCCCAATGTGCTGGTGGCGGTGCCCGTGACGGCCACGGTGCACGTCGGTACAGCCATCCTGGCGGCTTCGGGGTTGAGCTTCCTTGGCCTGGGACCACAGCCGCCCACGCCCGAATGGGGCGTGATGCTGGCCGAGAGCCGCGACGTGCTGCGCGTGGCCTGGTGGCCCGGCGTGTTCCCCGGCGTGGCGATCACGCTCACCGTGGTGGCCTTCACCGTGCTGGGGCAGGCGCTGCAGCGGCGCTTCGAGGGGCGGTCGTCATGAGCGTTGAAGCACAGGCGGCGACACCGCTGGTGGACGTGCGCGGCCTGCAGGTGCGCTTTCCCGCCGCGGGCGGCCTGCGCACCGTGGTCGAGAGGCTGGACCTGCGCATCGAGGCTGCCGAATGCGTGGCCCTGGTGGGCGAATCCGGTTCGGGCAAGAGCGTCACCGCCCGCGCACTGATCGATCTGGCCGGCCCGGGCGCGCAGGTGCAGGCCGAGCGCTTCCTGATCGACGGCGCCGACACGCGCGCCTTCGCCGCAGCCGACTGGCGCCGCCTGCGCGGCACCTTCGCCGGGCTGGTGATGCAGGACGCGCTGGTCTCGCTCGACCCGCTGCGGCCCATCGGCGCCGAGGTGGGCGAGGTGCTGACCCAGCACCGCCTGCTGCGCGGCCGCACGGCCGTGCGCCGCCGGGTGATCGACACGCTGGCGCAGGTCGGCATGCCGGCACCCGAACAGCGCCTGCGCCAGCATGCGCACGAGCTCTCCGGCGGGCTGCGCCAGCGCGCGCTGATCGCGGCCGCCATCGCCGCCGGGCCGCGCCTGATCATTGCCGACGAGCCCACCACCGCACTGGACGCCGCGCTGCAGCAGCAGGTGATCGGCCTGCTGGCCGAGCGCGTGCGTGCGAGCGGGGCGGGGTTGCTGCTGATCAGCCATGACCTGTCGGCGGTGGCCGGCATCGCCGACCGGGTGATCGTGATGCGGGCCGGTCGCGTGGTGGAGTCGGGCCCCACCCGCGAGGTGCTGGCCTGGCCGCGCGAGGCCTACACGCGGCAACTGATCGCCGCCGTTCCCTCGGCGTCGTCGCGCGGCAGCCGGCTGGCCTCGGCCCGCTTCGTTCGCGAAGAAGCGCAGGACCAGGCGCGCGTGCACATCGAGCGCGAGCCATTGCCGCCCCGGCAACCGCCGTCCGGCGAACCGGTGCTGCGCGTGCAGGGCATCGGCAAGCGCTACCGGCGGCGCGGCCTGCGCGCACAGGCGCCCTTCGTTGCGCTGGCGGACGTGTCCTTCGAGGTGAGGGCGGGCGAGGTGCTGGGGCTGGTCGGTGCCTCGGGCTCGGGCAAGTCCACCTGTGCGCGCATCGTGCTCGGGCTGGATGAGCCCGACGCGGGCGCCGTGCAACTGCTGGGCCAGCCCTGGTCGGCCCTGCCCGAGCCGTCACGGCGCGCCTTGCGGCCGAAGCTGCAGTACATCCCGCAGGATCCCCTCAGCAGCTTCGATCCGCGCTACCGGGTGCGCGACGTGGTGGCGCAGAACCTGCCCGGGCTACGCGGCGAAGTGCGGGATGCCCGCGTGCGTGGGCTGCTGGCCCAGGTGGGCCTGGCGGCCGACCTGCTGGACCGCCTGCCGCGCACGCTCTCCGGCGGCCAGCGCCAGCGCCTGGCCATCGCCCGCGCGCTGGCGGCCGAGCCGCAGCTCATCGTCTGCGACGAGCCGGTCTCCGCGCTCGACGTCAGCATCCAGGCCCAGGTGATCGACCTCATCGGCGAGCTGCAGTCGCGCCTGGGCACGGCGCTGCTGTTCATCTCGCACGACATCAACCTGGTGCGGCATGTGGCCGACCGCGTCGTGGTGCTGGACCAGGGCCGCGTGGTGGAGCAGGGGCCGGTGGACGCGGTGCTGGCGCATCCGTCGCATGCGTACACGCGCAGCCTGCTGGCCGCCGTGCCGGCGCCGCTGGTGGGGTGAGGCCGGCGTTCCGCCCGCACGGACGTGGAGGGGCCAGGGGCGTGCCGACACAGGCAGCCCTCGCGCGCCGGGCCGCTAGACCTGCGCTTGTGCAGGAGGGTGCATGTGCGAGCGCTGTACCCAGGCCAGGGGAATGATCGCCAGGGCCGTCAGCGCGGTGGCGAAGGTCGCCGCAACGACGCCCACATGGTCGCCCAGCAGGCCGTACGCGATGGGCGACACGGCACCCGAGGCGATGGTGCCGGTGTAGAACACCGCGAAGGCGCGCTCGGTCCGATCCGGCGCGACCATGTCCGGCACGCTGCCGTAGAGCACCGACGAGGTGCCGTTGAGCATCAGCCCCAGCAAGGGCAGCAGGACCAGGGCTGGCCACAGCGGGCACAGCATCACGGCCACGATGCACGCCGCGGTTCCGCCTTCGGTGACGAGCACGGTGCCGGTCAGGCCCAGACGCTCGCCGAGCCAGCCGCAGAGGAACTTGCCCGCTGCGCCGCCGATGAACACGAGTGCCAGGGCGGTGCCCAGCATGGCTGGCGAGATGCCCTTCCTCTGCAGCAGGAAGGGCAGGAAGGTCAGCATGCCCATGCGCACGGCGGTGTCGAGCACGCCGATGGACAGCAGAAGCCGGAAGCCCGTGTTCGATGCCGGAAGGCCGCGGCCGTGCTCCTGCGCATGCCCGGCCGGCGCAGGCCGTGCCTGGGACGGGAGAAGAAGTGCAATGGCGACGGCGGCCACGAGGCCTGCCCCGGCCACCGTCCACAGCGCATGGCGCCACGGCATCCAGACCAGCAGGAAGGACATGGCGGCCGGCAGGGCAGCCTTGCCCAGATCGCCGGCGAAGTTGTAGATGCCCAGCGGACCGCGGGCGCGCCCACCGTACGCCTGGGAGACGGCGGCCGAAGCCAGGGGGTGCTGCGTGCTCGAACCGACGCCCGAGATCGCCAGTGCCACGCACAGGCCGAGCAGGCTGCCCGACAGGCCGGCGACCGCGTAGCCCAGGGCGGCCAGCAGCGTCCCCAGCGCGAGCGTGGCGCGCCGTCCGATCCATTGCGACAGCCGACCTGCCGAAAGCTGCAGACTGGCCATGGTGCCGCCATAGACCGCACGCAGAACAGCCAGGGCGCCGTAGCTCAGACCGAACTCGGTCTGCCAGAGCGGCAGCAGCACATAGATCAGGTCGGTGTAGCCGTCGTGCAGCGCATGGGCGACGCACGACGCCCAGAGCACGCGCTTCGGCTGCGACAGGGTTCGCCGTCCTTCGGCCACGTCGGCAGGGAGGAGGCGATGTGTCGTCATGGGCTCGATGCTAAGTCCGCGTGGTCTGCCTCACCACAGACATAATCTCGCGCCTATGGGGAGAAAAAGTCCCTCTTCCGTTGAGCCTGCCGAGCGCGCACCGGGCCGTGGCCAAGTGCCGCCCCTCAACGCATTGCGCAGCTTTGAAGCGGTGGCCACGCACGGAAGCTTTGCGGCCGCGGCGGTGGCGCTGAACGTGACCCATTGGGCGGTCGGCAAGCAGATCCGCCTGCTGGAGCAGTGGTTCGGCAAGCCCTTGTTCGAGCGCCGCGCGCGCGGTGTGCAGTTGACCGCCGAGGGCGCGGCTCTGTTCGCCGATGTCGGCGCCGCTTTCGACCGGCTGGCCGCGGGCTCGGCCCGGCTGCGCGAGCGCAGGCCCGCCGCGCGCGTGTCGGGAACCGTCAAGGTCAATGTGCTGGTCAGCTTCGCGTTGAGTTGGCTGCTGCCGCGACTGCCCGACTTTCACCGGCGCTTTCCGGAGGTCGACGTGCTGGTGTCGACCACCTCTCGCAAGCTGCGCTACGTGGGCGATGCCTTCGACATCGGCGTGCGGTCTGGGCCTGAGCAGGGCGCCGGCCTCGTCTCGCTCAGGCTCATGGCGGACGAGCGGCTGCCGGCCTGCAGTCCGGCGCTGCTGAGCGACCGTCCCATCGGCCACGTGGAGGATCTTCGCCAGCACACCCTTCTGCATTCCGCGAGCACCCGGGGCGCCTGGACGCAGTGGCTGCGCCAGGCCGGCGTTCCCCGGCTTCTGCCGCAGCGCCAGATGGAGTTCGAGCATGTGTTCCTGCAGCAGGCTGCCGCGGTGGAAGGCCTGGGCGTGGCATTGGTCTCCCTGCCGCTGATCCAGCGCGATCTGGCGGCCGGCCGGTTGGTGTGCCCGCTGCGCACCACCACCTGGCGTGCGCCCGACTACACCCTGGTGCTCAACATCGAACGCGAAGGCGACGCCGCGGTTTCCGCGCTGCGCGACTGGATGCTGGAGGCGGCGGCGCAGGAGCAGGGCCAGCCGGCCTCGGGGTGAAAGGGTGCACGGCCGGGGCGCCCGGAGGGCTCAGCGCCGAGCGGGGTGCTTGCCACAGCGCTCAGGCTGCCCGACGCGTCGCCTCACGCCCGGCTGGCCGCGGCAGACCCAGGTGCTCGCGCAGCGTGCGGCCCTCGTAGGCGGTGCGGAAGATGCCCCGGCGCTGCAGGATCGGCACCACGCCGTCCACGAAGTCCTGCAGTCCGCCCGGCAGCTGGTCGGGCATCAGGTTGAAGCCATCGGCCGCGCCGGCCCTGAACCAGTGCTCGATGTCGTCGGCGATCTGCTCGGGCGTGCCGACGATGACGCGGTGGCCGCCGCCGCCGGCCAGCTCGCGGATCAGCTGCCGCACCGTGAACTGGCCGCGGCGCGCATGCGCCAGGGTGGCATGGAAGAAGGTGTGGTTGCCATTGCCGCCGCCCGGCAGGGCCAGATCCTCGGGCAGGCGCTCGTCCAGCTTCAGCCGGTCCACCGGCACGCCCAGCGTCCCCGCCAGGCGGGTCAGGCTGTAGTTCCACGGGATCAGGTCCACCAGCTGGTCGCGCCGGCGGCGGGCCTCGGCCTCGGTGCTGCCGATGATGGTGGTCAGGCCGGCCAGCACCTTGACTGCGTCGGGGCCGCGGCCCAGGGCTTCGGCCCGCTGCTTCAGGCCGCGGGCGTAGTCCAGCGATTCCTCGAAGGACTGCGAGGCGCTGAACACGGCCTCGGCATGGCGCGCGGCCAGCTCGCGGCCGTCGGCCGAGGCACCGGCCTGCACCAGCACCGGCCGGCCCTGCGGCGAGCGCGGCAGGTTGAGCGGGCCCTGCACCGAGAAGAACTCGCCGCGGTGCCGCACCGGATGCACCTTGGCCAGGTCCACGAAGCGGCCCGCGGCCTTGTCGCCGATGAAGGCATCGTCCTCCCAGCTGTCCCACAGGTCCTTCACCAGCTGGGTGAACTCGTCGGCGCGGCGGTACCGCTGGGCATGGTCGGGCACGGCCTCCAGGCCGAAGTTGCGGGCCGAGGGCAGGTCGGCGGTGGTCACCACGTTCCAGCCCGCGCGCCCGCCGCTCACCAGATCGAGCGAGGCGAAGCGCCGCGCGATGTTGTAGGGCTCGTTGTAGCTGGTCGATGCGGTGCCGATCACGCCCAGGTGCGTGGTGGCCGCGGCCACGGCGGTGAGCAGCACCGTGGGCTCCAGCGCGGTGATGGGGCGGAAGTCGATCTGGTCGACGATGGCGGCGTTGTCGGCCAGGAAGATCGCGTCGAGCTTGCCGGCCTCGGCGATGCGCGCGAGGCGCACGTAGTGGTGCACGTCGATGAAGGCGTCGGGCGCGCTTTCGGGCAGGCGCCAGGCCGAGGGCACGAAGCCCGAATGCAGGGCGTTGATGTTGAGGTGCAGCTGACGGGGACGTGGGGCGGTCATTGGAAGGTTCCAGGGGCGGGCGGCTGGCCCGAAAGAAAGTGGCGGCCGACGTTGCGGACCTTGTATTCGGCCGGGTTGTGCAGGGTGTGGATGCGCACGTTGCGCCAGAAGCGGTCGAAGCCGGCGCCGCGGTCGGCGGCCAGGGGCCCGAGCGCTTCGAGCAGGCCGGCCGCGGTCTGCAGCGCGACCTCGCCGGCCAGCACGTTGGCCGCGGCGATGGCGACGGCGGCTTCGCCGCGCTCTTCGACCGTGAGATGCACGCCGCGCGCGGCGGCGGCGTCCAGGGCGCGCAGGGCGCGGTCGGCCAGCGCGGCGGCGGCGCGGGTGCGGCTCCAGAGTTCGCCCAGCAGGCGCTGCACGCCGGGGTCGTGCTGCAGCCGGCGCGACGCGGGCGCGTCCAGCAGCGTGTCGCGCGCGGTGCGCAGCGCACCCTGCGCGCTGCCGACGAAGACGTTGAGCAGCACGCTCTGCTGCAGCAGCGGCGTGACGGTGCGCCAGGGCTCGGCCGGCGCGCGGGTCGGGTCCAGCGGCGCGGGCGGGCCCAGCACTTCGTCGGCATGCACGCGCACGCCATGGAAGCTGACCCGGCCGCTGCCGGTCTGCCGCTGGCCGATGCCGTCCCAGTCGTCCTCGATCACCACGCCCGCGCGGCCAGCCTCGATGGCGGCGGCGCGGCGCTCGCCGGTGGCCGGATCTTCCCAGGCGATGGAGAGCCAGTCGGCCACGTGCGAGCCCGAGGTGAAGGGCCGGAAGCCGTCGAGCACGAAGTGATCGCCCTCGCGCCGGCCGAACAGGCTCTTGGAGAAGCTGTTGGCCGTGTTGCCCCAGAACCATTGGGCCTGCGCGGAGCGGCGCCACAGCGGCTCGACCTGGGCCGGCACCTGGCGCAGCCCCAGGCCGAGCAGGCTGACGTAGTGGTAGCCGTAGAGGTGGCCGACGGAGCTGTCCACCTGCGACAGCAGGCGTGTGATGCGCAGGGCCGTCGACCAGGGCTGCGCCTCGCCACCGACGGCCGTGGGCAGGAGTAGGGCCAGCAGGCCTTCCTGCCGCAGCAGGGCGATCTGCGCCGAGGGCCGGCCGCCGGCGCGGTCGCGCTCGGCCGCATCGCGGGCGAACAGCGGGCGCAGCGCGGCGGCGCGCGTGATGTACGGGTTGGCGCTTTCGGGCTCGAAGAGCGCGGGCGGTGCCTGTTCTTGCAAGGTGGGGTGGGGCAGGATGACGGCGCTCAAGGGAAGACCTCCGGCGTGGGCTGTGCGGCGGGCGCTCATGGCGATGGGGCCGCGAAGACGGCCGTGGGCGTGGCCGGCGTGGACAGGGGCACGGCGCCCCCCAGCAGCCAGCGGCCCAGGGCGCGCTGGCGTGCGTCGGTGCGCTGAGGCAGGCGCAGCGTGCGCGTGTCGCGCCAGAAGCGGTCGTAGCCATTGGCTACCGTGGCCGAGCGTGCGCCCATCAGCTCGAAGATGCCGCTGCCGGCGGCGTCGGCCGCCTCGGCGGCTTCCAGGTGGGCGGTGGCGATCTGCACGGCCAGCGCATCGCGGGCGGCGGCATTCAGGTCGTCCCCGGCCGCCCGGGCCAGGTCGAAGTCCCGGGCTGCGCGCTCGGCCAGCTCGGTGGCGGCCTGCACGCGCAGCGCGAGTTCGCCGTAGCGGCGCTGGATCCACGGATCGTCCTCGTGGCGCTCGACGCCGGAATGGATCCAGGGCCGCGAGGCGGTGAGGGTGTAGGCGCGGCCTTCGTCCAGCGCACCCCAGGCGCTGCCGATGAAGACCTCCAGCTGGGCGGCCTGCTGCAGCAGGGCCGGCAGGTCGGCGCGCGGCGAGGTGGGACGGACCGCGGGGCCGAGCAGTTCGGGCTCGCCCAACTGCACGGCCGACAGGGGCAGCGTGCCGCCGCCGGCCTGGCGCAGGCCGAAGCCATCGTCCAGCAGGGCTTCGCCAACGCCGGGATGGTCCAGCCGCAGGCTGGCCGTCACGCGCGATCCGCGCACGTCGGGCCAGCTCAGCAGCAGGCGATCGGCGGCATGCAGGCCGGCCGTGGCATGCAACTGGCCGTCGAGCAGCCAGCCCGCGCCGATGCGCCGGGCGCCCAGCGTGGGCAGGTCGGTGTCCAGCGGATGCGTCCACAGCCAGCGCTGCCGGGCCGTGGCGTTCAGCAGGGACTGGGCCTGTGCACTGCCGTGCACCGCCAGGCCCAGCACGGCCGCGATGTGATGGCCCAACAGCAAGGCGACCGAGGCATCGGTGCGGGCCAGCTCGCGCACGGCGCGCAGCAGGCTGGACACCGCGGCGCCCCCGCCGCCCTGATGCACGGGCACCAGGGCCGGCAGCAGGCCGCTGCCCTTGAGCAGTGCCTGCGCGGCCACGGGCCGGCCGCCGGCCCGGTCGCGCATGGGCGCGTCCGCCTGCAGCGCCTGTCGCAACCCATGGGCGCGGGCCTGCCAGGTGTCGGCGGTGGGCCCGTCGAAGAAGGCTTGCGTGCTCATGGTCACTGCCTGGGCGCTGGCGCTCGACGAACGGGTCGGGGCTTCGTCTTCGGTGCGGGCGGTCATTGGGCCGCGGTGAAGTAGTCGGGCAGCCGGTAGCCGGCCCACACCGGGTTGGCGCGGAAGAAGCGCTGGAACTCGACCGAGCGGTAGGCCTCGGCGATGTCGCGGGCGAAGGCCGCGTTCTCGTTGCCGCGCTTCACGGCGACCACGTTCACGTAGGGCAGCGTCATGTCTTCGAGCTTGAGCGCCTCGGTGAGCTTCAACCCCGAGGCGACGGCGAAGTTGCCCTGCACGGCCGCCAGGTCGGCATCGGCCAGCGAGCGCGGCGCCTGCGCGGCGTCCAGCGGCACCAGCTTGAGCCGCTTGGGATTGGCGACGACGTCGCGCTCGGAGACGCTGATCGGGTCCACGCCCGGCTTGAGCTGCACCCAGCCGAGCGCCGCCAGGATGTTGAGCGCGCGCGCCGCATTGACCGGATCGGCCGGCAGCGTGACGGTCGCGCCGTCGGGCACATCGGTCAGCTTCCTGTGCTTCTGCGAATACAGCCCCATGGGCGGGGTCGGCACATGCACCACCGGCACCAGGTCGAAGCCCTGGCTCTTGTTGGTGGCCTGCAGGTAGAGGGTGTGCTGGAAGATGTTGGCGTCGATCTGGCCGCGCTGCACCGCGTCGTTGGGCTGCACGCCCTGGCTGAACTCGACGTAGCGGATCTGGTAGCCCTTCTTTTCGAGCTGGGGCGCAATGCCCTTGGTGAAGGCGTCGCGGTAGGGGCCGGGCATGAAGCCCACGGCCAGTTCGGCCGCGTGCGTCGCGAAGGCCGCGAGGCCGAGGAGCGAGAGCGCCGCAAGGCGGCGGGGACGGAGGGGAAAGGACATGGCGCGAATCGTCGGGAATGCGGCCTGGAGGAGCCTGGGAGGCGCACTGTGCGTCGACGGCCGTCCGGCATGAACGAAGCATTCCGCCATTGCTTAGCCGGGCGGCGCATAACGGCGCTGCGTTGAGCGGCGTGGCGTGCGGTGGCGCGCCAAAGACGTTTTCCGCATGAGCAACGCCGGATTCATTCGTTTGTTCTGGAACCGCGCCGGCCCACAGTCGGGGCCTTCGCCATGCCGTGCCATGCGGTGCCTCGCCGCGTCGGCCCTTCCTGCCAGCCCCATGAGCCTTGTCCCCCACAACGTCGCCACCGACGAGCCTTTGATCCGGCTCGACGGCGTGCACAAGCAATTCGCCCTGCCCGACGGCCGGCGCTTCACCGCCGTGCAGCCGCTGCAGCTGGCCATCGGCCGCGGCGAGGTCTTCGGCCTGATCGGCAAGAGCGGCGCCGGCAAGTCCACGCTGCTGCGCCTCATCAACCTGCTGGAGCGGCCCGATGGCGGCCGGGTGCTGGTCAACGGCCGCGACCTCACCCGCCTGTCGCGTCGCGAGCTGCGCGAGACCCGCCAGTCCATCGGCATGATCTTCCAGCAGTTCAACCTGCTGCAGAACGCGACGGTGGCCGAGAACGTGGCCTTTCCGCTGCGCATCCACGGCCGCCATTCGCGCGCCGACATCGAGGCGCGGGTGCAGGAATGCCTCGCCCTCGTCGGCCTGGCGGACAAGGCGGGCGCCTATCCGGCGCAGCTCTCGGGCGGCCAGAAGCAGCGCGTGGCCATCGCCCGCGCCCTGGCGCCGCGGCCCGACGTGCTGCTGTGCGACGAGCCCACTTCGGCGCTCGACGCCGAGACCACGCGCGCCCTGCTGCACACCCTGCGCGAGATCAACGCGCGCCTGGGCGTGACCATCGTCATCGTCACGCACGAACTGCCGGTGGTGCAGCAACTGTGCCGCCGCGTCGCCGTGCTGGAGCAGGGCGCGCTGGTGGAGCAGTTCGACGTCGACCAGGTCGCGGCCCAGCCGCGCCAGAGCAGCCTGGGCCGCGAGCTGGCCGAGCAAATCGCGCAGCGGCCCTGGTCGCCCCCGGCAGCGGCGTCTCCTGCCGCCGCCGACGCCGCCACAGCCGCTGCGACGGCGTCGGCCGCTCGCCCATCGCCTGCGGCCGACGCTGCCACGGCTTCCCTCTCCACCGCCCGTCTTGCCCATGTCTGAGAACATCGTTGCCATCCTTCCCGAGCTGTGGACCGCCACGCAGCAGACCCTGCTGATGCTGGCCATCGGCCTCGGTGCGGCCATCGTGCTCGGCGGCCCCCTGGGCGTGCTGCTCTTCCTGCTCGGGCCCGGGCAGTCGCTGGACCACCGGCCGTCCTACCTGGTGCTGAGCTGGGTGGTGAACACCGTGCGTTCCTTCCCCTTCATCATCCTGCTGGTGGCGCTGGTGCCATTCACGCGGGTGATCGCGGGCACCTCCATCGGGCCGCTGGCGGCGGCCGTGCCGCTGTCGGTGGCGGCCATTCCCTACTTCGCGCGGCTGGTGGAGCAGAGCATCCGCGAGGTGCCGCGCGGCGTCATCGAGGCAGCCCATGCCATGGGCGCCTCCGAGCTGCAGATCGTGTGGCGGGTGCTGGTGCGCGAGGCCCGCTCGGGCCTGGTGCTGGCCCTCACCGTGCTGGCCGTGAGCTTCCTGTCGTACTCGGCCGTGGCCGGCGTGGTGGGCGGCGGCGGCATCGGCGACCTGGCCATCCGCTACGGCTACTACCGCTTCCAGACCGACGTGATGCTGCTGACCGTGGCGCTGCTCGTGGTGCTGGTGCAAATCATCCAGTTCGGCGGCAACGCCATCGCGCACCGGCTGGACAAGCGCTGACTGCTTCTCTCCTTTCCTTCCTCTCCCATCGGCTCCTTTCCATGTCCCTGTTCCGTCGTCACGTCGTCCTGGCCAGCCTGGCCGCTTCCCTGGCCCTGCCCGCGTTGGCGCAGCAGCCTGCCGCCGCCAAGAAGGAGCTGGTCATCGGCACCACCGCTGGCTCCAACATCGAGGTGCTGCGCCGGGGCATCCAGCCGCAGCTCGAACAGAAGGGCTACAAGGTCAAGCTGGTCGAGTTCAGCGACTACGTGCAGCCCAACCATGCTTTGGCGCAGGGCTCGCTGGACGCCAACTACTTCCAGCACATCATCTACCTCAAGAACTTCGCCGAGAAGAACAAGCTCGACCTCGCGGACGTGGTTCAGGGCCCCATCGCGCCCCTGGGCCTGTACTCGCGCAAGTTCAAGACCGTGGCCGAGGTGAAGGAGGGCGCCCGCATCGCCGTGCCCAACGACCCCACCAACCTGGCCCGCACCTTCGTCTTCCTGGAGCAGTACGGCCTGGTCAAGACCAAGGCCGGCGTCGATCCGCTCAAGGTGACCGAAAAGGACATCGCCGACAACCCGAAGAAGCTGCGTTTCGTGCCGCTCGAAGCCGCCCAGCTGCCGCGAGCGCTGGACGACACCGACTTCTCGGTCATCAACGGCAACTTCGCCATCTCCTCCGGCCTCAAGCTCACCGACGCGGTGGCGCTGGAGAAGACGCCCGACTACTACCTGCTGGTGGCGGCCGTGCGCACGCCCGACAAGGGCGCGCCCTGGGTGGCCGACCTGCAGGCGGCCTTCAGGTCGCCGTTCTTCAAGCAGGTGCTGGACCGCGACTTCCCCGGCTACGCGCGCCCGACGGCGCTGCAGTAAGGGTGCCTCGCGCGGGAGGGGCGCGCCACACAAGGACTCGTGCGCTCCCAGACAAGTGCGCACGGGAGGCCGTTCCTAAACTGGTTTGACGCGGCGCAGCAAAGCCGGACATGGTGTCCGGCCGGGCCGCCTCACCAGGAGTTTCCGTCCCATGAACAGCCCCCTCGTCGTCCCGGGCCAGCGCCCGTCCCGCCCTGCCTGGCCGGTGCGTCTGCGCCGGCTGCTGGCCACTGCCCTGGGCACCGTCGCCCTGGCGCTGGGTGCCGCCGGCGCGGCCCATGCCGAGGTCTTTCCCACGCCCGGCGAATGCGCGGCGTTGCAGGCCAAGTACCCGCAGTTCAAGGGCAAGACGCTGGTCAACGCCATCAATCCGCACACGCCCGGCTACGAGACCATCGACCCCAAGAACCCCGAGCGCTACATCGGCTTCGACATCGACCTGGGCGAGACGATCGGTGCCTGCCTGGGCTTCAAGGTGAGCTACAAGCCCGTGACCTTCGCGGCGCTGCTCACCACGCTTCAGTCGGGCCAGGCCGACATCGTCATCTCCGACATCTACGCCACCGAGGAGCGCGCCAAGGCGGCCGACTTCATCACCTATTCCAAGGTGTTCGACGGCGTGTTGGTGGCCAAGGGCAACCCGAAGAAGATCACCGGCATCGACACCTCGCTGTGCGGCACCGTCGCGGCCGAGAACACGGGCTATGTGGAGGTGCCGCTGATCCAGGCCCTGGCCGCCCAGTGCAAGGCCGCGGGCAAGCCCGAGCCGCAGATCCAGCTCTACGACAACAACCAGAACTGCATCCAGGCCATCCTGGCCGGCCGCGCCGACACCTACATCAACGACGTCAACACGGTCGACAGCGCCGTCAAGGCCTATCCCGACAAGCTGGAGAAGGCCCTGGCCGTGACCATTCCGTACTCGGTGGGCATCGCCGTGCCCAAGGGCAAGACCGACTTCCGCGATGCCGTGATGGCCGCGCTGGTGGCGCTGCAGAAGTCCGGCGCGCACGCCGAGATGCTCAAGAAGAACGGCTTGCCGGTCGAGAACCTCGAAGCCCCGCGCCTGGTCCTGGCCAAGTGAGATGACCTGGTCCCGGGCGGCCCCGGCCGCCCGGGAGTGGCCCGATGGACCTGTTTCTTCATTACCTGACGATGCCCTACCTGCTGTGGGGCATCGGATTCACGCTCGCGGCGACGGCCATCGGCCTGGCCGGCGGGGCCCTGATCGGGCTGCTGCTGGCGGCGATGCAGCTCAGCCGGTTCCACCCGCTCGCCGCCTTCGCCCGCGCCTATGCGGTGATCTTCCGCGGCACGCCGCTGATCCTGCAGATGGTGTTCTTCTATGACGCGCTGCCGCACGTGGGCATCCGCATGCCGGGCCTGGTGGCGGCCGGGCTGGCGCTGGCCTTCAACGAGGCCACCTTCATCGCCGAGATGGTGCGCTCGGGCGTGCTCGGCGTGGAGCGCGGCCAGGTGCTGGCCGGGCAGGCGCTGGGCCTGACGCCGCGCATGCTCATGCGCCGCATCATCGCGCCGCAGGCCCTGCGCGCCATGCTGCCGGCCATGGGCAACGAGGCGGTGAGCACGCTCAAGAACTCGTCGCTGGCCTCGGTCATCGCGGTGCAGGAGCTGACGCTGCGCAGCACGCAGCTGGCCTCGTCCACCTTCGACTTCTTCTCCGTCTTCTTCGCCTCGGGCCTGCTGTACCTGGTGCTGACCGGCGGCATCAGCCTCGTGCAGCTGTGCCTGGAGGCCCGCTTCGACCTCGACCGGCAGGCCACGCTGCAGGGCCTGGCGCGCTGGCTTCCCTGGCGGCGCGCGCCGGTGCTGGCGGCCACGCCGGCCCCGGAGCTGTCAGTCGGGCATGACGATGAGAGTCCGCGCACGACCACCGGCGCCTCGGACGCCGCCCGTGCCGAGCGCGCGGCCGTGCTGGCCCAGGCGCCGACCGTGGTCCGCGTCAGCGGGCTCACCAAGACCTACGGCGGCCAGACGGTGCTGGCGGACCTGGCGCTCGATGTCGCCGTGGGCGAGGTGGTGGCCCTGCTCGGGCCCAGCGGCTCGGGCAAGAGCACGCTGCTGCGCTGCATCAGCCACCTGGAGGACTGGGACGCCGGCCACATCGTGGTCGACGGCCAGCGCCTGGGCTACCAGGCCGGCGGCGAGCGCATGAGCCCGGCCGACCTGGCGCGCGAGCGGGCGCGGGTGGGCGTGGGCATGGTGTTCCAGCAGTTCAACCTGTTCGCGCACCTGTCGGCGCTCGAGAACATCGCCGGACCGCTGCGCTGGGTGCATGGCTGGACGGCCGAGCGGGCCGAGCAGCGGGCGCGCGCGCTGCTGGCGCGGGTGGGCCTGTCGCACCGCGCCGATGCGTTGCCGCGGCACCTGTCGGGCGGCCAGCAGCAGCGAGTCGCCATCGCACGGGCCATCGCGCCCGGGCCGCGCGTGCTGCTGATGGATGAGCCCACCTCCGCGCTCGACCCGGCCCTGGTCAACGAGGTGCTGGAGGTGATCCGCACCCTGGCGCAGGACGGCGGGCTGGCGCTGGTCATCTCCACGCACCAGCTGCATTTCGCGGCCGACGTGGCCGACCGCGTGGTCTTCCTGGCGGGCGGCCGTATCGTCGAGAGCGGGCCCGCGCGCGACGTCCTCACCCGGCCGCAGCATCCGCAGACGGCCCGCTTCCTCAACGTGATGGCGGCCGAGCGCTGACCATCGATTCCCATCTTCCCTGCAGAACCGACGATGCATCACCTTCTCCGTGTCTCTCCCCAAACGGTGCACTGGGGTTACTTCAGCAAGGCCGTGGCGCCCGCGCTCACCGTGCGCTCAGGCGACCGGGTCACCATCGAGACGCTGACCCACCATGCCAACGACGACCACGAGCGCATGGTGGCCGGCGACCCGGGCGCCGAATCGGTTTTCGCCTGGACCTGCGAGCACAAGGCCGTGCCGCGCCGCGGCGCTGGGCCCACCACCGGCCCCTTCACCTATGGCGAGGGCGAGGGCGTGGGCGTGCACCTGCTGACCGGGCCGGTGGTGGTGGAAGGCGCCGAGCCGGGCGACGTGCTGGAGGTGCGCATCCTCGACGTGATGCCGCGCCCCAGCTGCAACCATGCCTTCCTGGGCCGCAGCTTCGGCTCCAACGCGGCGGCCTCCTGGGGCTTCCAGTACCGCGACCTGATCGAAGAGCCGAAGCCGCGCGAGGTGATCACCATCTTCGAGCTGGACACCACCGCCGAGCCCACGGCACGCGCCGTCTACAACTACGTGTGGACGCCGCAGACCGACCCCGACGGCGTGGTGCATCCGACCATCGACTATCCCGGCGTGAAGGTCGACCCGGCCACGGTGCGCCGGCGCGAGGACATCCTGCGCAACGTGCAGGTTCCGGCCCGGCTGCACTTCGGCACCATGGGGCTGGCGCCGGCCGAGGCCGACTTCGTCAGCTCCATTCCGCCCAGCTACAGCGGCGGCAACATCGACGACTGGCGCGTGGGCAAGGGCGCGCGCATGTACTACCCCGTGGCCGTGGCCGGCGCCTACTTCTCGGTGGGCGATCCGCATGCGGCGCAGGGCGACAGCGAGCTGGGCGGCACCGCCATCGAATGCTCGCTGACGGGCGAGTTCGAGCTGGTGCTGCACAAGAAGGCCGACCTGCCCGGCACCTTGCTCGAAGGGCTGGACCATCCGCTCCTGGAGACCGACGAGCTGTGGTCGGTGTATGGCTTCACCTATGCCAACTACCTGGCGACGCTGGGCCCCGAGGGCCAGACCACGGTGGCGGAGACCGCCTCGCTCGACCCGGCCATGCGCGATGCCTTCCGCAAGCTGCGGCGCTTCCTGATGACGGTGCACAAGCTCAGCGAGGACGAGGCCATCGCCCTCATGTCCGTGGCGGCCGACTTCGGCGTGACCCAGGTGGTGGACGGCAACTGGGGCGTGCACGGGTCCATCCGCAAGTGCGTCTTCGGGCCGCGCTGAGCGCGCGGCCGGCGACGTGCCGCCAGGGTCAGGCGCGGGAGGAGGCGCCGGTTCGGGCCTTCGCCAGGCGCTCCTCGAACAAGGCCTTGCGGATCACGGCATGCACCCCCCAGTTGCCGTCCACCACCTGGGTGACGCCGAAGTCCACGGCGACCGACATCAGCGAGATGGCCTCGTCCTCCGTCAGCCCCATGGCCGTCATGAGGAAGCGCCGTGTCTTGCGAAAGGCGTCGCGCATGGCCGGGTCCAGCGAGGACTTCTCGTACACCAGGCTGCGCGCCCGGTCGCCGAACTCCTGCAGGTAGTTGGGATGCGAAAAGCCGTGCAGCACCCATTCGTCGGCCGTCTCGACCAGCGGGTAGTCGATGTCGGCATAGGGCTCATCGCGCAGGTCCTTGGCCTTGTGCAGGACGAGCTGGAACACGCCGGTCAGCGAGCATTCGATGGCGGTGCCGCACAGCTCGCTGTCGCCCTGCGACGCATGCGGATCGCCCACCGACAGCAGGCCACCGTCGACCGCCACCCGCAGGTACACCGTGGCGCCCTTGGCGATGCGCCAGTTGTCGAGGTTGCCGCCGAAGGAGGAGGGCGGGATCGAATCCACCAGCCCCGTCTCGGCCGGTGCCAGCGCGATGACGCCGAAGTGCGGCCGCACCGGGATCTTCACGCCCTCCAGCACGCCGTGGTTCTCGACGATGGCACTGCGGTCGATCGGCACGCCGGGGTAGTCGATGGTGGTGTGCAGCACGCCGTGCGGATCGCGCTGCGGCGTCCAGCGGAAGTTGTAGACGGCATGGGCACACATGCGCCCGGGGTGGCAGTCCACCTCGTAGATGGTGATGACCTCGCGCGGCCTGGGCTCCTCGATCAGGTCGTCGTAATGGAAACCCCACCAGGCGGCCGCATTGCTGCCGAAGGCACGGCCTTCGTAGCGCGCATTGGCGGCCAGGCGGGGCGCGAGGTCGAGGATGCGCACCTCCAGCACGTCGCCCGGCTCCGCGCCCTGCACGGCCACGGGGCCGGTGCAGATGTGCACGCCGAAACCCTCGCCGTTGCCGCGGCCGTAGATGGAGGCGTCGGTGGGGCCGGCGCCGCGCCGGTCCACCGCCTTGTGCTCGCGCGTCCAGTGGAAGACGCGCTCGGCGCCCGAGTCGCCCTTGATCATGCGCTCGTGGTCGTCGTACGCATGCTGGGTCAGCGTCTCGATGGTCACGATGTCGCCCGAAGCCACGGTGAGCACCGGCGGGATGGTGCGGCTGAAGTAGCCCCAGTGGATGGTCTCGGGCGTGGCCGGCAGGTGGTGGTGGCGGCCGGTCTGGCCGGCGGCGGCCGAGGGGGCCGGTGCCTGCGCGCTCGCCGCGCCCCCGGGCGCGCCGCGTGGCGCATCGGCCTGCGGCTCGGACCGGCCGCCCGACTCGAAATAGCCCGAGGGCCAGCCGCGCTGGATGCGCTTGCGCAGGCTCTGCTGGCTGGCCTCGTTGGCCTGCTGCCGGTACTGCCGCGGCGACATGCGGTAGCGGTCGCGGAAGGCATGGCTGAAATGGGCCGCGTCGTTGAAGCCCCAGCGGAAGCAGATGTCCGAGATCGACAGGTGGCCGTACTGGCGGTTGGCCAGGTCGGCGCGGCAGCGCTCCAGCCGGCGCTGGCGCAGGTAGGTGGTGAAGGTCAGGCCCTGGCCTTCGAAGAGCTTCTGCACCAGGCGCTCGGAGACGCGCTCCTGGGCGGCCACCGCCGCCAGCGAGAGCGCGGGGTCGCTCAGCGCCCCTTCGATGAACTGGCACACGCGCCGGAACGTTGCGGCCTGCGTGTTGCTGATGCCGGCGGGGGCGTCGCCCGGCCGCGCGGCCATGCGTGCGGCGATGAGCTCGGACAGCGAATGTTCCAGCGGCGCGATGTCGTCGTCGCCCAGGCTGTCGAGAGCGTCCTCCAGCGCGCCGAGGGTGCCGGCCAGCAGGCGGCCCATGCCGCTGCGCCCGGGCAGGTGGCCCAGGGCCGTGCCCTGGCCGCCCCGCAGGCCGGCGGGGAAGGCACGCGCGGGCAGCGAGACGTGGAACTGGCGGAAGTCCGTCTGGAACACCAGCTGCGCCGCGCTGCGCGTGGCGCCCCACACCACATCGCCCGCGGCGAGGGCAAGGGCCGGCTGGCCGTCGCCGGGCTGCAGATGCGCCTCGCCGGCCTGCAGCAGCGCGATCCACACATGGCCCGCGTCGCCGTGCAGCGGCTCCAGCGTCTGCGGCGAGGAGGCCACGCGCGCCAGGCCCACGCCGCGCGCCGTCCGACCCGCTGCCAGCCGGCCGTGCAGCGGCGCGGCCGAGGGCGTCTCGCAGGCGCGAAGCTGGTGCGGCTCGAGTGCGGCACGCCACGCCTGCGGGCGCTGGTGCACCGGGTAGGACTCGGTCGTGAACTGTTCGAGCTGCAACGTCGGGATCCCTGCAAGGCAACGCATGGCTGTCGCAAGACACATGCCACGCACACCGGTGCCCGCCTTCCACCGCGCGGGCATGCCATTCCTTCTCTTCCCTCCATCGACTCACTTTCAGGAGCCTGACCCATGAACCCCATCTTCCACATGATCAGCGGCGCGCCGGACCCGGTCGCACCCTTCAGCCATGCCGTCGAATGCGACGGCTGGGTCTTCGTCACGGGCCAGATGCCCTTCACCGGCACGGACCTGGACAGCGGCTATCCCGAGGGCATCGAGGCCCAGACCCATGCGGTGATGGCCAACCTGAAGACGGTGCTCGAAGGCTGCGGCCTGGGCCTGGCCCACGTGCTGTCGGCCCGCATCTTCCTGACCCACTTCGACGAGGACTATGCGCGCATGAACGAGGCCTACCGCAGCCACTTCCCGCCCGGCCGCCTGCCAGCGCGCACCTGCGTGGGCGTGACCGGGCTGGCCAAGGGCGCGCGGGTCGAGATCGACTTCGTGGCGCGGCGCTGAGGTGGGCCGGCGGCCATGGCCGCTATGGGCGACCCTTGATCTGGCGCAGTGCGTCGGCACACTGCCCGCGCATGATGGCCCCGGTATCTGCCGCATAACCAAGCGCGTTTTCCTTCGTAGGTCTTGACCGCCCGCACGGGTAGATTGCTCTCCAGGGTGCTCTTCGCGCCCGCCGGGGATCTTCGGGGTACTCGCTGGGGAGCGGGCCGCGAATTCGCGGGGCCGACGAAAGTCGGCTGTCTCCTTGGACCCGCCTCGTGCGGGTCTTTTTTTTGCCTGTGTCCGATTGCGCTGCCCGCCGCCCAGTGGCAGCGTGTTCGGCAATGACCATTCTTCTGACGGCGACGCCCTGCATCGGGCAATGCGAACTGAGCCCGGACAAGGCGCGATGCCTGGGATGCGGCCGCCTTCGCTCCGAAATCAAATCCTGGAAGTCCATGGCGCCGGAGCAGCGCCATGACGTGAACATCCGGCTGCTGGTCACCCAGGGCAAGAAGGTGCGCAAGCGCATCCTGCGGGAGGTTGCCAAGTCCGTCGGCAAGCGCCCATGAGCGACCGTGCGGACATGGCGGGTTCGCTCACACCGTCTCAAGGCGCCGGCCGCATGGCTGCGGTGGCGCACTCGCCGAAGTTCAACACGAGCGTCTGGCGCGGCGAGGCACGCAGCCACAGCAGGCCCAGGGCACGACGCGTGCGTGCCTGCGGTAGCGCGATGCGGGCCAGGGTCGGCTCGCGCATGAAGGGCGCGTCGATGTCCGGCCCCATCGACACGCCCAGCCCGCGGGCCACCATCATGGCCACGGCCAGCAGCGAGTTCAGCTCGAAGCGCTCCCTGGGCGCGATGCCGGCATCGCGCAGGAACTGGTCCGCCAGCTTGCCGCCGCCCAGCGTCCGGTCGTAGCGGATCAGCGGCTCTTCCCGCAGCAGCTGCATCGGGTCCTGGCCCGCAAGCGCGGCGGGCGCGAGCAGGACCAGCGCTTCCTCGCGCAGGGGCTGCCAGCAGAAGGTCTTGGCGAGGTCGAAGGCCGGCCGCAGCGTCAGGGCCAGGTCCACCCCGCCTTCGGCCACCATCTCGTACAGCTGGCTCGCCAGCCCCGCGCGGATCGACACCCGGGTTTGCGGATGGCGCTGCGTGAAGGCCTGCAGGATGTCCGGCAGTGCGCTGTGCAGCACGGTGGCCAGGGTGCCGACGCGCAGCTCGTGCTGCAGTGCCTGGCCATGCACCCAGGCGCGCAACTGGCCGGCGTCGCGCACCAGCGCTTCGGCCCGTTCGATGAGCCGGTCGCCCGCCTCGGTGGGGCGCACCGTGCGGCCGGCGCGCAGCAGCAGCGGCGTGCCCAGCTCCCGCTCCAGCACCCGCATCTGCTGCGCCACGGCCGTTGGGCTCAGGTCCAGCTGTCGCGCGGCCTCGGACATGGAGCCCCGGCGCGCGACCAGCAGGAAGGTGTTCAGGAAGGCGGTCTCCATCTCCAACATTATGTGTGGTGTGAAAGTCGCCATATCTGGTTTTTTCTTTGTTCCGAACCGCTCAGACTCGCTCCTTTCCTAGAACGAACCCGGAGACCGCCATGCGCCCCATCCCTTCCTGCACCCGCCGCCAGTGGCTGGCCCTGTCTGCCCTGGCCGCTGCCCCGGCCTGGGCCCAGGAGGGCGGTCGGCCCGTGCGCATCGTGGTGCCCTTCGCGCCCGGTGGCGGCAACGACGTGCTGGCGCGGCAATTGGCCAACGGGTTGAGCTCGACCTTCGGCCGCACCTGGCTGGTCGACAACAAGGCCGGCGCGGGCGGCAACATCGGCACCGAGGCCGTGGTGCGCGCGCCGGCCGACGGCACCACGCTGCTCCTGGGGCACACCGGCACGGTCTCCATCAACCCGGCGCTCTACAAGGGCCTCAAGTTCGACGTGCAGAAGGACCTGGCGCCGGTGGCGATGTTCGCCAGTTCGGCGCTGATGCTGGTGGTGCCCGAGAGCTCGCCGGTGCGCACGGTGCCGCAGCTGGTGGAGGCGATCCGCCAGGCCAACGGGCAGTACGCCTTCGCCTCCAGCGGCTCCGGCACGGGCGGCCATCTCACGGCCGAGATGCTGGCCGACGCCCTGGGCGTGAAGATGAGCCACATCCCGTACAAGGGAACCAGCCCCGCCTTGACCGACCTCGTGGGCGGCCAGGTGCAGATGATGTTCAGCGTGATCCCGCCCGCCCAGACGCTGGTGGCCGGCGGCAAGCTGCGCGCCCTGGCGGTGACCAGCAGCCGGCGCCTGGCCCAGTTGCCCCAGGTGCCCACGCTGGCGGAATCGGGCATCGCGGCGCTGACCGGCTTCGAGAGCACGCTCACCTATGGCCTGCTGGCGCCGCGCGCCACGCCGGCACCGCAGGTGGCGGCGCTGGGCCGGCAGATCCTGCAGGTGGCGGGCACGCCGGCCTTCCAGTCCAAGCTGGGCGTCGAAGGCGCCGAGCCGCTGCTCGGCGACGCCACCCAGTACGCCGCGCGCATCCAGCAGGAGTCGCGCAAGTGGGCCGCCGTGGTCCGCGCCTCGGGCGCGAGCATCTGACGGGTTCCGTCGTCCGCACCGCCTGCCCGTGAACGCCTTCGCCCATGCCCTCCTGCCCGCCGCTGCCCGCGGCCTGTTCGATGACGAGGCGCTGTGCCGCGCCATGCTCGACTTCGAGTCGGCCCTGGCCCGGGCACAGGCCGAGGAGGGCCTGATCCCCACCGACGCGGCCGAAGCCATTGCGGATGCCTGCGCCGGCCTCGTGCTGGACGCGCAGGCGCTGACCGACGCCGCCCGCCACGGCGGTGCCATGGCCGTGCCGCTGGTGGCCATGGTGACGCAGGCGCTGCAGGCGCGCGGCGCGGGCGATGCCGCCCGCCATCTGCACAAGGGTGCGACCACACAGGATGTGGTCGACACCGCCCAGGTGCTGATGACGCGCGCCGCGCTGGCGCCGCTGCTCGCGGCGCTGCAGGAGGCCATCGCGTTGCTGCGGCAGCAGGCGTCGGACCATGCGCGCACGCCCATGCTGGCCCGCACGCTGCTGCAGCCGGCCCAGGTGACCAGCTGGGGCCTCAAGTGCGCCGGCTGGCTGCTGCCGCTGCAGCGCAGCCATGTCCGCTTGCAGGCCCTGGCGGTGCAGGCCCTGGCGCTGCAACTCGGCGGCGCCGTGGGCAACCGCTCGGCCATGGGCGAGGCGGGCGAGCGCGTCGCGGCCCGCATGGCGGCGCTGCTGGGCCTGGCCGCGCCGGCGGGCAGCTGGCACACGCAGCGCGACACCTGGTTGCGCCTGGGCCTGGAGGCCGCGGTGCTGGCGGGCTCGCTGGCCAAGATCGCCAAAGACCTGGCCCTGCTGTCGCAGGCCGAGGTGGACGAGGTGGCCGAGGGACCGGGCCCCGGCGAGGCAGCGCAAGGCTCGGCCCGCGGCGGCTCCAGCGCCATGCCGCACAAGCGCAATCCGGTGGCCTGCATGCAGGCCATCGCGGCCTGCGCGCCCGTGCCCGGCATCGCGGCCACGCTGCTGGCCACCATGGCGCATGCTCATGAACGTGCACTGGGCGAATGGCAGGCCGAGGTCGCCGTGTGGCCCCAGCTGTGGATCCAGGTCTTCGGTGCCACGAGCGCCATCCGCGACGCCCTCGCCGGCCTGCGGGTGGATGCGTCCCGCATGGCCGCCAACATTGGCCGCACGCAGGGCCTGGTGCATTCGGAGTCGCTCACGCAGGCGCTGGCCGAGGCGTTGGGTCCGCAGGCCGCGAGGGCCCGTATCCAGGCGCTGGGGCCACAGGCGGTGGCCACGCAGACGCCCCTGCCAGACCTGCTGTGTGCGGACGCCAGCGTGCTGGCGCTGCCGCCCGGACAGCGTGCGGCCCTGCAGGCGGCGCTGCATGCGGCCTGCGACCTGGAGCGGGCCGTCGAGGCCTCGGCGCGGCAATGCCTGCAATGGCTGCACGAGGACGGCGATGATCCCGAGGACCCATCCTGAACTTCGCACTGCCCCGAACACCATGACGTCCCTGCTTTCCTACACCTTGCACGACGGCGGCAGCGGCCCGCTGCTGGTGCTCAGCCATGCCCTGGGCATGGACCGCGAGGCCTGGGCGCCCCTGCGCGCGCAGCTCGGCCCGCAGGCCCGCATCCTGGCCTTCGACCATCCGGGACATGGCGGCTCGCCGCCGCTGCAGGGCCCCGGCAGCATGGACGCGCTGGTGGAGGCCGCCGCCGCCCTGCTGCGCGAGGTGGCGCGCGAGCCCGTGGTGTGGGTCGGCATCTCGATGGGGGCCATGGTCGGCATGGGGCTGGCCATTCGCCATCCGTCGCTGTTGCGCGGCCTGGTGGTGGCCCACAGCACCGCGCACTATCCCGACGCCGGACGCGCGCTCTGGGATGCCCGCATCGCCACCGTGCGCCGCGAGGGCATGGCCGCCATCGCCGACGCCGTGATGGGCCGCTACTTCCACGCCGACTTCCGGGCGGCCCGGCCCGAGGCCGTGGCGCAGGCCCGTGCCACGCTGCTGGCGACCTCGCCGGCCGGCTATGCGGCCTGCTGCGAGGCGGTGCGCGACGTGGACTGGCGCGATGGGCTGCCGTCCGTGGGCTGTCCGGTGCTGGTGATCGCCGGTGCGCGGGACGAGGGCACGCCGCTGGGCATGTCGCAGGCCATCGCGCAGGCCGTGCCCGGGGCCGAGCTGGCCGTGCTGCCGCAGGCGTCCCACATCGGTGCCGTCGAGCAGCCCGAGTCCTTCGCGCGCCTGCTGCGGGCCTTCGTGCGCGACCGCTGCATGGCACCCGGTACCGGCGAGCCGGCTGCCGAGCAAGCCGACGGCTATGCGCGCGGCCTGCAGCAGCGGCGCCGCGTGCTGGGCGACGACTGGGTGGACCGCTCGCTGGCCGGACGCACCGCCTTCAACACCGAGTTCCAGGAACTGATCACGCGGCATGCGTGGAACGACATCTGGGGCCGTCCGGCCCTGGGCGACCGCACGCGGCGCTTCATGGTGCTGTCGATGATGCTGGGCATCCATGCCTGGGACGAGTTCGCGCTGCATGTGCGCGCAGCGTTGGACGGGCAGGACGACTCACGGCTCACGCCCGACGAGATCAAGGAGGTGATCCTGATGGCCGCGATCTACTGCGGCGTGCCGGCCGCGAACCATGCCATGGGCATCGCGGGCGGCATCCTGCGCGAGCGCGGCCTGGGCTGAGGCCACGGCCGGCGGCGTGCACCCGAGCCGCGCTGGTCTTGTCTGCGGGCCAGGCGTCCTGCGTCTGCCGCGGGGCGGCTCACGCGGCCAGGGGCCAGGGTTGGCGCTGCGCCCCGGAGCCCTCCATGGGGTCTGTGGCGCCATCGTCCGGCGGCACGGCGCCCGCGGGGTCGCCCGCCTCGCCGCGAACGGCCGCCTCCACCACCTCGCGCGTCAGCGTCGGCGAGAACGATTCGATGAAGGCGTACACATAGCGCCGCAGGTAGCTGCCCCGGCGCACGGCCAGCCGCGTGTGGTTGATGCCGAACAGGGCGCCGGCATCCACGGCGCGCAGGCCGGTGTCGCGCTCGGCCTCGAAGGCCACACCGGCCACGATGCCCACGCCCATGCCCAGCTGCACATAGGTCTTGATGACATCCGCATCCATCGCGGCCAGGGCGATGTCGGCCTGCACGCCAGCCTGGGCGAAGGCGTCGTCGATGCGCTGGCGTCCGGTGAAGCCGTTGTCGTAGGTGATGAGCGGATGCTTCGCCAGCGACTGCAGGGTGAGCGGCTCGGCCAGCACCGGATGGCCCGGCGGCGCGATCACCGCATGGGTCCAGCGGTAGCTGGGCAGGGCGGCCAGTTGCGGATAGTCGGCCAGGGCCTCGGTGGCGATGCCCACGTCGGCCTCGCCCTCCAGCAGCATCTGCGCGATCTGCCGCGGCGAGCCCTGGTGGATGTGCAGCCGCACCGACGGGAACTGGCGGCGGAAATCCTGCACCGCCTCGGGCAGCGCATAGCGGGCCTGCGAATGCGTCGCCGCGATGGACAGCAGGCCTTCGTTCTGCGTGGCGAATTCCTCGCCGGCCTTGCGCAGGTTGCCGCTCTCGACCAGCAGCCGTTCGATGATGGGCAGCACATGGCTGCCGGGCTCGGTCAGGCCGGTCAGGCGCTTGCCGACGCGGATGAACAGCTCGATGCCCAGCTCCTGTTCCAGTTCGCGGATCTGCCGGCTCACGCCGGGCTGGGAGGTGTGCAGCACCTGGGCCACCTCGGTGAGGTTGAAGTTGCGGCGCACGGCCTCGCGGACCGAGCGCAGTTGCTGGAAATTCATGGCGGCGGGGCCCTATGGTTGTGTTCTTCACGCTCCTGATGCGGGTCAAGGCGCTGGGCCATCCATTGTGGAAAGAACGGGGCCCGGCACGAACGACCGAATCGTTGGTTCTTCATGAGCCAAACATCTGTGGCCAATGTCACGGCCGTAGGACGTTTGGGCGCCGGCGCAGCAGCCATGCCTCCTAAACTGCCGGCCGCCCGAGGCGAGGGAGCCCGAGGCACGAGGAGTCGGCGCGCCGCCAGGCGTGTCCGGAAGAGTCAAGACAACACACCCCGAGAACCATGAAGAAAGCAGCCCGTCTGCTGGCGCTGGCGGCCACCGTGCCCCTGGCCGCCTGCACCGCGATGACCCACATCACGACCGTCCAGCCCGATGCGCAGGTGAGCATCGCGACCTCCAAGGAGACCACGACCCCGCGCTCCGAGCGCTTCTCCACCACGAGCTTCGGCAACTACGAGTTCAAGGCCGAGGCGCCCGGCAAGGAGCCCTTCTACGGCATCCTGCCGCTCAAGTTCAACGGCGGCTACCTGGCCCTGGACATCCTGTTCTTCGCGCCCGCCACCTTCTTCAACCTGCGCGAGGTCTACCCGTACTACGAGTTCGACCTCGACAATAAGCATGTGCGCTACAAGAAGAATCCCGAGGAGGAATGGAGCATCTTCGTGCCGCTGAAGGCGGACGAGGAGCAGGGTCGTCAGGCGCTGAGCAAGCGCTGATCCTGCAGGGCCGCCCGCGTGCGGCCTGTTCTTCGGCGGCGGGCTGTCCGTTTTATGGACAGCCCGCCGTCTGCCTTTCATGCATCGGCGAGTCTCCCGCGCGGCCAAGTGCTTGATCTGACGTGTCCCCGCCTTTGGCACGCTTCTTGGAGCGACAACGGCGTTCTGCTGTCACACCCCGTCCCAAGCCTCCTGCCATGCGACTTCCCGGCGACCCCGATCTCCGCAGCCTGCTGCGCTCGGCGCCCTTCGTCGCGCTGCTGGTGGTCGCCGGCATCCTGTCCTTTCGCTACCACCAACTGCTGCTGTCGCAACGCGCCTCCATCGAGCACACCTACCAGGTGCTGACCACGCTCGAATCCACGCTCGTTTACGCCATCGATGCCGAGACTGGCCAGCGCGGGTTCATCATCACCGGCGAAGACCGCTACCTCGAACCCTATGACCGCGCCCTGGCGCAGATCGGGCCGCTGGCCAACCGGCTGCGCGCGCTGGTGAGCGACAGCGCCGTGCAGCAGCGGCGCGTGGACCGGCTCGAATACGCCGTGGCCCTGAAGCTGGCCGAGCTGCACGAGACGGTGCAGGCCCGCCGCAACCAGGGCCTGGAGGCCGCCCGCGCCCTCGTGCTGCGCGACGAAGGCAAGCGCACCATGGACGAGGTTCGCGCCGTGGTGGCCGAGATGCGCGTCGCCGAATCCGAGCTGCTCGACCAGCGCAACGCCCAGGCCCACGCCACCGAGCGCTGGCTGCTGGCGATCACGCTGGCCTGCACGGCGCTGTCGGTATTGGCCCGGCTCGGGCTTGCGATGATCGCCCGCTTCCATGTTTCGCGTGCGGCGCTGCCGGCCGCTCCGGCTACCGGCGCCTCTTGAATCCTTCATGCTGTCTTCCCACCTCACCATCTGGGCCATCGCCGCTGCCACCACGGCCGGCGTGCTGATCCGGCCCTTCAAGCTGCCCGAGGCCATCTGGGCCGTGGCCGGCGCGGCCCTCGTCGTCGTGCTCGGACTGCTGCCGGCGCAGCAGGCGCTGGGCGCCGTGGCCAAGGGCAACGACGTCTACCTCTTCCTCATCGGCATGATGCTGCTGTCCGAGACGGCGCGGCGCGAAGGCCTCTTCGACTGGGTGGCCGGGCATGCGGTCAACATGGCGGGCGGCTCGCCGATGCGGCTGTTCACGCTGGTCTACGCCATCGGCGCGGTCATCACCGCCTTCCTCTCCAACGACGCCACGGCCGTGGTGCTGACGCCGGCGGTGTATGCGGCGGCGCGCAAGGCCCGCACACCGGCGCTGCCGTACCTGTTCATCTGCGCCTTCATCGCCAATGCGGCGAGCTTCGTGCTGCCGATTTCCAACCCGGCCAACCTGGTGCTCTATGGCGCGCATGTGCCCTCGCTGTGGCCATGGATCAAGAGCTTCGGCCTGCCCTCGCTGCTGGCCATCGGTGCCACCTACGTCTGCCTGCGCCTGGTCATGCGCAAGGAACTGGCCGGCGGCTGCGAGCCGCGCGTCGAGGTCGAGCCCCTGCATGCCGGCGGCTGGACGGCGCTGGGCGCGCTGGTGGTGACGGCCGTCGTGCTGATGACGGTGTCCTTCAAGGGCATCGACCTGGGCCTGCCCACGGCCATCATGGGCGGGCTGACGGCGGCCGTGGTGCTGGTGCGCGACCGGGCCAACCCGTGGCCGCTGGTCAAGGACATCTCGTGGAGCGTGCTGCCGCTGGTGGCGGGCCTGTTCGTGCTGGTGGAGGCGTTGCGGCAGACGGGCGTGATCGCGGCCCTGGCCCAGTGGCTCACGGCCGGCGTGCATAGCAGTGTCCATGGCGCCGCGGCGGTGGCGGGCACCGTGCTTGCCGTGGGCTCCAATGTCGTCAACAACCTGCCGGCAGGCCTGCTGGCCAGCACGGTGCTGCAGCAGGCCAGGCCGCCGCAGGTGGTGATCGACGCCACGCTGATCGGCGTGGACCTGGGCCCCAATCTGTCGATCACCGGCTCGCTTGCCACCATCCTGTGGCTGGCCGCCATCCGCCGCGAGGGCGACGACGTGGGCTTCTTCCGCTTCCTGAAGGTGGGCGTGGTGGTCATGCCGCCCGCCCTCGTCCTGGCCATCGGGGCGCGGCTCCTGATCGGCTGATTCCCTGGAGGAGACACCCGCCATGCGCACCTTGCCCACCCTCGCGGCTTCCGCGGATGCAGCCGCCGGGGAGTGCCAGGGCGGGGCCAGGCGCCGCGCCAGACGCGCGCTGTGCGCGCTTAACTTCTTCATGGCCGACATGCAGGCAGGCATCGGGCCCTTCCTCGGCGTCTTCCTGCAGCAGCGCGGCTGGCAGCCGGGCGCCATCGGCTCGGTGATGACGGCCGGCGGCGTGGCCGGCATGCTCATGACGGTGCCGGCGGGCGCATTCATCGACCACACGGCGCGCAAGCGCTGGGTGGTGGTGATCACCGGAATCTGCACGGTGCTGGCCTCTTTTCTCATCCTGTGGTCGCAGGCCGGTCTGGTGGTCACCGTGAGCCAGGTGGCCACGGCCATCGCCGGTGCGGCCATCGGCCCGGCGGTGGCCGGCATCACGCTGGGCGTGGTGCGCCAGCGCGGCTTCAATGCGCAGAACGGCCGCAACCAGGCCTGGAACCACGCGGGCAACATGGTGGGCGCGGCGCTGTCGGGCTGGCTGGGCTTCCGCTACGGCATGCCGGCCATCTTCTTCCTGGCGGCGCTGTTCGGTGTCTTCGCCATCGTCTCGGTCCTGGCCATTCCCGAGCGGACCATCGACCACCGCGCCGCGCGCGGTCTTGAAGGACCACACGACGGCAAGGCCGCCGCGGCCGACGACAGCCAGGCCCAGGGCCTGCGCACGCTGCTGCAGAACCGGCCGCTCCTGATCCTGGCCGCGGCGCTGGCCTGCTTCCATCTGGGCAACGGCGCCATGCTGCCGCTGTATGGCCTGGCGGTGGTCGGCGCCGGCAAGGGCAACCCGGCCATGTTCACCGCGCTCACGGTGGTGGTGGCGCAGGCCGTCATGATCGTCACCGCCCTGGCTGCCATGCGCCTGTCGGCCTCGCGAGGCTACTGGCTGGTGATGCTGGTCTCCTTCGCCTCGCTGCCACTGCGCGGCCTGATCGCCGGCAGCGTGATCGACAGCTGGGGCGTGTGGCCCGTGCAGGCGCTCGATGGCATCGGCGCCGGCCTGCAGAGCGTGGCCGTGCCGGGCCTCGTGGCCTGCCTGCTCGACGGCACCGGCCGCGTCAACGTGGGCCAGGGCGCGGTGATGACGGTACAGGGCCTGGGCGCCAGCCTGTCGCCCGCCATCGGCGGCTGGCTGGCCCAGCTCTTCGGCTACCAGGTCGCCTTCTATGTGCTGGGCGGCTTCGCGCTCGCGTCGCTGGCGCTGTGGATCGGCTTCGCCACGATGCTGCGGCCGGCCTGCGCGGGCGTGTGCGAACCGCATGCCGGCCAGCCCGCCTTGGGAGTTGCTTCGTCATGAAAGATTCTTCCGCTCATCCTTCCTCCATCGCTTGGATCCACATCGGCGACCTGCACATGGACGAGGCCGACGGCTGGGCCGCCCGGCCGCGACTGCAGGCCATCGTCGACGAGCTCAACGCCCATGCGCGTGCGGCCGACTTCGTCTACCTGCCCGGCGACAACGCCAACCATGCGACGCCCGCGCAGTACGCCGCCATCACCGAGGCGCTGGGCCCGCTCGCGCTGCCCTGGCGCGTGATCCCGGGCGACCATGACTTCGAGGGCGGCAGCCTGGCCGCCTACGAGGCCGCTTTCGCGCCGGCGCAGCGGCCGGAGCACGAGGTGATCGCCGGCCACCGCTGCATCTTCGTGGACGTGGTCGGCAGCGGCGCGGGCGGCCCGGACTTCCGACTGAACTCGCACCACCGCCACCGCATCGCCCGCCAGCTGGCGCTGGCCGAGGCGGCGGGCGAGGTGCCGCTGGTGTTCATGCACTGCTATCCCGGCGACATGGCCGCCGATGGCGAGGCGCTGGCCCGGCTCTTTGCCGATGCACGTGTGCCCTTCGTCGACACGGGCCACACCCATTACAACGAGCTGCTCAACGACGGGGCGGTGGTCTACGGCGCCACCCGCTCGACAGCGCAGATCGAGGAGGGCGGTGGTACCCCCGGCTTCTCGGTGGTGTGCGTGCACGACGGCGTGCCGAGCTGGCGCTTCCGGCCACTGGGCGCGTGCTGGCCGCATGTGCAGATCGTCGCGCCCTGCGACCTTCGGCTGGTCACGCGGGCCTCGCAGGCCCGGCAGGTGCCGCGGCCGGGCGTGGTGCGCGTGGTGGCCCGACGCTTCGGCGCTGCCGACGCGCCCATGATGGCGGCGCTGGACGATGCCGCCCCGCACCCCATGCGCGCGGGCGCACCGGGCTTCTGGGAGATCGACCTGCCGGTGGACGCGCCGGGCCTGCACCGCATCGATGTGAGCTGTGGCCGCGCGGCGGATTCCGTCGAGGTGCTGGTGCGCGCGTCCGACGGCGTGCCCCGGCGCGGACCGTTGGTCGCGCCGGGCCATGCCTGCCACGCGATCGGTGCCTGGCCGGTGGCCGGCATCGACGGCCTGCAGCTGGGGCCCAATCGCAACGGCGGCGACTGGTAATCGCGGAAAGGCCCACACCCCGCTCTTCATGACGTCGAGTGCCAAGCGCATCGCTTGAAGCCGGTGGCGCGCAGGGCATCAGACTGCCGCGGAGCAGGCCATGCCAGGGCACCCGAGGAACTGGCTTCGCCAGGCCTCTGGGTGCGCGCCCCTCCAAGCCGAAGGCGTCCGAGCGGGGCTGAGGGCCGCGGCTCCGAGCCTGCAAGTGCAGGCTTGGACGTGCCCGAAGAGCAGCCGCCTCTGGCGGCCGCCCGGAGCCGCGAAGCGGCATGGGGGGTGTTGACTCAGATACTGTCGATGCGCACCAGCACGGCGTTGGCGGTGTAGCTCACGCTGACCTTGCCGAAGCCCTGCACCGTCACGTTGCCGAAGCGGCCCTGGCGGCCGGCGGCCTGGATCACGGTGAGCGTGTCGCCCACCTTGGGGCTGTAGCCGCTGGCAAAGCGCACGGCCAGGTCGCCGCCGGCGATCACCGCATTGCCGCCCACCTTCAGCAGGCCGGCGCCGTTCGCGCCCGCCACCACGCTCAGCGTGCCGGCGGTCTGCGTGTAGCGGCCTGCCAGCGTCAGCGGCGAGGCGGCCACGGTGCTCTCCAGCGTGCCGCCCTTGACGAACACGTCGCCCGCCCCCAGCGCGGTGGCCGAGTCGGCGCCCAGCAGGCCTGCGGCCAGCACGGTGCCGCCGGTGTAGCCGTTGTTGCCCGACAGGCGCAGCTGACCCGTGCCCAGCTTGGTCAGCTTGCCCGCGCCGGCGATGTCGTTGCGCCAGCGGTCGATGGCGTTGAAGCCGCCCAGGCTCGTGTCCAGGGTCACGGTCACGTCGCCGTCGAAGCGGCCATAGCCGTCGGCGGCGGCGAAGAGGTTCAGCCGGCCCCAGCCTTCGCCGTCGTTGCCCAGCGGAAAGCCCGAGTCGATGGCCGTGCTCTTGAGCACCACGCGGCGCTGGTCGGCGCTCAGGTAGGGCAGGCGCGTCTCCAGCAGCACCTCGGCGCCCTTCGGCACGGTGGCCAGCTGGCCGGCGGCGCCGGTGCGGTCCAGGCCGTAGGTCAGGCGCTGAAGGTAGGTCTTGCGCCAGGCGGCGCTGTCGCTGAAGCGGTCGAAGTCGGGCTGCGTGCTGTCCTGGGTGCGCGGCGTGTGCGCATAGGTGTTCAGCGCATTGAAGTCGGCGCTGCCACTTTGCGTGCGCAGCCAGGCCTGGGCCTGGTCGTAGGCGGCCTTCTTCACGGCGGGCGTGTAGCTGGCCACGCTGGAGAGGTTGTAGGCCACCACGGCCGTGGCGTGCACGCGGCCGCCCATCACGTCCAGCGGCGAATGCATGCCGGCCAGGATGCGGTTCTCGCCCATTTCCATCGCCCGGGCCACCAGCTCCTGGTAGCGCTGCGGCACCAGGTACGCCATGGCCAGCGTGTCGCGCCAGGCCTCGGCGGTGTGGCCGCTGGGGAAGCCGCCGTCGGTGGCCGGCGTGGTGCTCTTGGCCGACTCGAGCGCGGGCACGACCTTCACGTCGCTGCTCCAGCGCCAGGGGCGGGCGTACTTGTAGAAGCGCTTGGGCGGTTCGGTGGAGCCGGCGGCCAGGCCGTTGATGAAGTCCACCGCCAGGCCCATGTTGGCGTTGCCGCCCGAGGCGCCCACACCCACGTTGTTGCCGCCGTCGTTGACCGCGGGGCTCAGCGCCGTGTTGGGGTCGACGGCCGTGATGGTGGTGGTCTGCTGCGTGCCGGCGCGCCAGGCGCTGGTGAGCGGGCCCATGCCATCGCTCACGCTGTAGCCCTTGCCGCGGCGGTCGTCCATGTACGCAGCCAGGCCCTGGGCCGGGGTGCGCGCCTGGGTGACGGTCTTGACGTAGTTGATGTTGGCGGCATGGACGGCGGCGTTCTTCACCGTGCCGTCGGTGCTGTCGCCGGGGATGCCGCTCCAGGTCGAGGGCGTCACGGCCGGGCAGCCGTTGGCGGCGGCCAGGGTCACGCCCGCATCGACCATGAGCGAACTGGGCGTCCAGATGTCCAGAAAGCCCTGCAGCACGCGCGCGCCGGCATTGGTGGCCAGGGTGACGTTGCAGGGGTTGTCGCGCTGGTTGGTGGCGCCGGTGTCGACATAGGCGACCGCGCTGGGGATGGGCGCGGTGTCGGTGCTGCCCAGGCCGGCGGGTTCGGCCGGAACGGTGACGGTCTCGGCGGCGGACGTGCTGCCGTTGCCGGACGACGCGGCGCTCGTGCCGACGGGCGTGAAGCTGACATTGCTGCCGTTGCCCCCGCCGCAGGCCATGAGGGCGGCGGCACTGGCGACGGCGAGGACGAGGGTGCGAAGGCGGAAGACCGGGGCGGGAAGCATGGGAATCTCGGGCGAGGGCAAAGCCCGGGATTCTGAAAAGAGTTTGTGACAGTTCTGAGGCCCTCAGAGCGCCGCGCTCAGCTGCCCGTCGCTGCTGCCTTGGTCGCAGCCCGCGGGCGCACCAGCATCACCGGCATCGCCGCGATGCGGGCGACCTGCTCGGCGTCGCTGCCCAGCAGCAGCCGGTCGACGCCTCGGCGACCGTGAGTGCCCAGCACGATGAGGTCGCAGCCGCATTGGCTGGCCTGGTTTGCGATCAGCTGCGACACGCGTTCGCCCTGGCTTTCGAGCAGCACGGTTTCCGCCGTCACGCCCTGGGCTTCGAGCGTCTGCCGCGCGGCGTCCAGCAACGCCTGGCCGTTGCGCAGGAAGGTGGGCCGCACCTCCTGGATGTGCACCAGCGGGGGCTCGAAGCCCGTGACGTGGTCCATGGCGTCGACCACATGCAGCAGCATGACGGTGGCGCCAGCCAGGCGCGCGAGCTGCGCGGCCTCGTCCAGCGCCAGCGCGGCGGTGGCGCTGCCATCGAGGGGAACCAGAAGACGGTGGTACATGGAGAAGGTCCTCTTCCTTGGGTGTTCAGGGGGTCATGAGCGCCGCCGTATGGCGCGCCGCGATCCATTCCTCGTTGGTGGGCTCCACGCCCACGTCGACCCGGCTCGCCGCGCTGGCGATGCGGGGCCGGTCGGCCTGGTTGGCCGCCTCATCCAGTTCCAGGCCCAGCCAGCCCAGCGCCGCGCAGACGCGCCCGCGCAGCACGGCGTTGTGCTCGCCGATGCCGGCGGTGAAGACCAGCCGGTCCAGCCCGCCCAGCACGGCGACCAGCGCCCCGATCTCGCGCACGATGCGGCGCACGTAGAGCGCCAGCGCAGCACGGGCGCGTTCGCCCTCGGGGCTGTCATCGGCTTCGCGGGCCAGCAGCACCCGCGGATCGCCGGACAGGCCCGAGATGCCCAGCAGCCCCGACCGGTGGTAGAGCGCGTGGCCCACCTGCTGCAGGCTCAGCCGCTCGATCTCCATCAGGTACAGGACGGCGCCTGGGTCGAGCGCGCCGGTGCGCGTGCCCATCATCAGCCCGTCCAGGGCCGAGAAGCCCATGGTGGTGGCGACGCTGCGCAGGCCCTGCATGGCGCACAGGCTGGCACCGCTGCCCAGGTGCGCGACGATGGTGCGGGCGGCCTCCGCCGACGCACGGCCGTGGCGCTCGGCCAGGGCGATGGCGATGTATTCGTACGAGAGGCCGTGGAAGCCGTAGCGCCGCAGCCCGCGCTCCCAGGCGTCCCAGGACAAGGGCAGCATCCGTTCCACCTGGGGCAGCGTGTGGTGGAAGGCGGTGTCGAAGCAGGCCACCTGCGGCAGGTCCGGGCGCTCGGCCAGCAGGATCTCCATGGCCTCCAGCGCGAAGGGCTGGTGCAAGGGCGCGAGCGGGATATAGCTGCGCAGCTCGGCCAGTACCTGCGCATCGACCCGCACCGGCACGAAGTGGCGGCTGCCGCCATGCACCACGCGGTGGGCCACGGCGGCCAGCGGCCGGCCGGCCAGCCAGCGCAGCACCTCGTCGCGGATGCGGGCCAGGGCGTCGTGGTAGGGCTGCGCCGCCGAGAGCGCCAGCGGCGTCACGGCCAGGTCGCTGGCGCCGATGTCGGGCGCCGGGCCGCCGATGCCCTGCACCTTGCCGTTCCAGGCCGGGCGCCGCGGCGGCTCGCCGCCGCCAGCCGCGAAGAGGGCGAACTTGATGCTGGACGAGCCGCAGTTCAGCACCAGGATGAAGGCGGTGGCGGTCGCGTTCACCGGGCCGCCTCCGGCTCGGCAGGCGGCACACGGGTCCTTCGGGACGGGAGGGTCTTCATGTCGGGCTCGTTCCGATGTTCATGGCGGCATCGTGCGCCAGCGGTGGGCCAGCAGCACGGCAATGGCACAGGAGGCGATGCGCGCGGCCCGCGAGTCGGCGCGGCTGGTCAGCACGATGGGCACGCGTGCGCCCATCACGATGCCGGCGCTGGCCGCATCGCCCATGTATTCGAGCTGCTTGGCCAGCATGTTGCCGCTTTCCAGGTCGGGCACCACCAGCACGTCGGCCTGGCCCGCCACGGGCGACTCGATGCCCTTGATGCGCGCCGCTGCGGCCGAGACTGCGTTGTCGAAGGCCAGCGGGCCGTCCAGCACGCCGCCGGTGATCTGGCCGCGCTCGGCCATCTTGCACAGGGCGGCGGCGTCCAGCGTCGCGCTCATGCGCGGGTTGACCGTCTCCACCGCCGCCAGCAGCGCCACCCGTGGCGTGGCCACGCCCACCGCCTGGGCCAGGGCGATGGCGTTGCGCACGATGTCGGCCTTTTCTTCCAGGCTGGGCGCGATGTTGATGGCCGCGTCGGTCACGATGAAGGGCCGCGGGTAGGCCGGCGTCTGCATCAGGAAGCAGTGCGACAGGCGCCGGCCGGTGCGCAGGCCGGCGGCGGCGTCGAGCACCGCGGCCATCAGCTCGTCGGTGTGCAGGCTGCCCTTCATGAGCGCCTCCACGTCGCGCGCGCCGGCCAGCGCCGCGGCCCGTGCGGCGGCGGCATGGCTGTGCGGCGCGTCCTCGATGGCGATGCCGGCCAGGTCCAGTCCGGCGGCCTGGGCGGCGGCCTCGATCTTTGCGCGCGGGCCCACGAGCACGGGCTCGATCAGGCCGGCCGCACGGGCATCGAGTGCGCCGCCCAGGCTCAGCGCGTCGCAGGGATGCACCACCGCCACGCGGATGGCGCCCAGCGGCTTCACATGGGCCAGCAGCCGCGGCAGGCCGTCGCCGGGCGCATGCAGCCGCACCTCGGGCAGGGTGGCGGCGGGGCGCTCGATCTTCTCGGTCGGCGCGAGCACGGTGGCCTCGCCCTCGATCACGTCCTCGCCGGCCTGGTTGGTGCAGCGGCAGTCCAGGGTGAGGCGCTTCTTGGCGGCGTCGCGCGTGGCCACGGTCACGCGGATGGTCAGCGTGTCGCCCACCCGAACCGGCCGCAGGAAGCGCAGCGTCTGCCCCAGGTACACGGTGCCCGGGCCGGGCAGCCGCGTGCCGAGCACGGCAGAGATCAGTGCGCCGCCCCACATGCCGTGGGCGATCACGCCATGGAAGCGGGTGGAGGCGGCGAATTCCGCGTCGAGGTGCTGCGGGTTGACGTCGCCCGAGAGCACGGCGAAGAGCTGGATGTCCTGCGCGGTCAACGTGCGCTGCAGGCTGGCGTTGTCGCCCACGGCGATCTCGTCGAAGGTGCGGTTGCGCACCAGCGCCAGGGGTGCGTCGGCTGGGGCGCCGCCCTCGGCCAGCTCCGGGGTGGGCGCGCTCATGCGCCGTCCTTGGGGCGGCCCTGCGGGGCCAGGGCCGCGGCCGTGCTCTTCTGCCACTGTGCCCAGGCTTCGCGCAGGCCCTGGGCCAGCTCGGTCTGGCTGGCCAGGCCGCCCTGCACCAGCGTGCGCCACGCCTCCAGGTTGCGCTGCGTGCCCCGCCAGAGCAGGTCGGCGGGCCAGGCGCCGAGCGCCTGCCAGTCGCCCGTGTTGGCCGCATGGCCCACCTGGGAGACAGCGTCTTCCTCGGTGTCGGAGAGCAGCCGCAGCCGGCGCTCCCAGGCCTCGCGCCCGGCCTGCTGCAGCAGGGCGAAGGTGCGCAGGGCCAGCGCGGTGTTGGCCGTGGCCAGCGCCACGGGCAGGGGGGTGACAGGGGCGTCATGCATGGGAATCTCCTTGCGATGAAAAACAGGGACGTTCAGGCCATCTGACTGATGGTGCGCCGAAAACGCGAGAGCGCCATGACGAAGAGCACGAGTCCGATGACGAACAGCGCCAAGAAGGAAGGCCACACCACGTCGATGCCGGCGCCGCGGTACAGGATGGCCTGGCTCAGCTCCACGTAGTGCGTGTTCGGCGCGGCGAGCATCAGGTCCTTCACCAGCGCGGGCATGCTCTCGCGCGGGGTGACCGTGCCCGAGAGCATCTGCAGCGGCAGCAGCGTGAGCATCAGCAGCAGGCCGAACTGCGGCATCGAGCGCGCCACGGTGGCCATGAAGATGCCCATGGCGGTGGTCGAGAACAGGTGCAGCGCCGTGCCGGCCAGGAACAGCGGCACCGAGCCCTCCACCGGCACGCCAAGCAGGCCCTGCACCACGAACTGCAGCGAGGCCGCCGCGGCCACCAGCACCACCACGCCCATGGACCACACCTTGGCCAGCATGATCTCGGTGGGCGTCACCGGCATCACCAGCAGGTGCTCGATGGTGCCGTGCTCGCGCTCCCGGATCAGCGCCGCACCGGTGAGCACGATGGCCAGCATGGTCACGTTGTTGATGATCTGCATCAGGCCGCCGAACCATGCCTTCTCCAGCGCCGGGTTGAAGCGGGCGCGCAGCGCCAGGTCCACCGGCAGCGTGGTGGTGGCGCGGTAGCGGCGCAGGAAGTCGTTGACCTGCTCGGTCACGATCTGCTGCACGGCGCCATTGCCCGAGAAGGCCTGGCTCATGCGGGTGGCGTCCACGTTCAGCTGCACCTCGGCGTGGCGGCCCGCCAGCACGTCGCGCTGGAAGCCGGTGGGGATGACCAGCGCGAAGGTGTAGCGGCCCGCGTCCATGCCCGCGTCCATCTGCGCCTGGCCGATGGCCACCGGCGCCGAGAAGTAGGGCGGCTGGAAGGCCGAGACGATGCGCTGCGACAGCGGCGACTGGTCCTCGTCCACGATGGCGATGGGCGCGTTGTGCAGCGTCTCGGGGATCGCCGTGGCGCCGGTGTAGACCGCCACCGAGAAGGTGTAGACGATCAGCACCAGCATGGTCGGGTCGCGCCACAGGCTCCACAGCTCCTTGACGCCCAGGCGCAGGATGTTGGCCAGGCGCCGGGCGATGGCGCTGCGGCGGCCGGCGGGCGAGGCGGCTGTGCGATGCGATGGGGCGAGCGGGGTGTCGTTCATGGTGGATCCGTTATCACCTGCTCAGGCCTCCTGCTTGCGCAGCAGCGCCACCGACGCCGCCACGATCAGCGGCGCCGCCACCAGCAGTGGCACGAAGGCCTGCTGCAGGTCGCCGAAGCCCAGCGCCTTGCTGAACACGCCGCGGCTGATGGTGAACATGTGCGTGGCCGGGTAGATCTGCCCCACCCAGCGGCCCACGCCCTGCAGCGACGAGACCGGATCCGTCAGCCCCGAGAACTGCGTGGCCGGGATCAGCGTGCCGATCATGGCGAAGAACATGGCCGCGATCTGGCTGCGGGTGACGGCCGAGGCCAGCAGGCCCATGCCGGTG
Source organism: Pseudacidovorax sp. DMC4 (assembly GCF_056314265.1). Lineage (NCBI taxonomy): Bacteria > Pseudomonadati > Pseudomonadota > Betaproteobacteria > Burkholderiales > Comamonadaceae > Pseudacidovorax > Pseudacidovorax sp. DMC4. The sequence continues at coordinate 41,747 of NZ_JBQUYR010000008.1, read as the reverse complement.
GCGATGACGCTGAACAGCAGCGCCGCCACGGCCAGCGTGGCAAAGCTGCCGGTGAAGGGCACGCCGAACAGCGTGACGGCCAGCGCGCACATGAGCAGGAAGTTCAGCATGGCCAGCAGCACGTAGGGCAGCTGCTTGCCCAGCAGGAACTCGATGCGGGTGACCGGCGTGACGTAGAGGTTGACGATGGAGCCCAGTTCCTTCTCGCGCACCACCGCCAGCGCCGTCAGCATGGCCGGCAGCATCAGCAGCAGCATGGGGATGATGGCCGGCACCATGGCCGGCAGGCTGCGCACGTCGGGGTTGTAGCGGTAGCGCGACTGCACCTGCACGGCTGCCACCGGCGTGCTGCCCGTGCGTGCGCGCATCTGCTCGACCAGCCAGTACTGGTGGATGCCCTGCACATAACCTTGCAGCGTGTCCGCCCGCGTGGGCATGGCGCCGTCGATCCACGCGCCCACCTGCACGTCGCGGCCGCCCAGCACGTCGCGGCCGAAGCCCGAGGGGATCTCGATGGCCAGCGAGATGTCGCCGCTGCGCAGCCGCCGGTCCATGTCGGCGTCGTCGCGCAGCGGCGGCTGCTCGGTGAAGTAGCGCGAGCCGGCCAGGTCCAGCACATAGCTCTGGCTGAGCGTGCTCTGGTCGCGGTCGAGCACGGCATAGCGCAGGTTGTCCACGTCCATGTTGATGCCGTAGCCCATCACGACCATCAGCACCAGCGAGCCCAGCAGCGCCATGGTCGCGCGCACCGGGTCGCGCTGCAGCTCCAGCGCCTCGCGCCACAGGTAGCTCCACAGGCGCTGCAGGCTGAAGGCGGCGGTGCGCGGCGGCGGCGCAGAAGCCGAGATGGCCGGGGCGGCGGGCGCCTCGTCCGCCGCCTGGTCGGGCGTGCCACCGCCCGCGTCCACCAGGTAGCCGATGAAGGCCTCTTCCAGGCTGGCGGCGCCGCGGCGCGCCACCAGGGCTGCCGGTGCGTCGCTGTCCAGCACGCGGCCGGCATGCATCATCGACATGCGGTCGCAGCGCTCGGCCTCGTTCATGAAGTGGGTGGAGATGAAGATGGTGACCTTGTCGCGGCGCGACAGGGTCACCAGCAGGCGCCAGAAGTTGTCGCGCGCGATCGGATCCACGCCCGAGGTGGGCTCGTCCAGGATCAGCAGTTCGGGCCGGTGCACCATGGCCACGGCCAGCGACAGGCGCTGGCGCATGCCCAGCGGCAGGCTTTCGGGCAGGCTGTGCTGCACCTGCTGCAGGCCGAAACGCTCCAGCATCTCCTGCACGCGCGCGTCCTGCTCGGCCGCGGGCACGTGGAAGAGCCGCGCATGCAGCACCAGGTTCTGCCGCACGGTCAGCTCGCCGTACAGCGAGAAGGCCTGCGACATGTAGCCCACGCGCCGCCGGGTGTCGATGTCGCGCGGGTCCACCTCGTTGCCGAACAGCCAGGCCCGGCCTTCGCTGGCGGGCAACAGGCCGGTGAGCATCTTCATGGTGGTGGACTTGCCGCAGCCGTTGCTGCCCAGGAAGCCGAAGATCTCGCCGCGCCGGATGCGCAGGCTCACGTGGTCCACCGCCGTGAAGTCGCCGAAGCGCATGGTCAGGCCCTCGGCCTCGATGGCGATGTCGTCGTCGCCCGCTTCGAGCGGCGGGATCTGCACCGGCGCCCAGTCGCGCTTCTTCTCCTCGGGCAGCAGCTGGATGAAGGCCTGCTCCAGCGTGGGCGTGCCGGTGCGCGCCAGCAGGGCCTGCGGCGTGCCGGTGGCCAGCACGCGGCCGTCGTCCATGGCCACCAGCCAGTCGAAGCGCTGGGCTTCGTCCATGTAGGCGGTGGCCACCATCACGCTCATCTGCGGACGGCCCTGGCGGATGCGCGCGATCAGGGCCCAGAACTGCGCACGCGCCAGTGGATCGACGCCGGTGGTGGGCTCGTCCAGGATCAGCAGGTCGGGGTCGTGGATGAGCGCGCAGCACAGGCCCAGCTTCTGCTTCATGCCGCCCGAGAGCTTGCCCGCCGGCCGCGCCAGGAAGGGCTGCAGCCCGGTGCTGCGCGTGAGTTCGTCGATGCGTCGGCGGCGCTCGGGCCCGGCATGGCCGAACAGGCGGGCGAAGAACTGCAGGTTCTCTTCCACCGACAGCGTGGGGTACAGGTTGCGGCCCAGCCCCTGCGGCATGTAGGCGATGCGCGGGCACACCGCCGCGCGGTGGCGCCGGTCGGCCATGTCGCCGCCCAGCACCTCCAGACGGCCCTGCTGCAGCGCACGGGCGCCGGCCACCAGCGACAGCAGGCTGGACTTGCCCACGCCATCGGGCCCGATCAGGCCGACCATGCAGCCGGCCGGCACCTCCAGGTCCACGTCCTGCAGCGCATGCGTGGGGCCATAGTCCAGGCGCAGCTTCTGCAGGCGGACGACGGGCGGGGGCGAGTCGGTCATGGGCGGCTCAGCGCGAGGTCTTCACGGCCAGCTCCGCGGGCCATTCGGCCTGGGGGTCCAGCCGCACCCAGGCCACGCCGGGCAGGCCGGTCTTGACCTGTTCCAGGTGCTGCTGCAGCAGCGCCTTGTCGATGCTGGCCTTGACGCGGAACATGAGCTTCTGCCGCTCGCTGGCCGTCTCCACCGTCTTGGGGGTGAACTGGGCCGTGGCGTCGACGAAGCGGATGCGCGCCGGAATCACGAAGCCGGGCGCGGCATCGATCAGGATGCGCGCCTCGCTGCCCAGGGCCACGCGGCCGGCGGCCGTCTCGGGCAGGAAGAAGGTCATGTAGACGTCCGACAGGTCCACCAGGTTGAGCACCTTGCCGCCCGCACCCAGGACCTCGCCGGGCTGCGCCACGCGGAACTGCACGCGGCCGTCGCGCGGCGCGGTGAGCTGGCTGTCGGCCATGTCGGCCTCGATGCGGGCCAGCGTGGCACGCGCCGCGCCGACGGCGGCACGGGCGCCGGTGAGCTGGGCGGCGGCGGCCTGCACCGCGGCCCGACCGGCCTCGGCCTGCGCGTGGGCCGCGCCCAGGGCGGCCTGCGCGTTGCGGGTGCGGGCGCGGTCGTCGTCGGTCTCCTGCATCGAGGCGGCGCCCTCGGCGGAGAGCACTTCGGAGCGGCGGGCCCGGCGCTGGGCCGCGTCCAGCTCGCTCTCGCGCTGCACCACCAGCGCCAGCGCGGATTGGCGGTCGCTCTCGCGCATGGCCACCTGCGATTCGGCGGCCGCCACGCCCGTCTCGGCCTGCTGCAGCCGGGCCTGGGCCTCGGCGCGCTGGGCGTCGAGCGATTCGACGTCCATGGTGGCCAGCGGCTGACCGGCCTTCACGAAGGCGCCTTCGTCGACCAGGATGTCGCGCACCCGGCCGGCCTGCTTGGTGGCCACGTCCACGTCGGTGGCCTCGATGCGGCCGTTGCCGCTGGCGAAGCCCGGCCCGAAGCCCTTGTCGCGGCCGGCCTGCCAGTACCAGGCGCCGCCTGCGGCCAGCGCCACGGCCAGGACGATGAGAAGGCGCTTTGTGCTCGTGGGCTTCATGGCTGGGAAGAGGAGGGGGAGGAAGAGGTCGCGATGGGCGTGGCGGCCACGGTGTGGGCGCCGCCGCCCAGGGCGGCATAGAGGGAGACGCGGGCGGCGAGCAGCGCACGCTGCGTCTGCACCCGTTGTTGCTGGGCCGAGAGCAGGTCGCGCTGCGCGTCCAGCACTTCCAGGAAGGCGGCCGAGCCGGCGTCGTAGCGCAGCCGGGCCAGGCGGGCGCGCTCGGCCTGCGCGGCCAGTGCTTCCTTCTGGATGCCCAGCTGTTCGACCAGCCACTGGCGGGCGGCCAGGGCGTCGGCCACGTCGCGGAAGGCGCCCTGGATGGTCTTTTCGTAGTCGGCCACGGCGATGTCGCGCCGCACCTCGGACAGCTGCAGGTTGGCGCGCAGCCGGCCGGCGGTGAACAGGGGCAGCGACAGGCTGGGCGCGAAGGTCCAGGCGCGGCTGCCGGGCTCGAACAGCCCGTCGAGCGCCGCGCTGGCGGTGCCGAGGCTGGTGGTCAGCGTCAGCTGCGGAAAGAAGGCGGCCCGGGCCGCGCCGATGTTGGCGTTGGCCTGGCGTAGGCGGTGTTCGGCGGCGGCGATGTCGGGCCGCGAGGCCAGCATGGCCGAGGGTAGGCCCGGGGCCACATCGGCCACCATGGCATCGGCCAGCGGCTGGTTGCGCGGCGGCAGGTCCACGGGCACACCGGTCAGCAGGGCGAGGGCATTGACCTGCTGGGCGCGCTGCTGTTCGAGCTGCGCGCCCAGCGCCCGCGCCTGGGTGGCGAGGATGCGCACCTGCTCCAGCTCCAGCCGCGAGGAGGCGCCGACGTCGAAGCGGCGGCTGAAGATGCGCAGCGATTCGTTGCGGCTGGCGATGGCCTCGCGCGCCAGGGCCAGGCGCTCGTCGGTCTCGCGCAGGGCCAGCCAGCCCTGCGCCACCTGCGTCGCCAGCGACAGGGTGAGGCCGCGCCGGGCCTCGTCGCTGGCCAGCCAGGCCTGCAGCGCGGCCTCGTCCAGGCTGCGAAGGCGGCCCCACAGGTCGAGCTCCCACCCGGCCAGGCCCACGCCCACCTGGTACTGGCTGGCGATGACGGACTTGCCGCTGACGTTGAGGTCGGCCGGCACGCGGCTGCGGCTGGCATCGGTGGCCAGTCCCACGCTGGGCAGCAGCGCGGCCTGCTGGATGCCCCAGGCCGCGCGGGCCTCCTGCACGCGCAGGGCGGCGGTGCGCAGATCGCGGTTGTGCGCGAGGGCCTGGGCGATCAGCGCCTGCAGCTCGGCATCGGGAAAGGCCTGCGGCCAGTCCAGGTCCGCCGCGGCCACGGGCACGGCCGCTGTAGGCGCGGCGTCCGGGAATCGGGCAGGCACCGGCGACTCTGGCAGGGCCAGGGGCGGGATCATGGGCGCGCAGCCGGCCGCGATGAGTGCGGCGAGCAGCAGGGGGGCGATTCGGCGGGCCATGGTCATCCGAGCACGTGGTAGCCGCCATCCACGTACAGCGTGCTGCCCGTGATGGCGCGTGCCGCGTCGCTGACCAGGAAGGCGGCAAGGGCGCCCACTTCCGCGATGTCCACCAGCCGGCGCAGCGGGGCGCGCCGACGGGCGTCGTCGAGCAGGGCCTCGAAGTTGGGAATGCCCGACGCCGCCCGCGTGGCCAGCGGTCCCGGCGAGATGGCGTTGACGCGGATGCCCTTGGGCCCGAGTTCGGTGGCCAGGTAGCGCGTGCTGCTCTCCAGCGCGGCCTTGACCGGGCCCATCACGCCGTAGTCGGGAATCACCTCCTCGGCGCCCACATAGCTCATCGTGAGCAGGCTGCCGCCGCGGTGCATCAGCGGCTCGGCCAGATGGGCCATGCGCACGAAGGAATGGCAGGAGATGTCCATGGCCCGCGCGAAGCCCTCTCGCGAGCAGTCGGCCACCCGGCCGTGCAGGTCGCTCTTGGGCGCGAAGGCGATGGAGTGCAGCACGAAGTCCAGGCGGCCCCATTGGCGGCCGATGGCGGCGAACACGGCTTCGAGCTGGCCGGGCTGCTCCACGTCCAGCGGCAGCGCGATGGAGGCGTGCACCTGCTGCGCCAGCGGTTCGACGAAGGGCCGGGCCTTGTCGTTGAACCAGGTCACGGCCAGCTCGGCCCCGGCGTCGTGGAAGGCCTGCGCACAGCCCCAGGCGATGCTGTGCTCGTTGGCAATGCCCACCACCAGGCCCTTGCGGCCGTGAAGGGAGAAGAGATCGGCGTTCATGTCATCGCTCCAGGACGTAGTTGCCAGGGGCATCGGCCAGGCCCGTGCCCATGCGTGGCGGCTTGACGGGTGCGCCCGAGTGGGCGGCCAGCCATTGCTGCCAGGCCGGCCACCACGAGCCCGCATGCGTCGGCGCCGCGGCCAGCCATTCGTCGGGCGCCAGGTAGGGGCCATCGGCCGGCCGGGTGAGCAACCGGTGGCTGCGCCGGCTGTCGGGCGAGGGCGGGTTCACGATGCCGGCGTTGTGGCCACCGGTGGTGAGTGCGAAGGTGATCTCCGCCGGGCAGAGGAAGTGCAGCTTGTGCACCGAGCGCCAGGGCGCCACATGGTCGGTGACGGTGCCCACCATGAAGGTGGGCAGGCGCAGGCTGCCCAGGCTGACCGGCCGGCCGCCCACCGGAAAGCGGCCCTCGCTCAGGTCGTCGTCCAGGAAGAGCCGGCGCAGGTACTCGGAATGCATGCGCGCGGGCATGCGGGTGGCGTCGGCATTCCACGCCATCAGGGCGTTCATCGGCGCACGGTGGCCCAGCAGGTAGTCGCCCACCATGCGCGACCACAGCAGGTCGTAGCTGCGCAGCATGCTGAAGGCCCCGGCCATCTGCTGGGCGGTGAGATAGCCCTTCTGCCGCATCTGCGCTTCGAGCAGGCTGAGCTGGCTCTCGTCGATGAACAGGCCCAGCTCGCCCGGCTCGGAGAAGTCGGTCTGCGCCGCGAAGTAGGTGGTGCTGGCCAGCCGGTCGTCGCCGTCGCGCGCCATGGCCGCCGCGCCGATGGCCAGCAGCGTGCCACCCAGGCAGTAGCCGGCGGCATGCACCTTGCGGCGCGGGCACAGGGCCTGCACGGCGTCGAGCGCGGCATGCAGGCCGAGCTGCAGGTAGTCGTCCATGCCCCGGTCGCGCTCGGCCTCGCCGGGGTTCTTCCAGGAGATGCAGAACACGGTGTGGCCCTGCGACACCAGGTAGCGCACCAGCGATTCCTCGGGCGTGAGGTCGAGGATGTAGTACTTCATGATCCACGCCGGCACCAGCAGCACCGGTTCCGGATGCACGGTGGGCGTGGCGGGTGCGTACTGGATCAGCTCGATCAGCGCATTGCGCAGCACCACCTTGCCGGGCGTGATGGCCACCTCGTGCCCGACGCGGAACTGCTCGGTGCCGGCCGGGGCAGCGCCGGACGCTTGTCGGCCCGCGTCTTCCATCCAGTTGTGCAGGCCGCGCAGCAGGTTGGCACCGCCTTCGCGCAGCGTGGCCTCGATCACCTCGGGATTGGCCCAGGGCAGGTTGCCGGGCGAGAGCAGGTCCAGCCACTGGCGGGCGCTGAAGGCGACCAGGTCCTCGTGGTGCCGCTCCACGCCGAGCACGCCGTGCGTGGCCGCGTCCCACCACTGCTGGCTGGCCAGGAAGGCCTGCTGCCATGCCTTGAAGGGCGCGTGCTGCCAGGCCGGGGCGCGGAAGCGCCGGTCGGGCGCGGCGAAGGCGTCGGGCGTGGCGGGCGCCCATTCCCGGCTCAGGGCCTGGGCCTGCTGCGCCGCCAGCTGCGCCAGGGCCACCTGCTTGCCCGGCGAGGCCGCCAGGTGCGCGGCCCAGTCGAAGGCGGCCAGCAGCCCGGCCATGGGCGAGAGGGCGCCCGTGAGGCGGGCCGCGGTGGCCCGCGCCTGCATGTCGAGGGCGGCGGCCGCGGCATCGGCCGGGGCGTCGGCGGTCGGCACAGGATTGGGAGAAGGGGCGGGCATGGCGGCTGGACCTGAAGGCGCCCGAGGGGGCGGGTGGGAAACGGTGCGGCGCCGGGTGGCACCGCCTGCGAAAAACTGTAGGAGCCGGCCCGCCCGCGCTCATTGATCCAGGTCAACGGATGCCCGTCTAACGACTCGCAAGTCGTTAGCGGGGAGGTGCATCCATAATCGCCGGCCGCCTCGCTGTCCGCACCCACACGCACGCCCATGACCGCACCGACCGCCGACCCTCCGTATCCGACGTCCGACGAAGGCCTGCCCGGCGGCCGGCCTTCGCGCCAGCGCCTGCCGCCGCCGCTGCGCATGGCGCAGATCCTCGACGCGGCGCTGTCGGTGTTCCACGAAAAGGGCTTCGCGGCCTCGCGCATCGACGACATCGCGCTGCGGGCGGGCCTGTCCAAGGGCGGCGTCTATGCGCACTTCGACAGCAAGGAAGAGATCTTCGAAGCACTGATCGACCGCTCGCTCACCATGCCGGCCGGCCTGGACGAGGCGGCGCTCGCGCCGGGGCAGATGGTCACCATCGACCTGCTGGTGGAGCGCGTGATCGACCCGGTGTACCGCCTCTTGGCGCGGCCCGAGACGGCCATGACGCTGCGCCTGGTGGTGGCCGATGGCCGCCAGGTGCAGGCGCTGGTGGAGCGCTGGCAGCGCGCCGTGCTCGACCCCTTCGCCTCCGCCGTCGAGCGCCTGGTGCGCCGCGCCGTGCGCCAGGGCAGCCTGGGGCAGGGCGTGCTCACGGCCTCGCCCTGGTTGCTGATGGCGCCCATCGCACAGGTCGTGCTGTGGCAGCTGATGCACGGGCAGGGCGAGGGCGCGCCGGTCACGCTGGAGCAGCAGCGGCGCAGCCACATCGCGCTGCTGCGCGAGGCGCTGGCGCCATGAGGCGGCTGTTGATCGGCATGGGCCGGGGCCTGCTCGTGCTGGTGTTGCTGGGTACGGGCCTGTGGTCGGCGCTGGCGCTGTACTACCGGCTGCCGCTGCCCGAAGGCGGGCGCATCGCGGCCGCGGCGGCCTGGGGCCTGGCCGCGCTCGGGGTCATCGGGCGGCCGTGGCGGCCCTTCCATGGCCGTGCGCTGGCCGCCTATGTCCTCGCCTTCGCGCTGCTGCTGGTGTGGTGGGGCCGCATCGCGCCTTCGGACACGCGCGACTGGGCCGACGATGTGGCCCGGCACATCGAGCCCTCGGTGGCCGGCTCCATCGTCACCTTGCGCAACGTGCGCAACTTCGAGTGGCGCAGCGACGACGACTACACCGTGCGCTGGGAGACGCGCCAGTACGACCTCGACCGCCTGCGCAGCGTGGACATGGCCCTGTCGTACTGGATGGGCCCGGCCATCGCCCACACCCTGGTCTCCTTCGGCTTCGACGACGGGCAGGGCGGCACGCGCTACCTCGTGTACTCGGTCGAGATCCGCAAGGAGCGTGGCGAGTCCTTCTCGGCCGTGGCCGGCTTCTTCAAGCAGTTCGAGCTGGCCCTGGTGGCCGCCGACGAGCGCGACGTGCTGCGCGTGCGCACCAATGTGCGCGGCGAGGACGCCTACCTCTACCGCGTCGCCATGCCGCCGGCGGCCATGCGCTCGCTCTTCCTGGCGTACCTGGACCAGTCGACCACGCTGGCGGCGCACCCGCGCTTCTATTCCACGCTCACGGCCAACTGCACCACCATCGTGTTCGACATGGCGCGGCGCATCGTGGGTGGCCTGCCGCTGGACTGGCGGCTGCTGGCCTCGGGCTACCTGCCGGAGTACCTGAAGTCCATCGACGGCCTGGCTGCCAAGGCGGACCTGGAGACGCTGCGCGCCGCCGGCCGCATCACCGAGCGGGCGAAGGCGGCCGATGCCGACCCGCAGTTCTCGCAGGCCATCCGACGCGGTATCCCGGGCATGGAGGCCGCGCGATGAACGCGGCGGCGCCCTTGCGCCAGTCGGGCCGCGGCCCGTGGGCGGCGCTGTTCCTGCTCGCCGTGGCCCTGCTGGTGTCCGGTTGCGCGGCGGTGTCGGTGTCGTCCGTCTCGCCCGCGCGCTACCTGGCCGAGCGGCGAGGCGACGTGCTGACCACCGGGCGCCTGAGCGGCGCCGCGCAGGAGGTCGCGCGCGTGGCCGGCATCGACGACTGCGGCGAGGCCCCCGACACCTGCCGGCAGGCGCTGTCGCAGGCCGAGGGCATCACCGACGAGCAGCGGCTGTCGGCGCTGGCCGAGCTGTGGCTGCAGGCCGCGCTGGAGTCCGACCGGCAACCGGCCATCGCGCCGGACGCGCAGGCGTCCGGCCAGGGTGGCGACGCCGATGACACCGCGGTCGATGCCTGGCTGGAGACGGCACGCCATGCCTGGGCCTACCTCTTCCTCACGCGCCGCAGTCCGGGCGACCGCGCCTTCGAGGACCGGCAGACCCAGGTGCGCGACTACTACAACTTCGCGGTGCAGCGGACCGTGACGCGGCTGTTCCACCGCCATGCGCGCGACGCCCGCGCACCCGATGCCGGTGCCACGACCGGCGAGGTGGCCGAACTCGCCGTGGGCCGCTGGCAGCTGTCGGCGCGGCTCGACAGTCCCGGCTTCGCCAGCGACATGCCACTGCCTCAGGAACTGCTGGCGGCCTCGTCGTTGCGCTTCACCGGCCTGCGCAACACCTACCGGCGCGATGGCTTCGGCGCTCCGCTGGTGGCCGTGCTGCCGCCGCCGGAACGCGGCCCGGTCCACGCGCCCTTCGTCCCCATGCGCTACCCGGCCCTCACGGCCCTGCTGACCTTCGAGGGCCGCACGCCGGCCGAGGTGCTGCGTACGCACCGCGTGCAGGTGCGCCTGTACGACCCTTACCGCAGCGAGCGGGTCGACCTGGCGGGCGTGCCCGCGCCGCTGGCCGCCAACTTCACGGCCGGCTACGGGCTGTGGCTGGCCCGCTCGGGCTTCGCGACACAGGCGCTGCGCACGCTGCTGGGCCTGTCGGACGGCATCGTGCAGCCGCAGGTGCAGCTCATGCAGCCCTACGACCCCGAGCGCGGCATCGTCGTCATGCTGCATGGCCTGGCCAGCAGCCCGGAGGCCTGGGTCAACGTGGCCAACGAGGTGCTGGGCGACGAGACGCTGCGCCAGCACTACCAGATCTGGCAGGTGTACTACCCCACCAATGCGCCACTGGTGCTCAACCGCCGCAACATCGCACAGGCGCTGCAGCAGACGCTGGCGCACTTCGACCCGCAGGGCACGGCACCGGCCTCGCGCCACATGGTGCTGGTGGGCCACAGCATGGGCGGCGTGCTGTCGCGGCTGCTGGTTTCGGACTCGGGCCGCGCCCTGTGGTCGGTGCTGCCCCAGGGACCGGCCATGGACGCCGCCCTGGCGGACGATCCGACGCTGCAGCGCGAGCTGGCCGAGTATTTCGACTTCCAGGCCCTGCCCCAGGTGGACCGGGCCATCTTCATCGCCGCGCCGCACCGCGGCACGCCCTTTGCCGAGACCGGCCTGGCCCGGCGCGTGGCCAATCTCGTCACCCTGCCGCTGGCCATGCTCGAACAGGTGGGCGACCTGAGCCGCCGGCTGGCGCGGCTCGCGCCGATGCAGGAGAACGGCCTGCCGCCGCGCATCCCCAACAGCATCGACAACCTGAGCGACCGAGATCCCTTCGTGCGGGCCGTGGCCGATCTGCCCCTGAGCCCGCGGGTGCGCTATCACTCCATCATCGGCCGCGAGGACCCGCGGCTGCCGCTGGCCCAGTCCAGCGACGGCGTGGTGCCCTATGCCAGCGCCCACCTGGCCGGCGCCGAGTCCGAGCGGGTCATCACCTCCTGGCACAGCGTGCAGGAGACGCCGCAGGCCATGCTGGAGGTGCGCCGCATCCTGCGCGAGCAGCTGCGTCAACAATAGGCACAGCGATGCACTGTGGCGCCCGCGCGCCTGGTGGCATCGAGGCAGGGGAGCGGATGGTCGAGCCGACGAGGCGGGAGTCGCACCATGGCAGAGAACGACGAAGCGCGCGAGGCGTCCTACCGGGCCATGCTCACCCAGGTCACGGTGGACAAGCTGGCCGACATGATCATCTGGCTGGACGAGCACGGCCGCTACGTGTTCGTGAATCCGGCCACCACGCGCCTGCTGGGTTATTCCGCCGAAGAGCTGGCGGGCCTGCATGTCTGGGACATCGATCCCCATTTCGACGAGGCGCGGTGGCGCGAGCACTGGGCCGAGGTGCTGGCGCGCAAGAGCTTCCGGCTGGAGACCGTCAATCGGTCGCGCGACGGCGTGGACATCCCCATCGAGGTCACGGTCAACCTCGTCGAGTACGAGGGCCGGCGCTTCAACTGCTCCATCGTGCGCGACATCACCGAGCGCAAGCGTTTCGAGGCCGAGCTGCGCGCGCTCAACGACCGCATCTATCGGCTGAGCGTGACCGACGCGCTCACCGGGCTGGCCAACCGGCGCCATTTCGACATCCAGCTGGACGCGGAAAGCCGCCGGCAGCGGCAATGGGACCGACCGCTGTCGCTGATCCTGGCCGATGTGGATGCTTTCAAGGCCTACAACGATGCGCATGGCCACGTGGACGGGGACCTGGCGCTGCAGCGCGTGGCGGCGGCCCTCCAGGCCGCCGTCGCCGTGCCCGGTGCCACGGTCGCCCGCTACGGCGGCGAGGAATTCGCCTGCATCCTGCCCGGCACGTCGCACGCGCAGGCCCTCGCCGTGGCGGAGCAGGCCCGCCTGGCCGTCGCGGCCCTGGGCATCGCCCACACGCACTCCGACGTGGCTGCCCATGTCACGGCGAGCCTCGGCGTGCTCACTGTGGATGGCACCCAGCCGCACACGCCGGATGCGCTGCTGCGCCTGGCCGACGGTGCGCTCTACCGCGCCAAGCGCGAAGGCCGCAATCGGGTGGTGGGCGTCAGCGTCAGCGTCGGCGTCAAGGCCTGACTGGAAGAGTCACATCACTTGGACACAAGGGATGTGACCTGGGTCAGCACCTTCAGCACATCCGCGTACCAGGCGCAGTTCAGGCCGAGCGACTCGTCCTTGACGAGATCGCGGGTGCGCATGTCCATGCGCGTGGAGTGCACGCCGAGCAGCTGCCACGAGGTCAGCGACAAGCGCTGGCCCGGGTCGCTGCCAAGCCTTCGCCGGACCACCGGAGCGCCGCTGCTGCCGCGGTGCGTCCTCGCATCCGTCAGGAAGTAGCCCTTCTGCTGGAAGCGCACGCCATAGGCCGAGGCGATGGACGCGCTGCGGGCGACGGCCAGGTGATGGACCGTGTCGTGGAAGCCCAGGGGAAAGCCGATGACGGTCAGGTTGTCGCCCACGGCCACGTCCTCGCCGCGTGGCGCGAGGTGGGATTCGTCGAAGGCATGCAGCACCGAGCCCTCCGGCAGGTGCGCGGTCTGGATCTCGAGCGTGGCGATGTCCACCGGCCCGCCCGTGTCGGCCGCCTGCCGCCACAGCGCCAGCCCCTTCTCGTAGAGGGGCATCGAGAAGGTGGCGTACCGGGTGAGGTCGCGGGTGTCGGTGTGCAGCTCGATCTCGATGCGGTCCGGCGCATGGGCGCTGGCCGCGTCGGACAGCACGTGTGCGTTCGTGACCAGGAACAGCCGATCGTCGCGGCGGAAGAAGAAGCCGCTCGCGCCGGTCAGCAGCCGCGCGCCCGCATAGGTGCTGATGTGCGTCGTCGTCAGCAGAACAGACTCCACGGGCTGGCGCGGATCCGGGTTGGCCGGCGCGGGCGTGATCCCGGCGAGCACCGCCTGCGTCCGGGCAATGTCCCGTTCGAAGGTGATCAGCACATGATCCGACACGGGCGTGTTCAGGATGACCGTGCGCGCTGCCTCGGCATGGGCTTCGAACGCGCGCACCAAGGTGCCGTGTGCAGTGGATGGAAGGGCTTCCAGCAGTGACGGAAGCAAGGCGTCCAGGGCGATCAGGCTCCCCTTGAGTTCGCAGATGCGCTCGGTGGCCTCCTGCAGATTCTTCATGCGACGGTGCCTTCCGGAAATAAAAAAGCGCGGATGAACCGCGCTTGAGAGGCCAGGCCGTCCTGGAAGATCGGCCGGACCATCGGGCCCGGCTGTTTCAGCTCACGGCGCGAATGTTGGAGGCCTGGGGGCCCTTGGCACCCTGGACGACCTCGAACTGCACATGCTGGTTCTCGGTCAGGGTCTTGAAGCCGCCGCCCTGGATCTCACGGAAGTGGGCAAAGAGGTCCTTGCTGCCGTTGTCGGGGGCGATGAAGCCGAAGCCCTTGTCGTCGTTGAACCATTTCACGGTTCCGGTTTGTGTGGTCATGTCGATTTCCTTTCGAGGTTGCCGGGACGCAGGCGCGCACCCGGTGAAGAGACGCCAAGAAAATCAACAAGGGAGATTCGACACAGCCGAGGGACAAGCCCGTTAGACGCGGAAAAAGACCGATGCAATGAAGGCCTTGCACATATCAACGAGCCCATCGTACGCGCATCACGCCCTGCGTGCCGCTTTTCCCCACTTATCTTTTTCCGCGCGTCGGCGGCGGTGTCCGCGGCATCCACACCAGCAGCGCCAGGCCCATGGCGGCCGAGAACAGCGAGGCCAGGAAGATCCCGATCTTCGCGCTGTCCATCAAGGGTCCGACCAGGGCGAGATTGGCAATGAACAGTGCCATCGTGAAGCCGATGCCCGCCAGGAAGCTGCCGCCGGTGATCTGCCCCCAGCTCAGATCCGCAGGGCGCAGGGCCAGGCCCGAACGCAAGGCCAGCGCGCTGAAAAGAAGAATGCCGGCCGGCTTGCCGACGGCGAAACCCAGGAACACCGCCGCCGCCACAGGCTGCGCGACGCTCGTCCACGACAGTGCCAGGCCTGCATTGGCGAGGGCGAAGACCGGCATGATGCAGAAGCTGACCCACGGGTGCAGCGCCATCTCCAGCCGCTCGACCGGCGAGAGCGACTCGCGCGCGGCGATCTCCGCCACCTGCAAGGTCCTGCGGTCGCTGGTGTTGCCGCTGCCCTGCTGGCCCGCCGGATGCGCGATGACCTGCCCCAGGATGGCATAGAGCCGGCGGTCGCTCACCCAGCGCCGCGCCGGCGTCATCAACCCGAGGATCACGCCCGTGACGGTGGCGTGGAGTCCGGAGGCGTCGATGGCCAGCCAGGTGGCGCAGCCCACGATGACGTAGATCGGGATGCTGCGCAGGCCCGCGGCCGCCAGCACGCGCAGGACGCCGATGCACAGGCCTGCCAGGGCGAGCATGCGCCAGTCCATGTGGTGGCTGTAGCCCACCGCGACCACCACGATGGCGCCGATGTCGTCGACGATGGCCAGGAAGAGCATGAACACCCGCAGGCTGTGCGCGATGCGCTTGCCGAGCAATGCCAGGCAGGCGATGACGAATGCCGTGTCCGTCGCCATCACGATGCCCCAGCCGTGCTGGCCGGGCTGTGCCCACTGCAGCGCGAGGTAGAGCGCGGCAGGTGCGACCATGCCGCCCAATGCCGCGGCCACCGACAGGGCTGCCATGCGGGGGTGGCGCATCTCGCCCAGGACCGCTTCGCGCTTGAGCTCCAGCGCGACGAGGAAGAAGAACAGCGTCATCAGCCCGTCGTTGATCCAGCCCTTGAGCGAGCGGCCGAATTCCAGGTCCCCGAGCCGCAGTTCCAGCCGCGTTTCCCAGAGGCCGGAGAAGCCGGCGGCCCAGGGGGAGTTCGAAAGCAGCAGGGCGACGAGGGTGGCCACCAGCAGGACGGCGCCCCCGGCCGCCTCGATGTGCAGGAAGCGCACGAACGGCGGCGCGATCCGGTCGATCAGGGCCCGGGGAAGCCGCACGGGCGCGGCGGGGTCGGTCGGCGCATCGGTCATCGCCCCTCCTGGTGGCTGGCAACCGGGCCTGCCGCGGCAGGCGCGTGCCGGGGCGGGCCGTCAGGTGCTCTCAAAGCGCAGGGGGCCGCGCAGCCGGCAGGGCGAGGAAGAAGCGCACCATCTCCGCCGAGGCATCCGGTCCGCTGGCATCGGTGTACGAGCCGCGCGCATCGCCCCCGGACCACGCGTGGCCTGCGCCGTGGAGCGTCCAGGACTCGATGCACACCAGCCCTTGTGCGCTCGCATGGACCGTGCGGCTGTAGGGACGCCCGCCCGGCGCTTCGCCGCGGTGGGTGCTGCGGGTCGACGGCTCATGCGCCTGGCAGGCCTGCTCGACGATCCGCGCCCCGTTGCTGTGCTGGACGGTATGGTCCCGGTCGCCGTGGAAGACGATGAGCGGCACGCGCTGCACGGCATGGAGGTGCGGCTGCCCCGCCGCAGGGGCGGCGCGGGCGCCGTGACTCCCGGCGGCGTGGCGTCCGCCCTTCATCGCGGCCAGCGCAGAGGGAATGTCCTGCGCGCTGCCGTAGGGCAGGCCCGAGTGCACGCCGATGCCGGCGATCAGGTCCGGGTAGGTCTCGCCCATCACGACCGCCATCGCCGCGCCCGCGGACAACCCCGCCACGAAGATGCGGTCCGGATCCACGGCGTGCCGGGTCGCGACCTCCTGAACGATGCCGGCGATCAGTGCGGGCTCGCCGGCATCGCGCCGCTGGTCCTGCGGCTGGAACCAGTTCCAGCATCTCGACGCATTGGCCTGCGCCGACTGCTCGGGATAGACCACCAGGAAGCCGTGCGCCTGCGCCAGCCGGTTCATCCGCGTGCCCGCTGCGAAATCGTCCGCCGACTGGGTGCAGCCATGCAGCATGACGATCAGGGGGCAGGGTGCCGGCGGCCTGTGCGCGGGCACGAAGAGCTTGTAGGCGCGGGCACCGGTCGGGCTGTGGAATTCGTGCCGCTCGAACGAATCCGCGGCCCTGTCGGAATCGGTCACGCGGGCGGGCACGTCGATCACGGCATCGCGCTCGGGGGCCGCGGGCGTGGCGACGCGACCCGCACTGCCCGGATGCAGCGCGTGGCGCAGCGTGGCCCGCAGGCCCTGCATTGGCGCGGACGAGGTGTCGAGGCCCGCGCTGGCGAACGCCCGCTCGATGACGGCCGTGATCGCCTCGGCGTCGTAGCCGGGCGCCTGCGCAGGGAATGGGTTCTTCATGGGTGCTTTTCGAAGTGGAGGAACAGGGGCGATGACGGGTCGGCGCCAGGCGTTCAGGGCAAGGTGTGGCGCGGCATGGCAATGGTGAACACGCAACCGTGATCGGGCGCGTGGCGCACATCGAGGGTGCCGTCGTTCAGTTCAACGCTTCGACGGGCAATGGACAGGCCCAGGCCGATGCCGCTACGGTCGTCTCCCAACTGCGTGAAGGGTTGGAAGAGCGCCTGCATTGCGACATCCGACAAGCCCGCGCCGTTGTCCTGCACGGCGATCAGGATGCGTTCCTCCGCGGCGTTCGCCTGCAGGGTGACCACGCCCCCGTCGGCGCGCGAGAACTTGAAGGCGTTCTGCAGCAGGTTGCCCACGGCTGCCAGTATCAAATCGCGATCGGCCTCCAGCGCGAGCGTCGGGTCGGCGGCGGAGGCGCTGAACACGCAGCCCCGGCTTTGCGCCTCCATCTCGGCGGAGACCTTGATTTCAGCGATGAACTCGGCCAGAGAGAAGCGTCGCCGCTGCGGGGGCATGCCGGCAATGATCCGTACCTCCGCCAGCGATCGGTCGATCAGCTTGCCCATGCCGGACAGTGCGCGATCCAGCACGTCGGCTGTCGCCCCGTTGGTGCCCACGTTGCCCGCCTTGATCGCCCGGTGCGCCAGCCTGGCAGCAAAGAGCATGTTGCGCAGTTCGTGCGCGAAGACGCCCAACCGCTCGTTGAGTTCCTGGGCGTTCCGGTCGGCCGCCTCGAGTTCGCGGCCACGGGTGTACTCGGTCACCGCGCTGGCGATGGCGTTGTCCAGGCATCGGTTCAGGGTTCTGAACTCATCCACGCCGATGTCCGTGCCGGTTTCGCACGCCATGTCGGAGATGGCTTGGCAAAGGTCGCCGTAGTCGTGGACCACTTCCTCGATCGTGAAGCCGTGTCCCATCAGTTCCCGTCCATGATGGGCGGCGGATTCGGCGATGTCCGAGATGGCGCGACTGCTGCCGCCCGAGACGCCGGAGACCTGACGGCTGCGCTGCGTGTCGTCCGCACGCTCGGCCAGCAGCGTGTGGATCAACTGGTCCAGGAATTCAGTGATCCCGTGCGCGAGTTCCTGTTCGGCCACGGGGGGGGTCGATCGCAGGGCGACCTTGTCCCGGCAGCGGGCGATCAGTGCGCCCCGGTTCGCGGTGAGGAACTGGTGCATCATTCCTGCGCCATACGCTGCGGAGGGCGCCCGCGGGGTTCCGCGCGCGGAAGAACGTTTCGTCATAGCGTGACCTCCAGTCGATGTGCGCCGGGCGCGAGCGGTATGCGCAGGGCGCTGCCGTCGCAGGCCAGCGGCACGCCGTCCAGCGACGCCGCGGCGATGCCGGCACACCCCGCGCCCGGCGCGTCGACCCGGATGGCGTAGTGCGCCGCGCCGAGCACGACGCGGGCCTCGAAGCCGGGCCACTCGGCGGGAATGCACGGATCGAGGACCAGGGTGTCGCCCTCGCGCCGGATGCCCAGGATGCCTTCGATGCCGGCCCGGTGCATCCAGCCCGCGGCGCCCGTGTACCAGGTCCAGCCGCCGCGGCCGGCATGCGGCGGCACCGAGTACACGTCGGCGGCCACCACGTAGGGCTCGACCCGGTAGCGCGCCGCCTGCTCGGGCGTGCGGGCATGGTGGATGGGATTGACCAGCGCGAACAGCGCGTGGGCGTGCGTGCCGGCCTGCGGATCGGCCCGCAGCTGCGCGAGCGCCAGGATGGCCCACATGGCCGCGTGGCTGTACTGGCCGCCGTTCTCGCGCAGGCCGGGCGGATAGCCCTGGATGTAGCCGGGGTCGCGCGGGCCGCGGTCGAAGGGCGGGGTGAAGAGCAGCGCCAGGCCCGGGTCGGGCACCAGCAGCTGCGCGCGCAGCGCGTCCATCGCGGCCTGCGCGCGCGCCGGGTCGGCCGCGCCGGAGAGCACGGCCCAGGACTGGGCGATCGAGTCGATGCGGCAGGCCTCGGCATCGCGCGTGCCCAGCCAGGTGCCGTCGTCGAAGGTGGCGCGCCGGTACCAGTCGCCGTCCCACGCCTCGCGCTCGAGCGCCGCGGTCACGGCCTGCGCATGGCTGCGCCAGCGCGCGGCGCGGGCGGGATCGCGCGACTCGGCCAGCGGGGCGAACAGCGCCAGCGTGCGCACCAGCAGCCAACCCAGCCACACGCTCTGGCCGTGGCCGTGCTGGCCGACGCGGTTCATGCCGTCGTTCCAGTCGCCGGTGCCCATCAAAGGCAGGCCCAGGTCGCCGGTCAGCGCGATGCTCTGGTCCAGCGCAAGCGCGCAGTGCTCGAACAGCGTCGCCGCGGTGCCGGCGGGCATCGGCTGGAAGAAGGCGTCGTGTTCGCCCTCGCGCAGCGCGGGCCCTTCCAGGAAGGCGATGGATTCGTCCAGCACCGCCATGTCGCCCGACACGCCGAGGTAGTGGGCGCAGGCGAAGGCCAGCCAGACGCGGTCGTCCGAGATGCGCGTGCGCACGCCCTGGCCCGAATGCGGCAGCCACCAGTGCTGCACGTCGCCCTCCACGAACTGGCGGCCTGCGGCGCGCAGCAGGTGCGCGCGCGTCTCGTCGGGCCGCGCGAAGGCCAGCGCCATGCCGTCCTGCAACTGGTCGCGAAAGCCGTAGGCCCCGCTGGCCTGATAGAAGGCCGCGCGGGCGCGGATGCGGCAGGCCAGCGTCTGGTAGAGCAGCCAGCCGTTGAGCAGGATGTCCATGGCGCGGTCGGGCGTGCACACCTGCACGGCGCCGAGCAGGCCGTCCCAGTGGTCGCGCACGCGCTGCAGTTCGGCGTCCAGGTCGGCATCGCGCCAGCGGGCGGCCAGGGCCAGGCTGTCCTGCGCGCTGGCGCACTGCCCAAGAAGGGCGACCACGTCCACCGTCTCGCCGGGCTGCAGCAGCACGCGGCATTGCAGGGCGGCGCACGGGTCCAGCCCCGCGCCGACGGCGCCCGACAGTGGCGTGCGCCCGCGCAATGCGGCCGGTGCGGCCAGGCTGCCATGGCGGCCGAGGAACTCGGTGCGGTCCGCGGTCCAGGCGCTCTGCCGGCCGCCGAGGTCCGCGAAGGCGACGCGGCCGGGAAAGGCCGTGCTCCACGGGTTGCGCGCCAGCAGCACGCCGGTGCCGGCGTCGACCTCGGTCAGCAGGAAGGGCGCGCAGGCGGCGCGCGACGGGCCCAGCACCCATTCCGCATAGGCCGTGACCGACAGCTGCCGCACCTGCGCCGTGCGGTTGTGCAGCCGCAGGCGCGAGACCTTGACGGGCTCGTCCAGCGGCACGAACTGCAGCAGTTCCAGTGCGATGCCGTGCGCCTCGTGCTGGAAGGTGCTGTGGCCATGGCCGTGGCGCGCGACGTAGGTGCCGCGGTCCCGTATCGGCTGCGCCGTGGGGCTCCAGAGCTGGCCGCTGGTCTCGTCGCGCACGAAGAAGGCCTCGCCCGTGGGGTCGGTCACGGGGTCGTTGGACCAGGGCGTGAGCGGGTTCTCGCGGCTGTTGACGGCCCAGGTGCTGGCGCTGCCATCGGCCGAGACCTGGAAGCCGAAGCCTGGGTTGGCGATGACGTTGATCCACGGGGCCGGGGTGGTCCGGCCGTCGGCGAGCACGGTCACGTATTCGCGGCCGTCGCAGTCGAAGCCGCCCAGGCCGTTGAAGAACTCCAGCCCGGCCGTGTCCGGGGCCCGTGCCGGCATCGGCGGCACGGTGGCGGCGGGCGCCGCTACGGCAGGTTCGGGCGCGGGGCGCACGGCGGGCGCTGCCAGGGGCGTGCGCGCGAGCTGCCGCGCGATGTCGCCGCGGCGCGCCAGCAGCACAACGCGCGCGGCCGACTGCAGCAGGGCACGCGCCGGCGCGTCCATCAGGTCGGCGCGCAGCGTGTGGACCGTGCCCCGCCCCGGCGCCTCGCCATCCAGGCGGGGGCGCGACTGGCTGCGCCGCACGGCCGTCTCGATGGCCATCTGCAGGTCCTGCACATAGGACGAGGCGCGTTCGTTGACGATCACCAGGTCGACGCTGAGCCCCTTCATGCGCCAGTACTCGTGGGCGCGCAGCAGCTGGCGCACCACGGCGATGTCCTCGATGTCGTCGATGCGCAGCAGCACGATCGGCAGGTCGCCCGAGACGGCATGCCGCCACAGCCCCGATTGCGGGCCGGCGCCGCGCGCCATCGCTTCGGCCGAGGTGCGGAAGCGGGCGTCTGCATAGAGGATCGGCGCCGCCAGCCGCTGGAAGTCCGCGGCTTCATCGGCCTCGATGCCGATATGGCGCAACTGCACCTGCGCCTGCGTCCAGGCCAGCGTGCGGGCGCGGCCGAAGGCACTGCGGTCGTGGTGCTGGTCCAGCAGGTCGAGCAAGGCCTCGCGCGAGGCGGCCACCAGGGTCCAGAAGGCCAGGCGCGCGGTGCCCCCGGGCGCGATGCGCACGCGGTGCCGCACCGCGAAGACCGGGTCCAGCACCGTGCCGGTGGTGCCGGACAGCGCGACGCCGTGCCGCATGGCCTGCGGCGCGGCGGCCGAGCGTCCCCGGCCCAGGAAGCGCGCGCGGTCGGATTCGTACTGCGCCGGCGCCGTGGCCGTGCCTTCCACCACGGCGAAATGCGCGGCCCAGACGGGCGGCTCGTCCGGCGTGCGCGGGCGGCGCGTGGCCACCAGTGCGCCGAACTCGGGCAGGTAGTCGGTCTGCACGAACATCTTGGCGAAGGCCGGGTGGGCATCGTCGGCCGCGGGCGGCGCCAGCACCACCTCGGCGTAGGAGGTGAGTTCGACCTCCCGCGCCTTGCGGCCGGTGTTGACCACCGTCACGCGGCGCACCTCGCCGTCCGCCTCGGCCGACACCAGCACCTCCATCACGGTCGTCAGGCTGCCGTCGTGCCGCGTGAAGGCGGCATGGTCCTCGGCGAAGACCACCTCCTGGCTGTCGGCGGGCGCGCCCCCGGGCTGCGCCGCGGCGGACCAGATGCGGCCGCTGTCCATGTCGCGCAGGTAGACGTAGGCGCCCCAGTCGTCGCGGGTGGGGTCTTCGCGCCAGCGGGTCACGGCCAGGTCGCGCCATCGGCTGTAGCCCGTGCCGGCGGCGGTCAGCATGACGGCGTAGCGCCCGTTGGACAGCAGGTGCGTGGCCGGTGCTGCGGCCGCGCCCGGGTCCATCCGGCGCACCGCGTGCAGGTCGGCCTGCGCGCCGGCGCTTCCGGCGTGCACTTCCTCGGCGCGGGGCTGCGCCACGGCGACGAGGCGGGGCATGCGCTCCTGCAGCAGGAGCTCGCAGGCCTGGATCATCGGCTCGCGATGGAAGCGCTCGCGCATGCGCCCGCCCTGCAGCGTATTGGCGATGGCCACCAGCGTCATGCCCTGGTGGTGCGCCATGTAGTTGCGCACGATGGCGACCGGCGAGCCGCCTGGCAGCCGCGCGCGCGTGAAGTCCAGTGCCTCGTAGAAGCCATGGCGCCCGAGCGCACCCAGGCGCTGCAGGTGCGCGAAGTTGCGCTGCGCAAGCCCGGCATCGACCATCGTGGCCAGGCCGGTGGAATAGGGCGCGACGACCAGGTCGTCGGCCAGGCCGCGCTTGAGGCCCAGGCCCGGCACGCCGAAGTTGGAGTACTGGTAGGTGAACTCCAGGTCGCGGGCGTTGTAGGCCGACTCGGAGATGCCCCAGGGCACGCCTCGGAGCCGGCCGTAGGCCACCTGATGCTGCACGATCAGCCGGTTGGTCTGCTCGAGCAGGCTGCCGGCCGGTGCGCGCATCACCAGCGAGGGCATCAGGTACTCGAACATCGAACCCGACCACGACACCAGGGCCGAGCCCCGGCCGACCGGGATGGCGGTGCGGCCCAGCCGGAACCAGTGGCGCGTGGGCGCGTCGCCCTTCGCGATGGCGAACAGGCTGGCCAGGCGGGCCTCGGAGGCCAGCAGGTCGTAGCAGTTGTCGTCGAGCGCGTTGTCCACTGCGGCATAGCCGATGGACAGCAGCTTGCGCTCGGGGTCGAGCAGGAAGGCGAAGTCCATCCCCAGCGCCAGGGCGCGCGCCTGCTGCGCCAGCGACCGCCACCGGGCATCCAGGCCCTGCGGCCCGGCCGCAGACGAGGCGAGGTCGCGCGCCTGCTGCGCGATGCGCTGGCGCAGCGCGCCGGTCCAGAACAGCGCATCGTCCTGCGCGTCCGGCTCGCCCTGCGCCGCGGGCACCAGGGCGCGGGCCGCCTCCTCGGCCTTGTCGGCCAGGCGCTGAAGCACGGGCAGCGACAGGCCGGCGGCGTCCCGCAGCCCCGCTTCGATGTCGTCGAGCAGGATGCGCAACCGCACGCCCTGCGGCCCCTGGGCCGCAGGGGCGGCGAGCGCCGATTCGCGGGCGAGCGCGAGCGCATCGCCCGCGCCCTGCGTCCAGTCGGACGGCGGCGTGGCGCCCAGCCATTCCTCGCAGGCGTTGGCCAGCGCGATCAGATGGCCCGCCAGGTTGCCGCTGTCCACCGACGACACGTAGGCCGGCGCCAGCACCTGCGCCGTGCGGGTGTCGTACCAGTTGTAGAAATGGCCGCGGAAGCGCTCGAGTGTCTGCAGGCTGGAGAAGGTCGCTTCCAGCCGCTCGCAGGTCTGCAGGGCGCCGGCCCAGCCGAAGTCGCGCGCCGCCACGGTCGACAGCAGGTACAGACCCATGTTGGTGGGCGAGGTGCGGTGCGCGACCACCGGCTTCGGGTCTTCCTGGAAGTTGTCCGGCGGCAGCATGTGCTCGGCCGGGGTCACGAAGGTCTCGAAGAAGCGCCAGGTGCGGCGCGCCGTGCGGCGCAGGGCCAGGGCGTCGGCGGCGCCCGCAGCGCCGGGCGGCGACAAGGGCGGGCGGCGGCTGGCGCGCCAGGCCAGGGCCGGCGCCGCGAACCAGAGCGCCGCCAGGCCCGCCGCCATCGGCCAGGCGGCAGGTGCGAACAGGCCGACGCCCACGGCCAGCACCCCGGCCAGCAGCAGGCCGCCGGCCATCTGGCCATAGAAGCCCGCCACGCCCGGCCGCGGGCGGGCGCTGGCCTGGGCGGCGGTCGTCCATTCCAGCAGATGGCGGTGGGTGCCGTAGAGCCGGGTCAGGGTGCGCACGATGGCGTCGAGCGCGCGCCAGGCCTGGTCGGCCAGCAGGGCCAGGGCCCAGCCGGCCTGCAGCAGGCCCATCCGCAGGTCGCCGGCCAGCCCGCGCAGGTGGCTGCCCAGCCCGATGCCCGGGCGCGGCGGGCGCAGCCCGGCCAGACTCGGCAGGAAGGCCGGTACGGCCAGGGCCAGTGCCAGCAGTGCCATGCCGTGCAGCGACTGCGGCCAGGGCAGTGCGGCACACAGGGCCAGCACCAGCCAGCCGGCCGGCGCCAGCAGCGAGCGCCGCAGGTTGTCGATCATCTTCCAGCGGCCCACCGGGGGCACCGGCGCGCCCGCGTGGCGCCGCCCGAGCACCCAGGGCAGCAGTTGCCAGTCGCCACGCGTCCACCGGTGCTGGCGCCGCGCCGCGACGTCGTGGCGGGCCGGAAAGTCCTCGACCACCTCGATGTCCGAAGCCAGGCCGGCCCGCGCGAACACGCCCTCGAACAGGTCATGGCTGAGCATCGCGTTCTCGGGAATGCGCCCCGCCAGGGCGGCCTCGAAGGCATCGACGTCGTAGATGCCCTTGCCGGTGTAGGAGCCTTCGCCGAACAGGTCCTGGTAGATGTCGGAGACGGCGGCGGCGTACGGGTCCATCCCGCCGGGGCCGGACGACAGCCGCTGGTAGAGCGAACCCTCGCGGCCCAGTGGCAGGGCCGGCGTCACGCGCGGCTGCAGGATGGCGTGGCCCCCCACCACGCGCTGTTCGGCGTCGCTCCAGCGCACGCGGTTCAGGGGATGGGCCATCTTGCCGATCAGGCGCAGCGCCGCGTCGCGCGGCAGCCGGGTGTCGGCATCCAGCGTGATGACGTAGCGCACGCCGGCCAGGAGGTCGGGGTGCAGCGCGGGGTCGGCAGCGCCGCCGTCCAGCGCCATGAAGCTGGTGTCGGTGGCGCCGCGCAGCAGCCGGTTGAGCTCGTGCAGCTTGCCGCGCTTGCGCTCCCAGCCCATCCAGCGGTTCTCGCTGGCGTTGAAGCGCCGCCGGCGGTGCAGCAGGTGGAAGCGCGGGCCGCCCGGCGCCGGGCCGTGCCGCCGGTTCAGGGCGGCGATGGCCTCCTGCGCCACGCTGATCAGGTGGGCGTCGCCGTCCTGCACCTCGGTGTCCGCATCCAGCCCGTCCGACAGCAGCGCGAAGCACAGCTCGCCCCCCGCCCCGGCGAGATGGTGCACTTCGAGCCGCTCGATGTGCTCGCGCAGTTCCGCCTCGCTGGTCAGCAGCGTGGGCATGACGACCAGTGTGCGCAGGTGGGCCGGCACGCCGTCGGCCAGGGCCAGGGCCGGAAGCACCGCGGCGCGCGTGCGGGCGGTGATGGCGCGCTGCACGAGGGCCGTCGCGAGTTCGGTGGCCGGCAGAAAGGCGGCCAGGGCGAGCGCCGCCAGCAGCGCGGGGGAGATGGCCGCCAGCGCGCCCGCGCCCAGCAGGGCCCAGCCCGCCGCACCCAGCAGCAGC
Source organism: Pseudacidovorax sp. DMC4 (assembly GCF_056314265.1). Taxonomy (NCBI): domain Bacteria; kingdom Pseudomonadati; phylum Pseudomonadota; class Betaproteobacteria; order Burkholderiales; family Comamonadaceae; genus Pseudacidovorax; species Pseudacidovorax sp. DMC4. The sequence goes on along the minus strand of NZ_JBQUYR010000008.1, from coordinate 16,705 downwards.
ACCGCCAGCGCCAGGATGGCCGCCACATAGCCGCCGATGCCCAGGCGCACGCCGAAGCGGTCCAGGCGCAGGCCCAGCGGGGGCCGGAAGCCGATGGCCCGCTCCAGTGCGTCGCGCCCCTCGCCGATGAGGGCGTGGCCGGGGTCGGTGACCGGCGCCGGCCCGTCCAGCGGCGACGGGTCCGCCTGCGCGGCCGAGATCGCCACGGCCTGCCCGGCGATCTCCAGCTCGGACAGCGGCGAGCCGCGGGCCAGTTGCTCGATGGCCGTGCGATAGCGGTTGCGCGTGGGGAAGTCCATCTGCGCGAAGGCGCTGCCCTCGCGCAGCCGCGCGTCCATCAGGCTGTTGCTCTCGAACAGGTCCGCCCAGTCGATGTCCGACATCAGGCGCATGCTGGTGATGATGTTGCGCACCGACACGTTGGAGGCGCCCTGGCGCTGCTGCGCATGCAGGATGGCCAGGTCCGCATCGGCGCCCTGGCGGCGCAGGCGCTCGTCCAGCCACTGCAGTGCGGGCGTGGTGCGGGGGTCCTGGTCGCGCAGGCGCTTGGCCAGCTGTGCGGCGAACAGCTCGGAGATCGGGCCGTCCGGCCGGGACTCGATGTCGCGCTGCAAGGCGGTGTAGGCGCCGTCGGGCGCCAGCAGCCGGTCGGCGAGCGCCTGCGCATCGGCGCGCGCGGCGCGCCCCGCGATCATCTGGTCGGCCAGCCTGCGCAGGTTCTCCACCAGCACGATGCGCAGGGTGATCGCCACGGCCCAGAGTTCGCCGATGTCCAGCGGCTGCACTTCCTGGTAGGCCGCGATGAAGCGACGCAGCACGACCGGATCGAAGTGGCTGTCGGTGTGGGCGACGAAGGCCCATGCCAGCCCGAAGACGCGCGGATAGCCCGCCAGGGGGCCTTCGGCCAGCTTGGGCAGCTGGCGGTAGTAGCCGGGGGGCAGGTCGGTGCGGATCTCGCGCATCTGGGCCTCCACCACGTGGTAGTTGTCCAGCAGCCACTCGGCGGCCGGCACCACGCCGCGGCCCGCTGCCACTTCCGCGGCACCCGAACGGTAGGCTCGCAGCAGTTCGCCGGCGTTGTCGCGCAGCCGGGCATGCAGGGACGGCACCCGGGGTGGCCGGTGGCTGACCTGCTGGGCGATGGCGAGGCTGCGTGCGTGCTGCTCCAGCCGTTCGATGCCGAACAGCTCCTCGCGCACGGGCGCGGTATCGGCCCAGGGACCGGCGGCCCGGGGCCGCAAGGCGGACTGAAGGACTGGATGCATGCGCGCCTTTCAGTGCACCGCGAGCAGGAGAGGCCCGCGAGCGACCCGCCGGGAGGGAGATGGGCAAGAGGGCCCCTGCCGGCCGGGCGAGTTGCACGGCGCCGGTCGGGACGTCCTGGGAATCCGCGACGGTGTCGCGGGGTTCCTTGGCCCGCTGCAGGAAGCGGGCCTCAGTCAGCGGCAGGGGGCGGTCGAAGCGCCCCGATGGTCAGCCCCCTGCGTGGGGGCAGGGCTCGCGCATTGCAACCCTGGCATCGGCGCCGGGCGGCGCGCTGCGGTTGCATTGTGGGGCCGCAGCCGCATTGGCGCTCAACCCGCCAGTGCAAAGCCCTTGTCGAAGGTGCCCACCACCTGCAGCGGCGTCCTGATCAGGCCCACCTTGGCATAGAAGTCGGCCGTGGCCTGCTGGTCGGCCACCACGCGTTCGTCGATGGGCACCCAGGCTTGTTGGCGGCGCTCGAACTGCAGCCGGGCCGCCTCGGGCGAGATGCCGATGATGCGCGCCAGCGTGGCCGAGTAGCCCGCCACGTTGCGATTGGCCCATTGCTGGGCGCGGGCCACGCGCTGCAGGAAGTCCTGCAGCACCGGTCGCTTGGCCGCGATGGCGGCATCGGTGGCGGCCAGGTAGCTCAGGCCCGGCAGCAGGCCGCGGCCGCTGACCAGCACGCGGGCATGGCCGGCCGTCTCGGCCATGGCGGTGTAGGGCTCCCAGGTGGCCCAGGCATCGACCGAACCCTGCGTCAGGGCCAGCTTGGCGTCGGCCGGCGGCAGAAAACGCAGGTTCACGTCGCCCGGCTGCAGCCCCGCGGCGGTGATGGCCTTGAGCGTGACGAAGTGACCGATGGAGCCGCGGTTGGTGGCCACGCTGCGACCCTTGAGGTCCGCAGCGCTGCGCAGCGGCGAATCGGGCCGCACCAGCACCGCCGTGCCATAGGCATCGCTGCGGTTGGCGCCGATGGCCTTGACGCGCGTGCCGGCGGCCAGGGCGAAGATCAGCGGCGCATCGCCGATGGGGCCGGAGTCGACCGCGCCCGCGTTGAGTGCTTCGGCCAGCGGCGCAGCCGCGGGGAACTCGGACCACTGGATGTCGTAGCCCAGGCCGTCAAGGGCGCCAGCGGCTTCGAGCAGGGCGCGCAGGCCGCCCTTCTGGTCACCGGCCTTGAGCACGGGGCGGGACTGGGCATGGGCGCCCAGGGGGGGCAGCGCCAGGCCCGCCGCGAGGACGGAGCCGCCGGCCAGGAAGCGGCGGCGGCTGGGGGTGGGGCGAAGGACATGGGACATGGATGGATCTCCTGGATGGATGAAGGAAGGGCGGGGAGGGCGGCCCGGCGCGGTGGGCCGCGGCGGCTTGGCGTTCAGTGCACAAGGCCACCCTTGACGTAGCGCACGGGCTCTGCGTCCATGCGCGCAATGAGGCTGCCCAGCCCGTCCAGCGCGGTCAGGCGCGTCGCGGATGCGGGTGCAGATGGGGATGGGGAAGCGTCCGACGGCGCACGGCACACCAGGTCGTCTTCCCGCCAATCGGCGGCGTCGGGCGCCGCCCGGGCGCGCAGCCAGCCCTCGCGGTCCACGATGAACTGCGTGCCGGCGAGCGCCCCGGGGTCGTCTGCATTGCCCGCGACGAGGGCCAGGGCGCGCCAGGCGTCGGCTTGGGGCGTCTCGCAATCCGCGGCGTCCACATGCGGCAAGTCCGTGTTGCCGGATGCCGGGGCGAGCGCCACGGTGACCACGCGCGGGTCGGGCGTCGGGACTTGGCCGGCGCCCGGTGCGATCACCCGCAGACGCTGGCCTTGCAGTGCGGCGCTGGACTGGCGCCGCGGCGCGCCTGCGCATCGGACGGCAAAGGCCGGCAACCGCACCGGCTGCAGCCATTGGCCGGTCTGCCGCAGCATCTGGCCGGCGGCCAGCGCCTTCATGGCGTCGATCAGGGCCCAGGCGTCGTCCGCCGAGAGCCTGTCTGCGAAGGCCGGCATCGAAGGCTGGCCGCTGCGCGCATCCCGCATGCCGTGCAGCACGTGCCAGAACAGGTCGCCGTCGGCCCGCCGCCACAGCAGCGGGCCGGCCAGGTTGGGCGGCCACACCGCTTGCTGCGCTGCCAGGGGTCCGTGCCCGCGACCGTCGGCGCCGTGGCAGTCCACGCACAGCTGGCGGTAGAGCTGATGGCCGCGCACGATGGCGCCGGCCTCGAAGCCGATGGGAGAGACGTGGAAGCTGGCGGGCGTGGCGGCCACGCGCATGGCCTCCCACTGCGGCCAGGGCGCCAGCAAAGGCAGCAGGCCGGCCACCACCAGCAGCCACACGCGCCGCCGGCGCCACAGCAGGCCCAGTGCGGCAACGACCAGGGCCAGCACCAGCAGACCCAGGGTGAGCGCCAGCCGGCGCGCCTGGCCCAGGTCGAAGAGCAGGGTGTCGCCCGCCAGCCGCGAGGCCCAGGGCCATGCGGGCTGGCCGTACAGCGCGGGCACCAAGCCCACGGCGTGCAGCGCCTGCAGCAGCGCCGCCTGGCCGGACTGCAGGACGCCCAGCAGCCACTGCAGCCAAAGGGCATCGGGTGGCGTGGTCATCGCAACGATCCCCTTCCAGGACGCGGACACGGACGCGGGCGGTCCGCGCTCACATCACCTGGACGGCGGGGACTACCAGCTCGCATCCAGGCCCAGGTGGCGCAGCGCCTCGTGCCGCAGCTCGGCCAGCCGCGGATGGCCGCGGTGGCGCGGATAGGGCAGGTCGACTTGCAGTTGCGCCACGATGCGCGCCGGCCGATCGCTCAGCACCACGACGCGCTGGGCGAGGAAGAGCGCCTCTTCCACGTCGTGCGTGACCAGCAGGGCCGAGAAGCCGCTGCGCTGCCACAGCTGCAGCAGCTCGCCCTGCATCTGCAGGCGCGTGAGCGAGTCGAGCTTGCCCAGCGGCTCGTCCAGGATCAGCAGGCGCGGGTCGTTGACCAGCGCGCGGGCCAGTGCCACGCGCTGGGCCATGCCGCCCGACAGCTGGTGCGGGAAGGCATCGGCGAACTCGGCCAGGCCCACGCGGGCCAGCGCGTCGTCCACGCGGTGGGCCTGCTGGCGCAGCACGCCGCGCGCCTGCGGGCCCAGCGCCACGTTGGCGCGCACGCGCCGCCAGGGGTAGAGCGTGGGGTCCTGGAAGACGACGATCCGCGACGGATCGGGCCGGGTGATGGCCGCACCGTCCTGCGCCAGCCGGCCCGTGGTGGCGGGCTCCAGGCCGGCGACCAGGCGCAGCAGCGTGGACTTGCCGCAGCCGCTGGGCCCGAGCAGGGCCACGAACTCGCCGGGCGCCACATGCAGGTCGATGCCGTCCAGCGCCTGCAGCTTGTTGCCGCCGGGCACGTCGAACCAGTGGCTGACGTTCTCGATGTCGATGCGCGCGCCGCCCGGGGCCGTGCCCGCGGAGGCCGGCGGCGATGCCTCTTCGGTGGCGTCGTCGTATTCGCGCAGCAGCGGGATCACCATTTGACGGTCCCTTTCTGCCACGACAGCACGCGGTCGCGCACCGTGAACAGCAGCGTGATCAGGCCCGAGCAGAGCACGGCCATCACGATCAGCGCGGCATACATGTTGGCGTAGGCGGCCCAGCCCTGGGCCCACTGCAGGTACCAGCCCAGGCCGGCCTTCACGCCCATCATCTCGGCCGTGACCAGCACCGAGAACGATGCGCCCAGGCCCATGAACAGGCCGACGAAGACCTGCGGCAGCGCGGCCGGCACGGCCACGCGCAGCACCAGGAACCACTCGCCTGCGCCCAGCGTGCGCGCCACGTCGTAGTACTGGCGGTTGACCGCCGCCACGCCCGACCACGACAGCACCGCCACCGGGAAGAAGGTGGCCAGCCCGATCAGGAACACCGCGGCGGCATAGCTCGACGGCGCGAAGAAGAAGGCCAGCGGCAACAGCGCCGAAGCCGGCACCGGCCCCAGGAAGCGCAGCACCGGATGCACCCAGTAGCCCGCCACGCGCGACCAGCCGATCCACACGCCGGTGATGAAGCCGACCAGCGCGCCCAGCACGAAACCGTGTGCCAGCAGCCGCACCGAATGCGCGGTGGACAGGCCCAGGCGCGGCCAGTCCTCCACCGCCACGTCGATCAGGCTCTGCGGCGGTGCGAAGAAGGGCGGCGGCAGCAGGCCCAGCTTGGCCGTCAAGACCTCCCACAGCGCCAGCAGCCCCGGCAGCGCCACGAGCCAGGCGCCCGCGTGCACCAGCCGTGCGCCAGCGCGACCGCCACGGGCGCGGCGCACCAGCGCGGGCACCAGCAGCAACGCACCGACCACCAGGGCCGCCAGGCCGAATTCGGTGGTGAAGGTCCAGTCGCTGAATCCGGCTGGCTTGTTGGGCCAGGCCAGCGTCAGCACGCCCAGGCCGAGCCAGGCCAGGGCGGCCAGCAGGCCGCGTGGCCAGAGTCTCGCGGCGCGTGCGATTGGGATCGCGCTCGGCGGCATCGCGATGGCCGCTGCAGGGGGCGGGGGCGCCGCTGCCGGCGGTGCGTCGAGCGCGGGCCCGTCGGCGGGCGTCCAGCGCGAAAGTGCGGAATCAAAAGTCGTCATTTCAGTGTTCCATGGCGCCGCGCGCCACCCATATGGCACGAGACCGGCACCCCGACAAGGATCAAGTGGCCGCAGAGCAGGCCATGCCAGGGCACCCGAGGAACTGGCTTCGCCAGGCCTCTGGGTGCGCCCCCCTCCAGGCCGAAGGCGAACGAGAGGGGCTGAGGGCCGAGGCTCCAAGCCTGCCTGCGCAGGCTTGGACGTGCCCGAAGAGCAGCTGCCTCTGGCGGCCGCCCGGAGCCGCGAAGCGGCATGGGGGGTGTTTTCTGTTACGCCAGCACGTCGTAAGACACGTGGTCCGCCAGGCGCTTCGGATCGGTGCTGCTCTTGAGCACGCCCACCGAGCGGAAGTCGCGCGCATAGAACTCCACCTCGTCGCGCAGGCTGCGGCCGGTGGGATGGTGGCGGTGCGTCAGCGTGCCGAGCAGGGCTTGCAGGTCCTCCACCGGCACCTTGGGCGAGTACTTGGCAAAGAGCTTCGCCGACTCGTTGGGGTTGTCGGCCACGTAGTCGGAGGCCTGCACGATGGAGCGCACCAGCGCGGCCACGGTGGGCTTGTCCTTGCGCACCAGCTCGCCACGGGCGCCGACGATGCAGCAGACCTTGTCCTTGTATTCGCCCGAGAGGTTGGTGGCCAGCTCGGTGTACTTGCCGGCGTTGCGCTTCTCGATCAGGTAGAGCGTGGGGTCGCCATCGGCAATGGCCTGGATCTCGCCCTTGTTGACGGCCACGTCCAGCAGGTCGGCCGGGTACTGGCGCCACTGCACCTCGCGGTCGGCGTCGATGCCGTTCTTCTTGAGCAGGATGGAGAAGAAGTTCTTGCCCGGGCTCGCGATGTCCGAGACGCCGATGGTCTTGCCCTTCAGGTGCGCGAGCTGCGTGACGCCGGCGTCCTTGCTGCCCACCAGCCGCACGCAGCCTCCGTGGGAGCTGCCGACGATCTTGACGTCGAAGCCCGCTTCCAGCGGCTTGAGCCAGCGGTGGATCATGCCCACGGCCGCGTCGGCCTTGGCGGTGGCCAGCGATTCGAGCAGCTGGTCGGTGGAGCCGGTGTAGTTGACCAGCTCCACCTGCAGGCCGTTCTTCTCGAAGAAGCCGCGCTCCTGCGCCACCACCACCGGCGAGAGGCAGAAGGCGCTGGCGTTCCAGGCGAAGGTAAGCTTGCGTGGCTGGGACCAGGCGCGCGATGCGAGCAGGCCGCCGGCGGCAACCACGGCGGCAGCACCGCCCGCGCGCAGCAGCTGGCGGCGCGAGGCGGGAAGGGGCAGGGATGTCGAGGTCATGGCGTCGTGGAAGAAGATGAAGAAGAGGCGAGGGCCCTCAGTCCAGCAGGTCCGGCTCGGCGGCCACCAGCGGCTGATACAGGCTCTCGAATGCATGGATGCCGCCTTCGGGCCCGCCGATCTGCGCGTGCGTGTGGCGGGCCGTGGCCTCGTCGATGGGGCGCGGCGTGCCGGCGGCCTCGGCCAGCAGTTGCGTGTGGCAGGCGTTGTCCAGCGCGATGTACCACCAGGCCGCCGCCTCGACCGAGCGGCCGGCCGTCAGGATGCCGTGGTTGCGCAGGATGGCGCCCTTGCCGAAGCCGCCGTCGGGCTTGGCCAGCGCCTCGGCGATGCGGGCGCCTTCCGACAGGTCGACCACCATGCCGGTGAAGTCGTCGAACAGCGCCACGTCGCCGTGGAACACGCAGGCGTCCTGCGTGAGCGGCAGCAGCGGCCGGCCCAGGGTGGAGAAGGCCTTGCCGTAGGTCGAATGGGTGTGGGCGGCGGCCACCAGGTCCGGATGCCGCTCGTGAATGGCGGCATGGATGGCGAAGGCCGCCTTGTTGAGCGGCCGGTCGCCGATCACCGTCTCGCCCCGGCTGTTGACCAGCAGCAGGTCCGACACCTTGATGCGCGAGAAGTGCACGCCCAGCGGGTTGACCCAGAAGTGATCGGACAGCTCCGGGTCACGGGCCGTGATGTGGCCGGCCAGCCCCAGGTCGAAGCCGTGCCGCGCGAAGAGGCGGAAGGCGCCGGCCAGCCGCTCCTGCCGATGGCGGCGCTCGGCCTCCACCGTGGTGCGCGGCGGCGCCGGGTCGAACCAGTAGCGCGCCTGCGGCTGCGCATGGAAGCGGGCCCGCAGCGCGCTGGCGGCGGGTTGCAGATGGGCGGCGTGGACGGGGGCGTTCATCGCTTCAGGCCACCCGGCGTTGGGCTTCCGCGCGACGGGCCGCGGCGCGCTCGGCGATCAGGGCGCGCGTGCGCGGGATCAGCTCGCGGCCGTAGTCCAGCGCATCTTCGAGCGGATCGAAGCCGCGGATCAGGAAGGTGGTCACGCCCAGTTCCCAGTAGTCGAGCAGCGCTTCGGCCACCTGCTCGGGCGTGCCGACCAGGCCGGTGCTGTTGGAGCGGCCGCCGGTCTCCTGCGCGATGGCCGTCCACAGGCGCTTGTCCACGCGCGGCCCCTGGTTGGCTGCGGCCAGCAGGCGGCGCGCGCCTTCGCTCTGCAGCGGGCCGCCGCGCGAATAGCCGGCCACCACGCGCAGGCGGCGCGCTTCTTCGAGGATGCGGTCGGCGCGGGCCCAGGCGGCCTCTTCGGTGTCGGCCAGCACGGGGCGGAAGGACACCGAGAAGTTCACCTGCCGGCCATGGCGCGCGGCCTCGGCCCGCACACGCGTGGTCAGGTCGCGCGCCTGGTCCAGCGTCTCGCCCCACAGCGCGTACACGTCGGCATGCTTGCCGGCCACCTTCAGCGCCGCCTCGGACGCGCCGCCGAAGTACACCGGCACATGGGGCAGGCCGTCCTGCGTCTGCACCGGCTTGACTTCCGAGAAGGCGTTCTCGGCCTGGTAGTGGTCGCCGTGGTGGTGGAAGGGGCGCTCGCTGGTCCACACCTTGCGCAGCACCTCCAGGTACTCATCGGTGCGGGCATAGCGCTGGTCGTGGTTCAGCCAGTCGCCGTCGCGGCGTTGCTCTTCGTCGGAGCCGCCGGAGATGTAGTGCACCGCGAGGCGCCCTCCCGTGTACTGGTCGAGGGTGGCGAACTGCCGGGCCGCCAGCGTGGGCGCCACAAAGCCGGGCCGGTGCGCCAGCATGAAGTGGATGCGCTCGGTCACGCTGGCTGCGTAGGCCACGGTGAGCGTGGCGTCGGGGCTGGTGGAATGGTGCGGCACCAGGATGCGGTCGAAGCCGGCCTGTTCGTGCGCCTGCGCGAAGGCCCGGACGTAATCGCGGTCGATGGCGGGGCCGCGCGGTGCATGGGTCTCCGAGACCTTCTGGGTCTGGATCATGCCGATGAACTGGACTTGGCCGTCGGTGGGGGAATGGCTCACGGGAGGCTTTCTGGAGGATGGACCGAGGAGGGAGGGGAGGAAGCGGAGTCAGGCGGCGGATGCAGCGCCGGCGCGCAGCGCGGCGTCGAAGCGCCGGTCCCACAGGGGGCGCACGTCGGCCGGGCCGTCGAGCACACCCAGGCGCAGGAAGGTGTCGGCCACGTCCTGGTGGCTGCGCACCGCGGCGTCGCTCACCGGGACCAGGCTGTAGTCGTGGCTGCGGCGGTTGAAGAGCTCGACGATGTCGCCCACCGCGATGCGGGTCTCGGCCGACTGCGTGCGGGCATAGGCCAGGAAGTTGCCGTTGACCCAGGCATAGGCGCGCTGCAGCCGCAGCAGGAAGTCGCTGATGGCGGCGCGGCGGCGCGCGTCCTCCAGCGAGCGCGGGTTGGCATAGACCGGGAAGTTGCCCGACAGGTAGCCGACGCCCGTCTTGAGCACCCGCGCGCCATGCTGCAGCCGGGCGATCTGGCCGTTGTAGCCATAGATGGCCCAGGCATCGAGATCGCCCCGCGCGAAGGCCGAGAGGCCATCGGCCGGGCTCAGGTTGACGGCCTGGATGTCGTTGAAGGACAGGCCGGCCTCGGCCAGCTGCTTGGCCAGGAAGTAGTGCGCCGTGGTGGCGCGCACATAGCCCACGCGTTTTCCCTTGAGCTCCGCGATGGACTGGATGGGTGCGTCCTTGCGGGCGACGGTGACCTGGTTGTTCAGGTCTTCATGGATGGCGGCCACCAGCTTGAGATTGGCCTTCTGCCGCGCCGCGAACACGGGCGGGATTTCGCTTCCGGAGCCCAGGTCCAGCGCATCGCCGTTGATGGCCTCGATGTGCAGCACGCCGTTGTTGAGCTCGCGCCAGTCGATGCGGTAGGGCGCCTGCTGCAGGCCCGCGGCATCGAGCAGCGCGCGCCAGTTGCCCTTGTAGGTGCCCACGCGCAGCGTGACGCCGGCGAGGTCGTCGTTGGGGGCGGCAAGGACTGCGGCAGGCGCCAGGGCGGCGGCCTGCAGAAGGCGGCGCCGCGTGGTGCGGAAGAGGGTGGTCGAAGATTGCAGCATGGGGCCGAACCGTATCGGCCCATGGCCGTCGCGTGAACGTCGGATTCCGAGTTTGGATATGCGCAAACGATGGTTCGCGCACGCGCGGATGACCTCCAAAGTCCGCTCTCATGAGTGCACTTCCCCAGACCCTGTTCGCGTCCGCCTTCGAGGCGGAAGCCGATTCACCTGCGCTTGCCGAGGCCGCTGCGCTTATCGACGACGCCACGCTGGCCGCGCTGACGCGGCGCTTCGCTGCCACGGCCGCCGACCATGACCTGGCCGGCCGCTTTCCGCACGACAACTTCGAGGAACTGCAACGCCTGGGCCTCATCGGCCTGGTGGCGCCGGCGGCCTGGGGCGGTGGCGGCGCCACGCTGGCCGAGGCGCGCCGCGTGATCGCGGCCGTGGCGGCCGGCGAGCCCGCAACCGCGCTGGTGCTGACCATGACCTACCTGCAGCACCAGGCCTTGCGTCATCCCGCCAGCCGCTGGCCGGCGCACCTGCGCGAGGCCGTGGCCCGCAGCGGCGTGCGCGAAGGCGCTCTGGCCAATGCGCTGCGCGTGGAACCGCAGCTGGGCTCGCCCGCGCGCGGCGGCCTGCCGGGCACCGTGGCCCGGCGCGAGGGCGACGCGTGGGTGATCGACGGCCACAAGCTCTACACCACCGGCATCGAGCGGCTGTCGTGGCTGCTGGTGTGGGGCCGCACCGATGAGCCGCAGCCGCGGGTGGGCTTCTTCCTGGTGCCGGGCAAGGCACCGGGCGTGCGCACCATCGCCAGCTGGGACCACCTGGGCCTGCGCGCCTCGGGCAGCCACGAGGCGGTGCTGGCGGGCGTGCGCGTCCCGCTGGACCATGCGGTGGACATCCGTCCGCCTGCCCAATGGGCGCCAGCGGCCGCGACAGCCGCCGAGGCCGAGGCCTTCGCCAGGCAGCAGGCCTGGATGGCCACGCTGCTCGGCAGCCTGTACGACGCGGTGGCCGGCGCGGCGCGCGACTGGCTGCTGGGTTTCCTGCAGTCGCGGGCGCCGGGCAGCCTGGGGGCGCCGCTGGCGACCCTGCCGCGCGCGCAGGAGAAGGTGGGCGAGATCGAGGCCTTGCTGCGCACCAACCGCGTGCTGCTGGACGACCTGGCCGCGCGTGTCGATGCTGGCCAGGCGCCGACGCCGACCGACAGCGGCCTGGTCAAGCACACCGTGGGCACGCAGGCCATCGCCGCGGTGGAACTGGCCTTGCAGCTCAGCGGCAACCACGGCCTGTCGCGCCAGAACCCGCTGGAGCGCCACCACCGCGACGTGCTGTGTGCGCGCATCCACACGCCGCAAAGCGATGCGGCGCTGGTCGCGGCCGGCCAGCAGGCCCTGGCGGCGGCGGCCCGGGCCGTCCCGGATCGACCCACGGCAGGCCCTGCGGCCACAATCCGCGCATGACCGGCATCACCCGCCTGCGCGACTTCGTCGTCGGCTTCCATCGCCTGCTCGACCAAAGCCCGGACGAGCCGCGCATCCTGCGTGAGGGTGGGGCGCTGCTGGCGCAGCTGGTCGCGCACGACGATTGGCTGCCCGCGGCCTTCGCCCGGCCCGACCCCACCTACTACCAGCAGCACCTGCTGTATGCCGACGCCAGCGAGCGCTTCTCGGTCGTGAGCTTCGTCTGGGGCCCGGGCCAGGCCACGCCGGTGCACGACCACACCGTGTGGGGCCTGATCGGCATGCTGCGCGGCGCCGAGATCAGCCAGGGCTACGGCCCGGACGCCGAAGGGTGCTGGCAGCCGCACGGCGCGCCCGTGCACCTGCGGCCGGGCCAGGTCGAGGCGGTGTCGCCCCGTGTCGGCGACGTGCACCAGGTGCGCAATGCGCTGGCCGACCAGGTCTCGGTGAGCATCCATGTCTACGGCGCCAACATCGGCGCCGTGGCACGCCACACCTACCCGGCCGAAGGCGGGCGCAAGCGCTTCGTCTCCGGCTATTCCAACGCCGTCCTGCCCAACCTGTGGGACCGCAGCGCCGAGGTGCGGGCCCGTGCGGCCTGATCGCGCTGCGCGCCGGACGGCGTCCTCCTTTTTCTTCGCTTCATGACCCAGACCGTCCCTTCGTCTTCCTTGCCCGTGCTGGGCGTGCCCGCGGTGCGCCAGCACCTGCTGGACCGCCGCGAGATCGCCCTGCTCGACCTGCGCGAGGAAGACCCCTATGCCCAGGCCCATCCGCTGTGGGCGGCCAACCTGCCGCTGTCGCGCATCGAGCTGGAGGCCTGGCGTCGCATCCCGCGGCGCGACACGCTCATCGTGCTCTACGGCGAGCATGAAGGCGAGGACCTGGTGCCACGCGGCGCCGCCGTGCTGGCCCGGCTGGGCTACACGAACGTACATGCGCTCGACGGCGGACTCGACGGCTGGCGCGCCGCGGGTGGCGAGCTCTTCCGTGACGTCAACGTGCCCAGCAAGGCCTTCGGCGAACTGGTCGAGCACGAACGGCACACGCCCTCGCTGCCGGCTGAGGAGGTGCAGGCGCTGCTCGACGCCAAGGCCGACGTGGTGGTGCTGGACGTGCGCCGTTTCGACGAGTACCAGACCATGAGCATCCCCGGCGCCACCAGCGTGCCCGGTGCCGAGTTGGTGCTGCGCGCGCGGGCGCTGGCGCCCGATCCGGCGACGCGCGTCATCGTCAACTGCGCGGGACGCACCCGCAGCATCATCGGTACGCAGTCGCTGGTGAATGCGGGCCTGCCCAATCCGGTGGCGGCCCTGCGCAACGGCACCATCGGCTGGCTGCTGGCCGGCCAGCAGCTGGACCAGGGCGCGCAGCGTCGCGCGCCGGCGCAGGTCGACGCGGCGGTGGCCGTCCAGGCGCGGGCCGATGCCCAGGCCGTGGCGGCGCGGGCAGGTGTGCGCCCGTTGGCGCTGGCCGATCTGCCCGCGCTGCTCGCCGACGCGGGCCGCACCACGTACCGGCTGGACGTGCGCACGCCCGAGGAATACGAGGCCGGCCACCTGCCGGGCTTTGCCAGCGCCCCCGGCGGCCAACTGGTGCAGGAGACCGACCACCACGCCCCCGTGCGCGGCGCCCGCTTCGTGCTCGCCGACGACGACGGGGTGCGCGCTGCCATGACCGGCTCCTGGCTGGCGCAGATGGGCTGGGAGGTGTGGCGCATCGAGGGCGCCACGGCCGCCGACTTCCGCGAGACGGGCACGCCCGCGCCGGAACGGCCCGCGCCGCACCGCGAGGTCGAGCCCATCGCGCCCGCGGCCCTGGCCGCGCTGCTGCAGGCGGGCGATGCCGTGCTCATCGATGTGGGTGCCAGCGCCAATTACGTCAGGCGCCACATCCCGGGTGCCTGGTTCGCCGTGCGCGCCCAACTGGCCAACGCCCTGGCGCAGTCGCTGCCCCCGGCTGGCCAGTACGTGCTGACCTGCGGCACGAGCCTCCTCGCGGCCTATGCGGCGGCCGACTTGCGGACGTTGCTCGATGCACAGGGTCGCGCGGATGTCCCGGTGCGCCTGCTGACCGGCGGCAATGCCGCCTGGTTTGCCGCCGGCCTGCCCGAGGAGGCCGGCGAGGCCCGCCTGGCCACGCCGCGGACCGACCGCTACCGCCGTCCCTATGAAGGCACCGACGCCCCGCGCGAGGCGATGCAGGGCTACCTGGACTGGGAATTCGGCTTGGTGGCCCAACTGGGCCGCGACGGGACGCATCACTTCACCGTGATCTGAGCGCCTGCGCCGGGCGCGCCGTCCGGCCAGGGCGGTGCCCGCTCGCCTGCCGCGGCCGTGAGCCGACCGTCCCCCGGCACGTCTTGCGGCGTAGTCCGGAAGGCCGGCTTTCCTACGCCCGTTCTGGCGAAAGACTGACGACGCCTCGTCGCAGCGGCGCTACCCTCCCGAGCGCGGGGTGGCATGGAGCCGTTCCAGGTGAATGGAGGGCGGACCGGCATGGCCGGGCCTGTAACGCAAGTGGCGGTTACAACGATGCAAAACAATGCGCCAATCCCGCAGTCCTTCGGGCTCGCCCACCGGGAGGTGGGGGCGGTGTCCTGCCCCGGCTGTCGTGCCATCCGGCCGCATCCGTTTCGCATCCCATGACTGCCGCCGCCATGGTGTCCAGCTACGACCCGCTGATCGTTGCGGCATCGGTGGCGTTGTCCATCTTCGTCGTCTTCGTCGCGCTCGACCTGGCGCAGCGCGTGCGCACGCGGGATGCCGTCACGGCCCGCACCTGGTGGGCCGGCGGCTCGCTGGTGATGGGCACCGGCGTCTGGGCCGTGCACTTCGTGGGCATGATGGCGCACAGCCTGCCCGTGCCCATCGGCTACAGCTATGGCTTTACGGGTCTGTCGTGGCTGGCCGGCGTGCTCACCTCGGCGCTGACGCTGCTGATGGCGCGTGCGCCCCGGCTCACCGCCGCGGGCCTCGTCGTGGGCTCGGTTTCCATGACCGTGGGCCTCGTCGGCATGCACCAGCTGGGCATGCTGTCGCTGCACATGGCGCCTCAGGCGCACTTGAACCTGCCCCTGCTCGGGGCTGCCTGCGCGCTCGTGTGGCTCACATCCATGGCCACCCTGTGGCTGCTCTTCCACCGGGGCGACGTCGAGCGACCGTGGGTGCGGCAGCTGGGCCTGGCGATCGGGCTGGGGCTGGCCATGATCTGTGCGCACTACCTCGGCATGGCGGCCGCAAGGTACGAGGAAGGGAGCGTATGCCTGAGCGCCGACGAACTCGGCGGCGACGGGCTTGTGCTCATGGTGGTCGCTGCGACGGTGCTGATGCAGGTGCTCACGCTGGTCACGGCAGTGCTCGATGCCCGGCTGCGGGGCCGCACGCGCGACCTCACCCATTCTCTGGAACAGGCCCATCACCAGTTGCAGGAGGCCAACGACGAGCTCGACCGTCGTGCCGTGCTGGACCCGCTCACGGGTCTGCCCAACCGGGCCTTCTTCGACGACTGCCTGGCCGTGGCCCGCACCGGCGCCGCACGCAAGCTGGCGGTGCTCTTCGTCGACCTGGACAGCTTCAAGCCGGTCAACGATTCCTTCGGCCATGCCTGCGGCGACAAGGTGCTGCGGGAGGTGGCCGAGCGCCTGCGCCGGGTGCTGCGCAACGGCGACACCGTGGCGCGCATCGGTGGCGACGAGTTCGTCGTGCTGATGGAGGACGTCACGCGCCAGGCCGACTGCAGCCTGGTGGCCTCACGCATCCTCGACGAACTGGGCCGGCCCTTCGGGGTGGGCGAACCGCCCGTGCAGATCTCGGCCTCCATCGGCGTGGCCCTGCACCCCGACCACGGCCGAAAGGCGGCGCTGGTGGCGCTGGCGGATGCCGCCATGCAGGCCGCCAAGCGGGCGGGCGGGCGGCAGTACGCCTTCTTCGAGCCGCACATGAGCACCAACGCGCACGAGCAGCTCAGCCTGCAGGCGGAGCTGCGCCAGGCGCTGGAGCGCGGCGAACTGGTGCTGCACTACCAGCCCAAGATCGACAGCCGCCGGCGCGAACTGTCGGGCGTGGAGGCGCTGGTGCGCTGG
Source organism: Pseudacidovorax sp. DMC4 (assembly GCF_056314265.1). NCBI lineage: Bacteria > Pseudomonadati > Pseudomonadota > Betaproteobacteria > Burkholderiales > Comamonadaceae > Pseudacidovorax > Pseudacidovorax sp. DMC4. Next base: position 1,017 of record NZ_JBQUYR010000008.1, on the reverse strand, counting down.
AACCATCCGGTGCGCGGCACGCTGGGGCCTGGCATCTTCATCCCGGTGGCCGAGCGCTTCGGCCTGATCGGCCAACTGGGCCAGTGGGTCATCGAGGAAGCCTGTCGCCAGATGAAGGAATGGGCCCGTGCCGGCCTGCCCATGCGCGTGGCCATCAATCTGTCGGCCCAGCAGTTGCATGAGGCCGACCTCGTCGAACGCATCGATGCGGCGCTGCGGCGCAACGGCGTCGCGGCGTCCCAGCTGCTGTGCGAGATCACCGAGACCGTGACCATGGAGGACGTGAACACCACGCAGGAGGTGTTCGGCCGCCTGGCGCGCATCGGCGTCTTCATCGCCATCGACGACTTCGGCACCGGCTATTCGAGCCTGAGCTACCTGCGGCGCCTGCCCGCGCGGCAGCTCAAGATCGATCGCAGCTTCATCAGCGACCTCGAGACCAGCGCCGACGCCCGTGCCGTGGTCGATGCGGTGGTGCGACTGGCCCAGGCCCTGGGCCTGCGCGTGGTGGCGGAGGGCGTCGAGACCGCCGGCCAGCGCGACATCCTGGTCGGCATGGGCTGCGACGAGTTGCAGGGCTTCTTCTTCGCGCGGCCGATGCCCGCCGACCAGCTGGTGCAGTGGAGCCGGCGCCGGCCGTCGCTTGCGGCTGGGTAGCCTGTTTCGTCTTTTGGCCCGATTGCGGCCGAGGAAGAACTTGGCGCTGTTGTGTCCATGTGCCCTTCTTTTGCGCTGGCGGGCAACTATTGCACGCATCACGGCAAAAGATGCTTTCGGCCCATGCTGAGCCGCGTGGCCCTTCCGCGCGCGCCCTTAACCTCGTCCCGCCGCTTGCCGTCTACGCCAAAGAGCGGCTTGCCAGGGAGAGGTTTCCATGTCCACGCTGTCACACACGCTGCGGGTGCATTCGCCCGCACTGCCGGTCTTTGCCGGCACGCCCCTGCTGCAGCCCGTGCGGCTGTCGGGCCACGAGGGCGTCAATGCCCTCTTCACCTATGAGCTGCTTCTGCAGACCCC
>NZ_JBQUYR010000007.1:0-383165 GCF_056314265.1 Pseudacidovorax sp. DMC4 | reverse complement strand
CCCCCGCCTCGCGTCCCCCCGATCCCCGGAATCGTCCTCGCTGGCGATGGCGCAGTGCTTTGCCGATGCATGTGCACAGGTCTGGTATTTCGTATCACCATCCCCCATCCAGGGGGCAGACTTGGCCGTGCGTTCGGACGGCGCTGGCATCGCACACGCCCTAGATCAGAACCATTGCCAGACGCTCACTCTTGCGCCGCCCCGTTGCTACACCGACTGGCCGAGTTCATCGTCCTCTCAAACATTCGGTGGCGGAACTTGCCCCTCGAAGGTGGGGCGCTGGGCACTGTGGAGGCGCGCCCGCCTATCGGCCCACGAACGTGAGCATCCATTTGGGCGCCTGGTGTGCGACGTCGACGTCCCTCTCAGCGCCGTCTAAAGCGTCTGAAGGCAGGGTTCGAGCCTGCCTGGTTTCGCTTGCTCTCGGCCATGCGCCGCATAGGTACGCTTTCCTCTGATTGAGTACACGCCCCAGCTCCCAGCCGGGGGGGGTCTCAACTTGGAAGGCGGGAATCTTGAAATCCTGTTGATCGGCAGGGCAGGGCAGGGCAGGGCAGGCCTTCCAGTGACCTCCGAGGCGGGCCGCACTGACTTCGCCCTAGCGGAACGTGGATACGCCGGGGCAGGACCGCTCCATCCATTTGGGCCAGTCCAAGGCCCTAAGGAACGGCACGGCCATCCGCGCCAATCTCCGCCCGCGGACCCCGTAGCTCTGCCGCCTCAAGGAGGCTGCTCGCACGCGCAGCGTGCCACCAATGCCGCCCACCGATGGTTCACCGCTCCCAGGGTTGGCTTGGCGGGACATCGTTCGAATGCCCTTGCTCAATGCGAAAAGTCCTTGTCGATCAAATAGTTGCCCAGGAGTCAGAAGGTATTCAAAGAAGAAGTTCAGGCTAAACCTCAAAAAAACGATGTATTGGTAATAAACTTCAAGCGCCGACAAGGTTCCGTCTTCCGGTTCTACAACCGGAAGACGCTGAGCCACGTGCAGGACGGCCCGTGCGCCCCACGACGTCGATCCCATGCCGCCCTCAAGCCGCTACCTTCCCACCCATGACGCCCGCTCGCGCCTCCAAGACCGCCCTCGTCTCCGCACCCGCTGCCAAGCAGCGTGCGCTGCATCGCGGCCACTTCGCCTTCATGCGGGCCGTCATCCAGGGCATCGACACGCGGCAGGCATGGTCGCGCTACATGCAGGGCGAGGACGACCGCGTGGACGAGCGGTTGATCCGCCGTGTCATCAACACCTACCGGGACGAGCTGGCGGCGGCGGCGCGCCGCCATGCGCGTCCGGGCACCGCCCGCCTGGTGCTCATGGACGCAAGCGGGCTCCCCGACGCCACCCGAGCCCGTCCGAGCCTGGAGGAGTTCGCGCTGGAGCGCGGTCTCGAAGACTTCTCGCTGGAGGACCAGCTCGCCGCCTTCGAGGAAGCCTGGGGTGCCGAGACGGAGGGCCGTCGTCAGCAGTCCAAGCGCCGGCGGCTGGTGGATCGTCAGTTGGAAGCGCTCTCGTGGCTGGAGGGGCTGGCCTCCCGCGCCCCCAGGGCCGACGACCCTGTAGAGGATTGGCTCGCGCCCGCCCTGGCGCAGCGCGTCGCGGCGGCGGGCATGCCCACGTTGCGCAGCGTGGCGGACCGCATCCAGGCCGTCGGCATGCGATGGTGGACGACCGTGCCGGCCGTCGGTCCCACCAAGGCGGCGCGCATCGTCGAGTGGCTGCGCGTCCATCAACAGGAGACGGGTCTGGCGTTGGGGCCCCACGCCTTCGCGCCGATCTCTCGCCTGGGTCGCGCGGCCTTGCAGCCCGTGGTGCCCCCTGCGACTGCGGTGCGCCCGCTCGAGAAGTTCGTGGTGCCCGAGGCGCTGCGCGGCAGGACCGGGCACTTTCGGGCACCGCCGGCCGCCTGCCGCATCTCTGCGCCCGATGATCTGGAGGCGGTGGCCGTCTGGCTTCAGCGCCGTGGCCGTCGTACGGGCGGTGGCGAAGCTGGGGCGCCCGCCGAAGAGACGCGGCGGGCCTACCGCAAGGAAGCCGAGCGCCTGCTGCTGTGGGCAGTGCTGGCACGAGGAAAAGCGCTGTCCTCGCTGGACGAGGAAGACTGTGCCGCATTCGTTGCGTTCGCCCGTTCACCGCCGGCGGAATGGTGCGGTCCGCGCCATCACGAGCGCTGGTCGCCCCTCTGGCGGCCGTTCGAAGGTCCTTTGCGCGCCGCAGCGCTGCAGCGTTGCATCGCCGTACTGCGGACGCTGTTCCGCTTTCTGCACGACTGCGGCTATCTCACGCACGATCCATCGGCAGGGCTGCGGGGAGAGGTCGGGAGCAGGGCGTCCGACGCTTGCACGACAAGCGCGGCCCAGCCCATGGCGCTGGATGTCCAGCAATCCTCCCTCATGGTTCCGGCGACGCCGGGCCTGGTGCGCGCCCGGCGCGTGGCGGCATGGTTGCAGGAAACGGATGTCCAACCCGGCGCGCTGGCCCGCGCCCGCTGTGCGGATCTCGTTCCGCCCACAGCCACCGGCGCTGCTGACGCACCATGGCGACTGCGTGTGCAAGGAGAGCGTCGCGGCAGGCGCAGGGCGGCGCAACAGGATGCGATGCTGGAGGTGCCGGCCGCCCTGGTCGCGCAGTTGCAGTCGCTGCTGCGCACGATGGGCCGCACGGCCGATCCGTGCGACGAGGGGAACGCGGAACTTCCCTTGATCTTCGACGTGCGCGACAGCCGTGTCGTCGGGCTGAGCCGAGGCGGCGTCTACAAGGCCATCAAGCGGCTCCTGCACCATTGCAGCGCCGGCATGCCCGAGCCGCAGCGGCAGGCGCTGCAGGCCGCATCTCCCCGACGCCTGAGCAGACACCGGGACCGTGCGCAGGCCCCGTCAACGCACGCGTCGGGCGATGCCACCGATCACTTGCGCGCCTGAGCGCCGTGCAGGCCCTCGGCATGCTGAAGGTGCTTCTGCACCACCGGCAGGGTCTTGGCGGCATAGGCACGCAGGTCGTTGTCGCCGGTCTCGCGCTGCACCCGCTGCAGCTTCTCGACCGTCTGGCGATGGTCGGTCACGCCCACCATGCGGATGTACTGCTTGTCGAAAGCCTCGCCGCTCAGCGCCTTGAGGCCCGTGGCCACGAGCTTGTGCTTGGCGTCGGGCTCCGTCGGCAGATCCACGTTCTTGCCGCGGGCGAGTTCCTGCAGCTCGGAAAGCGCCTTCTGATGGTCTTCCACCATCTGGCTGCCGAAGCGCTTCACGTCCTCGCTGCCGGCCTTCTCCTGCGCCAGGCGGCCGGTCTCGATCTCGGCCAGGTTGGCCTGGGCGAGGTCCCGCATCATGCGTTGGTCCGCCACGGCGACCCCGGGCGTCTTCTGGGCGGTGGCCCGCTGCGCGGGCGGCTGGGGCGCCGCGGGTGCGGTGGGCGAGGTCTGCGCCGGCTGGGCGGCGGCGCTGTGCAGCAGTGCAGGGCCAAGGGCGAGCGTGGCGGCGAAGCCCAGGGCGTGCAGGCAGGTGGCTTGTTGGCGGTTCATGACGGTCCTTTTCCAAAAGAAGGCGGCGCCAAAATGCGCCGGCCTCTGGCCAGACTAGGCTGCAGGCCCGCCCTCTCAGTCAGACGATTCACGCCCCCGCGTGGGACCCCGGGGCCGGATCGCCGACCCCTTTGACTTACGGCGACCCCGTGGCGGCGGGCAGCGCATACGCGCGCACGGCATCGCCCGGCTTGGTGCCCGTCGAGCCATGGCCGCCGGCGGCCACGAGTACGTACTGGCGGCCGTCCTCGCCGGTGTAACTCATCGGCGTGGCCTGGCCGCCTGCAGGCAGGCGGTCTTCCCACAGCTGGCGGCCGGTGCGCACGTCGTAGGCCCGCACATAGTTGTCCAGCGCGCCGGAGTAGAACGCCACGCCCCCCGCCGTCATCATCGGCCCGCCGATGCCGGGCACGCCCATGCGGAAGGGCAGGGGCAGGGGCGACAGGTCGCGCACCGTTCCGTTGCGGTGCTTCCAGGCCACCTGGCCCGAGCGCAGGTCCACACCCGCCACATAGCCCCAGGGCGGCGCCTGGCAGGGCAGGCCGACGGGCGACATGAAGGGCTTCATGGAGGCCGCGAAGGGCGCACCGAAGTTCTCGTTCAACGCGGGCAGGGAGCCCTTGGGCGGCCCGCCGTCCTGGACCATCAGCGTGGTGTCGTCGGGCCGGCGCACCAGCCGCGACACGAAGGCCAGGTACGTCGGCGTGGTGAAGGCCCAGCCGTGCCGGGGATCGACCGCGATCCCGCCCCAGTTGAAGACGCCGAAGTTGCCCGGGTAGATGATCGATCCCTGCTCCGACGGCGGCGTGAAGCGGCCTTCGTAGCGCAGGCGATGGAAGGCGATGCGGCAGGCGAGCTGGTCGAACATCGTTGCGCCCCACATGTCACGCTCGGCCAGCGGCGGCGGCTCGAAGGAGAGGGCGGACTTGGGCTGCGTCGGCGCGGTGTGGTCGCCTTCGGCCGCGCCCTGCGGCGCGGGCCGTTCGGTCACGGGCAGCAGCGGCTGGCCAGTGCGCCGGTCGAGCACGAAGAGCTCGCCCTGCTTGGTCGGCTGCACCAGCGCCGGCACGCGCTGGCCGCCGATGTCCAGGTCGATCAGCGTGGGCTGCGAGGGCACGTCGTAGTCCCACAGGTCGTGGTGCACGGTCTGGAAGTGCCAGCGCACGCGGCCGGTCGCCAGGTCGAGGGCGACCACCGAGGACGAGTAGCGCTCCACCGCCTCGCTGCGCCTACCGCCCCACTGGTCGGGCGGCTGGTTGCCCATGGGGACATACACCATGCCCAGGGCCTCGTCCACGGACGAGATCGACCAGCTGTTGGGCGAGTTGGGCGTGTAGGTGCGGCCCGGGGGCAGGGGCGCGGTGTCGTCCGGGTTGCCCGAGTCCCAGTTCCAGACCAGGTCGCCGGTCTGGATGTCGAAGGCGCGGATGACGCCCGATTGCTCCTTGGTGGACGCGTTGTCCAGCACCGTCCCGCCCACGATGATGAGCCGCTCGGTCACCACCACGGGCGAGGTCGAGTAGTACGCACCCGGCCGCACGTTGGGCATGTGGCGCCAGAGGTCGATCTGCCCGCTGCCGCGGCCGAAGTCGGCGCACACGGTGCCGTTTTCCGGGTTGAGCGCGATCACGCGGCCATCGGCGGTGGGCATGAAGAGCTTGGCGGGGCAGCTGGGCGCCGTGGGTCCCTGGCGCGCGGCCACCGGAAGGGGCTGGGTCGCGGGATGGCTGTCCTCCTGCTTCGAGTCTTCGCCGGTGGGGGCGCTCATCGGGGTCGGGTTGGCCGCGGTGCCGGCGCCGGGTCGTGCGGGCGCGGGTGCGGGTGCGGTGGCAGCCTCCGTTGCGGGTTGTGCCGCTGTCTCCGCGGCACTCGCGGCCACGGACGCGGCGTGGTACGAAAGGCCCCGGCAGGTCAGGTGCTGCAGCGCGAGATCGCCCGCGATCTGCGGATCGAAGCGCCACAGCTGCTTGCCGCTGGTCGCGTCGAGGGCGATGACGGACTGGTGCGGCGTGCACAGGAAGAGCCGGTTGCCGATCTTCAGGGGCGTGACTTCGAAGGTGGTTTCTTCCGGATCGCCGGGTCGGCCGCGCAGGTCGCCGGTGTTGAATTCCCAGGCCAGCTTCAGCTGGTCCACATTGGCCGGCGTGATCTGCGACAGGGGCGAATAGCGCTGGCCTTCGCCCGTCCGGCCGTAGGCATGCCATTCGCCGGGCGGGACGGCAGGGGAGGGCGGCTGCGCCGCCGCGGCAGCTGCGGCCTGCAGCTCGCCGTCGACCTCATGCGGAGTACGGAACCAGGAGGTCACCGCCAGCGCAGCCGAAGCCACCAGTACCAGGCCCAATGCCGCCCGGCCGCGACCGACCGCCGGACTCGCGGGCGGCGCCACGACCTTCGGCCGCAGCCCGCGCTCCAACGGCCGGGGGCGCGCGATGTCGCGCGACAGCGCCCGGCGCATCCAGGGCAGCACCAGCCAGAAGCCGAGGACGAAGAGCACGTCCAGCCGCGCGGCCAATGGCCACCAATCCAGGCCCACCTCCCACAAGGCCCAGGCGGCCGAGCCAAGCAGCAGGGCGGCGTACAGCCACAGTGCCGATGCGGACCGCCGCATCAGCAGGATGCCCGTCATGGCCAGCACCGCGCCGGCGATCAGGTAATAGGCGCTGCCGCCCAGGGTGAGCAGCCAGACGCCGGCCGCAGCCAGCGCCAGGCCGAGCAGGAGGAAGAGGACGCCGGTGATGCGTGCCATGGAAGCCTTTCGCGTGAGGCGCCGGTGACCGCGGCCCGGCGGGCACGCGTCGACGGCGCAGGAGGTACACGCCGACGAGGTTGCCGCCGACAGGTCCTCTGCGCTGTCGGTCATCGCCCGGCCAGGCTGTCGTCATACGCGGGGAGCTGCGGTGCCCGTCCCCCAAGGCAGGGCGCCTTCATGATGCGCTGGCGGTGCGCTCTGCGATCGGCTTCGACCCGTGGCATCGACGTCATGGATGCCCTGACGCTGGGGCGCGCGCCTGCGCGTCACACCACGACTTCGGGGCCCGGCAGCACGCGGTCGTATCGCTTCATTTCCCCCGGCTCCACCCCCATCCATCGCGCCACCATCTCGGGCCGGGTGCCGCGGCGCAACTGCCGCAGCGCGAAGGTGTGCCGCAGCCGGAACGAGCCGCCGGCGCCGCCGCGTCCTGCCACGCCGGCGGCTTCGAGCACCTTGCGTGCGCACTGGTACTGCGAATCGGCCAGCCACGGCTTGCCGGTGCGGGTGGAGGGGAACAGGAACTCGCCAGCGATGCGCGAGGCCGCCCGCACTTCCAGCCAATGGTGAAGCAACTCGGCTGCCCAGGGCGCGACCGGCGTCTCGCGTGCCCGGATCGTGCCATTGGCGGGCACGCGCAGCTTCCAGGTCCGTGCCTTCGGTCCCACGCCGTTCATCACGGGTGACGCCAGCGTGAGGGCGCGCACGTCGCTGGGCGCCAGCCCGGCGCCCAACTGGAGCGCGACGGAGGCGCGGTTGCGCACATCCTGCCAGGGCAGGCTGGCGAGGGCAGTGGGATCCTGGCCCGGGCGGGGCCGGGCGGCCGACAGATGGGTCAGCAATTGCCCCGCCTCCTGGGGCGTGAGCACCTCGGGTGGCGGGTCGGCCTGCTGCGATTCGGCATAGCGCACCTGGGGATTCGCACGCACCCAGTCTGCAGGGGCGCGATTGGGGCGGCGGCCGGTGCGGCTGGCATGGTGCGAAAGCACCCGTTCGATCAGCCGCATCAGCCGCAGCGCGTAGCGGGGCGAGAGGGACTGGTCCGACGCCTTGCGTCCATAACGCGCCGCCTGGAAGGCATGCAGGTCGCGCGGGTCGATGACGTCCAGCCGGACGGCGGGGGACTGGCCAATGCACCAGGTAGCAAAGCTCTCCCACATCGCGCGGTAGACCTCGTGGGCCCCTGCCTTGCGAAGAACGCCGGCACCCTGCTGGTCGGCAGCCCATGCCTCGAAGGCATGTTGGAAGTCCATGGAGACGGGGGGAAGGGACGTGCCGATCATGGGAGGGGAGTCGCCACAGAAAATAAGTTAACGGGCGTAGTGTCTCCTGGATTGAATGCTGGGTTGTTCAGATAGTTTTAATGCCGTTAACTTATTTTTTGTACGGCTCGCCCAACTCCCCACCAATGCTGGCACGGCCCGTCAACACCCGCTGACGGACAGACCTCCCCAACCCAGGACGATCACACGCGGCAACCACCCGCATCCATGTCCCAGGAAAACAACCCGCTACCCATGACCCGGGCACCCGACGGCATCGTCCGAGCCCACACATTGCCGCACAAAGGGCTGGTTCGGCATGCCAGCCCCTTGTCCTTGCTGGTACTGGGCGGGGTGCTGCTGCTGGGCATCTCCGGCCTGCTCGGCCATGCGGGAATGGACCGTGACACGTACCGCAGCGACACGCGATCGCACACCCTCGATGTCGAGATGCCCGTGGTGATCCGCACGGGTGACTTCTTCGAGACGCGGTTGCACGTCAAGGCCGGCGAGGACATTGCCAAACTCACCCTGGCCGTACCGGTCAGTCTTTGGAGGGAGATCACCGTCAACGCGATGGTCCCTCAGCCCGAGTCCGAAGGCGCGGACGGCGAGGCCTACACCTTCGACTTCGGTCCGCTTCGCGCCGGCAAGGAGATGCGCATCAAGATCTCGGCGCAGGTCAACCCTCGCCTGCATGGCGTCCTCGAAGGCGAGCTCGAATTGCGCGATGGCGACCACCTTCTGGTGCGTGCGCCGCGCCGACTGCGTGTGCTGCCCTGATGGAAGTCGTCCTGCGCGCCACCGCCATGTTCGCGGTCGTGTACCTGCTGGTGCGGGTCCTCGGCAAGCGCGAACTGGGGCAGATGACCCCCTTCGAATTCATCGTCATGGTCGTGGTGGGCGACCTGATCCAGCAGGGCATCACGCAGAACGACTTCAGCCTGACCGGCGCCACGCTGGCGATCAGCACCTTTGCCTTCTGGGGCGTGGTGCTGAGCTGGGCCTCCTACCTGTCGCCCAAGGCAGAGCGCCTGCTGGAGGGCGAGCCCCGCGTGCTGATCCAGCACGGCCGCCTGCTGGAACACAGCCTGCGCCGCGACAGGCTGACGCGCTCGGAGATCGAATCCGAGATGCGCCTGGCGGGCATCGCATCGATGGGCGACGTGGCCTGGGCCGTGCTCGAACCCAACGGAAAGATCAGCTTCATCAAGCGGGAGGAGGGCGCGCAGGAGCCATCCCGGCAGCAGGACGACCAGGCCGCCGGCTGAGGAGCCATCCGACCCCGCCACGTGGGCCGTCGACTTTGCGAGCAGGCGCCTCCTGCGGCCTAAGATGGCCGGCTTGCCGCATCACCCCTTCGTGCCAGCCATGAACGACGCCCTTTCCCACGCCCTCGAAGCCGCCATTGCGCGTTATGCGGCGCGCAATCCAACCAGCGCCCGCCTGCTCGACGAAGCGGCGACGGCCATGCCCGGCGGCAACACCCGAAGCGTGCTCTTTCACCCACCTTTCCCGCTCGCGATGAGCCGTGGCGAGGGTTGCCGCCTATGGGACGAGGACGGCCATGCCTACCTCGACGCTCTGGGGGAGTTCACCGCTGCCCTCTATGGCCACTCCAACCCGCACATCCGTGCGGCCATCTCCGAAGCCCTGTCGGCGGGCCTGAACCTCTCGTCCCACACGGCGCGCGAGGCCGCGCTGGCCCGCGAGATCCAACGGCGGTTCCCCGGCATGGCGCTGCTGCGCTTCGCCAACTCGGGCACCGAGGCCAACCTGCTGGCGCTGGCTGCGGCCAAGGCCCACACCGGCCGCGGCAAGGTCGTGGTGTTCGAGGGTGCCTACCACGGCGGCGTCCTCACCTTCGGCGGCGGCCCCTCGCCCATGAACGTGCCGCACGACTTTGTCTTCGCGCGTTACAACGACCTGGGCAGCGTAGAGGCGTTGCTCGCCGCCCATGGCCCCGACGTGGCCGCCATCCTGGTCGAACCGATGCTCGGCGCCGGCGGCACGATCCCGGGTGACCCGGCCTTCCTGCGCGGCCTGCGCACGCTGGCTACTGCACACGGCGTGCAGCTCATCTTCGACGAGGTCATGACTTCGCGCCTGTCCTTCGGCGGACGCCAGGCGCTGCTGGGCATCGCGCCCGACCTGACCACGGCCGGCAAGTACCTGGGTGGCGGCCTGTCCTTCGGCGTCTTCGGCGGACGGGCCGAAATCATGGCCCGCTTCGACCCGCGCCGGCCCGATGCCCTGGCCCATGCCGGCACCTTCAACAACAACGTGCTGACCATGGCAGCCGGCCTGGCAGGACTGACGCAGGTACTGACGGCCGCGGCGCTCGATGTGCTCAACCGCCGCGGCGACGCGCTGCGCGAGCGCCTGAACGCCACGCTGGCGGACCAGGCCGTCGACATGCAGTTCACCGGTCTCGGCTCCCTGATGACCCTGCATGCCACGGCCCGGCCGGTGCGCTCGCCGGCCGACCTGGCGGGCACCGACGGCCGTGCCAAGGACCTGGTCTTCTTCGCCCTGCTCGAACGCGGCATCTTCATGGCCCGCCGCGGGATGATTGCGCTCTCGCTGCCCTTCGGCGACGCCGAATGCGACACGTTGGCCGCCGCCTTCGAGGACGTGGTCCTCACGCATCGCGACGTGCTTCCCCGGCGCTGAGCGCATCCGTTCGGCAGCGCCCTCGCCACGACCTGTCACAAACGGCCCGTCCCATCCGTCTGCCGGTCATGAGCGACACGACCGACCTGTTCCTGCGCCTGCGGCCCCGGCTGCATGGCATCGCCTACCGCATGCTCGGCTCGCCCGCCGAGGCGGAGGACGTGGTGCAGGACGCCTGGCTGCGCTGGCAGTCCAGCCCGCACGATGCGCTCGAAAGCGCAGAGGCCTGGCTGGTCACCATCACCACGCGCCTGGCCATCGACCGGCTGCGCAGTGCCCAGCACCAGCGCGAGCACTATGTCGGCACCTGGCTGCCCGAGCCTCTGATGGCCGACGAAGGCGCCCCCTCGCCCGAGGCCCTGCTGGAGCGGGCCGACGACCTGTCGGTGGCCTTCCTCGCGGTGCTCGAACGCCTGGCCCCGGAGGCCCGTGCGGCCTTCCTGCTGCGCGAGGTCTTCGATGCGGGCTACGACGAGGTCGCCCGCACCCTGGGCAAGAGCGAGGCCGCCTGCCGGCAGATCGTGCACCGGGCCCGCAGCCAGTTGCAGGACGCACGGCCCCGCCATCATGTGCCGCCCGAGCACCAGTTGCGCCTGCTGCGCGGCTTCGCCGACGCGGCCACCAGCGGTCAGTTCGCCGACCTGCAGGCCTTGCTGGCCGAAGATGCGCAACTGGTCAGCGACGGCGGCGGCAAGGTGCCGAGCTTTGGCATTCCGCTCGTGGGGTCGCGCCGCATCGCCCAGCTCTACTGGGCCGTGCACCGGCGCCATGGCGCACGCGCGCGTTACGAGGTGATGGTGCTGAGCGGCCAGTGGAGCGTGCTGCGCTTCATCGACGAGGCGCTCGAATCGGCCCAGACCTTCCAGACCGACGGTCAGCGCATCCAGGTCGTCCATACCCAGCGCAATCCCGACAAGCTGGCCCGCATCGCCGCCGCACTGGGCCGGCCGCTGGCCGCTGTCACAGGGGCCGGGTCCCGCTCGTCTTGAGGGTGTGTTCCACCCCTCTTCGAGATGACCGCCATGACCCTGCACGACCAACCCCGACTCTCCTGGATGCGCATCGCGCCCAGGCCCTACCAGGCCATGATCGCCGCTGGCGCCACGCTGGCCGAGTCCTCCCTCGGCCCGGTGCTCATCGAGTTGATCAAGACCCGGGTCTCGCAGATCAACGGTTGCGCCTTCTGCCTCGACATGCATGTGCGCGACCTGCGCAAGCTGGGCGAGCCCTGGCAGCGAATCAACAGCCTGGCCACCTGGCGCGACGCGCGCCTCTACACCGAACGGGAGCGCGCCGCGCTGGCCTGGGCCGAAGCCCTGACGCGCCTGCCCGATGGCCACGCAGGCCATGACGAGGTCTTCGACCACCTGCGTGCGCATCTCAGCGAGCAGGAGATCGTTGAGCTCAGCTGGGCCATCGCCCAGATCAACACCTGGAACCGCATGGCGGTCGGCATGAGCGCACCCGTGCCGGCGCAGGACATCGCCTGAGCCATTCCGCATGCGCGCGCCTCAGCGACTGCCGACCTGAAGACCGGTCACGAAATCGACGAAGGCCCGCAGCGGCGCGGGCATGAGCCGGCGCCCCGGGTAGTAGAGGAAGGGGCCGGAAAATGCGGGCCACCAAGGCTCGAGCACCGGCACGAGTTCACCGCGATCCAGGTACGGTTGCAGCCAGTCCTCGAAGAGGTAGACGATACCCAGGCCGGCCACTGCGGCGTGCACCGCCAGGTCTGCGCCGGCGCCCAGCGCCACGGTCAACGGCCCCCGGGGCTGGATGCGCACCTGCTCGCCGTCGCGCTCGAACTCCCAGTCCGGCATCGCCCGTCCCGCGAAGCGGCCGCGCAGGCAGGCATGCGCCAGAAGATCGCGCGGATGCAAGGGCAGTCCCGCGCGTGCGATATAGGCGGGGGATGCCGCGGTGGCCATGCGCTGGCGGCGCGGCCCGATGGGCACCGCCACCATGTCCAGCGCCAGACGCTCCTCGTAGCGGATACCGGCGTCGTAGCCCTCCGCCACCAGGTCCACGAAGCGCTCCTCGACGACCACCTCCAGTTCGATGTCCGGAAAGGCCTGCAGGAAAGACGGCACGATGTGCGGCAGCACCAGACGCGAAGCACTGGCCGGAACGTTCAGCCGCAGCGGACCGGCCGGCCGCTCGCGGAACAGGTTGACCGCGTCCAGCGCGGCTTCCACCTCCGCGAGGGCGGGCCCCAGACGCTCCAGCAGACGGGCACCGGCCTCGGTGGGCGCGACGGTGCGCGTCGTGCGGTTGAGCAGGCGCATGCCCAGGCGTAACTCCAGCCGGCGCAGCGCCTCGCTGAGCTGCGAAGCGCTGGCGCCCGTCACCGCATGGGCTACGGCGCCATGCAGCTCGCGGGTCCCGGCGTCTTCGGCCCCCCGCGCGATCGGGACAGCGCCCTGGCCGTGCTGCGCGAAGCCGTCGAGGCCGGCGTCGACCACATCGACACCAGCGATTTCTACGGTCCCCACGTGACCAACCAGCTGATCCGCGAGGCCCTGCATCCCTACCGGGACGATCTGACGCTGGTGACCAAGGTCGGCGCGTGTCGCGGCCCCCAGGGCGAGTGGGAGGTCGCCAGTTCGCCCGAAGCCCTGACTTCGGCCGTCCACGACAATCTCAGGAACCTCGGCCTCGACGTTCTGGAGGTGGTCAACCTGCGCCTCATGTTCTCGGTGGAAGGCCCGGCCGACGACGACATCGAGCCCGCACTCGCTACCCTCGCTGAGCTGCGACAGCGCGGTCTGATCCGCCACCTGGGGCTGAGCAACGCCACGCCTGCCCAGGTGCGCGCCGCCCGAGCGATGGTGCCCATCGTGTGCGTGCAGAACCACTACAACCTCGTCCATCGCCAGGACGACGCGCTGGTGGATGAACTGGCCCGCTTGGGTATCGGCTACACGCCCTTCTTTCCACTCGGCGGCTTCACGCCGCTGCAGTCCGGAAAGTTGGACGCGGTGGCCCGTCAGCTGGACGCCACGCCGATGCAGACGGCCCTGGCCTGGCTGCGCCAGCGCTCGCCCAACATCCTGTTGATCCCGGGCACGTCGTCCGTCGTGCACCTGCGCCAGAACCTGGCCAGCGTCGATCTCGTTTTGCCATCGCAGCAGCTGGCCGTGCTGGATGATGGGCTCTGAGCCGCCGCCGTGCACCGCTCAGCGGGCCGGCACCGTCATCCAGCGGCCCAGGGCCTGCAGGCCGGGCGGTGTGACCGCGAGCGAGCGCTCGCCGTCGCGTCGGCGCAGCCAGCCGGCGTCCAGGCAATGGCGCAGCAGCGCATTGGCCAACGGGCCCGCCAGATGATCGCGGCGTTCCGACCAATCCAGGCATGGCTTGGCGATGGCGGCGTCGGCCGGCTTCGCCTCCAGCCCATCCAGCTTCACGCCCATGGCCACCAGCGCCTCACGGCCCGCCGCAGTCAGGCCGTAGCCGCCGGGCACGCTGCGCAGCCAGCCCTGCCGCAGCATCGCGTCCAGCATCTGCACGCCCAGGCGTCCGGCCAGATGGCCGTAGCAGCTGCGCGCACAGCGCAGGCGCAGCCGCGCCGGGCTGGACCAGGCCCGCGCGTGGCCTTCGCGCTCGGCCACCAGCGCCAGCGCCTCCAACACGCGCAGGATGTCCTCGCCCGCGAGCCGGAAGTAACGGTGACGGCCGCGCACCTCGGCCGTCACCAGGCCTTCGGCCTCCAGCCGGGCCAGGTGGCCGCTGGCAGTGGAGGCGGCCACGCCGGCCGTGCGCGCCAGTTCGCCGGCGCTGGCCAGGTCGCCGCCCATCAGGTAGGTCAGCATACGGGCGCGGGCGGGCTCCGCGATCTGGGCCGCGACCCGGGCGATGCGGGGTTCGTCGGTGGGGGAGGTCATCCTGCGATCTTCTCAGCGCACGGCGTCGTGCGCGTCGTGCATGGGGGGCACGTGGTGCGCCTCGCGGGAGTCCGCCGGCGCCTCGGCACGTTCGTCGAGTCCGTAATCCCGCAGCACCTGGGCCACGCGCAGCCGGTAGCCGCGGAACAGGCCGCCTCGCCCGGCCTGCTGCGCGCCGCGGTGGGCAGGCCGGCTTCGCCATTGCCGCACGGCGTCCTCGTCCCGCCAGAAGCTCAGCGACAGCAGCTTGCCGGGCACCGACAGGCTCTGGAAGCGCTCCACGGCAATGAATCCGTCGATGCCGCGCAGTTCCTCCGCCAGCCCTGCGGCGATCCTCAGGTACTGGTCCGTGCGGCCGTCCTGCGGCTCGACCTCGAAGAGGACGGCGATCACGCCGCCGCTCCCGCGGCAGGCGGCGGCAGCTCGGCCGGCCGCAGCCACGCCTCGGGCACGACCTCCAGGAAGCGCCGCTCCTCCCGCAGGATGAAGCGCTCGCGCTGGGCATGGGCAAAGTTGGCGCAGCCCTCGGCATCGTCGCGCAGGCGGGCACGGTAGGCCTCGTAGGCGGCCAGGCTGTCGAAGGCGACAAGGCCCCAGGCCTCGACATTGGAGCCCTCGTGCGGCAGGAAGTAGCCCAGCAGGTGGCCGCCGCAGCGGGGAATGATGCGGCCCCAGGCCTGGGCATAGAGGCGGAAAGCCTCCTTCTGGAAAGGGTCGATCTCGTAGCGGATGAAGCAGGTGAGGGTCATGGGCGCTTGCATTGAAGAAGTGGCCCGAGCGTAGGCGCCGCCTGCCGCGCGATGCTTCGGGCTGGGCCGAAGCATCGCGCGTACACCGGGGCAGCGTCCGTTCAGGCCGGCCGGCGCAGCCGCCGCAGCAGCCACTGGAGCAGATCGTCCACGCAGGTGAACACCACCGGCACCACCAGCAGGCTCAGCACGGTGGATGTCAGCAGCCCGCCGATGACCACGATGGCCATCGGTTGGCGGAAGCTCGGCTCGGCCCCCACGCCCAGGGCATTGGGCAGCATGCCGGCGCCCATGGCGATGGTGGTCATGACGATGGGGCGGGCCCGCTTGCGGCAGGCGTCCAGCAGCGCATCGCGCCGGCGCGTCCCGGGCGTGCGCCGCGCGACCACCGCGTACTCCACCAGCAGGATCGAGTTCTTGGTGACCACGCCCATCAGCATCAGCACGCCGATGACCGCCGGCATCGAGAAGGCCTGCCCCGACGCCCACAGCGCGACCACGGCCCCGGCCAGGGCCAGCGGCAGGGCCGACAGGATGGTGACCGGCTGGAGAAAATCATGGAACAGCAGCACCAGCACCGCCCAGACGCAGAAGATGCCGATGGCCATCGCGGTGCCGAAGCTCTGGAAGAGCTCTCCCATGCGTTGCAGCTCGCCCGACTGCACCTGCCGAACGCCCGCCGGCAGTTCGCGCAGCGCGGAAAGCTGCATCGCCTCGTGTTGCACATCGCCGATGGCGCGGCCAGCCAGCTCCACGGTGAGCGTGACATTGCGCGAGCGATCGATCCGGTCGATCTGCGCCGGTCCGCCCCCGATGGACAGGTCGGCCACGGTACCCACGGTCACCGGCCCATCGCGGCCGCTCACGCGCAGGCGTGACATGGCGTCCAGGTCGTCCCGCAAGGCGCTGTCCATGCGCACCCGGATCGAGACCTGCCGCTGCGGCAGGTTCAGCTTGGGCAGCGCGGTGGCGTAGTCCCCGTAGGTGGACAGCCGCACCGCCTCCGCAAGCGCCTCGGTGCTGACACCGTAGGCTGCGGCGCGGGCCGCATCGGGCCGGACCTGGATCTCCGGCCGCTCCAGCGCCGCCGAAGAGGTGATGTTGCCGATGCCGTGCAACGTGCGCAGCTGGCCTTCGAGGCGGGCCGCAGCCTTCGACAGCGCTATCGGATCGTCGCTCGCCAGCGTGATCTGCATGCTTTCCCCGTTGCCGCCCGAGCCGATGGAGACGCGTGCGCCGGCCAGTGCCTGCAGCTTCGTGCGCAGCAGCGTCTCCAGCTCGGACTGCTTGAGCGCACGTTCGCCGCGATCGGCCAGGGTCACGGTCAGTGTGGCGCTGGCGACATCCGCCGCCGCGCTGCTTCCCATGCCACCGGTGCTGGCGGCCGTGCCCACGGAAGTGAACACGCCGGACACACCCGGGACCTCCCGGATCAGGGTCGACGCCCGCAGCGCTGCCTGGCGGGTGTCGTCCAGCGAACTGCCGGGCGGCAGCGTCAGCGAGACCTGCGTCTGCGACCGGTCCTGCGCCGGCATGAAGCCGGTGGGCAGCCACAGCGCCAGCGCCAGTGCGGCCGCGAAGAAGAGGGCCGCTGCCAGCAGGGTCGCCTTCCTGTGCGCCAGCGCTGCGGACGCCCAGCCGAGGTAGCGCCGCATCAGACGGCCGTCGGCGACGTGGCTGGCCGTGCCGCCCGCCACCGGCCTGAGCATGTAGGCTGCCATCATCGGCGTGAGCAACCGCGCCACCAGCAGCGAGGCCAGCACCGCCACTGACGCCGTGACGCCGAACTGCCGGAAGATCAGCCCCGGAATGCCACCCATGAAGGCCGTGGGCAGGAAGACGGCCACCAGCGTGAAGGTGGTGGCGATCACCGCCAGGCCGATCTCGTCGGCCGCCTCCATGGCCGCCTGGTAGAGCGTCTTGCCCATGCGCAGGTGGCGCTCGATGTTCTCCACCTCGACGATGGCGTCGTCCACCAGGATGCCGATGACCAGCGACAGCGACAGCAGCGTGACGGTGTTGAGCGAGTAGCCCAGCAGGTACATGGCCCCGAAGGTGGGCAGGATCGACAGCGGCAGCGCGGTGGCGGAAATCAGCGTCGCGCGCCGGTCGCGCAGGAAGGCCCACACCACCACGACGGCCAGCAGCGCACCCTCGACCAGCAGTTGCATCGACCCCTCGTAGTTGTCCTGGATCGCCGCCACCGCATTGCTTGCCTCGCGGATCGACACCTGCGCATGCGCCGCCGAGAAGGCATCCATGGCCTGTCTGACGTCGTGCACGACGCCGACGTCCGAGTAGCCTTTCGAGCGTTTGACCTGGAAGGCGATCGCCGGGCGGCCATCGCGGAAGGCCAGCGTGCTGCGTTCGGCATGGTGGTCGCTGACCCGCGCGATCTCGTCCAGCCGAAGCCTTCGGCCGTCGGCCAACGGAATGCTGAGCTCCGCGAGTTCCGCGGCCGTGCCCACCGTCGCGATGGTGTGGGTCGACTGACGTTGCCCGCCGACACCGCCCAGCCCGCCCGAGCTTTCGCGCTGCACGGCGGCGATCTGCGCCGACACGGTCGATGCGGTCACGCCGAGGCCGGCCATGCGCACCGGATCGAGCTCGACCAGCACCTCGCGGTCCACCCCGCCGAGGCGCGACACCGAGGCCACGCCCTTGACCGACAGCAGCACCTTGGCGATGTCGTTGTCGATGAACCAGGACAGGTCCTGCTCGTCCATGTGTGGCGCCTCGGCCGTGAAGGTGAGCAGCGCCCCGGAGGCCGTCGTCACCTTGGCCACCGTGGGCGAGGCCATGCCCGCCGGCAGGTCGGCGCGGGCGCTGTCGACGGCGTTGCGCACCTCGCTCAGCGCCTCCTCCACGTTCTTGCCCAGGTCGAAGCTCACGCTGATCGTGGCGACGCCCTCGGTCAGCGTGGTCGTGATGTGGTCCAGCAGCGACAGCGATGCCAGCTTGTCCTCGATCTTGCGAGCGACGTCGGTCTCCAGCTGCGACGGCGCCGCGCCCTCGAGGCTGGCCGTCACCGTGACGGTAGGCAGCTCCATGTCCGGGAAGTCCTGGATCTGCAGCCGGCTGAAGGCCAGCAGCCCGAGCACGGTGAGCAGGACGAAGAGCAGGACGGCGGGGACCGGGTTTCGGATGGACCAGGCGGAGACATTCATCGCGGCGCGGCCTCCGTCGAGCCGGACACGGTCACGACCGCGCCATCCAGGATCAGTGCGCCGCCGCGGGCCACGACGCGGCTGCCGGCCTCGACGCCCGACAGGATCTCCACCCGGTCATCCTGGCGGCGGCCCACGACGACCGCCTGGCGGAACACCTTGCTGCCGTCGCCCAGCATGAGCACGTAGGTGCGGCCGTCGCGCGGCACCAGCGCCGACTCCGGCAACGTGGTCGCGGTGCTCTCGGGCAACTCGATCCATCCGCGGGCGAACACGCCCGGGCGCACCTGCGCATGGGCGGGCAGGCTCACGTACACGGTGCCCCGTCCGCTGCCGCTGCCCAGCGTGGGCGCGAGCAGGCGCACCGTGCCGTCGACGCGGTCGCCGCCCGGCAGCAGGATCACCGCCCGCTGGCCTGGCCGCACCTGGGCCAGCGCGGTCGCGTCCAGCTCGGCCTGCCATTCCACACGGCCCTGGCGCATCAGACGGAACAGCTCCGCCCCCGAACTCACCACGTTGCCCAGCACGCCGGCGCGGGACGAGACCACACCATCGTCGGGCGCGGTGATCCGCGTGTAGCCCAGCCGCAGCCGGGCGCTGCCGAGGTCCGCCTGGGCCGAGGCCAGGGCCGCACGGGCGCTCGCCTCGGTCGACCGGTATTCGTCCAGCCGCTGGGGCGCCAGGGCACCCTCGACGCCCAGCGACGCCGCCCGCCTCAGGTCGGACACCGCCTTGTCCAGCGCGGCCTGCGCCTGCGCGACCAGCGCCTCCTGCTTGCGCACATCGGCCTTGACCGACTCGTCGGCCAGCCGGGCCAGCACCTGGCCCTTGCGCACCGAGGCGCCCACCTCGACGGCCAGCTCGGCGATCCGAAGCCCGCCCGTCTCGGGGCTGACGATGATCTCCTGCCAGGCAGCCATGCTGCCGTCGGCCTGGATCCTCCGGGGCCAGCGCTCATGGCCCGGGTTCACCACCTCCACCGTCAGCGCGCTGGCGGGCGATTCCGAGCGTTCGGTGGCGCCGTCGGCCCTCCTGGCGTGGATGAGTGCCAGGCCGGTGGCGGCCAGCAGGACGACGACGGCCGCGACGGCGGCGGCAGGGTTCAGGCGGCGTGGAATCATGGTCGGGACAGCGGGGCGGATCGGATTGCGGGCGTGTCGTCCTGCCAGCCACCACCGATGGCCTTGTACAGGGCGATCCAGTACCGGACGTGGTCGCGCTCCAGCGCGGCCAGCGTGACCTGGGCATCGAGGGACTGACGGCGGGCGTCCTCCAGCGTGAGCAGGGACTGCGTCCCGGCCCGCCACTCGGCCTCGGTGGCCAGGAAGTAGCGCTGGTACTGCAGCGCAGATTCGCGGGCCTGCGCCTCGCGCCGCTGCGTGCCGTCGAGCCGCACCAGGGCCTGCTCCACATCGGCCACCGCCTGCCGCACGCCCGAGCGCCACGCGGCGCTGGCGACGGAGAAGGAGGCCCGGGCCGAGTCCACCCCGGCGCGGCCACTGCCGCCATCGAACAGCGGCAGCGACAGGGACGGGCCGAAGCTCCAGCTGGTGAGCGACGGCGTGCCGCTCAAGGTGCCGCCGAGCGACACGCTGGGCAGCAGCGCGGCCTGCGCGACACCGATCTCCGCACTGGCCGCCGCCAGCTCGCGCTCCAGCGCGGCGACGTCGGGCCGCTGTCGCAGCACGTCCGCCGGCAGGGCCGGCACCGCCAGGGCCGCCGGCCGTGGCAGCGGCGATGCCGGATGGGCCAGCGCCGCACGCAGGGCCAGCTCGGCCAGGCCGGTGAGCTGGGTCAGCGTCTTGACCAGCAGTTCGCAGTCCTGCGTCTGGCCCAGCAGCGAACTGGCCGCCGAGGCCGCACTCGCCCGGGCGAGCGCCTCGTCCGCGGCCGAGTCCAGTCCTGCGCGCACCAGCGCGGCCGTGGCCCGCAGCGTCCGCCGGGTCGATTCGAGCTCCTGGCCATAGGCATCGGCCAGGAGCAGGCAGCCGCGGTACTGCACATAGGTGTCTGCCACCTCGGCCGCGAGCGAGATCCGTGCGTCGTGCCAGTCGTCCTGCCTGGCCTGGACGCGGGCCTGGGCAGCCTGCGTGCTGCGCCGGACTTTGCCGAAGAGGTCCAGCTCCCAGGACGCATCCAGGCTTGCCGTGCGTGTGACCTGACCGCTGCTGCCTTTCTCGCCGGCGCGCGTGGCGGCGTACTGCCCGGTCACCGACGGCCGCCCGCCCGCGCGGGCCGAGGCGAGCGTGGCGCGCGCCGCGTCGATGCGCGCCGCCGCGCTCTCCAGCGTCGGGCTGTCCTGCTCCGCCTGCCGCAGCAGCAGGCCGAGCGCGGGATCGTCGAAGCGCTGCCACCACGCGTCGAGCGCAGCCACGCTGCCATCGTGCGGAACGGGCGCATGCCATTGGACGGGGGCGGGAGCGGGCGGCGGCGTGTAGTCCGGGCCGACCGCGCCGCAGCCGGCGAGCATGCCGGTGGCCAGCAGCGTGCCGAGGCGCGGGCGGGAAAGGATGGGAGCGCAGAACATGGTGAATTCGTGGTCGTGCCGATGCTAGGGAGCGCTTCGGCCCGCGGACGCACGCGAGTGTTAAGGTAGGCAAAGCCGGCCGCCGCCATCGCGGCAGGCGGCCGGCCCGCACCGATACTCGCGGGCCCATGATCCCTGTACTGCTGATCGACGACGACCAGGTGCTGGCCTCGCTGCTGTCCCAATACATGCTGCGCGAAGGCTTCTCGGCGCATGCCGTGCACGACGGGGCCACCGGCGTGGCGGAGGCCACGAGCGGCCGCTATGCCGCCGTGGTGCTCGACATCATGATGCCGCGGCTGTCCGGCATCGATGCGCTGCGACGCATCCGCGAGCGCAGCAACGTGCCCGTGCTCATGCTCACCGCCAAGGGCGACAACGTGGACCGCGTCATCGGCCTGGACATGGGCGCCGACGACTATGTGCCCAAGCCCTGCACGCCGAGCGAACTGACGGCCCGCATCCGGGCCGTGCTGCGGCGTGCCGGCAGCCGGGAGGCCGGCGCGACCGCAGATGCACCGCCCGTGATCGAGGCCGGCCACCTGCGGCTGTGGCGTGCCGCGCGGCGCGCGCAGTGGAAGGGTTCGCCACTGGTGCTCACCGGCACCGAGTTCAGCCTGCTGGAGGCGCTGGCGCGCCGCGCGGGCCGGCTCGTGGGCAAGGAGGACATTTCGCTGCAGGTCTTCGGCAAGCCGCTGGCGCGCTTCGACCGGCGCATCGACGTGCACATCAGCAGCATCCGGCAGAAGCTCGGCCTGCGCGGGGATGGCACGCCGTGGATCCTGAGCGTGCGCGGCCAGGGCTACCAGCTGCTGGTGGACGAATGATGCGGGCCGCAGGCGTACTCCGGTCCCGGCTGTTCTACAAGGTCTTCCTGGCCTTGTGCTGCAGCATGCTGCTGTCGATCCTCGGGGCCTTCGCCTATATCCGCCTGACCGGGGGTGTGATTCCCTCGCCGCCCCCGGGTGAGCTGACGCTGGGGCGCGTGCCGATGGTCCCGATGGTCTCAGGTGTGCTGGCCTTTCTGGTGGTCGGCGGCGGGCTGGCCTGGTACATCCTGCGCCCATTGCGTCAGCTGCAGTGGGCACTGGGCGAGATCGCTCGCGGCAACATGGAGGTACGGCTCAAGCCCTTGCTCGGCCGGCGCTCCGACGAGATCGCCGAAGTGGCCGGGGACTTCGACCGCATGGTGGTGCAGCTCCGGCAACTCACCGAATCGCGCCAGCGCCTGCTGCACGATGTCTCGCACGAGCTGCGCTCGCCGCTGTCCCGCATGCAGGCCGCCATCGGTCTGATGCGCCAGGACGGCGCCAGCGTCCCACGCATGATCGACCGCATCCAGAAGGACAGCGAACGGCTGGACGTGCTGATCGAGGAACTGCTCACGCTGCACCGGCTGGAGGCGGCCGCGGGCACCGACGCGCGCCAGCGGGTGGACCTCATGGACCTGCTGCAGGCCATCGTCGAGGACGCCTCGCTGGAGGCCCAGGCCACCGGCCGCGGCGTCGGCCTGCACGCCGAGGGGCCCTTCGTGGCCGAGGTGGACGGCGAGCTGCTGTACCGCGCCTTCGAGAACATCATCCGCAATGCGGTGAAGTTCACCGCCGTCGGCACGCAGGTCGACGTGCAGGCCGAGCTGTCGCCCGGCTCGCAGGAATTCGTCCTGCGCGTGCGCGACCACGGCAGCGGCGTACCGCAGGCCAGCCTGGAGGCGATCTTCGAGCCCTTCGTGCGCCTGGAGAACGCCGAGCCCTTCCGCGGCGCGGGACTCGGGCTGTCCCTGGTGCGCCGCGTGGTCGTGCTGCACGGCGGCAGCATCGCGGCCAGCCTGCCGGTCGATGGCGGCCTGCTTGTGACGGTCAGGCTGCCGCTGCGCTGAGGCCTGGCCTCAACGGCATTCCGGTGCCATCGCGTCGAGCGTGAGCGCGATGCGCGCCACCAGGCGGTCGGAATAAGGCTTGGCGGGATGCAGCGGATCCGCCATCTCGTCCGGGCCGCGGGTGACGTCGCCCCAGCCGGCAAAGGCCGCGCCCGTTTCCGCGGCGACATGCCGGATGGCCGCATCCGCGGCCGAGCGGCCCGGCATCGCCAGCGCGGGCCGCGAGAGCCCCGTCAGGACCACCTGCCGGCCCTCCTGCTGCGCCTGGCGCACCATCTGCCGCAACGGCGGCTGGACGGGCAGCCCTTGCGCCACATCGTTGATGCCGTGGGCGATCACCACGAAGTGCGCCGTCCTCGGCTCGCTGGCGAAGCGGCCGGCCCGGGCCGTGGCGGTCTCGCCATTGGCGCTGCGGTCTTCCACCCGGTAGCGTGGTCGCAGCCGCTGGAGCGTACGCGCCGGCGGCTCCGCGAGCCGCTGGTTGCCGCCATAACCGCCATGCAGGATCGAGTCGCCATAGAGAACGACGCTGCAACGATCGGCAGAGGCCGCGGGACGCTCGGGGGCTCTGCGGAAGCCTTCGGTGAGGCGGGCGCGGCCATGGCGCTGGGGGCAGGCGGCGGCGCAGGCGCGCCGGCCGGTGCGGCACAACCCTGCAGGACCAGCAAGACGGCGGCCCATCCACCGCCAAGCACACGGCACGGGCGGGGTCCAGCGGGATCGGGGCAAGGCCATGGAAGGACAGGAGCGACCATGCCCGACTCTGGCGCACCCGCGGCCCGGCCCCGGGGGTCTCTGGGTTAAGTTGTGCAAAGGCGGCAGAGGCGGCAAAGCCGCGACCTGTCTTCCGCATGCCGGCCACCTCAATCGGGCAGATCGTCCAGCGTCGTCGGCTGCGCCACCGAGGTGCGATTGCCTGCCTCCCGATAAGCCGCCGCCGTCGCATACGCGATCCGACGTACGCGCATGATCGACCCGAGTGGCCGGTGCGCCGCCAGGCCGTGCCAGGGCGAGAAGGCCATGCCGTCGTCGATGGCCTTGACCCGCGCCTCGCTCCAGGCGTTCTGCGGCCCGGCCGTCACGCGGGCCACCGTCACGTAGGGACTACGGTCCTCCGGCCACTCGACCGTCGCGTCCTCGATGGGCATCGCGTCGAGGTCGGTGCACAGCTGCACCTGCAGCGCCCATGTGCCGCCCTGCGTCCGGAAGTGCTCTACAACGGCATCGCGGATGGCGTTGGGGCTGTCGCCCATGTCCAGCACCTGGTCCTTGAGCGCCCGCAGCTCCAGCGACACCGGCGTCAGGCGCAGCTTGGCCATGTATGTGCCGTACAGCATCGGCACCTGGGTGAAGAAAGTCTCGCCGAGCAGGTGCGTGAGCGGATGCGCACCCATGGACTTGAGCGCGCCGCTTTCTGCACCCAGGGCCTCCAGCGTCTTCTCCACGCCGCGCAGGGCCGCCGAGAGCAGCTCCTTCGCCTTGGGCGCACGGTCGGTGGTGGCGGCCAGCAGCTTGAGGTTGCCCAGGAATTTCTTCGCATTGGGCGTGCGGAACACGGGCCCGTTGACCATGACGAAGTCCTGCGTCACCTCCCCCTCAGAGCCTTCCATGCGCTCGCCCGGCACGCCCACCAGCTTCAGCGCCACGCCGCGGGGCGTCGACACCTTGTCGCTCAGCAGGTCGCCCGGCGGCGTGGACAGGCGCATCACGGCCGGATAGCGCGCCGGCGTGGCGAACAGGCCCTGGGCGTACCCGGGCGGCAGGCCCGACAGCACCTCGACCTCGGCACGAAGAAGCCCGTGCGACTTGGCGTGCACGCTCCGGTAGGCGTGACCTTCGTCGCGATGCACCTTCTGCGCGATCGCGATCATGGTTTCGCCCAGCTCGCGTGCGGTCTGCAGCTCGTCGTCCTCGGTGTGCTCGAACTCGGGCCGGTAGGCCAGGGGCGCGACGGCAGCGGGGGAGGGTGGGGTCATGGGATGGCGTTCTCGGGTTGGACAAGGATGGGCACCGACTTGTAGGCCGGCACATGGCTGCCTTCTGCGTGGTGCCACATCGGCACCAGCGGGTTGCATTCGGGGTAGTAGCCGGCCACGCAGCCTTCGGGAATGTCGTAGGCGCGCACGGTCAGGCCGCGAACCTCGCGCACCACGCCGTCGTCTGCGGCCGTGCGCACGTCGATGCGCTGGCCGGGCTGCAGGCCGCGGCGGGCGATGTCGGCCTCGTTCATGAAGAGCACATCGCGCGTGCCGCTCACATCGCGGAAGCGGTCGTCCAGGCTGTAGATGGTGGTGTTGAACTGGTCGTCGCTGCGCATCGTCATCAGGCGCAGCGTCTGCGGCGGGTGGCCCGGTGCATCGGGGTCGGCCACCAGCGAGCCCGGCACGATGAAGTTGGCCTTGCCGGTGGACGTTTTCCATTCCCTCTGACGCGCCGCATTGGGCTTGGGAAAGCCGCCGGGCTGCGCGAAACGGCTCTCGAAACCATGGAAGATCTGCGGATAGGTGGCCTCGATGGCGGCGCGTACCCGGGCGTAGTCCTCGCGCCACTCGGCCCAGGGCACCTGGGCGGCATCGCCCACGGCGGCCTGCGCCAGCGCGCTGACGATGGCCAGTTCCGAACGCAGGCGCTCATCGGCCGGCTCGGCCACGCCTTGGGAGGCATGGATGAAGCCAGTCGAGTCCTCCATCGACACGCGCTGCTCGCGGCCCGCCTGCCGGTCGATCTCGATGCGGCCGATGCAGGGCAGCAGGTAGCTGGCCTCGCCGGGTACCAGGTGCGTGTGGTTGAGCTTGGTCGCCACATGCACGGTCAGCGCCAGCCGCGACCAAGCGGGTTCCAGCCGAGTGTTGTCGGGCACCGAGCGCAGCAGGTTTCCGCCCAGGCTGAGCATGGCGCGCACGCTGCCGTCCAGCACCCCCTGGCAGGCGCCCACCGTGTCCAGGCCCTTGTCGCGTGGCGGCTCGAAGGCGTACTGCCGGGCCAGCTGGTCCAGCGGCGCCAGCTCGGGCTTCTCGGTGATGCCCACAGTGCGCTGGCCCTGCACGTTGGAGTGGCCGCGCACCGGGCAGATGCCCGCGCCCGGCCGGCCGATGTGGCCACCCATCAGCAGCAGGTTGCACAGCATCTGCACGTTCTTCACGCCCAGGCGGTGCTGCGTCAGGCCCATGCCGTAGACCGCGATCACCGACTTGGCGCCGCCCACCACAGCCGCCACGCGCTCAAGTGCCGCGCGAGCCAGGCCCGATTCGCGCTCGATGTCTTCCCACGACTGCTGCGTCACCCAGGCCGCGAACTCATCGAAACCCCTCGTGTGCTCGACGATGAATTCCCGGTCCAGGCCCTGCCCGCCGGCCGCCGCGGCCGCCAGCAGCGCCTTTGCCACGCCGGTCAGGGCAGCCAGGTCACCGCCCACCTTCACCTGCAGGTACTGGGTCGAAACGGTGGTCGAGGCCGGCGTGAGCATCTGCACCGGCGACTGCGGATCGATGAAGCGCACCAGCCCCGATTCGCGCAGCGGGTTGAAGCTGATGATCGGCACCCCGCGGTCGCGCGCCTCCTTGATCGGATGCAGCATGCGCGGGCTGTTGACGCCCGGGTTCTGGCCCACGAAGAGCAGGCAGTCCGCCTGCGCGAAATCCTCCAGGTGGACCGTGCCGATGGGCACGCCGATGCTCTGCGGCAGCGCCACCGAGGTGCTCTCGTGGCACATGTTCGAACTGTCGGGCAGGTTGTTGTTGCCGTAGACGCGGGCGAGCAGCTGCCAGGCATAGCTGGTTTCCAGCGAGGCGCGGCCCGAGGCGTAGAAGACGGCGGACCTCGGGTCCTCGGCGCGGAGGGCACGCAGCCGGGCCGCGATGTCCGCGATGGCCTCGTCCCAGCTCACCTCGACATAGCGGTCGGTCGCACGGTCGTAACGCATTGGCGCCGTGAGCCGGCCACCGGCTTCGAGCTCATGGTCCGACCAGCCGCGCAGTTCGCTCACCGGATGGGCGTCGAAGAAGTCGGGCGACAGGCGGCGCGCGGTCAGTTCCCACGCCGTGGCCTTGGCGCCGTTCTCGCAGAACTCGGCCACCCGGGGTTCGGCCGGTTTGGCCCAGGCGCAGCTGACGCAGGCGAAGCCGTCGGTCTTGTTCTGCTGGAGCAGGGCGCGCGTGATCTGCGCGACATTGCCTTCTTCCAGTGTGTAACGGGCCACGGCCTTGAGCGACTGCCAGCCGCCGGCGGCCATGGGTTCTTGGGAATCGGTGGAGCCTCGGGTCATCCCGCGAGGGTCGGGCCGCGAGGCATATTGCGGGGTCGGCCCGGGCGCGCCGCCCGCGTAGGCGAACAGCCGGCCCCCGTCATCCGCCGCGCCGACCGCACTCCCGCGGGTGTGGATCGTCAGGCTGTGTTCAGGCGACCGGCGGCATCTGCTGCGCCACGGCCACGATCTGCTCGCGCACCCAGCGCACGCCGGGGTCGTCGTCACGCAGGCGGTGCCACTGCAGCACCTCGGTCAGCCGCGGCGTGGGCATGGGCGGCGACAGCAGCCGCAGCGGCATGGCCTGCACGAACTGCTGGGCCAACCGGGTCTGGATGGTGGCGATGCGCTTCGTGCCCACGATGAAGCGCGGCATCAGCAGGAAGCCATGCGCCACCACCTCCACCCGCCGATTGGCGCCATGCTGGTTGGCATACCACTGCTCGAACCAGGGGTTGGCGCCCAGGTCGGCCTGGTAGACCACATGGCCGAGTTCCACGTACTGCGCGGGCGTGATGCCGCCCGCCAGCGCAGCGTTCTGTGCGCAGGCGACGACGTGGTAGGTGTCCTCGAACAGCTGCTGCTGCGGATGGTCGGCCAGCGTCAGGTGCGCCGGCGTGACCAGCAGGTCGATGCGGCCCTGGTCCAGGTCCTGCGCCATGGCGGCATGGGTGGGCCGCACATCGAAGCTCAGGCCCGGCGCCATCTGCGCGATGCGCCGCAGCGCCTCCGCCATCAGCACCTGCACCACATAGTCCGAGGCGATCACGGTGAAATGCCGGCGCGCCGTGGCCGGCTCGAACTCGGGCTGCACGCCCAAGGTGGCATCCACCTGCAGGATGATCTGGCGCACCGGCGCGATCAGCGCCTCGGCCCGCGGCGTGAGCTGCAGCGTGCGCCCGACGGGCACCAGCAGCGCGTCGCCGAAGTAGTCGCGAAGACGGGCCAGCACGCCACTCATGGCCGACTGCGTCATGTGCAGGCGCTCGGCCGCACGGGTCACGTTGCGCTCGGCCAGCAGGGCGTCGAGCGCGGCGAGCAGGTTGAGGTCGATGCGTTGGTAGCGCATGCAGGTCGTCTCCAGGTGGGGCGCAGATCATAAGGACGCGCCGCCGCGGTGCGCGCGATAAGCGACACGCATGCCTGCCGCGCCCAGGCATCGCGCCGGCCGATGGCTCGCATCGGCCGAATCTGTTGGTCTTCGCGGCGCGGACGGACCACACTGCGGCCCGCTTCGAGATTCCGCCAATGACAAGAGACAACCCCCTGCGCGGCTGGCAGGTCGACCGCGCCGCCATCCGCCACGTCGGCCGCGACCTGCAGCGCCCCGAATGCATCCTGTGCCAGCGCGACGGCACCGTCTGGGCCGCCGATGCCCGCGGCGGCGCCATGCGCATCGCGCCCGATGGCAGCCAGCAGCTGGTGGTGCCCGCCGCGCCCCCGGCCTGCGACGAGGCCGTGGACTTCGACCAGCGCTATGTGCGCAGCGAAGGCTCGCTGCCCAACGGCATGACCTTCCTGGCCAACGGCGACCTGCTGATCGCCAACTGGGGCACCGACGCCGTCGAGGTGATGGACCGCCAGGGCCGCGTTCGCCGCCTCTTCGACCGCATCGACGGCCAGCCACTGGGCAAGGCCAACTTCCCGCTGCGCGACCGGCAGGGCCGGCTGTACCTCACGGTGACCACGCGCATGCAGCCGTGGACCGAGTCCATCAACGCCCGCGCCACCGACGGCTACATCGCCCTCTTCGACGCGCAGGGCCAGGCCCGCATCGTGGCCGACGGCTTCGAGGGCACGAACGAGATCCGCCTGGACGACGCCGGCGAATGGATGTACGTGGTCGAGAGCAACGCCCGCCGCATCTCGCGCCTGCGCGTACGGCCCGACGGCACGCTGGGCGAGCGTGAGGTGTACGGCCCGGCCCGGCTGCCCGGCTTTCCCGACGGCTTCGCATTCGATGTCTTCGGCAACCTGTGGGTCACGCTGATCATGACCGACCGCCTGGTCGCCATCACGCCCGACGGCGAGCTGCTCACCCTGCTGGACGACAGCAACCCCGCCGCCACGCAGGCGCTCGATGCGCACTACGAGGCCCGCACGCTCACGCCCGAGATCATGGCCGCCGCCCACGGCACGCTGGCGCCGTGGATGGCCAGCCTGAGCTTCGGCGGCCCCGATCTGCAGACCGTCTACCTCGGAAGCCTGCGTGGCACCACCCTGCCCAGCTTCCGCGCCCCGGTGGCCGGCCAGGCCCCCATCCACTGGAACGAGGACTTCCCCGCATGAAACTCGCCACCCTCAAGAACGGCCGCAAGGATGGCCGCCTCGTCGTCGTCTCGCGCGACCTTCGCCAGGCGGTCGATGCCGACGCCATCGCGCCCACGATGCTCGATGCCATCGAACGCTGGACGCAGACCGAGGCGCTGCTGCAGGCGCTGTACGCCAGGCTCAACGCCGGTGATGCGCAGGGGGCCTTCGCCTTCGACCCGACGCAGGCCGCCGCGCCGCTGCCGCGCGCGCCGCAGTGGTGCGATGGCTCGGCTTTCCTCAACCACGGCAGGCTGATGGAGAAGGCCTTCAACATCGAGCCCGCGCCGGATTCGGACCGCATCCCGCTGATGTACCAGGGCGGCTCCGACGACCTGCTGGGCCCGCACGATGACCTGCCGCTGCCCGACGAGGCCCACGGCATC
Organism: Pseudacidovorax sp. DMC4; assembly: GCF_056314265.1. NCBI lineage: Bacteria > Pseudomonadati > Pseudomonadota > Betaproteobacteria > Burkholderiales > Comamonadaceae > Pseudacidovorax > Pseudacidovorax sp. DMC4. The sequence goes on along the minus strand of NZ_JBQUYR010000007.1, from coordinate 353,821 downwards.
GACTTCGAGGGCGAGTTCGGCGTGATCGTCGGCGACGTGCCGCTGGGCTGTCCCGCCGCGCTGGCACTGCGCCACGTGCGCCTGCTGGTGCAGATCAACGACGTGAGCCTGCGCGGCTTCGGCCCGCGCGAGATGCGCACCGGCTTCGGCTTCTTCCAGGCCAAGCCTTCGTCCAGCTTCGCGCCGGTCGCCGTCACGCCCGACGAGATCGGCGAGGCTTGGCGAGATGGCCGGGTGCACCTGGACCTGACGGTGATGCGCGGCGACGAGCGATTCGGCCATCCCAATGGTGGCGAGATGAGCTTCGGCTTCGACCAGCTGATCGCGCATGCCGCGTTCACGCGCCGACTGACGGCCGGGACCATCGTCGGTTCGGGCACCGTCTCGAATGCCGGCGGCCAGCGCGGCTCGGCCTGCATCGCCGAGCGGCGCGCCATGGAGCTGATCGAGCACGGCGCCAGCCGCACGCCCTTCCTGCACTTCGGCGAGCGCGTGCGCATGGAGGCGCAATGGCAGGGCGCACCGGTCTTCGGCGCCATCGACCAGCGCGTGGTGCAGGCCCTGCCGCCCACCGCCTGAAGGAGCACGTCCGCATGCCCCGCTTCGTCGACCTGTCGATCTACCTCGAGAACGACGTGCTCTCCGACCCGCCGCCCCTGGCGCCGAAGATCACCTACCAGACCCACCAGGACACGCTGCCCGAGTTCCTGCAGCTGATTCCCGGCACGCGGGCCGAGGACTACCCCGAAGGCCAGGCCGCCGCCGCCGAATGGGTGACGCTGACCACCCACAGCGGCACGCACCTGGACGCGCCCTGGCACTTCCATGCCACGCAGGACGCCAAGGCCGGCGGCGCGCGGCCCTCGATGACCATCGACCAGATTCCGCTGGACTGGTGCTTCCGCCCGGGCGTGAAGCTGGACTTCCGCCACCTGCCCGATGGCCATGTGGTGAGTGCGGCCGAGGTGGAGGCGGAGCTCGCCCGCATCGGCCACGTGCTGCAGCCGCTGGACATCGTGGTGGTCAACACCCGTGCGGGCAGCCGCTATGGCCACAGCGACTACGTCAACACCGGCTGCGGCATGGGCTATGAGGCCACCATGTACCTGTTGGAGCGCGGCGTGCGCCTGACCGGCACCGACGCCTGGAGCTGGGACGCGCCCTTCTCGTACACCGCGCAGCGCATCGCCGAGACCGGCGACACCGCGTTGATCTGGGAAGGCCACAAGGCCGGCCGCGACATCGGCTACTGCCACCTGGAGAAGCTGCACAACCTGGAGTCGCTGCCGGGCGATGGCTTCACGATCTGCTGCTTCCCGCACAAGATCCGCGGCGCCTCGGCGGGCTGGACGCGGGCCGTGGCGATCTTCGAGGACTGAGCGTGAGAGTACTCGTGACCGGCGCTGGTGGCTTCATCGGCGCGCATGTGCTCGCGCTGCTGCACCGGCAGGGCCAGGTGGGCGGCCGGCGCATCGACGTGCTGGCCGCCGCAGACCAGCGGCTGGGCATGCTGCCGGACGGAGTGCTCGGGCTGGAAGGCGACCTGGGCAGCGACGAGGTGCTGGCGCGCATCGCCGCCCTCGCGCCCGACGTGTGCTTCCACCTGGCGGCCGTGCCCGGCGGGGCGGCCGAGGCCGACCCGGCGCTGAGCCGCCGCGTCAACCTCGACACCACGCTGGACCTGTTCGACACGCTGGCCGCGGCCGGCACCGGCGCGGCGCCGCCGGTCGTCGTCTACGCCAGCACCATCGCCGTCTACGGCAGCGCGCTGCCCGAGGTGGTGACGCCGCACACGCCGCTGCGGCCGCCGCTGATCTACGGCGCCCACAAGCTGGGCTGCGAGGTGCTGCTGGCGGACTTCTCGCGCCGCGGCCGGCTCGATGGCCGCGCGCTGCGCCTGCCCGGCATCGTGGCCCGGCCGCGCGCGCCTTCCGGCCTGGTGTCGGCCTTCATGAGCGAGCTGCTGCATGCGCTGGCCGCGGGCGAGCCCGTCACGCTGCCCGTGGGGCCGCAGGCCACGGCCTGGTGGATGTCGGCGCGACGCTGCGCCTGGAACCTGGTGCATGCCGCCACCATGCCGGTCGATAACGACCCGGCACGCGCCTGGCCGCTGCCCGTGCTGCACCTGTCGATGGACGACATCGTGCAGGCGCTGTCGGCCGAGTTCGGCGTGGACGGCCAGGCCCTGGTACGCCATGCGCCGCAGCCGGCCGTGGAGGCCGTGTTCGGCCGCTATCCGCCACTGGACGACCGCATTCCCCGCGCACTGGGCCTGCGCGACGACGGCGACGCGCGGGCGCTGGTGTGCCGGGCGCTCGCACCGGCCGGCGAGGCCGATGATTTTTGACTTCACCCATTCAGGAGACCTTCTTCGATGACCGATTCCGCCTCGTCCTTCGTCCATCCCACCCGCCGCACGCTGCTGCGCGGCGCCGCCGCCCTGGCCGCCGCGCCACTGGGCCTGGCGGGCACCGCCGCCCGTGCCCAGGCCGGCTTTCCCTCACGCCCCATCACCTGGGTGGTGCCCTATCCGGCCGGCGGCTTCGGCGACGCGCTGTCGCGCATGCTGGCGCAGAAGCTCTCGGCCAGCCTGGGCCAGCCGGTGGTCATCGACAACCGGCCCGGCGCCGGTGGCCAGATCGGCGCCAACTTCGTCAAGCAGCAGCCGGCCGACGGCCACACGCTGTTCTACGGCGACCTCGGCCCGTTCTCGATGAACGCCGGCCTGTATCCCAAGCTGAGCTACGACACCCTCAAGGACTTCATGCCGCTGACGCGGCTGCTGGTCTCGCCCACGCTGTTGCTGGTGCCGGCGTCGAGCCCGTTCCAGACCTTCCAGGATTTCGTCAAGGCGGCGCAGGCCGGCGGCAAGGGCCTGAACTACGGCTCCTACGGCATGGGCAGCCAGCCGCACATCTGGATGGAGATGCTGCGCCGGCAGATCAAGGGCAAGCTCACGCATGTGGCCTATAAGGGCGGCGCGCCCGCGGTGCAGGACCTGATGGCCGGCCACATCGACGCCATGCTGGACGTGGCGCCCAGTGCCATCCCGCTGGTGCGCGAGAACAAGGCCCGCGCCCTGGCCGTGGTGGGCAGCGACAAGCGCCTGCCCCAGCTGCCGCAGGTGCCCACCATTGCGGAGCTGGGCATGCCCGCGCTCAACATCCCGGGCTGGACCGGGATGGTGGTGCGCGCCGGCACGCCGGAGCCCATTGCCAACCGGCTGCACGACGAACTGGTCAAGGCCGTCACTGCGCCTGACGTGGTGCAGCGCTACACCGACCTGGGTCTGATCGTGGCGCCCAGCTCCCGCGCCGAGTTCGCCGAGCTGATCCGCACCGAGACCACGCGCTGGGGCCAGGTGATCCACCAGGTGGGGGTGAAGCTTGAGTGAGGCGACCAGGGCCCCCGGTCTCTTCTCGCTGGCGGGGCAGGTGGCCCTGGTCACCGGTGCCACCGGCGGCCTCGGCCAGGCCATCGCCCTGGCCTATGCGCAGCACGGAGCAAGCCTGGTGCTGTCGGACCGCGACGACGCTGCGCTGCGCGACATCGCGGCCCGTTGCGCGTCGCTCGGCGGCGCCGTCCGGACCGTGGTGGCCGACCTGTCGGTGCCCGCCCAGGTGCAGGCGCTGGCCGAACAGGCCCGCACCGCCTTCGGGCGCATCGACCTGCTGGTCTGCAATGCCGGCATGCAGGGCCCGGCGGGGCCGCTGCTGGAGGCGCCGGCCGAAGACTGGGCGCGCGTGTTCCAGGTCAACCTGGCCAGCGCCCATGCCCTGTGCGCCGCGCTGGTGCCGGCCATGGGCGAGCGCGGCCACGGCCGCGTGGTCCTGATGGCCAGCATCGCCGCCCTGCGCGGCAACGGCGCCATCGGCCTGTACGGCCTCAGCAAGGCAGCGCTGGCGCAGATGGCGCGCAACCTGGCGGTGGAGTGGGGCCCGCGCGGCGTGTGCGTCAACGCCATCGCCCCGGGCCTGATCCGTACTCCGCTGGCCGAAGGCCTGATGGCCAACGAGGCCTTCATGGCCCGCCGGCTGGCGGCCACCCCGCTGCGCCGCGTGGGCGAACCGCACGAGGTGGCCGGCGTCGCCGTGATGCTGGCCTCGGCGGCCGGCGGCTTCATCACCGGGCAGACGCTGGTGGTGGACGGCGGCACCGTGATCTCGGACGGCAGCTGAGCGGCGCGCGTCCGCCCCCGACAACCAGCCCGACGAAGGGCAAGGAGACAGCAAGCATGTTCAAGTACTTCCCCACCAACTACGTCTGGAACCTCTCGGTCGATCTGGCCATCGAGATGGGCGCCCGCATCGGCGAGATCGAGGCCATGTGCGCGCCGCTCAAGGAGGCCGCGCACCAGCCCGATGCGGCCGCGTCGCTGGCCTTCCGGCAGAGCTGGGAGCGCATGGCCGACCAGCTGTGCGAACTCGCGGCCGAGGACGAGGCCCGCGGCCGGCTGATCTCGGCCGGCGACAAGCTGGGCCGTGCCGCCACCTACCTGATCACGGCCGAGCGCATGCAGGGCCACGGCGCAGCGGGCCGCGAGGCGCTGTACCGGCGCTTTCTCGACACCTTCGCGCGCGGCATCACGCTGGCGGGCGAGAACTGCGAGCAGGTGGAGATTCCCTACGAGGGCGGCGTGCTGGCCGGCCTCTATGTGCGCGCCCAGGGCGTGCAGGGCCGCGCGCCGGTGCTGCTGCAGCTCAACGGCCTGGATTCGACCAAGGAGATGAAGTACCGCGTCGGGCTGCCGCACTGGCTGGCGCAGCGCGGCATTTCGTCGCTGGTGCTCGACCAGCCCGGCACCGGCGAGGCGCTGCGCCTGCATGGCATGACGGCCCGCTTCGACGCCGAGCACTGGGCCAGCCGCGTGGTCGACTGGTTGGAGGCACGCGAAGACATCGACCCGCAGCGCATCGGCTGCGAAGGCGTCTCGCTGGGTGGCTACTACTGCCCGCGCGCCGTCGCCTTCGAGCCGCGCTTTGCCTGCGGTGTGGTCTGGGGTGCCAACCACGACTGGCGCGACGTGCAGAAGCGCCGGCTGGAGAAGGAAGGCAGCTTTCCGGTGCCGCATTACTGGGAGCATGTGCGCTGGGTCTGGGGCGCCAGGGACATGGACGACTTCATGCGCATCGCCGAACAGGTGCATCTGGACGGCGTGGTCGAGAAGATCCGCGTGCCCTTCCTGGTCACGCATGGGCAGAAGGACTCGCAGATCCCGCTCAAGTGGGCCGAGCGCACCTACGAGCAACTGGTGAACAGCCCGAAGCGCGAGCTGAAGATCTTCACCGACCGCGAAGGCGGCGCGCAGCATTCGAGCTTCGACAACTCGGCCAATGCCGGCGCCTACATCGCCGACTGGGTGGCCGAGACGCTGGGTGGGCGCACCGCCGCCGCACGCTGAGCGCAGAACCACAAGGAGACATGACCATGGCATCCACTCGCCGCCATTTCCTCGCCGGCATCGCGCCGCTCGCGTTGCCGCTGGCCATTCCGACGTCCGCCTTCGCGGCGGAAGAGGGCGCCTACCCGCAGCGTCCCATCAAGCTCGTGGTGCCCCAGCCGCCCGGCGGCCCCTCGGACATCGTGGCGCGCTTCCTGGCCGAGAGCATGCGCGCCAGCCTGGGCCAGCCCCTGGTGATCGACAACCGGCCCGGTGCCGCAGGCCTGATCGGTACCGCCGCCGCCGCGGCGGCGCCGGCCGACGGCTACACGGTGCTGGTCACCTCGCGCTCCAACCACATCATCGCGCCGCTGGTACAGCAAGGTGCCACGGTACAGCCGACACGCGACCTGATGCCGGTGGGCTTGGCGCTGCGGGCGGTGGGCATCCTGGCGACGCCCGCGCGTTCGCCCTGGCGCAGCCTGCGCGAGCTGGTCGCCACCGCCAAGGCCCAGCCGGGCAAGCTCTTCTACGGCAGTGCCGGCATCGGCGCCACCAACCACATCGCCCTGGAGCAGTTCAAGACGCTGGCAGGCATCGAGCTTGTGCATGTGCCCTACAAGGGCTCGGGCCCGCTCATCACCGGCCTGATGGCGGGCGAGGTGCAACTCGCGCTGCTGGACTTCTCCTCGGCCCAGCCGGCGCTCAAGGGCGGCAGCATCGTGCCGCTGGCGCAGACCGGCCTGCGGCGCCTGAGCTCCATGGCGGAGGTGCCCACGCTCACAGAAGAGGGATTCCCGCGCTTCGATGCCTCGTTCTGGATCGGCCTGGCCGTGCCGCAGGGCACGCCGGCTGCCGTGATCGCCCGGCTGTCGAAGGCCCTCGACACCGCCCTGGCCGACACCCAGATGAAGGCCCGCGCCCAGGTCAACGGCTGGGAGCTGGCCGGCGGCGGACCCGCGCCCCTGGAGGCGCTGATCCGGCAGGACATGACCGACTTTCCCCCGCTGGTGCGCCGGCTCGACCTGAAGGCCTGATCGCCTCCTCGCCCGGTCGCCGCACCGCGGCCACGCCCGGCCCGCCAGCGGCCGGCGTGCCCATTCCTTGAACATCACGAGACAAACGACATGCGCTTCTCCTCTCTCTCGCGACGCCATCTGTGCAGCGTGGCCGTTGCTTCGCTCCTGGTCGCCGGCCTGCCGGGCGGCATGGCGCTGGCCCAGTCCGCCTATCCCGCCAAGGCCGTCAAGCTGGTGGTGCCCTTTCCACCGGGCGTGTCGCCCGATGTGATCGCCCGCCTCTGGGGCGAGGGCTTCACCCGCCTCACGGGCCAGCCGGTGGTGGTCGAGAACCGGCCGGGTGCCAGCACGATCATCGGCGCGCAGGCCGTGGCCAATGCGCCGGCCGACGGCTACACGCTGCTCTGGACGGTCAACAACACCTTCTCGATCAACCCCTACGTCTACAAGAAGCTGCCGTACAAGGCCGAGGACTTCGTGCCCGTCACGCGCATCCTGTCGGTGCCCTATGTGCTCGTGACCTCGGTGGATTCGAAGTACCGCACGCTGCAGGACCTGGTGCGCGAGGCCAAGGCCCGGCCCGATGCGCTCAGCTACGCCAGCGCGGGCATCGGCCAGGGCACGCACGTCGCCCTGGCACGGTGGCTGAACCAGGCCGGCCTGAAGATGACCCATGTGCCCTACAAGGACCAGTTCGTGCCCGACGTGATCGCCGGCCGCATCGACGTGGCCCTGGACGCCAGCACCGGTGCCATTCCGCAGGTGCGCGCCGGCAAGGTGCGGGCCCTCGGCGTGACCAGCGCGCAGCGCATCGCGGGCCTGCCCGACGTGCCCGCCATCGCGGAGCTGTACCCCGGCTTCGTCGGCGACTCCTGGCACGGCATCTTCGTGCCCAAGGGCACGCCCGACGCCGTGCAGGCGGCGCTGCTGGCCACCTCGCAGAAGGTGATGGCCGACCCGGCCTTCCGCGCCAAGCTGCTCGACTACGGCCTCACGCCCGTGGGCGAAGGCCCCGAGGCCTTCCGCAAGTTCCTGGACGAGGATGCCCGCGCCTGGGCCAAGGTGGTCAAGGACAACCACATCACGGCCGAATGAGCGGTCAGCCCCCCGAGCGCGGCGGCGCGCAGGACCGGGCCCGGGTAGCCTGCGCATCGCTCATTCGATCCGGATGTTGGCCTCGGCCACGATGCGCCGGTAGAGCGTCATGTCCTCCGCAATGGCGCGGCCCAGTTGGCCCGGCTCGCCACTGGCTGCATTGAGGCCCAGGTCTTCCAGTGTCCGGCGCAGGCCCGGGTCAGCCAGGGCCGTCGCCGCGGCGCGCTGCAGCTTCTCCATCAGTGGCTGCGGCAAGCCCTGCGGGGCCAGCAGGCCAACCCAGGAGTCGAGCGTGAATTTGGGCAGCCCGGCCTCGGCCACCGTGGGCACGTTGGGCAGCCGCGGGTCGCGGCGCGAACCGGTCACCGCGATGATGCGCACCTTGCCCGCGTCCGCATAGGCCTTGGAGGCCGCATCGAAGGTCAGGTCCAGCAAGCCCGCTGCCACGTCGGCCGCCGCGGCCGCGGTGGACTTGTAGGGCACGTGGACCATGTTCGTTCCTGTGAGGAGCTTGAAGTACTCGCCGCCGAAGTGGGTACCGCTGCCCTGGCCCGCGCTGCCGTAGCTGAGCTTGCCCGGATGGCTGCGGGCATAGTCGATCAGGCCCTGCAGGTCGGTCACCGGCAGCTTGTTGCTCACCACCACGGGCAGGCCGTAGGTGCCGGCCATGGCCAGGGGCGCCAGCAGCCGCGTCGGGTCGTAGCGCGCCGTCGGGTCGACGATGGGCAGGATGCTGTAGCTGGTGTTGGTGAACAGCAGCGTGCGCCCGTCGGGCGTCGCGCGTGCCACGGCGTCGATGCCGATGCGCGAGCCGGCGCCGGGGCGGTTCTCGACGATCAGCGTCTCGCCCAGCAGGCGCGACATGCGCTCGGCCAGCGCGCGGGCGGCCACGTCGGTCACGCCGCCCGGCGGGAAGGGCACGACGATCTTGATGGCCTGCGACTGGGCCAGCGCCGGCCCGCAGGCGAGGGCACCGAGCCCCAGCAGCAGCAGCGAGCGGCGAAGCAGGGAAGGGTGGGCTGTCATGGTATGTCTCCGTCGTTGTCGGTCGTTGTCGTGGTGGGGCTGTGCCCTCAGCCGCCCGCGGGCACGAGCCCGTCCCAGCAGAGGTACTTGATCTCCATGAATTCGTCGATGCCATGGCGCGAGCCCTCGCGGCCCAGGCCGCTCTGCTTGACCCCGCCGAAGGGCGCCACCTCGTTCGAGATGAGGCCGCAGTTGATGCCCACCATGCCCGATTCGAGCCCGGCCGACACGCGCCAGAGGCGCGCGGCGTCGCGACTGTAGAGGTAGGCCGCCAGACCGAACTCGGTGGCATTGGCCATCTGCAGCGCCTCGGTCTCGGTGTCGAAGCGGAACACCGGCGCCAGCGGCCCGAAGGTCTCCTCCCGCGCCACGGCCATCGCCGGCGTGGCGCCGACCAGCACCGTGGGCTGGAAGAAGCGACCGCCCAGCGCATGCCGCCCGCCGCCGTGGGCCACGCGGGCGCCGTGCGCGCAGGCATCGGCGATGTGGGCCTCGACCTTGGCCACGGCCGCATCGTCGATCAGCGGACCGAGCTGCGAGCCGGCCTCCAGCCCATGGCCCACCCGCAGTTGCGCCACGCGCCGCAGCAGGCGCTCCACGAAGGCATCGTGCACGCCCGACTGCACCAGCAGACGGTTGGCGCTGATGCAGGCCTGTCCGGTGTTGCGGAACTTGGCGGCCACGGCGCCTTCCACGGCTGCATCGATGTCCGCGTCGTCGAAGACCAGGAAGGGCGCATTGCCCCCCAGCTCCATCGAGCACTTCTTGATGGTGTCCGCCGCCTGGGCGAGCAGCAGGCGCCCGACCTCGGTGGAGCCGGTGAAGGTGATCTTGCGCACCAGCGGATGGGTGCACAGCACGCCGCCGATGGCACGCGTGTCGTGGCCCGTGAGCACGTTGAAGACGCCGTCGGGCACGCCGGCTCGCCGCCCCAGTTCGGCCAGTGCCAGTGCGGTCAGGGGCGTCTGGCTCGCGGGCTTGACCACCATGGTGCAGCCGGCCGCCAGCGCCGGTCCGGCCTTGCGGGTGATCATGGCCGCCGGGAAGTTCCAGGGCGTGATGGCCGCGCACACGCCGATGGGCTCGCGCAGCGTGACGATGCGCGCCGTGGTGCGCGGCCCGGCCAGCACCTCGCCGGCCACCCGGGTCGCCTCTTCGGAGAACCAGCGCAGGAAGGAGGCCGCATAGTCCACTTCGGTACGCGCCTCGGCCAGCGGCTTGCCGCCTTCCAGTGTGATCAGCGTCGCCAGGTCTTCTCGGTGCGTCACCATGCCGTCGTACCAGCGCCGCAGCACGTCGGCCCGTTCGCGGGCCGTGGTCGCTCGCCAGCGCAGGAAGGCGCGCTGGGCGGCCTCGATCGCGGCCTCGGTCTCGGCCTCGCGCAGCCGCGGCAGCTCGGCAATCAGCGTGTCGTCGGCGGGGTTGTGCACGGCCGAGCGGCCATGGGGCGTCTCGTCGATCCACCGGCCATCGACGAAGGCCGCACTTCGCAGGAGGCTCGCGTCCTGGAGCAGCGATGCGACGGGCGATGCGCTCAGCATGGATGGCGCCCCGTCATGAAGGCGCTGTCGGCATCGGCCGTGACCGGCAGGCCCGAGGCCACCAGGCCCTGGCGCAGCATCTTCATCAGCCGGTCGGGCACCCGCATGGCGGGCCCGCGCAGCGGACCGCCGTTGAAGCCGGCCAGCCAGTCCTGGTACTTCCACATCGTGCGGTTGAGCACGCCGGTGCCGCCGGCGTAGGACTGGGCGGCGGCGCCGTTGGCGTTTCGCGCCGGCCCCACGCGCCAGTAGGCCTCCATGGCGGCGTCCCATTCGCCGCGACGAGCCAGATCGAAGGCGCGCGGGTAGTAGTGGCTCATCCACTGCGTGTTGCTGGTGCCCGAGAACTGCAGCTGCATCAGGCTCATCATGGGAATGGCGTCGGCCTCGATCGGGCAGCTGATCACCACCTCGTCGCGGAAGTGGTGATACATCTCGCACAGCCCGCCGATCAGCGGATAGCCCTGCTCGGACTTGATGGCAACGATGTTCGGGCAGTCGTCGAGCAGCCGACGCACCAGGCCCACCGACATGCCGGCCGGGTGCACCCGCTCGAAGCCCCACAAGGGAATGGGGAAGAGCATCACCGCCAGGTCGGTCGCCTCGCAGAAGGCGCGGGTGTAGTCGTAGATCTCCTGCTCGGTCGTGGGCCAGAACTGCGGCGGGTACGACAGCAGCACGATGTCGGCGCCGGCCTTCTGCGCCAGCTGTACGGCCTCGATGTTCTCCGCCAGCGTGCCGAAGGCGGCATGGAAGAACAGGCCCATGTCCTGGCCCACGGTGTCGCGGGCCCAGGCGGTGAACTGGGCGTTCTCCTCCGGCGTGATGGCCACCTCGCTGCACAGCAGGGTGTAGCGGTAGCCCAGCTCGCGCGCCAGGGCCACGTCATGGCGGATGCCGCCTTCGTTCAGCCGCTTGAGGTCGGCCGAGTAGCTGGGAATGGTGACGGCCGAGCAGCCGGTCAGGTGTTCGCGCGCCCAGGCGCGGGCGTCTTTGCGGGCATAGGAAGGCATGGGGGTACTCCGAGGGAATGAAGGGGAAGGGCTCACTTGGCCACGGGCACGATGGACCGCGCCAGCGCCTCGCCCCGGCCGCTGGCCCGGGCGCGTTCGAACAGCATCTCGGCCACCACCACGTCCTGCAGCGCCGAGCCGACGGACTTGTAGAGCACGATGTCGGACGGGCCACGCACCAGCCGGCCGGCGACGAGCTCGGTCAGCGGATGCAGCCGGTCCTCGAAGGCGATGCCTGCGGCGCGGGCGGCCAGCATGTCGCCGGTGTCGTGCGCCACCTCGTCGGGCATGTCGGCCACGATGAGTGCGCTGCGGGCGAGGGTGTCGACGTCGACCTCGCGCTGCTCCGGCAGCGTGGAGCCGATGGAAACCACCGTGGCGCCAGCGGCCAGCCAGCGGCCTTGCAGCACGGGCGTCTCGTCGCGGCTGCGCGCGGCGCACAGCACCACGTCGGCCTCGGCCACGGCCACCTCGGCACTGGAACTGGCCTGCACGTCGTCGCACAGCTGCCGGTGGAAGTCCGCCGCGAAGGCCTCGCGGCGCTGCGGCGTGGGGCTGTAGACCCGCACCCGCGAGAGTGCGCGGACGGCCGCCAGCGCAGACAGCAGGCCGCGTGCCTCGAAGCCGGCGCCGATCACGGCCACCGCGAGCGGACGCCGGGGCGCCGCGGCGTCCACCGCCAGGGCGGCCGTCGCGGCGGTGCGGATGCCCGTGATGCGGTTGCCGTCGATGAGCGCTGCCAGCGCGGTGCTGCGCTGGTCGAACAGCGACACCAGGTAGCTGGCACGTCGCGCCGTCATCGAGGCCGCGATCAGCTTGCAGCCCATGTGCGCGCCGGTGGGCGAGACCGCGCTCAGTCCGCGCAGCCACAGGCCGTCGCCACGGGCCATGGAGCGTGGGGGCACCGCGGCCGGCGCGATTGGCTGCACGTAGGCCTGGCGCAGGGCCTCGATGGCCGCCGGCCAATCGGCCAGTTCGGCCACGTCCTCGTCGCTGAGGAACAGGGTCAGCGGCGGCGCAGAAGCCGCTTCTGGGTGGGACGAGCCCATGGTGTCTCCTTGGAAAGAGACCCGATGCTAGAGAGCCCCTGCCTCCCAGGCGAGCGCATCGGCGCGAAAGCAGCATTCGCGCAAATGCAAAGCGGACGGACTCAGCCGTGCAGCCGCAGCACGCCCGGGGCCAGGGTGCGCAGCAGCGCCGCCACCGATCGCGTGGCCAGCGTGCTCGGCCTTTGGGCCGTCTCGGCCAGCACGACCGCGCGGGTGAGCGTCGGGCGCGCGATGCGCACCACGGCAAGCTGGCGCGCAAGCGGCGCGTCGAGCGTGCCGGCGGTGATGGCCACGCCGCCGCCACTGGCCACCATCTGGTGCTGGAGCCGGATGGAATCGGCCTCGAGCGCGCAGGTCAGCGCGACGCCACGGTCCCGCGCCAGCTTCACCAGCCGGGCGCGCAGCGGATGCGGGTCGCTCGGCAGCACCAGCGGCAGTCCGGCCAGCTCGTCGAAGGAGACGGTCTTGCGCCCGGCCAGCGGATGCTGGCGCGGCATCACGAGGTTCAGGTGCAGCCGTGCCAGCACCGGCTCGGTGGCGTCGTCCGGCGTGTCGGTCTCGCGCAGCAGCGTGGCCATGTCGAGCCGGCCCTGGCCCAGCCATTCCTCCAGCTGGCCGCTGGCGCCCTCCGTCAGGTGCAGGCGCACCTCCGGCCAGCGGCGCCTCGCCTCGGTGAACAGCGGACCGGCGAGCACGCCCACCGTGGAAGGCAGCATGCCGACACGGACATCGCCCATCGGCAGCCCGCTGCGGGTGCGCATGTCGTCCGCCAGCTGCTCGGCCTCGCGCATGAGCGCCTGGATGCGCGGCAGCACCTGCGCGCCGAACTCGGTGAGCACCACCCCCCGGCCCGTGCGCCGGAAGAGCCGGGTGCCCGCATCGGTCTCCAGCTGGGCGATGTTGCGGCTGACGACCGACGCCGGCATGTCGAGCGTCCGCGCGGCACCCGTGACGCTGCCAGCCTGGGCCACATGCACGAAGAGCCGCCATTTGGCGTCGAGGATGGTGGGAGCAGAGGCGGCCATGGCCCCGGATTGTGCGCAGGGCGCAATGCGAAATGGCTCGGCTTCCCCCGCCGCATCACTTTGTCGCGACACCGGCGGAGGAGTGGCGCGGCAGTTGCCACTCAGGCGCGGAGATCCGGCACGCGCGGCAGAGCGCCAGCGTGGGCTGGAATGGCGGCGCCGGCGTGGACGCGTCCGCCCGTCCGCTGGGCCAGCACGAAGGCCGGCAGCGCCAGCAGTGCGCAACCGGCGAGCACGGCGAACGCCAGCCCGAAGTGCCCCCCGTGCCCCACGATGCCGTTGGCCAGGCCGGCGCTGAAGGCCGCGCCGACGCCCTGCATCGTCAGCACCAGGCCGAGGGCCAGGTTGTAGCGGCCCGAGCCGCGCACATAGCGCTCCACCATCAGCGGGGTGGCCACGCCCAGCGCACCGGCGGCGATGCCGTCCAGCACCTGCACCGGCAGGTTGGCCCACACGCTCGGGAAGGCCCAGGCCAGCAGCCCGCGCACCGGCAGGATCAGGATGGACAGGTAGACGAAGGCCGACAGGTCCCAGCGCCGGCTGCGCGACACCCACAGCGCCACCGGCACCATGGTGAGTTGTGCCACCACGATGGCGACGCCGGTCCACAGCAGCGGCGCCGCGTCGGGCTGGGTGGCTGCGAGCCGCTGGTTGAGCAGCGGCAGCATGGCCGCGTTCCCCAGGTGGAAGAGGGCACAGGTCAGCGCGAAGAGCCACAGGGCCTTGTGCCGCAGCAGCTCGGAAAACCCCTCGGGCGCCGCGGCGGTGGGCGGCCCATCGGACGCGGCCGGGTCCACGCCCCGGGCCGCGGCATGGTCGATGTCCTGCGCGCGGATGGCCGCCACGCACAGCAGCGCGCCCACCGACATGGCCAGCATGACGGCCATCATCCAGGGGGCGCCAAACAGGTGGGCCACTACGCCCGCCCCCAGTGCCGAGACGATGTTGCCTGCGTGACTCCAGGCCTCGTTGCGGCCGGTCTGTCGGCGCAGGCCCTCGCGGCGCGCGAGGCCGAGCGTCAGGCCGGCCAGCGCCGCCGCCAGCAGCGCCCCGGCCGCACCCGCCACGGCCTGCGAGGCGATCAGCAGGGCCGGCGAGCGCGTGGTGAAGGCGCAGGCACTGCCGGCCAGCACCAGCATCACCGCGACGACCAGGAGCAGCCGCTTGGCCGCGGACCGGTCCACCCACGCACCCGCCAGCGGCGTCATCACCACGGCAGCCAGCCCGCCCGCGGTCAGCGTCAGGCCGATCAGTGATTGCTCGACCCGCTGGCTCTGCAGGTAGGTGGCCAGGAAGGGCCCGAGCCCATCGCGCACGTCGGCCAGGAAGAAGGCCATCCACGCCAGGGCCGTGAGCGAACCCGCGGTGGCTGCGGCAGCCGGGGCCGGGCGCGAAGGGGCGGCCATGGGCATCGCCAGCGTGGGGGTGGTGGTCATGCGCGCCTCTCCTGCAGCGTCAGTGCTGCGGCAGCGGCTGGCCGTTGACGGTGCGGGCCTCCATCACCCGGCCGCGGCCCCCGGCCAGCGGACGCGCGGGGCCTTCGGCCTCCACCGCGTCGCCGATCTTCAGGCCGGCATGCACGAACCCATCGGGCTTGAGGTGCACGAAGTCGCCGCTGTCCAGCACCACGCCGTTGGGCGCGCCGTGCTTCGCATGGTTGATGCGCACCACCCTACCGCGCACGGGGCCGTCGGTGCTTGCCGCGTCCACGGGCCTGCCGGCCACATGGCTCAGCCGGTGGAAGTCGTAGACCACGTGGTCGCCCTCGCCCTTGTCGGAAGGCAGGCGCAGGCTGCCTTCCACCGTGACCGACTGGCCCGGCTTGACGTTCGCGAAGGCATCGGCGGCGGTCTCGTCGTGCTTGTCGAACACGAACTGTGTGGGAATGCCGTGGGTGTCGATGAGCAGCCCTTCGTAGCCGCCGCGCGGGCTGTAGATGAGGTGCTGGAACTGGCCTTCGACGGCATAGACGTCGATCATTTCTTCGGGATGAGGCATGGATGCTCCGGGTTCTTGGAAAAGGGGAGGAAAGGTGGCGCGGCGCCAACGCGCCGCGCAGAAAGCCGTCAGACCGGCCGACGCTGCGGGCCCGGCACCGGGCCGGGGCGGGGTGCCGGCATGTCGGCGCTGCCCGAGAGCACGTCCTGCAGGGCCTGCGGCGAGGCGCCGAGGCGGGTGGCCTCCAGCGCCGTGCCCAGCGGGCCGCGGGTGCCCCAGCCCTGCGCATACAGCGGCGCGCCGGGTTGCAGCAGGCCGCCGATCATGCGGCCGACGTGCGGGGGAAAGCGCACGATGGTGCCGTCCTGCAGCAGTACGCCGTTGACGTCGCCGCGGGCGGTGGACAGCACCCGGGCGATGCGGCCTCCGGCGTCCATCGCGGCCAGGGCGCCCATGGCGCGCGGTGCGGGCGGCACGGCGCCCGGCGCCGGTGGCTGGTCGACCACCGTGCGACCCCGCGCGCCGATCTGCTGCGCCTGCAGCACGCCGCCGTCGGTGGCACGCCAGCCGCTCACGTCGATGCGCTCACCGGGCTGGGCCAGGGCCGTCAGCTCGGCCGACAGGTGGGGCGGAAAGCTTACCTGCGTGCCGTCCTGCAGCAGCAGGCCGTCGGCTTCCCCGTTGGGGTTGATCAGCCAGCGGGTCAGCGTGCCCGACACGGTGGCCTGGGTCTGGGCGGGAGGCGGCAGGCCCATCGGCCCGGCCACCGGCACCGGCCGAGGCTCAGGCAGGGGCGCCGCCAGCGCGCCGGGCCGCGCCTCGGGCATGGGCGCAGGCAGGGCACCAGCGCGCGGTGCGGCCATGGGTCGCGGCGCCGCATCGGTCATCGGAAACACGGGCGCGGCGGGCGGCACCGGTTGTAGCGCCGGCTGGGCGCCCGCGATGCCGGAGGCGACGACGAGGCCGGCGAGCAGGCCGGCGCGAAGGGGGAATCGAGTCAAGGTCATGGAAGGCTCCTGTTGACGGATGCCTGACCTGTCCCAAAAGACGTGCCAGCCGCGCTTGCCTTGCAGATCAAGGACTTGGCTGCGGGTGGGCGCCGTGGGTTGGCCGCGTGGCGGACAGCGGCTGTCCGGGAACAGGACAGCGGCCTGCGCGTGGCGTCACTCCAGCCCGTACTGCGCGAGCTTGGTGTAGAGCAGCTGCCGATGGATGCCCAGTTGCCGCGCCGCCATGGAGCGGTTGCCGCCCGCTGCGGCCAGGGCATGCTGCAGCAACAGCTTCTCCAGCCGCTCCACGGCCTCGGGCAGGGTACCGTCGTACCAGTCGGCCGACAGGCCGCCAGCGCCCTCGGCCGCACTTCCCACGCTTCCCGCCCCCGGCAGCTCGACCTGCGCGATCACGGCGCCGCGCTGCAAAGCGTGGCAGCGTTCCATGGCGTTGCGCAGCTCGCGCACGTTGCCGGGCCAGTCGTAGGCCAGCAGGGCGCGGGCCGCCTCGGCCGACAGCCGCTTGGCCGGGCCGGGTGCCGCCGCCAGCCGCAGGAAATGCTCCGCCAGCGGCACGATGTCGGCCAAGCGCTCGCGCAGCGGCGGCAGGCGGATCGCCAGCACGTCGAGCCGGTAGCGCAGGTCTTCACGGAAGCGGCCGTCGCGCACGGCCTGGGCCAGGTCGCGGTGGGTGGCGGCCACCACGCGCACATCCACCTTCTGCACGCGGTGGCTGCCCACGGGCGTGACCTCGCCCTCCTGCAGCACGCGCAGCAGCTTGGCCTGTACCTCCAGCGCCATGTCGCCGATCTCGTCGAGCAGCAGCACGCCGCCGTGGGCGGCCTTGAAGCAGCCGGCCCGCTCGGCCACCGCGCCGGTGAAGGCGCCCTTGACGTGGCCGAAGAGCTCGCTTTCCAGCAGGTCCTTCGGGATGGCGGCGCAGTTGACGGCCACGAAGGGTCCGTCGGCCCGGTCGGAGTGGCGGTGCAGGGCGCGTGCGACCAGCTCCTTGCCGGTGCCCGTCTCGCCGATCACCAGCACCGGCGCCCGGCTGCCAGCCGCCAGGCCGATGCGCTTGTGCACCTCGCGCATGGCCTCGCTCACGCCGATCAGCTCGCCGTCGTCCGCCACGGGCTGCGGCGCCGGCGCGGCCGAGGCGGGCGTGGCCGATGCCAGCGCGCGGCGCACGGCGTCGACCACCGCGTCGCGGCTGACCGGCTTGGCCAGGTGATCGAAGGCGCCCAGGCGCATGGCCTCGATGGTGCCGGCGCTGCCCGCATGGGCCGTCAGCACGATGACGGGCGGCCGGCGCGCCAGCCGCGCGTTCATCGCGGCCAGGGTCTGCAGACCATCCATGCCGGGCATGCGGTGGTCCAGGAAGACCAGGTCGAAGCGATGCGCGCCCAGCAGCGCCAGGCCGTCCTCGCCGCCGGGCGCGGTCTGCACGGTGTGGCCCAGGCTTTCGAGCGTCTCGCGCAGCGAATCGGCGAAGGCCGCGTCGTCGTCGACGATCAGCAGGTCTGCCATGGCATCTCCAGGAGGAAGCGGGCGCCGGGCGCGCCGGCTTCGTGGCGCAGCTCGCCGCCATGGGCGAAGGCCACCTCGCGCGCCAGCGCCAGGCCCAGGCCGGTGCCGTCGGCGCGGCCGGTGCCGAAGGGTTCGAAGAGGCGGCCGCGCATGGGCTCGGGCACACCCTCGCCGTCGTCGCAGACGGTCAGGACAAGCTGGCCGCGTTCGATGTCATGGTGGGCGGCGAGCTGCACCTGGCCGCCTGGACTGCGCGCGTGGCGCACGGCGTTGTCCAGCAGGTTGTCGACGGCGCGGGCCAGGTGCATGGGATCGAACACGGCGCGATCGGGTGCGCCCTTGGTCAGCACCAGCCGCACCTGGCGGGACGCGGCCCCCGCGCCGGCCGCGGCCAGGCGCTCGTCCAGCCAGGCGGGCAGGTCGACGGGCCGTGGCTTGAGGTCCAGCGGCTGCACCAGCGCCAGCAGGCTCTGCACCACGGCATCGAGCCGGTCGATCTGGCCCACGATGGCCTGCAGCGCCCGGCCCTGCGCCGCCGGCTCGCCGGCCAGCGCGTTCTCGGCCTTCAGGCGCATGGCGGCGATGGGATTGCGGATCTCATGGGCCACGGCCGAGCTCATGCGGCCCAGCGCCGCCAGGCGCATGTCGCGGCTGCGCTGGGCCTGCGCCTCGCGGGCGGCGGCGCGGGCTTCCTCGAAGCGGCCGGCGAAGCCGTTGTAGCTGGCGACGATGCGGTCCAGCTCGTCCAGGCCGGTGCGGGGCAGCCGGGGCATGGCGTCGGCGGGCGCCGCGGCCAGGGCCCCTTCAAGCCGCCGCAGCCGTGCCTGCCCGCGGTAGAGCAGCCAGCCGAGCCACAGCCCGGAGAAGACGATGGCCGCCACCAGCGCGGCGATGCCAGCGCGCAGGCCGCCCTCGGCCGCCACCGCGCCCAGCTGCGTGCGCGTCATGGTCCAGGCCGAGGCGCCACCCACGTTCAAGGGGCAGGCGGCCACGATCAGCAGCTCGCGGCTGCCGCGCACCTGCTGGGTCTGGGCGCGGCCGGTGTCCACCGCCTGGCGCGCCAGCTGTTCGAGCAGTGGACGCTCCGCGGGCGGCACGTCGGTCTTCACGCCGGCGCCCTCGTAGGTGGGATAGGCATAGCCCAGCATGCCGCCAGCGCGGCTCCACACGCCGCCCTCCACATAGGGCGCCTCGGTCAGCACGAGCTGCAGCAGCACGCGCGCGAGGTCGGTCTGGAGTACGGGCGCGGGCGGGGCCGACTGGGCGTAGCGCTGGGCCAGCTGTTCGCAGGCCTGCTCGACCCGGGCGCGGCCCACCTTCATCTGCATGGCGGGGCTCAGCCGGTACAGGCCCAGGAGCACCACCCCGAGCAGCAGGCAGACGGCGATGAGCAGCGCCCAGAAAACGGCAAGTTGCAGGCGCAGCGATCGCATGAAGAGGGCAGGGGCGGGGCGGCAGGCTGAAGGGCGCGCCAGTATGCGCGAGGCCTACCGCCCGTCCGAATGGCCCTACATGCTCCGGGCTCGTCAGACGCTGGTGAGGCAGAACGTCGTACAAACCGCCGCCCATGTTGTCGTTCGAACTCTCCCCGCCCCGCGGATCCGCGTCGCCCGCCGCACCCGCATTGCCTGCGCAGCTGCCGCGCGGCGCCGTGCCGCTCGTGCTGTTGGCCCTCGTGCTGCTGTGGGCCCTTCCGCCGGTACTGGCCTACCAGTCGCCGCCGTGGGACAACGTGGAAGAGCTGTTCTGGGCCCAGCGCTTCCAGTGGGGCTACTACAAGCACCCGCCGCTGCCCACCTGGATCATGGCGGTGCTGGTGCGCCTGGCGGGACCTGAGCCCTGGCTGACCTATGTGGCGGGGGTGGGCTGCGGGGCAGCCGCCCTCTATCTGCTGTGGCGCTGGGCGCGCGAATGCATGCCGCCTCAGCGCGCGCTGCTGGCCGTGGTGCTGGCCTCGCTGGTGGCCTACCACCTGCCGCGGACCGTGGTCTTCAACCACAACACCGTGCAGCTGCTGCCCCTGGCCGGCTACTGGTGGATGCTGTGGCGCACCCTGTGCCGGGCCGACGCGAAGCCGCGGCACTGGATCGCGCTGGGCGTGTTCGCGGCCCTTTCGCTGCTGACCAAGTACAGCGCGGTGGTGCAGTTCGCCGTCGGCGCGCTGCTGCTGATGCAGGCGGGCCGCTGGCGCGAGCCGCGCATCTGGCGCGGCCTGGGCCTGGCGATGATCGTGGCGCTGGTGCTGCTGGCGCCCCACCTGTACTGGGCCCTGACCCACACGCACCAGACGCTGGGCTATGCCGCCGCATCGATGGAGGCCCGTGGACACCGACCCCACCGGACGCTGCAGCTGCGCCAGCAGCTGGGCATGCAGATCGGGCGGCTGCTGCCGATGCTGGTGGTGGTCGCGCTCGCCTGCGTGCTGCGGCCGCGGACCGCCACGCCACCGGTGCCGACCGGGCCCCAGCCGACCGCGGCGATCCAGGCCGCGGACCGGCGCTTCCTGGCCTGGGCGGCCTTCGGGCCGGTGGTGCTGGTGCTGGCCGCCATCACCCTGCTGGGCACCAGGGCGCATGGCCACTGGTTCACCACCTTCTTCCTGCCGCTGCCGCTGTGGCTGGCCATGGTGGTGCCGGGGCTGGAGGCGGAGCACTGGCGTCGCCGCCGGTGGGGTGTGCTGCTGGGCGCGGCAGCCCTGTTCCATGTCATGGCGGCCATGGGCGGTGCCTGGGCCGAAGGCGGCGGCGAGGCCCGGCGCGGCCACATCACCCGCGGCAGCCTGCCCTCGCAGCAGATCGCTGACCGGCTGCAGCAGATCTGGCACGCCCGGGTGCCCGATCGGCCGCTGCCCATGCTCGTCGGCGATACCTGGTTCGGCGGTGCCGTCGCCTTGAAAATGGGCCCCGCGGTGCAGCTGTGGATCGATGGCGAGGAACGCACCTCGCCCTGGATCGAACCCGGCGCACTGGAGCGCGGCGGCGGCATGGTCGTCATCCTCGACACGCAGCCCTTCCAGTCCGAATGGCCCACGCTGGAGACGCGGCTGGCCCAGGCCGACTGTCAGGGCCGCATCGAGCTCCCCTGGGCCGAGGGAAGTGCGAGGACCGTGTCGATGCGCTGGGGCCTGGTGCTGCCGCATGAGCAGTCGGCAACCGGCGATGGCTGCGCCTCCGTCGCGGCCGCGCGCGGTTAGTTGGCCCGGGCCTGCCGCGGCAGCGGGACGCGGCCCTTTGGTGATCCGCCTGGAATCCTGCGACTGCCCGAAGCGCCTGCCCCGTCCCGCTCTAGATCCTGGACGCCATGCCCGCGCATCCAAAGGCCTCGAAGCGTTCGGCACACAGGTCCCGGGCTGCGATGAGGGCGGCACTCAGGAATCTGCGTGGGTCGAACTCGTCGGGCCTGTTCGCCATCGCCCGCCGCATCGCGCCCGTCATGGCCAGGCGGATGTCGGTGTCGATGTTGACCTTGCGAACACCATGGCGGATGCCTTCCTGGATCTCCTCCACCGGCACGCCGTAGGTCTCCTTGATGTCGCCGCCATGCTCGCGGATGACGGCCAGCCACTGCTGCGGCACGGAGGATGAGCCGTGCATCACGAGATGGGTGTTCGGGATGCGCGCGTGGATGGCCCTGATGCGGTCGATGGCGAGGATGTCGCCCGTCGGCTTGCGGCTGAACTTGTAGGCGCCGTGCGAGGTGCCGATGGCGATGGCCAGCGCGTCCACGCCGGTGCGGGCGACGAAGTCGGCGGCCTGCTCGGGGTCGGTGAGCATCTGCTCGTGCGTGAGCTGCCCTGCGGCGCCGACGCCATCCTCCTCGCCCGCGGTGCCGGACTCCAGCGACCCCAGGCAGCCGAGCTCGCCTTCCACCGACACGTCCACCGCATGCGCCATCTCGACCACGCGGCGCGTCACGCCCACGTTGTAGTCGTAGGAGGCGGGCGTCTTCGCGTCCTCCAGGAGCGAGCCGTCCATCATCACGCTCGTGAATCCCGAACGGATGGACTGCATGCACACGGCGGGGCTGGCGCCATGGTCCTGGTGCAGCACGATGGGCAGGCGCGGGTACATCTCGGCGGCGGCCTCCACCATCTTGCGCAGGAAGGGCTCGCCCGCGTAGTTGCGCGCACCGGCCGAGGCCTGCAGGATGACCGGGCTGTCGGTCGCGTGGGCGGCCTGCATGATGGCCTGGATCTGCTCCAGGTTGTTCACGTTGAAGGCGGGCACGCCGTAGCGGTGCTCGGCCGCATGGTCGAGCAGGCGGCGCAGGGAGATCATGGGCATCGGGGGCTCCTTGGGGGTCGGTGTCAGTGGCTTTCCGGCGCGACGAGGGCGCGGGCGCGCGCGGCCACGGCTTCGGCGGTGAGGCCGAAGAGCCGGAACAGCTCGCCCGCCGGCGCGGATTCGCCGAAGCGGTCGAGGCCCACCACGTCGCCGTGCTCGCCGACGTACTTCCACCACAGGCCCGTGCTGCCCGCCTCCACGGCCAGGCGCGGCAGGTGGCGGGGGATGACGTCATGGCGCCAGGCGGCGTCCTGGCGGTCGAACACGTTCAGGCAGGGCAGTGACACGACGCGCGCCGGGAGGCCGGCGTCGACGAGCAGCGCGGCGGCGGCGAGCGCGATGCCGACCTCCGAGCCGCTGGCCAGCAGCGCGAGGCGCTCGCCATCGGGCTGGCGCAGCACGTAGCCGCCGCGGGCGATGTCGTCCAGCCGCGCGCGGCCGTCGCCGGCATGGGGCAGCGCCTGGCGCGACAGCAGCAGCGCGCTTGGCCCGTCCGCGCGGCGCATGGCCTCGCGCCAGGCGACGGCGGTCTCGGTCGCGTCGGCCGGCCGCCAGACGTCGAGGCCGGGGATGAGGCGCAGGCTGGACGCATGCTCCACCGGCTGGTGGGTGGGGCCGTCCTCGCCCAGGCCGATGGAGTCGTGCGTGTACACGTGCACGACCGGCAGCCGCATGAGAGCCGCCATGCGCACGGCGTTGCGGGCGTAGTCCGAGAACGCCAGGAAGGTGCCGCCGAAGGCCCGGTAGCCGCCGTGCAGCGCGACGCCGTTCATGAGGGCCGCCATGCCGAACTCGCGAACGCCGTAGTGCACGTGGTTGCCGGTGCCCGTGCCCTTCAGCGCACGGTGGCCGGCCCAGTCGGTCAGGTTCGATCCCGTCAGGTCGGCCGAGCCGCCGAGCAGCTCGGGCGTGGCGGGGCCGAGCGCCTGCAGCACATCCTGCGAGGCCTTGCGCGTGGCCACGGCGGCGGCCCGGGATTCGGCAGCCGCGCAGGCCTGCGCGAGGGCTTGCTCGGCTTGCGGGCCCAGCGGCGCGCGCCGGGGCTGGCGGCGCTGCAGCTCGCGGGCGAGGTCGGGGTAGGCGAGGGCGTAGGCGGCGAAGCGCTTGCGCCAGGCGGCGTTCAGCGCCGCGCCGCGCTCGCGGGCCGACCAGGCCTCGCGCAGCTCATCCGGCACCTCGAAGGGCGCGGCCGTCCAGCCCAGCGCCGCCCGTGTCAGCGCGATCTCCTCGGCGCCCAGCGCCTCGCCATGCACCTTGGCCGTGCCGGCGCGGTTGGGCGAGCCCTTGCCGATGGTGGTGCGGCAGCAGATCAGCACGGGCTTGTCGGCCGCGTGCGCGGTGGCGATGGCGCGGTCCAGCGCGTCGACGTCGTGGCCGTCCACGCCGCGCAGCACGGTCCAGCCATAGGCCTCGAAGCGGCCGGGCGTGTCGTCGCCGAACCAGCCCCTGACGTCGCCGTCGATGGAGATGCCGTTGTCGTCGTAGAAGGCGACGAGCTTGTGCAGCCGCCAGGTGCCGGCCAGCGAACAGGCCTCGTGGCTCAGGCCCTCCATCAGGCAGCCGTCGCCGAGGAAGACGTAGGTGCGATGGTCGACGACCGCGTGGCCGGGGCGGTTGAACTCGTCGGCCAGCAGCTTCTCGGCCAGCGCCATGCCCACGGCATTGGCAATGCCCTGGCCCAGCGGGCCGGTCGTCGTCTCCACGCCCGGCGTGACGTCGACCTCGGGGTGGCCGGGCGTGCGGCTGTGCAGCTGACGGAAGCGCTTGATCTCGTCCATCGGCAGCGCGTAGCCGCTCAGGTGCAGCAGCGCGTACAGCAGCATGGAGCCGTGGCCGTTGGACAGCACGAAGCGGTCGCGGTCGGGCCAGGCGGGGTCGGCCGGGTCGTGGCGCAGGTGGTGGCGCCACAGGGCTTCGGCGATGTCGGCCATGCCCATGGGCATGCCGGGGTGGCCGCTGTGGGCGGCCTGCACCGCGTCGACGGCGAGCATGCGCAGCGCGTTCGCGCATTGCTGGCGCAGGGTGCGGGAGGGCAGGTCGTTCTTCATGACGTGCTCCTCAGGCGGCCAGCAGGTTGCGGCGCCGCTCCACCAGCCGCAGGATCATCGGCGTGAAGATCAGCTGCATGGCCAGCTCCATCTTGCCGCCCGGCACCACCAGCGTGTTGGCGCGCGACATCCACGAGTCGTGCAGCATGCTGAGCAGGTAGGGGAAGTCGAAGCCGCGCGGGTTGGCGAAGCGGATGACGACCAGGCTCTCGTCGGCCGTCGGGATGGTGCGCGCGATGAAGGGGTCGGAGGTGTCGACGACGGGCACGCGCTGGAAGTTGATGTGGGTGCGCGTGAACTGCGGGCAGATGTAGTGCACGTACTCGTGCATGCGGCGCAGGATCACGTCGGTGACGGCCTCGGTGGAGTAGCCGCGGGTGCTGCGGTCGCGGTGGATCTTCTGGATCCACTCCAGGTTGATGACGGGCACGACGCCGATCAGCAGGTCCACGAAGCGGGCCACGTCGACCTTGTCGGTCGTCACGCCGCCGTGCAGGCCTTCGTAGAACAGCAGGTCGCTGGCCGGCAGCGGCTCCCAGGCGGTGAAGGTGCCGGGCGGCTGCCGGTAGGGCGCGGCCTCCTCCTCGTTGTGCAGGTATTTGCGGCTCCGGCCCTGGCCGGTCTCGGCGTAGCTGCGGAAGAGCTCCTGCAGCTCGTCGAAGAGGTTGGCGCTCTCGCCGAAATGGCTGAAGTGCGGCTGGTCGTTCTTCTCGGCCTCGGCCATGGCGGCCTTCATGGCCTGGCGGTCGTGGCGGTGGAAGCTGTCACCTTCGATGAGGGCGGCGGCCACGCCTTCGCGGCGGAAGATGTTCTCGAAGGTGCGCGTCACCGACGTGGTGCCCGCGCCGGAGGAGCCGGTGATGGCGATGATGGGGTGCTTGGCGGACATGGGGGTTCCCGTTGCGTGGCTGGGTCAGGTGTTGGCGGCGAAGAGGCCGCGCCGGCCGAAGAGGGGCGAGTCGTAGCTCTGCGCCGGCTCCTCGGCGTGGTAGGTCTCGATGCGCTGCACCTCCTGCGCCGAGCCGAAGACGAAGCCGATGCGCTGGTGCAGGGCGTCAGGCTGCACGTCCATCAGCCGGCGCCGTCCCGTGCTGGCGCGCCCGCCCGCCTGCTCGACGAGGAAGGAGATGGGGTTGGCCTCGTAGAGCAGGCGCAACCTCCCGGCGCGCGCCGGGTCCTTGCTGTCGCGCGGGTAGAGGAAGACGCCGCCGCGCATCAGGATGCGGTGGGTCTCGGCCACGAGGGAGGCGATCCAGCGCATGTTGAAGTCGTCGCCGCGGGGGCCCGCCTGGCCGGCCAGGCATTCGTCCACGTAGCGCTTGACGGCCGGCTCCCAGAAGCGGCTGTTGGACGCGTTGATCGCGAACTCGCGCGTGCGCTCCGGCAGCTTCAGGTCGGGGTGGCTGAGCACCCATTCGCCGAGCTGCGGGTCCAGCGTGAAGGCATGCGTGCCGCGGCCCAGCGTCAGCACCAGCATGGTCGACGGGCCATAGATGGCATAGCCCGCGCACACCTGGCGGCTGCCGGGCTGCAGGAAGTCCTCGGGCCGCGGGTCCTGCCCGGGTGTGGCGGCGCGCAGCACCGAGAAGATGCTGCCCACCGACACGTTGACGTCGATGTTGGACGAGCCGTCCAGCGGGTCGAAGAGCAGCAGGTATTTGCCGCGCGGGTGCTGGGGCGGCAGCGAATACGGTGCTTCCAGTTCCTCGGACAACATGCCAGCGAGATGTCCGCCCCATTCGCTGGCGCGCAGGAACATGTCGTTGGCCAGCACGTCCAGCGTCTTCTGCTCCTCGCCCTGCACGTTGCCGGTGCCGGCGCTGCCGAGCACGCCGGCCAGCGCGCCGTAGGCCACCTTGCGGGCGATGGCCTTGCAGGCGAGCGACACGTCAGTGATGAGCGCATTGAGGTCGCCGGTCGCGTCGGGGTGGCGGCGGCGCTCCTCGATGAGGAACTGGGTGAGGGTGGAACGGCCTCCGGTGGGCATGGGGGTCTCCTTGGATTTAGGGAATCGATGCGGTGTCGGGCTGCAGGCGGGCAATCAGTTCGATCAGATCGCGCGGGGCGTCGACGCGCCAGACGTCGCCGCCCAGCGGCGCCGTCAGCTCGCCATAACCCCAGCTCACCCAGGCGGCGCGGCTGCCGGCGGCGCGGGCGGCGCGCAGGTCCGCCGGGCCGTCGCCCACCATCAGCAGCTCGGTGGTGGGCAGGCCCAGGCGCTGCGCCGCCTGCTCGATCAGCCGCGGCGACGGCTTGCGCTGCGCAGGCGTGTCGGCGCCGTGGACGGCCGCGAAATACGCGAACAGCCCTGCCCCTTCCAGCACGGCGCATGCCAGCGGCGTCGGCTTGTTGGTGACGACCACGAGCGGGTAGACGTCCGCCAGCGCCCGCACCAGCGCCGCGATGCCGGGATAGGGCGAGCCCTGGGCCGACGGGTCCTGCAGCGTGGCCTCGTCGAAGTCGCGACGCAGCCGCCAGGCCAGCGTCGCGGGGTTGACACCGTCGAGCGCCGAGGCGCGCAAGGCCTTCTGTACGAGGGCGTCCGGCCCGTCGCCGATCCAGCCGCGCACGGTAGCGGCGTCGAAGGCCATGAGGCCCGCGTTCATCAGCGCGGCGTTCAGCGCCAGGGCGACGCCGGCGGCGCTGTCCACCAGCGTGCCGTCCAGGTCGAAGGCGATGGCCTGGATCCGTGGCTTCATGCCGGTCCTCCGGCGGCTTCGTGCCGCAGCGCGGCGATGCTGCGGCGGTAGTCCCCGCCGCTGAAGACGGCCGAGCCGGCGACGACGGTGTCCGCCCCCGCCGCCACGACACGGCGGATGTTGCGCACGTTCACGCCGCCGTCCACTTCCAGCCAGATATCGCGGCCGCTGGCGTCGAGGCGCTTTCGCAGCAGCTCGATCTTGGGCAGGCTGCTCTCAATGAAGGCCTGGCCGCCGAAGCCGGGGTTGACCGACATCAGCAGCACGAGGTCCAGCCTTTCCATCACATGGTCGATCAGGTGCAGCGGCGTGGCCGGGTTCAGGGCCAGGCCCGCCTTCATGCCCAGCGACCGGATCAGCTGCAGCGTGCGGTCCACGTGCAGGCTGGCCTCGGGGTGGAAGGTGACAAGGCTGGCGCCGGCCTCGGCGAACAGGGGAATCAGCGCGTCCACCGGCTGCACCATCAGGTGCACGTCGATGGGCACGGCGCTGCCGTCGGCCCGGCGGCAATGCGGCGCGATGGCCTGGCAGACCATCGGGCCGACGGTCAGGTTGGGCACGTAGTGGTGGTCCATCACGTCGAAATGGATGAGGTCGGCGCCGGCGTCGATGACGGCGCGCACCTCCTCGCCCAGGCGGGCGAAGTCGGCGGACAGCAGGCTGGGTGCGATGCGCAGGATGGCAGTGCTCATGACGGAAGGCCCCGATACAGGGCTTGCAGGGGAGTGAGGGCAGCGGCCGGGCTGGCCAGCTCGCAGAGTTCCTCGAAGCGCAGCCAGCCGGCGCTGCGGAGCTGGCAGCCGGGCTCGCCGGGCAGCGGTGCGGCGGGATCGCCCAGGCACGGCAGCACGAGGCCGGCGGCGGAGAAGTCGCCGCCTTCGGTCCAGAAGGTCGGCGTCACGAGCGTCCACAGCCCGGCGGCGGTGGCGGCACGCAAGCCGTTGACGGAATCCTCCAGCGCCACGGCACGTTCGGGCTGCAGGCCCAGCGTGGCGAGCGCCAGGCGGTAGATGTCGGGCGCTGGCTTCTTGGCGCGCACCTGGTCGCCGCAGGCGATGACGCTGAAGAGGTCCAGCCCGCGCGTGCCCAGGGTGGCGGCCAGCAGCGCGTGGATGTTGGCGGCCGTCGTCGTGCTCGCGATGGCCAGGCGGCAGCCGGCGCCCACGGCCTCTTCGATCAGGCGGGCGACGCCCTCGCGCAGTTGCAGCCCGCCATCGTGCACGGCGGCCGTGTAGAAGCGGGTTTTGTCCGCATGCAGCTCGGGCACGAGGCCGCGCAGCCGGGCGCGCTCGGCGGCGGGGACGGGCAGCGTGTCGATGTAGCTGGCGATGCGCTCCTTGCCGCCGGTCACCTCCAGCAGCTGGCGGTAGTCGGCGCGGCTCCAGCTCCAGCCCAGGCGGTGGCGCTCGAAGGCGAGGTTGAAGGCCACGCGGTGGGCCTCCTCGGTGTCGGCCAGCGTGCCGTCGACGTCGAAGACCAGCGCCTCAATCGCCATGGTGGGCTCCTGCTGCCGTGAACACGCGGCTGGCCAGCACGTCCTCGGCCTGCAGCGTGCAGAGCTGCTCGCGGCTCGGGGCGGTGCCGGCGGTGAAGAGCCGCGTCGCATGGCGCAGCCGGATGCGGTCCAGCGCATTGCGGATGGAGCGCGCGTTGGCGAAATGCGGCTGCTGCCGGCGCAGGCCCACGTAGCGGGCGAAGGCCGGCTCGGCCTCGGCGTCGAAGCGGTAGTTGAGCTGTTCGAGCATCAGCTGCGCGATGCGCATCAGCTCGGGCTCGCTGTAGTCGGGGAAGTCGATGTGGTGGGCGATGCGCGAGGCCATGCCCGGGTTGCTGGAGAAGAAGGTCTCCATGCGGTCGCGGTAGCCGGCCAGGATGACGACCAGGTCGTCGCGGTGGTTCTCCATCGCCTGCAGCAGGATCTCGATGGACTCCTGGCCGTAGTCGCGCTCGTTCTCGGGCTTGTAGAGGTAGTAGGCCTCGTCGATGAAGAGCACGCCGCCCATGGCCTTCTTGACGATCTCGCGTGTCTTGGGTGCAGTGTGTCCGATGAACTGGCCCACCAGGTCGTCACGCGTGACGGCCACGAGGTGGCCCTTGCGCACATAGCCCAGTTGCCTGAGCACGGCGGCCATGCGCAGCGCAACGGTCGTCTTGCCCGTGCCGGGGTTGCCGGTGAAGCACATGTGCAGCGACGGCTTTGTTGCCTGCAGGCCCCGGGCGGCGCGCAGCTTGTCGATGAGCAGCAGCGCCGCGATGTCGCGGATGCGGCCCTTGACCGGAGCCAGGCCCACGAGTTCGCGGTCGAGCTGGTCCAGCACCTCGCGCACGCCGGAGGCTTCGAGCAGAGCGGCGGGCGTCTGGTCGACGGCGGTGTCAGGCAGGGCGCTCATCGTCGTGCGGTCAGTAGCGTTGGCCTTCGGGGGCGCGCTGGACGGCGTAGCTCTCGATGGCGTAGCGCACCGTGCGGCCCGGCTCCTCGGTGCGGACCAACCGGAAGCCCGGCTCCGCGGCCGGCCGGTTGACGATGAAGGACAGCACGACCGACTCGGTGCCGTGCGACGAGTCGAAGGCCGCCAGCCGGATGTAGTGGCTCGGGAAGGCCTCGCGGCAGCGCCTCAGCTCCAGCATCACGCCGGCTGCGTCGGCGATGTCGAACATGGGGTTGCCGAACATCTCCCAGTAGGTGTTGCGGGGATGCGGGTCGTCGGTGAACTCGATGCCGATGGCCCAGCCGCGGGCCAGGCAGTGCTCCAACTGGCGGGCGATCTGCGCGTCGCTGAGGTCGGGGAGGAACGAGAAGGTGCCTTGGGTGATTCGCATGGGTGCGCTCCTGGGGTGTGCGGGGCGAGTGCCGCCCGCGCCGGCCGCGAACACGCACGGCCACGCTGGCGGCTGGAATGGCTGAGGTCAGGCGACGGACGGCGCGGGCACGAAGTCCGAGGTGTCGGTGGACGTGTAGTTGAAGGTGATGTCGCCCCAGGTCTCCAGGGCCGCGGCCAGCGGCGTGCAGCACCGGGCCGCGTCGCGCAGGATCTGCGGGCCTTCGTTGGCGATGTCGCGGCCCTCATTGCGGGCCAGCACCATCGCTTCGAGCGCCACGCGGTTGGCCGTCGCGCCCGCCTGGATGCCCTGCGGGTGGCCGATGGTGCCGCCGCCGAACTGCAGCACCACGTCGTCGCCGAAGAGGTCGAGCAGCTGGTGCATCTGGCCGGCATGGATGCCACCGGAAGCGACCGGCATGACCTTGCGCAGCGCGCCCCAGTCCTGGTCGAAGTACACGCCGCGCGGCAGGTCGACCACGGTGTGCGTGTCACGGCAGACGTTGTAGTAGCCCTGCACGGTCAGCGGGTCGCCTTCGAGCTTGCCGACGGCCGTGCCGGCGTGGATGTGGTCCACGCCGGCCAGGCGCATCCACTTGGCGATCACGCGGAAGCTCACGCCATGGTTCTTCTGGCGCGTGTAGGTGCCGTGGCCCGCGCGGTGCAGGTGCAGGATCATGTCGTTCTGGCGGCACCAGTGGCTCAGGCTCTGGATGCCGGTGTAGCCGACGACGAGGTCCACCATAACGATGACCGAGCCCAGCGACTTGGCGAACTCGGCGCGGCGGTACATCTCTTCCATCGTGCCGGCGGTCACGTTGAGGTAGCTGCCCTTGACCTCGCCGGTGGCGGCGCTGGCCTTGGCGACGGCGTCCATCACGAAGAGGAAGCGGTCGCGCCAGTGCATGAAGGGCTGCGAGTTGATGTTCTCGTCGTCCTTCATGAAATCCAGCCCGCCCTTGAGGCCCTCGTAGACGACGCGGCCGTAGTTGCGGCCCGAGAGGCCCAGCTTGGGCTTGGTCGTGGCGCCCAGCAGCGGGCGGCCGAACTTGTCCAGGCGCTCGCGCTCCACGACGATGCCGGTGGGCGGGCCGGCGAAGGTCTTCACGTAGGCAACCGGGAACCTCATGTCCTCCAGCCGCGCGGCCTTGAGCGGCTTGAAGCTGAACACGTTGCCGATGACGGAGGCGGCGACGTTGGTGATGGAGCCCTCCTCGAAGAGGCTCAGGTCGTAGGCCACGTAGCAGAAGTACTGGCCCGGCGTGCCCGGCACCGGGTCCACGCGGTAGGCCTTGGCGCGGTACATGTCGCAGGCGGTGAGGCGGTCGGTCCAGACCACCGTCCAGGTGGCGGTGCTGGACTCGCCGGCCACGGCGGCGGCGGCCTCGATGGCGTCCACGCCGTCCTGGGGCGTGATGCGGAAGAGGGCGAGGATGTCGGTGTCCTTGGGCACGTAGTCGGCGTCCCAGTAGCCCATCTGGGCGTACTTGAGGACGCCGGCGGCATAGCGCTTCTTCGCGTCGGTGATCTGCGTGGCTTCTGACATGTTGCCCATGGGCCTTCTCCTGCGGCGGGTCGGTGGCGATGGACGCGAATGTAGGGACGCGAATACATTCGCAATAGTTAATTCTTTTGCGCCATTCATTGGCTTTGACTGATGCTGAAGAACGCCACCTTCCGCCAGCTCGCCGCCT
Source organism: Pseudacidovorax sp. DMC4 (assembly GCF_056314265.1). Taxonomy (NCBI): domain Bacteria; kingdom Pseudomonadati; phylum Pseudomonadota; class Betaproteobacteria; order Burkholderiales; family Comamonadaceae; genus Pseudacidovorax; species Pseudacidovorax sp. DMC4. The sequence goes on along the minus strand of NZ_JBQUYR010000007.1, from coordinate 322,676 downwards.
TCCACGCGGTCGCGCGCCTGGGCAGCGTGTCGCGCGCCGCGGGCGAGCTGCACCTGACGCAGCCGGCCGTGTCCATCCAGCTCAAGCTGCTGGAAGAGGCGGCCGGCGCGCCGCTGCTGGAGCGCCACGGCCGCGGCATCCGGCTGAGCGCCGCGGGCGAGGTGATGGCCGACTACGCGGCCCGCATCCTCGACCTCTGGCGCGAGGCGGGCGACGAGATGGCGGCGCAGCGCGGCCAGTTCTCGGGCACGCTGCGCGTCGGTGCGGTGACCACGGCCGAGTACCTGCTGCCGCCGCTGCTGGTGGCCTTCGCGGCCGATCGCCCGCACGTGAAGGTGAAGCTGCGCGTGGGCAATCGCGACGAGATCGTCGCCATGCTCGGCGGCCAGGAGGTCGACATCGCCATCATGGGCCGCCCGCCGGCGGAACTGAAGACGACGGCGGTGGCCTTCGCCAGGCACCCGATGGCCTTCCTGGCCTCGCCGAAGCACCCGCTGATGAGCCGGCGCGACCTCACGCTGGCTGACCTTGCAGGCGCGAATTTGCTGGTTCGCGAGCGCGGCTCGGGGACTCGCACGACGCTGGAGCGCCTGCACAAGGACGCCGGGCTGCCGCTGCGCATCGGCTCGGAGATGTCCAGCAACGAGGCCATCAAGCAGATGTGTGCCGCCGGCTTCGGCGCGGCCTTCCTGTCGCTGCACACCTGCGGGCTGGAGCTGGAGGCCGGTCTGCTGGCGTTGCTGCCCATGGCCGACAACCCGCTGGAGCGCGAATGGCATGCCATGCACCTGGCCTCGCGCCGGCTGCCGCAGGTGGCGTCGGCCTTCAAGCAGTTCCTGGCCGATGACGGACAGCGACTCATCCTCGAACAGCTGCGCGCCGGGGCCGCCACCGCGGCGGTGACAGCTCGCAGCCGACGCTCCGGCGCGGCTCAGGCACGCAATGTGCGGCGGAGCCTTGCATGAACCTCCTGCCCTCCACGCAGACACTGGCGCTGCCGCGCGAACTGCCGCAGCGCCAGCGGCTGGCCGACGAACTCCACGCGCGCCCTTTCGAGACTCTTGCCAGCCCGGGCCGGGTGCTGTCGATCGCCACGCTGAGGACGGGCGCCGCGCAGGACGTGCAATGCCTGGCCCATCTCGCGGAGCTGGACCCTGCGACCACGAACGCCAGCGGCGCCACCCATGTGCGCCTCCAATGGCGCGGCCTGCGCATCAAGTGGGAGCGCCACACCGAGTTCTTCAGCCTGAGCCTGTTCTGCGAGGACGGTGAGGGCAGCGCCTTCGACACCGCCTGGCTGGACGCCCTGCCCCCGGGCTGGCTGGCGCGGCTGCCAGGCGCGATGGTGTCGGCGACGCTGGTGTCGCTGCTGCCCTGTCCGGGCGAGACCCCGCATGTGCGTGAGGTGGCGCCGCTGTTCGGCAGCGAGCCGGTCGTCGGCAACCGCATCGCCGGGGGGGCGGCCACCGTGGTGACCGACCTGCGGGCGGTGGATGGGGTGACCCGCTTCCTGGTCTTCGACCATACGCTGAACCGGCGGCGCGCCGGACGCACCGCGCAGCGGCTGGTGGAGATCGACACCTACCGCATGATGGCCCTGCTGAGCCTGCCGCTGGCGATGCGCCGCATGGGAGAACTGGGCGGGGAGGAAGCCCAGCTCGCGTCGCTGATGGAGCGCTTTCGCGGCGCGGCCGACGGCGACGAAGCCCTGCTCGGGGAGCTGGTGGATCTCGCGGCGCGCGTGGAGCATGCGCTGGCCGACCACGGCGCCCGCTTCTCCGCCACCCGGGCCTACGGCGGCATCGTGGACCGGCGCATGGCGGAGCTGCGCGAGGTGGTGGTGCCGGGGCTGCAGCCGCTGTCGGAGTTCCTGGACCGGCGTTTCCGCCCGGCGGTCGAGAGCTGCGCGGCGACGGCCGCGCGCCAGGCGGAACTGTCTGGGCGTATCGCCCGCGCCGCGCAGCTCCTGCAGACACGATCCGAGGTGGAGCGCGAGCGCCAGAACCAGGCCCTGCTCGCCTCGCTGGACCGGCGTCAGGGCATGCAGCTGCGGCTGCAGGAGACGGTGGAGGGACTGTCCGTCATCGCGATGAGCTACTACGGTGTGGGTCTCGCGGCCTATGCCCTCAAGCCCTTGGCCAAGGCATTGGCCATCAACGAGGTTTGGTTGGTCGGCGCGCTGGTGCCGGTGGTGGTGCTGGTGGTGATGTGGAACCTGCGGCGCCTGCGACGCCATCTCGCCGCGGCGCACTGACGCTGGAAGCCGGCCTTCCAGTGTGTCGCAGCGATCGGAAGCAGGGCTTTCGGTGACCGGTGCGCGCGAGGACGTGCGCGCGCTTCCTGTTTCAGCGTTTTCAACGGGTTAACAGCGCCCGTTCGGTGTTTTCCCTGAGCGCCCTGGAGTTGGCCCGCGACTTGTAAGAAGCCTCTTACCGCCGAGGAGCGGTCCCACGACGAGGCCCGAACAGGTCAAGGAGACAAGCCCAGATGGAAACCTTCTACGAGGTCATGCGCCGGCAAGGCATCTCGCGCCGCAGCCTGCTGAAGTACTGCTCGCTCACCGCCACGTCTCTGGGCCTGGGCCCGGCCTTCGTGCCGCAGATCGCCCATGCCATGGAGACCAAGCCCCGCACGCCGGTGCTGTGGCTGCACGGCCTGGAATGCACCTGCTGCTCCGAGTCCTTCATCCGCTCCGCGCACCCGCTCGCCAAGGACGTGGTGCTGTCCATGATCTCACTGGACTACGACGACACGCTGATGGCCGCCGCCGGCCACCAGGCCGAGGCCATCCTCGAAGAGATCATGACCAAGTACAAGGGCAACTACATCCTGGCCGTGGAGGGCAACCCGCCGCTCAACCAGGACGGCATGAGCTGCATCATCGGCGGCAAGCCCTTCATCGACCAGCTGAAGCACGTCGCCAAGGACGCCAAGGCCATCATCAGCTGGGGCTCCTGCGCGAGCTGGGGCTGCGTGCAGGCCGCCAAGCCCAACCCGACGCAGGCCACACCCGTCCACAAGGTCATCTTCGACAAGCCCATCATCAAGGTGCCGGGCTGCCCGCCCATCGCCGAGGTGATGACGGGCGTGATCACCTACATGCTGACCTTCGACCGCATCCCCGAGCTGGACCGCCAGGGCCGCCCGAAGATGTTCTACAGCCAGCGCATCCACGACAAGTGCTATCGCCGGCCGCACTTCGACGCGGGTCAGTTCGTCGAGGCCTTCGACGACGAGTCCGCGCGCAAGGGCTACTGCCTCTACAAGGTCGGCTGCAAGGGCCCGACGACGTACAACGCCTGCTCCACCGTGCAGTGGAACGAGGGCACGAGCTTCCCGATCAAGGCCGGCCATGGCTGCATCGGCTGCTCGGAGGACGGCTTCTGGGACAAGGGCTCGTTCTACAACCGGCTGACCGACATCCACCAGTTCGGCGTCGAGGCCAATGCCGACAAGGTCGGTGCCACGGCTGCCAGCGTGGTGGGGGCCGCCGCGGTGGCCCACGCCGCCGCCTCGGCCATCAAGCGCGCCGCGCAGAAGCGCGAGCAGAGCAAGGACACGACCTCCAGGGTCTGAGACGGAGACGACACGACATGGGTGCCTACGAAACTCAAGGCTTCAAGATGGACAACTCCGGGCGGCGCATCGTCGTCGACCCGGTGACCCGCATCGAGGGCCACATGCGCTGCGAGGTCAACGTCGACAGCAACAACGTGATCCGCAATGCCGTCTCCACCGGCACGATGTGGCGCGGCCTGGAGGTCATCCTCAAGGGCCGCGACCCGCGCGATGCCTGGGCCTTCGTGGAGCGCATCTGCGGCGTGTGCACCGGCTGCCACGCGCTGACGTCGGTGCGGGCGGTGGAGGACGCGCTGGGCATCACCATCCCCAAGAACGCCTACCTGATCCGCGAGATCATGGCCAAGACGCTGCAGGTGCACGACCATGCCGTGCACTTCTACCACCTGCATGCACTGGACTGGGTGGACGTGGTCTCGGCCCTGAAGGCCGACCCCAAGAAGACCAGCGAGCTGCAGCAGACGGTGTCGCCTTCGCATCCGCTGTCCTCGCCCGGCTACTTCCGCGACATCCAGAACCGCCTGAAGAAGTTCGTCGACAGCGGCCAGCTCGGTCCCTTCATGAACGGCTACTGGGGCAGCAAGGCCTATGTGCTGCCGCCCGAGGCCAACCTGATGGCCGTCACCCACTACCTGGAGGCGCTGGACCTGCAGAAGGAATGGGTCAAGGTGCACACCATCTTCGGCGGCAAGAACCCGCACCCGAACTACCTGGTCGGCGGCGTGCCCTGCGCCATCAACCTCGACGGCACCGGGGCCGCGGGCGCACCGATCAACATGGAGCGCCTGAACTTCGTCGAGGCCCGCATCCGGGAGATGATCGAGTTCAACAACAACGTCTACATCCCGGACGTGCTGGCCATCGGCACCCTCTACAAGCAGGCCGGCTGGCTGCATGGCGGGGGCCTGTCGGCCACCAACGTGATGGACTACGGCACCTACGAGAAGGTCATGGGCCAGGCCGCCACCCAGCAACTGCCGGGCGGCGCCATCATCGGAGGCAACTGGGACGAGATCCTGCCCGTGGACCCGCGCGACCCCGAGCAGGTGCAGGAGTTCGTGGCCCACAGCTGGTACAAGTACGCCGACGAGACCAAGGGCCTGCACCCCTGGGACGGCGTCACCGAACCCAATTACCAGCTCGGCGCGGGCACCAAGGGCACCCGCACCAACATCCAGGAGCTGGACGAGAGCGCCAAGTACTCCTGGATCAAGTCGCCGCGCTGGCGCGGCCACGCGGTGGAGGTGGGGCCGCTGTCGCGCTACATCCTGGGCTATGCGCATGCGCTCAAGGGCCACAAGTACTCCCAGCGCGTGAAGGAGCAGGTCGAAAGCTCCGCACGCATCATCAACACCGACTTCCCCAAGGCCCTGGGCCTGCCGACGACGGCCTACACGGCCAAGCAGCTGCTGCCCACCACCATCGGCCGCACGCTGGCGCGTGCGCTGGAATCGCAGTACTGCGGCGAGATGATGCTGGCTGACTACCAGGAACTCATCGGCAACATCAAGGCCGGCGACACGGCCACCGCCAACGTCGAGAAGTGGGACCCGGCCACCTGGCCCAAGGAAGCGAAAGGCGTCGGCACGGTGGCCGCGCCGCGCGGTGCGCTGGGCCACTGGATCCGCATCAAGGACGGCCGCATCGAGAACTACCAGTGCGTGGTGCCCACCACCTGGAACGGCTCGCCGCGCGACACCAAGGGCCAGATCGGCGCCTTCGAGGCCAGCCTGATGAACACGCCCATGGTCAACCCCGAGCAGCCGGTCGAGATCCTGCGCACGCTGCATTCCTTCGACCCCTGCCTCGCCTGCTCCACGCATGTGATGAGCCCGGACGGCCAGGAACTCACCAGCGTCAAGGTTCGTTGACCCCCAGGAACAGGAGACACACGATGCAACGCATGAACAAGAAGGCCTGCCGGTGCGGCCTGGCCCTGCTGGCCCTGGCCGCGGCGGGGGCCGCCCAGGCCCACCCCGGACATGGCACGGAGAGCTTCGTCGACGGCCTGGCCCATCCCTTCTCCGGGCTCGACCACCTGTTGGCCATGCTCGCGGTGGGCGTGTGGTCGGCGGCGGCCCTGCCGGCCGGTCGACGCCTGGCCGGCCCCGCCGTCTTCCTGGCCATGCTGCTCGTGGGCGCGGCGCTGCCGCAGTCCGGGGTGCAGTTGCCGGGTGTGGAAGCGGGTGTCGCGCTGAGCGTGGTCGCCCTGGGCGTGCTGATGATCGCGGCCCGCTCGGCGGCGCTACGCCTGCCTGTTCCGGCAGGCCTCTCGCTGGTGGGCATGGCCGGGCTGCTGCATGGCATGGCCCACGGTGCCGAGTTGCAGGCGGGCCATTCCTTCGCGGGTTACGCGCTCGGCTTCATGACCGCGTCCGCTTTGCTGCACGGCGCGGGTCTGGGGCTGGGCAATTGGCTGCAGTCGGGGCGCGGATGGGCGTGGCGGGCGACGGCGGGCCTGATGGGTCTCAGCGGCATGGCCCTGCTGGTCGGGCGCCTCTGAGCAGGCCACCACAGGAGCGCACACCATGTCCGACACCACCACCCACCACGGGCTGAGCCGCGAGGACATCACCAATGCCCGCGAGGTCGCCGCGGCACCTTCGCTCAAGTCGGTTTACGTGTATGAGGCGCCGGTGCGCATCTGGCACTGGGTCAACGCCGCCGCCATCACGGTTCTCGCGGTGACGGGCTATTTCATCGGCTCGCCGCTGCCCACGCAGCCCGGCGAGGCCAGCGCCAACTTTCTCATGGGCTACATCCGCTTTGCCCACTTCGCCGCCGGCTATGTGCTGGCGGTGGGACTCATCGGCCGCATCTACTGGGCACTGGTGGGCAACCACCATGCCCGCGAACTCTTCTGGGTGCCGCTGTTCCAGCGTGCCTACTGGGTCGAGATGTGGGGCATGGTGAAGTGGTACGCCTTCGTCGCCGCCCGACCCGGGCGCTACGTGGGCCACAACCCGCTGGCGCGCTTCGCGATGTTCTTCGGCTTCTTCCTGCTGACGCTGTTCATGATCATCACCGGCTTTGCGCTGTACGCCGAAGGGGCGCAGCGCGACTCCTGGCAGGACCGGCTGTTCGGCTGGGTCATCCCGCTGTTCGGCCAGTCGCAGGACGTGCACACCTGGCATCACGTGGGCATGTGGGCGCTGATCTGCTTCATCATCCTGCACGTCTACGCCGCCATCCGCGAAGACATCATGGGCCGCTCCAGCATCGTGAGCACCATGATCTCGGGCCACCGGACCTTCAAGGATTGAAAGGGCCATGCGCCCGCCCTACGCCACTGCGCCCGAAGGCGCCCGTCACCCCTCGGGTGACACCTCCGAGACGATCTGCGTGCTGGGCATCGGCAACGTGCTCTGGGCCGACGAGGGCTTCGGCGTGCGCTGCATCGAGGCGCTGCAGCAGCGCTACGAGTTCGCGCCCCATGTGCAGCTCATCGACGGCGGCACCCAGGGCCTGTACCTGGTGCAGCACGTGCAGCAGGCCCGCCGGCTGATGATCTTCGACGCCATCGACTACGGCCTGGCACCGGGCGAGCTCAAGCTCGTGGAGAACGACGACGTGCCGCGCTTCATGGGCGCCAAGAAGATGAGCTTGCACCAGACCGGCTTCCAGGAGGTGCTGATGCTGGCCCTGCTGACCGAGAAGTACCCCGACGAGGTGCTGCTGATCGGGTGCCAGCCCGAGGAGATCGAGGACTACGGCGGCAGCCTGCGGCCGGCGGTCCGGCAGGCGCTGGAGGATGCGCTGGCCCTGGGTGTGGACACGCTGCGCCGCTGGGGCGCGCAACCGGTTCCGCGCGAGCGCCCGCTGAGTGAGGTCGAAAGCGTCACCTTCGCCGAGTTGTCCCTGGGCCGCTACGAGGCAGAGCGCCCGCCCGAGGAGGTGGCCTGCCGCACCGGCGACGAACGCTTCATGCCCGCGCGGGAGGCGTCCTGACCATGTGCATCGGCATTCCCATGCAGGTGCTGTCCCTCGAACCCGGCCATGCGCTGTGCGACGGCCGCGGCGAGCGCCGCCGCGTGCGCACCGCGCTGGTCGGCGAGCCCCGGCCCGGCGACTGGCTGCTGGTGTTCCTGGACAGCGCGCAGGAGCGCATCTCGCCCGAGCGCGCCGCCGAGATCAACGCCACCCTGGACCTGCTGGCCGCCGTTCAGGCCGGCGAAGACGGCGACCGGGACGCGGCTTTCGCCCTGCCTTCGCAACTGAGCGCCGCCGATCTCTCGGCGTTGACCGGCGCCACCCCCATCACGGAAACGCACCCATGAGTACCGAATCCCTGCTGAGCCTGCCGGTACAGGCTCCCCAATCCGTGCCGGACACCGCGCCGCTGGTCAGCCGCCTGGCCGAATCCTGCGGCGCCACCTGGGTGGACGCCGACACCATCGACGCCTGGGCGGCGCTGGGGGGCGACCGCGTCGTGCTCCTCGCCGGCGACCCGGTGCGCCATCCGGAAGGACTGGATGTGGCCGTGGTGCTGCCCGAACTGCAGCGCAGCCTGCCGGGCCGCTTCGAGGTCGGCGTCGTCCGGCGCCACGAGGAGGAGGCGCTGGCCCGCCGCTTCGGCTCGCATCGCTGGCCAACGCTGCTCTTCCTGCGCGATGGTCAGTATGTGACGACGCTGCCCGGCATGCACGACTGGGAGGTCTTCCTGCGCAAGACCGAAGAGGCCCTGGCCGCTCCCGTCTCGCGGCCGCCGGGCATCGGCATCCCCCTTGTGGCCGCCGCGACGAACGGCGATGGCTGCCATTGAACCCTGACTCCGGACGCCCCATGAAAGACTTCCCCATCCCCGTGCGCAGCATCGGCCCCGGCAGCCAGGTCGAGGACGAGGTGCTCGACTACATGCCCATGCCTCAGGGCATGGAGACCTTCCGCGCGCCGCGGATGCCGGAACCCGAGGAGCTCGCCGGCCGCGAGCGTGCCCATGCGGCGTTGCGCGAGGCACTGGTCCAGCTGGCGGCCGTCTGCCAGGGCGCCGGCAATCGCCAGGTGGACCTCGCCGGCCTCGACGCTGCCGACCTCGCGCTGGTGAACCAGGTGCTCGGCGAGGGTGAGGTCAGCGCCGTGGTGCATGCGGCCGACGAAGCCGGGCATGTCGTTCAGGTGCAGGAGGCGGTGTTCGCCGGTGTCTGGCGCGTGGTGACGACGGCGCATGGCCGTGTGCTGTCCGACATGATCGAGCTCGGTCCCATCCCCGAGGTGCTCAAGCTTGCGGCCCGCCAGGACGTGGACCCGGTGGTGCCGCACTGGCAGGGCGAGCTGCCCCCCAACGTGCAGAACGCCCCGGCCCTGCTCGCCGAGATCGAGGACCAATGGCGCCTGTGGCACCCGGGCCAGGCGGCGCATGTGGTCAACCTCACGCTGCTGCCCATGTCGGTGGAGGACATCGGCTTTCTCGACCACCACCTGGGCACCGGCCGCGTGCTCATCCTGTCGCGCGGCTATGGCAACTGCCGCATCACCAACACGCTGCGGCCCCACACCTGGCGGGTCGTCTACTACAACTCGCAGGACGTGGTCATCCTGAACACCGTGGAGATCAGCGAACTCCCGGAGGTGGCCCAGGCGGCCGCCGAGGATCTCGCGGACTCGCTGGAGCGCCTGACGGAAGTGCTGGCATGGGTGGAGCACGCATGACCGCGTTCCGGGCGGCGCTGCGTCTCCCTGCCGGCACCCATGCCCTCGGGGCGACGGACGTCGCCGAGGCAGGCGAGGGACGCCCATGAGCTTCGAGGGCAGCTACCTGGGCGATGCCGCGCGGCTGCCGGCCGATGCGCGGCTGGAGTGCAAGATCTGCTGGTGGGTCTACGACCCGGCCCTGGGCGACGAGGTCTGGCAGGTGCCGCCCGGCACCGCCTTCGCCGAGCTGCCGGCCTGGTGGCGCTGCCCACAGTGCGATGGCGATGCAGAGCAGTTCATGGTGCTGTCGCCATGACCGAGCTGGCGGCGCGCGTGCAGGCCCTGGTGGCGCTGTTCCGCCATGTCGAGCGCACCCGCATGGCAGGTGTGCCGGTGCTCAACGCCGCCCTGCAGGTCGAGGCCGTGGGCTTCGAGCCCGTGCCGGCCGAGCCGGACGAGCCCCCCGCTGCGGTGGGCGTGCTGCTGACGCCCTGGTTCATGAACCTCGTGTGGCTGCCGCTGCAGCCCGACGCTCGGGCCGACCGGGTGGGGCAGGGCAGGGTGAGGGCCGTGGGCGCCACGAGCTTCGAGTTCATCGGCGCCCACGAACCCGGACTGGGCGCCTACGAGGCCTGCTCGTTGGCATCGCCGATGTTCGCGTTCCCCGACCAGGCCCAGGCCCGCGCCACCGCCCGGGCGGTGCTGGCCGATTTGCGGCGGGCCGTGCCCCCCGCCCCGCCCGTTGCTCAAGGCCGCCGCGGCTTCCTGCTCGGCCGCTCGGCCGTGGAGACGCGGCCATGAGCGAGCTGGACCGCCTCGCCGGCGTGCTGCGTCTGCGTCCTGGAGCGGCCCGGCCGGGCAGCGTGCGCAACGACCGGCCCGACTGGGCCGGCAGGCTGACACTCGGCAAGCCGCCGGCCGAGGTTCCCGGGCTGCTGGCCGGCCTCTACAGCCTCTGCGGCCATGCCCATCGGCTGTGCGCGCAGATGGCGCTGCAGGCGGCGGAGCACGGCGAAGCGCCTGCCGATGCCACGGCGGCCGGCGCGCTGCAGCACGAGACCCTGTGCGAACACGCGCGCCGCATCGCGCTGGACTGGCCCGCCGCGCTCTCGCCCGCTGCAGCGGCTGCGGCGACATCGTCGCTGCAGGCTTGCCCGCCGCTGCGCGTGCGAGAAGCCGATCCGCGCGACACCCTTGGGTGGCTGCAGCAGCATCTGCTGGCCATGCCGGCAGCCGACTGGCTGCGCAGCTGGGATGAGTCGCCCGAGTGGTGGGCCGACTGGAGCACGCGCAGCCAAGGCTGGTTGCCCGCACTGGCGCGCGACGCACGCCCTGGCGCCGACTGGCCGGTGACCGCCGCCGTACCGCTCCATGTGCACGACGATGCCGCGTCGCTGCGCGGGCTCGCCGCCCGCCTGCGCGCCACGCCCGGCTTCACCCGCCAGCCGCTGTGGCAAGACCACGTTGCCGAGACCGGCAGCTGGACCCGCCTGAACGACGCCGCCCGCCCCATGCCCCCGACGCCCTGGCATCGACTGGGCGCGCGCGTGGCCGAGCTGGTGCGGCTGAGCCTGCCCGACGAGCCGGGTCGCAGCGGCAGCGGCTGGCTGGCCTTCGGCGCGCTTCAGATCGGGCCGGGCGAAGGGCTGGCGTGGACGGAGATGGCGCGCGGCCTGCTCGTCCACCACACCCGCCTGGACAAGGCCGGGCGGGTGGCCGCCTACCACGTCCTCGCGCCGACGGAATGGAACTTCCATGCCCAGGGTCCCGTCGCCACCGCGCTCGAACAGCTGCAACCGGTACACGGCGCCCTTGCGCAGCGTCGCATCGCGGCGCTGATGGCGGCTTACGATCCCTGCGTGCGCTTCGAGGTGGAGGCGCCGCCGATGGAAGAGGAACGCGCCCATGCATGAAGCCAGCCTGGCCGGAGGCATCCTGAAACTGGTGGAAGACGCCGCGCGGCGGGAAGGCTTCCGGCGCGTGACGGCGCTGCGGCTGGAGGCCGGGCGGCTGGCCGGCGTCGAGGTGCGGGCCCTGCGCTTCGCGCTGGAAGCCATCGCGCCCGGCACGGTGATGCAGGGCGCCGAGATCGCCATCCACGAACCCGAAGGCCAGGCCTGGTGCCTGCCGTGCGCCGCCACCGTGCCGCTGGCACAACGCGGCGCCCCCTGCCCCCGATGCGCCCGCCACCAGCTCCAGCCGACCGGTGGAACGGAGCTGCGCGTGCTTGACCTGTTGGTCGACGATTGAGGAGACGACGATGTGTGTGGTGTGCGGATGCGCCGATGCCGGCGCCGGAGCAACGAAGGCCCATGGCCATGAACACGGCCATGGCGATGAACATGGCCATGGTCACGATCACGGCCATGTGCAGGTGGATCCGGCGCATGGCGACCTGCATTTCGGTGCGGGCGCTGCGCGCGTGTCGGTGCCGGGCATGAGCCAGGCGCGCACGATCAAGCTGGAGGCCGACATCCTGGGCGAGAACCGCCGCATCGCGCGGCAGAACCGAAGCCACTTCCAGGCCCATGGCGTGACGGCGCTCAACCTGCTGTCCAGCCCGGGCTCGGGCAAGACGACGCTGCTGTGCGCCACCATCGAGGCGCTCAAGCGCCGCGCGCCCGGCGTGGACGTGGCCGTCATCGAGGGCGACCAGCAGACCAGCTTCGACGCCGACCGCATCCGCGCCACCGGCGCGCCGGCCATCCAGGTCAACACAGGCAAGGGCTGCCACCTGGACGCGCCCATGGTGGCCGAGGCCTTCGGCCGGCTGCACAGCCACGATCACCACCACCACGGCCATGGCGAGGCGGCCGGCAGCCTGCTCTTCATCGAGAACGTCGGCAACCTCGTCTGCCCGGCGCTGTGGGACCTGGGCGAGGCGGCCAAGGTGGTCGTGCTGTCGGTGACCGAGGGCGAGGACAAGCCGCTGAAGTACCCGGACATGTTCGCCGCCGCCGAGCTGATGGTGCTCAACAAGGTGGACCTGCTGCCGCACCTGCGCTTCGACGTGCAGCGCTGCATCGACATGGCCCGGCGCGTGAATCCGACGCTGCAGGTCATCCAGCTCTCGGCAACGACCGGCGAAGGCATGGACGCCTGGCTGGACTGGCTGCTCGAATGGACGGCGCCCAGGGATGACAGCCAGGCGGCGCTGCGTGCCCGGGTCGCCGCGCTCGAAGCCGAACTTTCCCATGCCCGCGCCGCCCTGGACCGCTGATGCCGGCCGTCCTCGCTTTCGGCGCCTGGCTCAAGAACGCCGCCTGCCTGCTGGACGGCAGCACCCCGCAGTGGTCGCCGGTGCATGGCGACCTGGGTGACCCCGAGGCATGCCGCGCGCTGGAAGCATCGGTCCGGCTCTTGGCGGCGCAGGCACGCCGGCCGCTGGCCGGCATCGCACACGATCTGCATCCGGACTTCTTCAGCACCCGCCTGGCCGTCGAGCTGGCCGCCGCCTGGGGCGTGCCGGCGGTGCCCGTGCAGCATCACCATGCCCACATCGGTGTCGTCATGGCCGACCATGGCCTGGAGGAACCCGTTCTTGGCCTGGCTCTCGACGGCGTCGGACTGGGCACCGACGGCACGGCCTGGGGCGGCGAGCTGCTGTGGGTGGCGCCGCGCGAATGGCGCCGCATCGGCGGGCTGTGGCCGCTGCAGCTGCCCGGCGGCGACGTGGCCGCGCGCGAGCCCTGGCGCATGGCGGCGTCGGCCCTGCAGGCCCTGGGGCGCGGCGGCGAGATCGCGGCGCGATTCGCGCCCGTCGTCGGCGCGCCGGCCGCCAAGGCCGTGCAGCGCATGCTGGCCGCGGGGCTGAACTGTCCCGTCACCAGCAGTGCCGGCCGCTGGTTCGACGCCGCCGCGGGTGCGCTCGGCCTGAGCGTCAGGCAGGCGCACGAGGCCAAGGCGGCCATCGCGCTGGAGAAGCTCGCGGCGCAGCACCTGGCGCAGGCCGAGGTGCAGCCCCGAGAAGACCTCGTCGATCCCCAGGCCCTGCAGCGCCTGGACCTGCGACCGCTGCTCGGCCACTTGCTTGCCCACCCGCTCGACGGCCCTGCGGCGCCCGAGGCGGCGGCGTGGTTCCACCTGTCGCTGGCCCATGCCCTCGCCGACTGGGCGGCGGCCGCGGCGCGCGAGACCGGCGTGCGCACCGTCTGCCTCGGCGGCGGCTGCTTCTTCAACGCGGTGCTGGCAACGCACGTGACCGGGCGGCTCGCGTCGCACGGCCTGCGTGTGCTGGCGCCGCGATCCACGAACTGCGGCGACGCCGGCCTGGCCCTGGGCCAGGCCTGGGTCGCCGCCTGCCAACTGGCAACCCTGACCGAGGCCGCCCCATGTGCCTAGCCATTCCCACCCGTCTGATCGAGATCCGCCCGGGCGCACAGGCCCTCGTCGACCTCGGCGGCATCCGCAAGCAGATCTCCATCGCCCTCGTGCCCGAGGCGGTGGTGGGCGACTACGTGATCGTCCATGTCGGCCACGCCATCGGCCGCATCGACCCGGAGGAGGCCGAGCGCACGCTGCGCATGTTCGGCGAACTCGCCGCGCAGAAGGCCCAGTGACATGAAGTACATCGACGAGTTCCGCGATGGCGACATCGCCCGCAAGATCGCCGACCGGCTGCAGGCCGAGGCGCTGCCCGACCGACAGTACAGCTTCATGGAGTTCTGCGGCGGCCACACGCACGCCATCTCGCGCTACGGCGTGGCCGAGCTGCTGCCGGCCAACGTGCGCATGGTGCACGGCCCCGGCTGCCCGGTGTGCGTGCTGCCCATCGGCCGCATCGACCTGGCCATCCAGCTGGCGCTGGCGCGCGGCGCCATCGTCTGCACGTACGGCGACACCATGCGGGTGCCGGCCTCGGACGGCCTGTCGCTGGTGCGGGCCAAGGCGCGCGGCGGCGACATCCGCATGGTCTATTCCGGCGCCGATGCGCTGGAGATCGCCCGCCGAGAGCCGGACCGCCAGGTCGTCTTCTTCGCCATCGGCTTCGAGACGACGACACCGCCCACCGCCGTCACCATCCGGCGGGCGAAGGAAGAAGGGCTCAAGAACTTCAGCGTGCTGTGCTGCCATGTGCTGACGCCGGCGGCCATCACCCACATCCTCGAATCGCCCGAGGTGCGCCAGTACGGCACCGTGCCGCTGGACGGCTTCGTCGGCCCGGCACACGTGAGCATCGTCATCGGCTCGGCCCCCTACGAGCCCTTCGCCGCGGCCTATCGCAAGCCGGTGGTCATCGCCGGCTTCGAGCCGCTGGACGTGATGCAGGCCGTGCTGATGCTGGTGCGCCAGGTCAACGACGGCCGGGCGGAGGTGGAGAACGAGTTCACCCGCGCCGTCAACCGGCAGGGCAACCGCCACGCGCAGGCGCTGGTCGACGAGGTGCTGGAACTGCGGCCGAGCTTCGAATGGCGCGGCCTGGGCGAAGTGCCGCACAGCGCGCTCAGGATCCGGCCGGCCTATGCCGAATTCGACGCCGAGCTTCGCTTCGGCCTGGACTACCGCGCCGTGCCGGACAACAAGGCCTGCGAATGCGGCGCCATCCTGCGCGGCGTGAAGAAGCCGACCGACTGCAGGATCTTCGGCACCGTCTGCACGCCCGAAAACCCGGTCGGTTCGTGCATGGTGTCCTCCGAAGGCGCCTGCGCGGCGCACTACTCGTATGGGCGCTTCCGGGACATCCCGGTGCGCGTGGAGGCCGTGGCGTGAACGCCCCGGCGAAGAAGGGCTACATCCGCCCGCTGGACATCCGCCACGGCCGCGTGGACATGAGCCACGGCGCGGGCGGCCGGGCCTCGGCCCAGCTGATCGAGGAGCTGTTCCAGGCGGCGCTGGCCAACGAATGGCTGGCGCAGGGCAACGACGGCGCGGCCTTCGCGATTCCCCAGGGCGCCCGCATGGTGATGGCCACCGATGCCCATGTCGTCTCGCCGCTTTTCTTTCCCGGCGGCGACCTGGGCGCGCTGGCCGTGCACGGCACGATCAACGACGTGGCCATGTGCGGCGCGAAGCCGCTGTACCTGTCGGCCAGCTTCATCCTGGAAGAGGGCTTCCCGCTTGCCGAGCTCAAGCGCGTGGTGGACTCCATGGCCGCCGCCGCGCGCGAGGCGGGCGTGGCCGTCATCACCGGCGACACCAAGGTGGTGGAGCAGGGCAAGGGCGACGGCGTGTTCATCAGTACGACCGGCATCGGCGTGGTGCCGGCAGGCGTGGACGTGTCGGGCGCCAACGCCCGGCCGGGCGACGTGGTCCTGCTGTCCGGCACCATCGGCGACCATGGCGTGGCGGTGCTGTCCCAGCGCGAGTCGCTGGAGTTCGAGACGACCGTCGAGTCGGACTCCGCCGCGCTGCACGGGCTGGTGGCCGACATGCTGGCCGCCGCGCCAGGCGGCGTGCGTGTGCTGCGCGATCCGACACGCGGCGGCCTGGCGACGACCCTCAACGAGATCGCCCGCCAGTCCGGCGTGGGCATGCTGCTGGAGGAGGCGGCCATCCCGGTCAGGCCGCAGGTCGACGCGGCCTGCGAGCTGCTGGGGCTGGATCCGCTCTACGTGGCCAACGAGGGCAAGCTGGTGGCCGTCTGCGCGCCCGATTCGGCCGGGGCCGTGCTGGCGGCCATGCGCGCACATGCGCATGGCAGGGCGGCCGCGCGCATCGGCAGCGTCACCGAAGACCCCCACCAGTTCGTGCAGATGGCCACCCGCTTCGGTGGCCGCCGGGTGGTGGACTGGCTCAGCGGCGAGCAGCTGCCACGCATCTGCTGATGCCTGCGGCACAGGGCGCGGGCGGCACCCTGTCGCACAATCCGGCGCACCGCCGCCGGCCACATGGCGCATCGCCCCCATCGCCAGGAACAACACCCCGCATGCACCGCAACTTCTTCGGCTTCGATCCCCGCCGCCCGGCGCGCGGTGTCACCGCCTGACATGGACCCCGCTCAGCCCCTGCCCGTCGTGCTGGTCGTCGACGACGAGGTGCGCTCGCAGGATGCGATGCGTCGCACGCTGGACGAGGACTTCGTGGTGCTCACTGCCAGCGGCGCCGACCAGGCCCGCATCCACCTGGAGCGGCAGGAGGTGAGCGTCATCCTGTGCGACCAGCGCATGCCCGGCCTCAGCGGCGTGGCCTTCCTGAAGGAGGTGCGCGAGCGCTGGCCCGACACCGTGCGCATCGTCATCTCGGGCTACACCGATTCCGAGGACATCATTGCCGGCATCAACGACGCCGGCATCTACCAGTACATCCTCAAGCCCTGGATCCCCCAGCACCTGCTGGGCACGGTGCGCAACGCGGCCGAGGCGCGCACGCTGCAGCGCGACATGAGCCGGCTCGATCTGGAGCTGCGCACCAGCACGTCGGTGTTGCGCCGGCGGGCCGAACACAAGCTCGACCGCGCCCGCGCCACCTTCGATTTCGACCGCATCGAGCGCCTGCCCGGCAGCCCGATGGATGCCGTCTGTGCGCTGGCCGGGCGCATTGCGCGGGTGGACCTGAGCGTGCTGATACAGGGCGAGTCGGGCACCGGCAAGGAGCTGCTGGCGCGCGCCATGCATTACGCCAGCCCACGCGCGGCCGGTGCGTTCGTGGTCGAGAACTGCGCGGCCCTGACGGACACGCTGCTCGAATCGGAACTCTTCGGCCACAAGCGGGGCGCCTTCACCGGCGCCTTCGAGGACCATGTCGGCCTGTTCCAGCGCGCCCATGGCGGCACCCTCTTCCTGGACGAGATCGGCGAGACCTCGCCCGCCTTCCAGCTGCGGCTGCTGCGCGTGCTGCAGGAAGGCGAGGTGCGGCCCGTCGGTGCCACGCGCGTGGTGCCGGTGGACGTGCGGGTGATCGCCGCCACCCACCGCGACCTGGAGCAGCGCGTGCGCGACGGCCTGTTCCGGGAAGACCTCTACTACCGCATCGCCTGCGTCACGTTCACCGTGCCGCCCTTGCGCGAGCGCAGCGGCGACATCGGGCCCATCGCCCGGCGCCTGCTGGCCGAAATCGGTCCCGCGCTCGGCCGCGGCGCGGTCCGGCTGGGCGGCGACGCACTGGCGGCGCTGCTGGCCTATCCGTGGCCGGGCAACATCCGCGAGCTGCGCAACGAGATCTCGCGCGCCGTGGCCCTGGGTGAGGGCGAGGAAATGACCGCCGCCGCCCTCTCCTCGCGCGTGCTGCAGGGGCAGGCCGGGCGCAGCGTCCAGGCCCAAGCCCAGGCCCAGGCTCTGCCGTCCAGCGGCACCCTGGCCGAGCGGCTGGATGCCGTGGAGGCCATGCTGCTGCGCGAGACGCTGCTGCGCCACCGCTGGAACAAGACCCGGGCAGCACTGGAGCTCGGCCTGTCGCGCGTAGGCCTGCGCGGCAAGATGAAGCGCTTCGGCCTCGAGGATTGAAGGAGACCGACATGACGCAAACCGACCCCTTCAACGTGCTCTGGCTGCAGTCGGGCGGCTGCGGCGGCTGCAGCATGTCGCTGCTGTGCGCCGACACCACGGACTTCCACGGGCTGCTGCGCGACGCCGGAATCCGGTTGCTGTGGCATCCCTCGCTGTCGCTGGAGACGGGCGGCGACGTGGTGGCGATCCTGGACGACGTGCTGGAAGGCCGGGTGCGGCTCGATGCGCTGTGCGTGGAAGGTGCGCTGCTGCGCGGCCCCAACGGCACGGGGCGCTTCCATGTGCTGGCGGGCACGGGCCTGCCGATGATCCACTGGGTCCAGCGCCTGGCCGAGCGGGCCGGCGTGGTCGCGGCCATCGGCAGCTGCGCGGCCTGGGGCGGCATCACGGCGGGCGGCGCCAATCCGACCGATGCCTGTGGCCTGCAGTACGAAGACGACCGTATCGGCGGCCTGCTGGGCGCCGGCTTCCGGTCTCGCGAGGGCCTGCCCGTGGTCAACGTGGCCGGGTGCCCGACCCATCCCGGATGGGTGATCGACACCTTGATGGCCATGGCCGCGGGCGAGTTGACGGCCGATGCGCTGGACGCGCTGGGCCGGCCGCGGCTGTATGCCGACCAGCTGGTCCACCACGGCTGCACCCGCAACGAGTTCTACGAGTTCAAGGCCAGCGCGGAGAAGCCCTCCGACCTCGGCTGCATGATGGAGCACATGGGCTGCAAGGGCACGCAGGTGCATGCGGACTGCAACACGCGGCTGTGGAACGGGGAGGGCTCTTGCACGCGTGGCGGCTATGCCTGCATCGCCTGCACCGAGCCCGGCTTCCAGGAGCCCGGGCATCCCTTCCACGAGACGCCCAAGATCGCCGGCATCCCCATCGGCCTGCCCACCGACATGCCCAAGGCCTGGTTCGTCGCACTGGCCTCGCTGTCCAAGTCGGCCACGCCCCGGCGCGTGAAGCTCAACGCCACGGCCGACCACCGCGTCGTCACGCCGGCCATCCGCCGGACACGGCTGAAGTGAACGCATGACGCGGCTTCTCGTCGGACCGTTCAACCGCGTCGAGGGCGACCTCGAGGTCACGCTCGACATTGCCGAGGGCCGTGTGCGCGCAGCCCACGTCAATGCACCCATGTACCGGGGCTTCGAGCAGATCCTGCGCGGCAAGTCGCCACACGATGCGCTGGTGTTCGTGCCGCGCATCTGCGGCATCTGTTCGGTCTCGCAGTCGGTCGCCGCGGCGCATGCGCTGGCCGACCTGGCCGGCGCGGCGATGCCGCCCAACGGCCGCCACGTGACCAACACGATCCTCGCCATCGAGAACCTGGCCGACCACCTGACCCACTTCTACCTGTTCTTCATGCCCGACTTCACGCGCGCCGCCTATGCCGGCCGCCCCTGGCATGCCGAGGCGGTGGAGCGCTTCACCGCCGGGCGCGGTGAGCAGGTGCGAAAGGCCATCGCGGCGCGCCAGCGCTGGTTCGAGCTGCTGGGCACGCTGGCCGGCAAATGGCCCCACACCCAGAGCCTGGAGCCGGGCGGCTCGTCGCGGGCCATCGAGCCCGCCGAGCGCACCCGGCTGCTGGCGCGGGTGCGCGAGTTCCGGAATTTCCTGGAACGCGAGCTCTTCGGCGGCACCACGCTGGAAGCCTTCGACGCGCTGCCCGACGAGGAGGCCCTGTGGACCTGGCACGCCCACCAGCCCGCGCGCGGCGACTTCCGCCTTTTCCTCAGCGCCATGCTCGATCCGGTGCTCGCTGCCCTCGGACCCGGCCCGGGGCGCTACCTGAGCTATGGCGCATATCCGCAGCCCGACGGCACTCACGGCTTCGCGGCCGGCCTGTGGGATGCGACGCTCGGCGCCCTGCAGCCGCTGGACACGGCCGCGATCACCGAGGACGCCACGCATGCCTGGCTGCTGGACGCCGGCGGCCCTCGCCACCCGCGTTCGGGCCTGACCGAGCCCGACGCCGACAAGCCCGGTGCCTACACCTGGAACAAGGCGCCGCGCCTGGCCGGCCAGGTCGTGGAGACCGGCGCCATCGCCCGCCAGCTCGCCGCGGGCCATGCGCTGGTGCACGATGCCGTGCGCCGCCATGGCGGCACCGTGTTCACGCGTGTGCTGGCCCGCGTGCTGGAGCTGGCCCGCGTGGTGCCTCGCATCGAGGGCTGGCTGCAGGCGCTGCAGCCCGGCGAGCCCTACTGCGTGCCCGCGGCATTGCCCGACGAGGGCGAAGGCATGGGCCTGAACGAGGCCGCACGGGGCGCACTCGGCCACTGGCTGCAGGTGCGTGGCGGCCGGATCGCCAACTACCAGATCGTGGCGCCGACCAGCTGGAACTTCTCCCCGCGCGACGCCGCCGGCACGCCCGGCGCCCTGGAACAGGCCCTGGTCGACGCGCCGGTGCAGGACGGCGAGACCACGCCGGTGGCCATCCAGCACATCGTGCGCTCCTTCGACCCCTGCATGGTCTGCACGGTGCACTGATGCCTCGCCCCCGCCGCACGGACACGCCACCGCCCCTGCCTCCGCAAGGCATGGACGACGCCGCCTGGGTCGACGTGATCCAGAAGATGGACGAGGTCTATTCCCAGCTGGTCACCGACGAGATCGAGCTGGAGAAGAAGAACGCCGAGCTGGAGCAGTCGCAGCAGTTCATCTTCAGCGTGCTGTCGGCGATGTCGGACGTGCTGGTCGTCTGCGACGCCCAGGGGCTGATCGAGGAGACCAACGCCGCGCTGTGCGAGCTGGTGGGCCGCAGTGACCAGCAGTTGCGCGGCACCTCGCTGTACGACCTGCTGGCCGACGAGACGAGTGTGGCCGCCGCCCGCGCTGTGATGGGCAACCGCAGCCCGACGCGGCGTGGCGAGTCCATCGAGCTGAACCTGCGCGGTGCGGGCGGCGAGGGGGTGCCGGTGGATGCCAACTGCACGCCGCGCTTCGCGGCGTCGCAGCGCCGCGTCGGCACCGTGCTGGTGGCCCGCCCGACGGCCGAGATCCGCCGCGCCTACGAGGAGCTGCGCACCGCCCACGAGGCGCTCAAGCGCACGCAGCAGCAGCTGCTGCATTCCGAGAAGATGGCCTCGCTCGGGCGACTGGTGGCGGGCGTGGCGCACGAGCTGAACAATCCCATCAGCTTCGTCCTCGGCAACGTGCACGCGCTGAGCCGCTACAGCGAACGGCTGCGCGACTACCTGCAGGCCGTGCATGAGGGCCGCAACGCCGACGAACGCCAGGCCATGCGCACGAGGCTGCGTGTCGACCACATCCTGGACGACCTGCCGTCGCTGCTGGAAGGCACGCTGGAAGGCGCGCAGCGCACCGCCGACATCGTCAACGGCCTGAAGCGCTTTTCGGCCATCGATCCCGAGACCCGCCAGGACATCGACCTGAACGAGGTGGTCGACCGCGCCGTGCTCTGGGTCACCAAGGGCGCGCCGAGCAGCCTGAAGCTGGACTGGCGGCGAGGGGCACCCTGCTGGATCAATGGCAATGCGGGACAGCTCCAGCAGGTCGTCATGAACCTGCTTCAGAACGCACTCGACGCCACGGCCGAACAGTCAGGCCAGGCGCCGGAGGTTCGCATCGAGATCGTCACGTCCGACACGTATGCGCATCTGCGGGTGGCCGACAACGGTCCCGGCGTTTCGCCCGCCCATCTGTCCCGCATCTTCGAACCCTTCTTCACGACCAAGCCGGTGGGCAAGGGGACGGGGCTGGGCCTGTCCATCAGCTACGGGATCGTGGAGCGCCACGGCGGACTGCTGCGTGCGCAGAACCTGCCTTCGGGTGGCGCGTGCTTCGAGTTCACGCTGGACCGGCTTGCAGGGCGTGCGCCCTGATGCGTCCCGGGCCATGCGTCACTGCCAGAGGAAGACCCTTGCGCACATTCCTTCTCCCTTGCGCCGCATTGCCTGTCGCAGCGCTCCTCACCGGCGTGCCGGCCTGGGGCCAGGACGGCCACCTGCCCGAGGTGTCGGTGCGGGGCCCGCGCGATGCGGCCATCGGCACCGCCGACTCCGCCAGCGAGGGCGCGGCCGAGAAGGCCTCGTTCCAGGCCCGTCCCAAGCTGCGGCCGGGCGACATCGTGGAAGCCGTGCCCGGCGTCGTGGCCACCCAGCACTCCGGCGACGGCAAGGCCAACCAGTACTTTCTGCGGGGCTTCAACCTCGACCATGGGACCGACTTCGCGGTGACGGTCGACGGGATGCCGGTGAACATGCCCACGCATGGACACGGCCAGGGTTTCGCCGACCTCAACTTCCTGATCCCCGACCTCGTGTCGGGCGTTCGCTACCGCAAGGGCCCCTATTTCGTGGACAGCGGCGACTTCTCGCTGGCCGGCAGCGCCTCCCTGGACTACGTCAGCGCACTCGAGGCCCCCTTCGCGGAAGTCACGCTCGGCAGCCACAACTTCCGGCGGCTGCTCGCCGCGGGCTCGCGCACGGTTGCGGACCAGACCTGGCTCGGCGCCGTGGAACTGGAGGGCAACGACGGCCCCTGGGACACGCCCGAGCGGCTGCGCAAGGCCAATGCCGTGGTCCGCTATTCGCAGGGATCGCCCACGCGCGGCCTGAGCATCACCGGCATGGCCTACCAGAGCCGCTGGAATTCGACCGACCAGATTCCTGAGCGGCTGGTCGACAGCGGCGAGCTGTCCCGCTTCGGCTCGCTCGACCCCACGGACGGCGGCAGGACGCGCCGCCTCAGCCTGTCGGGTAAGTGGTTCGAGAACGGCCCGCAGGGCAACACGCAGATCAGCGCCTATGCCATCGATTACCGCTTCGACCTGTTCTCGGATTTCACCTACTTCCTGGACCGGCCCGACACCGGCGATCAGTTCGAGCAGACCGACCGGCGGCGCATCTTCGGTGCGCAGGCGTCGCACAGCCTGCCGAACCGGCTGGGCGGGCTCGACGGCATCCTGAGCTTCGGCGCGCAGTGGCGCGGCGACCGCATCGGGGAGGTCGGCCTCTACGACACCGTGGCGCGTCAGCGCACGGCGACGGTGCGCAACGACAGGGTGTCCCAGGACCTGATGTCGATCTACGGGCAGCAACTGGTGAACTTCACCGAGCGCCTGCGGGGCTATGTGGGCATGCGCGGCGACCTGCTGCGCTACACGGTCGATGGGCGTGAGCCGATCTACGGCCCGGTGAACAGCGGCCGCGGCCACGACGCGCTGGCGAGTCCCAAGGCCGGGCTGGCCTTCACGATGACCCCCGCGCACGAGTTCTACCTCAATGCAGGTGTCGGCTTCCACAGCAACGACGTGCGCGGCGCCACCATCCAGCTCGATCCGCAGAGCGGCCTGCCGGCCGAGCGGGTGCCGGCGCTGGTCAAGGGCCGCGGGGCCGAGATCGGCTGGCGTTTCCAGCCCGATGGCGACTTCACCGCCACGGTCGCGCTCTGGCAACTCCGGCTGGACTCCGAGCTGGTCTATGTCGGCGACGCCGGCACCACGGAGCCGGGCCGTGCCAGCGCCCGGCGGGGCATCGAGGCCACGCTGCGATGGAAGGTCGATCGACGTTGGCGGCTGGAGGCCGACGCCGCGTTGTCGCGTGCGCGCTTTCGCGGCCTCGCGCCCGAAGGCGAAGGCAACTTCATCGACAACGCCGTCGAGCGCGTCCTGGCCGCCGGCCTGACCTACACCGATGGCCCGCTCACCGCATCGCTGCGCCTGCGGTATCTGGGGCCGCGCGCGCTGGACACGCTGGACAGCGTCCGCTCCAGGTCCACCACCCTGCTGAACTTCGGTGCCCGCTATGCCGTCAACCGCCACCTGACGCTGGGCCTCGACTGGTTCAACCTCACCCGACGCAAGGGCAACGACATCGAGTACTTCTATGCGTCGTGCACGGCCGGCGAGCTGGCGCGGGGCGAATGCGGCAGCGGCGGCATCGAAGGCCGGCACATCCATCCGATGGAGCCGCGCAGCGCGAGGATCAGCGCCCGCTGGTCGTTCTGAGCGCCGCGGCGCAGACAAGGTCCGGGCTCACCACAAGACCCGACCCAGCGGGCACCTGGAACGGGGTCATCGGAGCCATCGCCCCAGCGCGGCTGCGACCGCCCCCGGCTGCTCCATGGTGCTCATATGCCCGCATTCCTCCACCGCCACCAGCTGCGCACCGGGGATGTGGCGCTGCATCTCCTCATGGCGCGACAGCGGACTCCAGCCATCCTCGCGGCCGCACAGCAGCAGCGTGGGAACCGTGATGCCGGTCATCAACGCCGTGGCATCGGGCCGGTGGAGCAGGGCATGGATCTGCGCCTCGAACTGGGCGGGCGTGAAGCGCTCGATCATGTCCAGGATCCGCGCGAACACCGGCGACTCCCATCGCGCCGGATGCACCATGCCCCGGGCCCACTGCAGGCCCATGGCGCGCATGCCCTCTGTGCGGGCCAGGGCCAGCAGCGCCATGCGCTGGGCGGCCTCGGCCTCGCCGGTCGCGCCGGCGGGACGCGCCTGGTAGCCGGTGTCCAGCAGCGCCAGCCGCTGCACGCGGTGGGGCGCCTGCCGCCAGATCTCCAGCGCACAGCGGCCGCCCATGCTGTGGCCGGCGACGCTGAAAGCCTGCCCGGCCGGCAGCATCGCGATCGCCTGCCGGGCCATGTCCTCGATAGTGTCGGCTGCGCCGTGCCGGGCGACGACGCAGTCGGCGACCGGTGCCAGGGCCTGCACCTGGGCATCCCAGACGGCTTCATCGCACAGCAGGCCCGGGATCAGCAGCAGCAAGGGACGGGACGGCTGCGACGGGGTGGTGGGCGCATCAGTCAAGCTTGGCTCCCGACTTGAGGACGATCTGCGCCCAGAGCGCCTTCTCCGCCACGACGAAGCGGGCGAATTCTTCCGGCGTGCTGGCCACCACCTCCGCGCCGGTCGGGCGGATCTGCGCCTCGACCTCGGGCGTGTGCAGCGCACGGGCCGTGGCCGCCTGCAGCGGATGCACCATGGCGGCGGGCGTGCCCCTGGGTGCCCACAGGCCGTACCAGTTGGTCAGCACATAGCCCGGCAGCCCGGACTCGACCATCGTCGGCAGGTCCGGCAGCATCGCCATGCGGGCCTGCGAGGTCACCGCCAGCGCCCGCAGCCGGCCCGCGCGCACCTGCTGCATCGACGAGGAGGCCGAGTCGAACATCACCTGGATCTGCCCGCCGATCAGGTCGGTCTGGGCGGGCGCGGCGCCCCGGTAGGGCACGTGCACCATGTCGACGCCCGCGAGTTGCTTGAGCAGTTCGCCCGCCAGATGGGCGGCGCCCGCGTTGCCGGAGGAGCCGAAGGAGAGCGCACCCGGATGCGCCTTGGCATAGGCGATGAGGCCCCGCACATCGCGCACCGGCAGCTGCGGATTCACCAGCAGCAGCATTGGCACACGGGTGAGTTGCGTGATGGGCGCGAAGTCCTCGATCACGTCGAAGCCGACATGCTTGAACAGCGCGGGATAGGTGACGTGCACCGAGGCGTTGACGAGCAGCGTCTCGCCGTCGGGCCGCGCCTGGGCCACGGCCTGGGCACCGAGCATGCCCCCGCCGCCCGGGCGGTTGTCGACCAGGAAGGGCGTGCCGAGCGCCTGTTGCAGGCCCTGCGCGGTGATCCGCGCGATCTGGTCGGCCGGCCCGCCGGGCGGATGCGGCACGATGACACGCACCGGCCCCTTCGATGCGGACTGCGCCCGCGCGGCCCAGGGCAGCCAGGGCAGGGCGCGGGCTGCCAGTGCCGTGGCCAGGGCCCGCCGGCGGCCGGGTTGTGCGGGCGGCTGTGTGCGCCCGGTGTTGCCTGGGATCATGTCGTCTCCTGTCGATGCGGGCTCCAGCCCGAGCGTCGCAGGATGCCCTCCAGCGCAGCGCGCAACCATGCGCGTGCGCCCCTTTCCATGCGTTCTGCCTGTCACCGTCGCGGGGCCGCCGCGGCGGCCAACGCCTCCTGGAAGGCCGCGAGGGCGGGGGGCGGCGCGAAGCCGGTGCGCACGGTGAAGCCGATGGCCCGCGGCGGATGCGGCAGCGCGACCTGGAGCGTCGCGAGCAGCCCGGCCTGAAGCTCGCCGTGCCACTGGCTCGGCGGCGCCACCGCCAGCCGGTCGCTCTGTTGCAGCAACGTCGCGATCAGCGCCGGACTGTTGATGTGCACGCCGCTCGGGGCGGGCAGGTTGTGGGCATCGAAGGCGCGGGCCAGCGCCTCCCAGGCGGGCGAGCCCGCCATCGGCAACACCCATTGGGCACGCCCCAGGTCGGCCAGGCGCAGCCGGCGACGCGTCAGCAGCGGGTGGCCGGCGCGAACCAGAAACGCCAGCGGGTCATGGAAGAGCTGCACCTGTCGCAGGTCCGCTGGCACCTGGGGCCGTAAGGCGCCCACCATGATGTCAATCTGCGCCTGCTGCAGGCTGCTGCGCAAGGTGTCGTAGGTGCCGTCCACCACCGACAGCTGCAACTCGGGCCAGCGCGCACTGACGTGCTGCAGCGCCGCGGAGACCACGGCACCGGTGGAGTAGGGCAGCGTGCCGATGGCCAGGCGGCCACGCAGCCGACCGCGGGCGGCTGCGGCATCTTCGGCCAGCGCCTGCATCTCGCGCAACGCCAGCGCCGCATGGTGGGCCACCCAGGCGCCACGGCTGGTGGGGCGCAGGCCGCCGGCCAGACGGTCGAACAGCGGCTCGCCCGCCAGGTGTTCCACCTGCGCCAGTGCCTGCTGCACCGAGGCCTGCGCCATGCCCAGCCGCGACGCCGCGCGGCGCTGACTGCCGGCGGTGGCCAGCAGCACCACCACGTCCAGCTGGCGCTCGCTCACCTGGGCGGCCAGGCGACCGCCGCCGACCGCCGTCCGCCAGGGCCCTGCATCCGCACGCGCGAGGTGGGCCAGGGTCTCGCGCATGCGCGCGAAGAGCGGCGCGCCCTGCGCGGTCGGCCGCATGCCGTGGCGGCTGCGTTCGAAGAGGCGCAGGCCCAGCGCCGCTTCCATCTGCGCGATGGCGCGCGCCACGGTGGGCTGCGACAGGTGCAGCGCCCCGGCTGCGGCGGTCGTGCTGCCGTGCGCGGCCACCGCCATGGCCGCGCGCAAGGACCGCAGCGTCGGCAGGGCTGCCTCTGCAGGGACCATGGCGGCCAACGGCGTACTCAGCCCGCCGCCACCATCGGCAGCCGCAGGTCGAAGCGCGCCCCGCCACCCGGCGCATTGCCCGCCTCCAGCCGGGCGCCGTGGGCGTGCATCACGGCCTGCGCCAGCGACAGGCCCAGGCCCAGGCCGGCCGCCGCCTCCCGGGCGCGGGCGCCGCGGTAGAAGCGCTCGAACAGGTGCGGCAGGTCGCTGGGCTCGATGCCGGGGCCGTCGTCCGTCACGCGCACGATGGCCTCGCGGGCCGCCGCATCGGCCAGCAGGCTCACGTTGACGGCACCGCCCTGCGGCGAGTACTTGATGGCGTTGTCGATCAGGTTGGTCAGCGCGAGTTGCACCGGCACGCGGGCCGACACGGCCTGCAGGTCGGCCCCCTCGCTCACCGTCAGCACCACCTGGCGCTGGCGCGCGACCGGGGCCATGCGCCGCATGGTCTCGCGCACCAGGTCGGCCAGCGACAGCGACTCCATCTCGCCGCGCTCCTGGCCGGCATCCAGGCGGGCCAGCACCAGCAGCTCCTCCACCAGCAGGGTGAGCGATTCCACCTCGTCCAGCGCGGAATGCAGCGTCTCCACATAGCTGGCGGCATCGCGCGGGCGGCGCAACGCAATTTCCAGCTCGGCCCGCAGGCGCGACAGCGGCGAGCGCAGCTCGTGCGACGCATCGGCCGTGAAGTTGCGCTGGGCCTCGATGCCGCGCTCCAGGCGGTCGAGCATCTCGTTGAGCGTGTCCACCAGCCGCCCGATCTCGTCCGGCACGCCGGGGTGCGGCAGCCGGCTGGCCAGGTTGCGCTGGCCGATGCGGCGCGCCTGTTCGACGATGTCGTCGATGGCATTGAAGACGCGGCGGGTGAGCAGCTCGCCCGCGATGCCCAGCGCCAGGATCAGCACCACGGTCAGCAGCAGCATCATGACGCCGGCACTGGCCACCGCGTGGTTCAGGTCCTCCAGCGAGGCGGCGACCTGCACGGCCATCAGGTCGGGCCGGTTGGGCACCGGCACCGACACCACCCGCGTGGGTTCGCCGGCAAAGCGCTCCAGGTCCTCGTAGAGCGGGCCGCCGCCGACCAGTTGGGCCCGCAGGTCCGCCGGCACCGGCAGCGTGGCCGAGCCGAGGTTGGCGCTGCGCGCCACCACCTGCCCGTCCTTGTCCACCACCTGCACCAGGCGATCCACCCGCGCATACGAAGGCCCGCGGTTGCGCGCGGCCTCGTGCACGACGGCGGGCGTGCCCGGCTCGGCCACGGCCAGCATGCCGGACTCCAGCTCGGCCAGCGCCAGGATGGCGTCGTCCAGGTCGCCGCGCAGGTCGGTCGAGAAGGCCCAGATGCCCACCGCCGCCACCACCGCCATCACCAGCGAGACGACGGCGAAGTGCACCATGGCCAGGCGCCGGCGGAAGCTCAGCATGGTCATGCGGTGGCCCCCACGTCCAGCCGGAAGCCGCGCCCGCGCACGGTGACGATGGAAGGATCGGCGATGCCCTCCAGCTTGCGCCGCAGGTTGCCCATGTGCACGTCGATGAGGTTGTCGATGGCGAGCAGGTCGTCCTTCCAGATCTGCTCGGCGATGCGGGCACGGCTCACCACCTCGCCCGGATGGCGCATCAGGATGTGCAGCAGCGCGAACTCCTTCTGCGTGAGGTCGATGGGCTGGCCATGGCCGGTGAGGGCATGGCTGAGCGGATCGAGCCGCAGCGCGCCCACCACCAGCACCGAGGGTCGGGCCAGGTCCGAGCGGCGCAGCAGCGCCCGCGCGCGCGCCAGCAGTTCGTCGAAGGCGAAGGGCTTGGTCAGGTAGTCGTCGGCGCCGAGGTTGAGGCCCTCCACGCGGTCGACCAATGCATCGCGGGCGGTGAGCATGAGCACGGGCGTGGTCACGCCGCGCTCGCGCAGGTCGCGGCACCAGCCCAGGCCGTCCTGGCCGGGCAGCATGCGGTCGAGCACGATGAGGCCGTAGGCAGTGACGAAGGCCTCTTCGTCCGCCTCTTCGGCCGAATGGACCACGTCGACCACGAAGCCCTCCTCCTGCAGGCCGCGCGCCAGCACGCGGGCGGCCTTGCGGTCGTCTTCAACCAGGAGGATGCGCATCGGGAATGGGCAATGGCGGGCACATGGGGCAGGCAGTATGCCTTTGCAGGCCCGTTTTCCGCCTGAAGAAGTCTTCAGGATTTCTTGGGACTTTCTTCAGGCAGCGCTGCGTAATCTGCGGCCCCAACGACGGATGGCCCGCCCGCACGAGGCAGGGGTCCGTGGAGCCGACGATGACCGCATCCTTCCTGTCCGACGCTGCTGCGTCCCCCGTGCGCGGCGCCGTGCTGCTGCTGCCCGGCCTGTGCAGCACCGCCGACGAACTGCTGCACCTGCAGTCCTCGCTGCGCCGAAGCGGCTGGCATGTGAGCGCGCCCCACATCGCGGGCTATTCCTTCGATGCCGACGGCCAGCGCAGCACCGGCTTCGACCAGTGGGTGGACCGGGTCTGCGCCGAGTTCGCGCAGCTCCGGCAGCAATACGGCACGGTGCTGCTGGCCGGCATCTCGGCCGGCGCCGCGCTGGCCCTGGCCGCCGTGGCGCGGCTGGGGCAGGCCGCGGCCGGCGTGGTGCTGATGTCCACCACGCTGCGCATGGACGGCTGGAGCGTGGGCCGCAGCCGCTGGCTGCTGCCGCTGGCCCTGTACACGCCGCTGGGCCGCCTGTGGCGCTACCGCGAGCGCGCGCCCTACGGCGTCAAGAACCAGCGCGTGCGCGAATGGATAGAGCAGGAGCTCAAGGACCGCCAGATCTCCCGCGCCGGCTGTGCCGCCATCGGCGTGGCCCACCTGCGCGAATACGACCGTCTTCGTCGCGCCGTGCGCCGCAGCCTCGACCGCGTGCGCTGTCCCGTGCTGGCTCTGCATGCCCGCGAGGACGAGGTGGCCAGCCTGTCCAACATCGACCTGCTCGCCCAGGGCCTCAAGCATGCGCCGCTGCACACGGTGGTGCTCGAGAACAGCTACCACATGATTTCGATCGACAACGACCGCCGCCAGGTGGCCGAGGAGACGATCGAGTTCGCCCGCGCCGTGGCCGAGGGCCGCGCCCCTTCCACCTCCAACCAAAGCTGATCCATGCCGTCGACCACCTTCCAGACCATCGCCCGCATCGCCCAGGAAGAGCACCGCTGCGACCCGGCCCTGCTGCGCCCCGAAGTTCCGCTGGCCGACCTGGGCCTCGACTCCCTGGCATTGATGGAATTCATCTTCTCGGTCGAGGACGCGCTCAAGCTGCGCCTGCCCGAAGAGCGCCTGGACCCGCGCGAGGCCGGCATCACCCTCGGCGACCTGTGCGACGCCATCGACGCGCACATGGCACAGCAGCAGACCGGCGGCGCCACGCCGGCCCACGCATGAGCGCCCTCGACGCAGGCCGGGCCGAGGTGACACCGTGAGCACGCCCGTCGCCATCACCGGTCTGGGCCTGGTCAGCCCGCTGGGCACCAGCGTCCAGGCCCTGGACCGGGCGCTGGCCGCCAACCAGTGCGCCATCGCACCGCGCGAAGTCGTCATCGACGGGGTGGAGCGCTTCACCGTCGGCGTGGCGGCCTGCAGCGAGTTCGACGAGCGCAAGAGCCGCGCACCTTCGGGCGTGACGCTCGACCGCGGCACGGCGATGGCCCTCAGCGCCGCTTTCGAGGCCGCGGAGCAGTCGCGCCTGTTCGAGAGCAGCCGCCAGCCGGCGCCCGAGCGCCTGGGCGTGTTCTGGGGCACGGGCATGGGCGGCGCGAGCAGCTTCGACCAGTCCACCGAGCAGCTCTACGGCCGCAAGCGCCGCCTGCGGCCCACCACGGTGCTGACGACCATGCCCAATGCGGCCGTGGCCGAGCTTGCGCTGGCCTTCGGCGCACGCGCCTCGGCCGTGGGCTACGCCTGCGCCTGCGCCTCGTCGGCGGTGGCCATCGGCGAGGCCATGCGGGCCGTGCGCGGCGGCTGGGTGGACGTGGCCATCGCCGGCGGTCATGAGGCCCTGCTGACGCCGGGCGTGATCGCCAGCTGGCAGGCCATGCGCGTGCTGGCGCCGCTGGAGGCGCATGCCGCCCACACCTGTCGGCCCTTCTCGGCCGACCGTGCGGGCTTCGCGCTGGGCGAGGGTGCGGGCGCGGTGATCATCGAATCGGTCGCCTCGGCCGAGCGCCGCGGCGTGGATGTGCAGGCGCTGCTGGCCGGCTACGGCACCAGCTGCGATGCAAGCCACATCAGCAACCCGAACAGCGAAGGCCAGGTGCGCGCGGTACGCGCCGCGCTGGCCGACGCCGGTCTGGCCGCCAGCGACATCGGCCATGTGAATGCGCACGGCACCGGCACCGTCGCCGGCGATGCCGCCGAGGCCGCCACGCTGGCCGAGATCTTCGGTGCGCGCGGTGTGCCGGTGAGTGCCACCAAGGCGCTGCACGGCCACATCATGGGCGGCGGCGGGGCCATCGAACTGCTGTGCGCCCTGCGCGCGATGGAACTCGGCCAGCTGCCCGCCAGCGCCACCGCGCCCGACTCCACCCTGGGCGTGGACCTCGTGCACGGCCTGGCGCCACGCGCCAACGGCGACATCCGGCATGTGATGTCCAACGCCTTTGCGTTCGGCGGGACGAATGCGGTGCTGATTGCGAGCCGGGTGGGGTAGGGCGGCCAGCGTCGGCGCTACGCCTTGACATCTCCCGAATCGGCCATCCGCGCGGGGGGTTGGCTGTGAAGGGGCGGGGCGCCCTCCCGAGCCTGGGCACGGAGTACATCCTTGCGGACTTTGCCGGAGGCCGTGGTGGGAAATTCCCCGACCAGGAAGTAGTGCTCGGGCAGCTTCTGCCGCGCGACACCCGCAGCCGCCAGCATTGCCTCGATTCCCGATGTCTCCTGCGGGGCATCGGCGCGCAGGATCAGGAAGGCGCACACGGTCTCTCCCAGCCGGGCATGGGGCATGGCAACCACTGCGGCGCCCGTCACCGAAGGATGCTGGTGCAGCAGATCCTCCACCTCCTTGGCGCTGATCTTCTCGCCACCGCGGTTGATCAGATCCTTGATCCGACCCGTGAAGACCACCGCGTTGTCGGGCGTGAGATAGCCGACGTCGCCGGTGTGGAAGAAGCCGTCTTCATCGAAGGCTTCGCGGGTCTGCTGCGGGTCGACATAGCCGACGAAGAGCGAAGGGCCCCGCGCGCAGATCTCACCCTCACCGCCCGGCGGCAGCGGATGGCCGGCAGGGTCGAGCACCCGCACCTCGTAGTCCACCACCTCGCCGTCGGTCTCGGCCGCCAGGCGGGCCTGGTCGGGACGGCTGAATCCCAGGGTGATCATGGGCGCCTCGCTGGAGCCATAGACGCGAAAGGCGGTACACCCCGGGAGGACGCGCGACACGCGATGGATGACTTCCGGCGCAACTGCGGCGCCGCCACAGGGAAACAGCCGTAGCGATGGCAAGCGGCGCCGCTCGCGTTCGGCCACATCCATCAGCTCCTGCAGGAACGGCGTGGCGCCGATGGTGAAGCACACGCCCTCTTGCTCGATGATGTCCGCGGCGCGGGCCGCGTCCCACCGCTCCATCAGCACGCAGCGTGTGCCGACATAGAAGGGCATCTCGATGCCGTGGCTGAAGCCCGTGACATGGGTCAAGGGCGACGGCATGAGCGTCGTGTCGCCCGCCTTCAGGCCCCAGTGCCGGGCGCACATCAGCGTGGCGCGGATCAGCGTGTCGTGCGTGTGCAGTACCGCCTTCGGTCGCCCGGTGGTGCCGGATGTGTAGAGCACCAGCTTGACCGCCTGGGTGGACACGGCCGGCAGCGGCGCGGGCGGCGGGGCATTGGCGACCAACTCACGCAGATCGCGACCGGAGCCGTGCGGGCCACGCACGGTCCACACATGGGCCAGGTCGGGCAGATGGGGCCGCAAGCGCTCCAGCATGGCGGCATGGTCCCAGCCGCGGAACTCGGGCGCGATGAAGATGCCCTTGGCACGGCTGTCCGCAAGGATCAGCTCGACCTCCTTGTCGCGATAGATGGTCACGATCGGGCACACGACCACGCCCAGCAGGCAGGCGGCCACATCGATGACAGCCGCTTCGTGCCAGTTGGGGGTCTGAAAGGCCAGCACATCGCCTGGGCGGAAGCCGGACGCCTGCAGGTACGACGCCAGCGCGCGGGCCTGCGACCACACTGCGCCGGCGGTCACCGGCGTGCCACCGCAGACCTGCGTGACCCGGTCCGGCTCGCGCTCGGCCATGTCGCGCAGCGCCGCGGCCACGGTGCGGCGAGGCCATCGGCCGTCGGCCCACCACTCTCGGGCGCGGGCCGCGTCCCACTGCAACTGCCAGCCGCTCACGTCGGTCTTCATCCTCGGATCTCCTCAGGCGGCCGCTTCACACGGCCAGATAGCGCATCTTGAGTTGCGGGTCGGCATCGAACGCGGCCCAGTCGCCGGCGAAGACGATCTGGCCGCTGTCCAGCAGGTACACGTATTCGGTGCACTGCCGCGCATAGGCGATGCTCTGCTCGGCCACCAGCACCGTCAGGCCCAGCACCGTCCGTGCCGCGCGCACCTCGCGCGCAAGGTCGTTGGCCACCTTGGGCGCCAAGCCTTCTGCCGGTTCGTCGAGCATCAGCAGGGCCGGCGATGCCATCAGGCCCCGCGCGACGGCCACGAGTTGCTGTTGGCCGCCGGAGAGTTGATCGCCCAGCCGCTCCAGCAGCGGAGCTAGCAGGGGAAACAGCTTTACTACCGCGTCCACGGTCATGCGGGGTCGGTCACGGGGCGCGGCATACCAGGCCAGCTCCAGGTTCTGCCGGACGGTCAGAGTCGCGAAGAGCCGACGGTCCTCCGGCACCAGCGCCAGGCCCATCCGCGCGCGCGCCTCGGTGGACTGCCCCTGCAGGGCCACGCCGTTGAAGCGCAACTCTCCTTGCGTGCGCGGGCCCGCGTCCAGCACGGACTTCATGAGCGTCGACTTGCCCGCGCCATTGCGCCCGAGCAGGGCCACGCCGGCACCGGCGGGCACACGCAGGTCGATACCGAACAGCGCCTGGCTGTCGCCGTAGGAAGCCTGCAGACCTCGGATCTCAAGCATGTGCCATGTCCTCCTCGGCGCCCAGATAGACCTCCTGCACCCGGGCGTCGGCGCGGATCTGCGCGGGCGTGCCCGAAGCGATGAGCTCACCGTGGTGCAGTACGGAGATGCGGTCAGCCAGGCCGAAGACGACGTCCATGTCGTGCTCGGTCAGCAGCATCGACAACCGATGGCGCTGCCGCACGGCATTGAGCAGCGTCACCGTGGCCTGCCTCTCTGCAGCCGACATGCCGGCCGTGGGCTCATCAAGAAACAGGATGGTCGGCTGCAGGGCCAGCACCATTGCCAGTTCGAGCCGTTTGCGGTCGCCATACGGAAGGCTGCCCGCTGACACGTCAGGCCGACCGGCAAAGCCGGTGTCGGCCAGCAGTTGCGGCATCGCCTCCTCGAAGCCCCTCGCTGTCGCGCGCGAGATGCCGCGCCACGGCCGGGCCCGGCGCTCCCGCGCCTCCAGAGCGACGCGCAGGTTGTCGCGCACGGACAGACCGGTGAAGACCTTGGCCACCTGGAAGGTCCGGCCGAAGCCGCGGTGCACCCGCGCATGGGCGGGCATCCGGCCCAGATCCTTGCCCGCAAAACGCACCTGCCCCCGGTCGGCCACGAGCTCTCCCGTGAGGACCTTGAACAGCGTGGTCTTTCCTGCACCGTTGGGGCCGATGACCACGTGCGATTCGCCCGGCTCGACCGCCAGGCTCACGTCGCGCAGGACGGGGATGCGTCCATACGCCTTGATCAGGCCCAGGGCTTCCAGGCGGGCGGCCGCGAAGCGGCCTTCAGCGTCGCCTGGGGGCGGGGTGCTCTGCCGATCGCCACTGGGGTTGCTCATCGCGTGGCCTCCCGAGGAGTCGCGGGGCGGGTGAGAGCTTCCGGCGCCGGGCGACGCAGCCGATCCACCAGACCCAGAATGCCACCTGGCAAGGACAACACCACCCCGAGCAGCAGCAGGCCGGTGACCATGTCCGAGAGCCCGACCAGTGTGCGGGTGGCGTAGAACACGCACGACAGAACGATGGCGCCCAGCACCGGCCCCCAGAAATACGCGCTACCACCCAGAAGCGTGTAGAGGATGGGGTTGGTGGAGTTGGACCAATGCGCCAGTTCCGGCGTCACGATCTGGGCCCAGGGCGCCACCAGCGCACCGGCAGCAGCCGTGACACCCCCCGCGATGGCGAAGATTGCCAGCCGATGCCGTTTGACCGGGATGCCCAGGAACTCCGCGCGGTCCGGGTCCTGCTTGAGCGCCTGCAGGGCCCGCGCAAAGGGGGTCCCCTGCAGCCAGCGCACGAACGCAATGAGCAGTGCGCATGTGACGACGATGGCGAAGTAGAAGCGGTCACCCTGCGCCAGATCGAGCCCCCAGGTCGCTCCGCCCAGACGTGGGCGCGCCAGGCCGGCCAACCCGTCGTTCCGGCCCAGCACCGAGGTGTTGGCGATCAGCAGATGCACCAGCTCGGCGAAGGCCAAGGTGAGGATGGCGAAGTACACGCCTTCGCTACGCCGCAACGCCACCACGCCCACCGCCGTGGCCAGAGCCGCACCCAGCAGCCCGGCCAGCGGCACCATCAGCACGAAAGGCACCGCCTGCGACTGCAGCAGCAGCGCGCAGAGGTAGGCGCCGGCTGCGAAGAACATCGCCTGGCCGAAGCTGAGCACACCCGACATGCCGAACAGGAGGTTGAAGGCGAGCCCGAAGACCGCGTTGATCCAGATCATGCCGGCGATGAAGACCAGCCCGCGGTTCAGCCCGGCCGGCACCAGCAGCGACACCAGCACCAGAAGAGCCAGGACCATCCAGTCGCGCCGGGAGATGGCGACGCCCCGCTTGACGGGCGCGGAAGCGGCGTTCATGCGCGGGCCTTTCCCATGAGGCCCTGTGGGCGAAGCAGCAATATCAGCGTCATGGCCAGGAAGAAGGGCAGACCGGGCAGACCGGGCAGTACCCACTGCCCCACCGCGTCGATCAACCCGAGCAACAGCGACCCCACAAAAGCGCCACTGATGCTGCCCATGCCGCCGATGATGATGACGCCGAAGGCCTGGATCACGAAGGCGCTGGCCAGCGTCGGCGACAAGGTCTGGTTGGACAACAGCAGCCCGCCGGCCAGTCCGGCCAGCGCAAACCCCAGCGCCACCGCGCCGGTGTACACCCAGCGCACCCGGATGCCCAGCAGACGGGCCATCCAGGCATCGGCCGCGATCGCCTTGACGAGCCGGCCAGGCGCGGTCCGGTTGAGAAAGCCCTCCAGCCCCAGGTACACCACGACACCGCACACGATGATGAAGAGCGACAGGCGCGGGAGCACGGCGTCGCCGAGCAACCAGGCGCCGTCCAGCACCGCAGGCGGCATCACACTGTGATAGTTGAGGCCCCACAGCAGCTTGGTGGACCCTTCGCACACCAGAAGAAGGGCATAGGTGGCGATCAGCACATAGGCGTCGTCGACGCCCGACAGCCGCCGCAACACGAGGCGGTCGACCACCAGACCCAGCAGCGCCACGGCCACCCCGGCCGCCAGCGACGCGAACAGGTAGAACGCGATGGAGCCCGCGCCGCCCAGCGCCTGCGTCAGCGAATACGCCGCGTAGGCACCGATCATGAAAAAGCCGCCGTGCGAGAAGTTGAGGATGTGCAGCGTTCCGAACACCAGCGTGAGGCCGGCGGCGACGAGGAAGGTCGCCATGGCCCAGGTCAGGCTGTTCACAAGCAGCGTGGCAATGTCCGACAGCGCCATGACGGGACCGTCCTCAGGCAGTGCGCAACTGCAGCTTCTTGCCCGGGGTCGGCGGGAACAGGACCGACTTCCCGTCCACCTTGACGTACTGGGCGACCTTGTAGCCCTTCGCATCATCGGCCGGCTCGAGATAGACGAGCTCGACATCCTTGATGGCCTGGTTGTCCTCGGCGCGCATGGTGCGCGGCCCCGTCACGGTGTCCCAGGTCAGGCCCTTGAGGTTGGCGATAACGGCCTCCGTGTCCGTCGATTTGCCCTTCTCGATGGCCTTCTGCAGGGCGTATAGGCTGGCATGCGCTTCTGCGGCCCAGCCCAGGGGCTCGGGGTCCTTGGTGCGTGCCGCGTAGTCGGCCACAAAGCGGTCGCTGATCGGGTTGCCCTTGTTGGCAGCAGCGTAGTAGTGCATGCCCGTCCATTGCGGCGGCAGCTGCTGCTTGAGTCCGCGCGCGACGAGGAACTCGTTGGCGGCGTCGCAGATGACCTTGTAGCGGCTCATCAGGCCGAAGCCGCGGGCCTGCTGGAACATGGTGATCGCATCGCCGCCATAGGTGCAGTTGAAGACGCCGTCCGCCGGTTGGCGCAGCGCCTGGGTGATCGAGTTGCGGTAGTCGGAAACCCCATAAGGCATGAGCACCGGATCGATGATCTCGGGCTTCTTGCCGGTGAGTGCCGGATAGAACTCCAGCAACGCGTCGACGAAGATGCTCCAGGTGGTGCGACCATATTCGTGGTCGGGCACCAGGCCCGTCCATCGCGTGATCTGAGGGTACTTCTGTGCCATCAGCTTGGCCTGCGCCCGGGTGCGTGCATCGGGCGCGTCGCCGGGGCGGAACACGTTGGGCGAGTAGTTCTCGTGGTTCATCTTCTCGGTACCCGCGCCGCAGGTCATGAAGACGCCCTTCTCCTGCTGCATCACCGGCGCCAGCGCAAGCACCACGGCGCTGGAGATGCCGCCGGTGTGCAGGTTGATGCCGGCGCCGAGCAGCTCGCGTGCCGCCGCGAGCGCAGCGGCCGGATTGGCCTTGTCGTCGCGCAGTTCCAGGGCCACCTGACGGCCCAGGATTCCCCCCGCCTTGTTGATCTGCTCCACCGCGATCTCGGCGCCGTTCTTCACGTAGGAGCCGATGAACTCCTGTGGGCCGCTCAGCGGCGTGATGAGCCCGATGCGCAGCGGCCCGGACTGGGCACGGACCCAGGCCGGCATGCTGGCGACGGTCGCCGCGACGGCGGCCTGCTTGAAGAGGGTGCGGCGATGCAGGGATGTCATGGTGTGTCTCCGGATTGCTCTTGGTGGCGGTGGAAGGTCAGGGACGACAAAGGCAGGCTCAGCGCCCGCTGAAGACGGGCTTGCGCTTCTCGCGGAAGGCGCGCACGGCCTCGGCATGGTCCTGGGTGAGGTTGGACATGCATTCGTAGGCCACGCCGGCATCAAAGTAGCTGTGGAACAGCTGGCGCAACGGCAGGTTGGCGGTGATCTTGCTCCAGCGGATGGCCTTGGTGGCGCCCGATGCCAGCTGGGATGCCAAGGCGTCGACGGCGCCGTCGAGCTGTGCGAGCGGCACCACCTCGGTGAGCAGACCGATGCGCTCGGCCTCTTTGGCACCCAGCAGTTCGCCGGTCAGCAGATAGCGCTTGGCTTTGGCATAACCCACCAGTTGCGGCCAGATCAACGCGCCGCCGTCGCCGGCCACCAGGCCCACGCTCACATGCGGATCGCCGATGCGAGCCTCGTCGGAGGCGATGATCACGTCGCTCAGCAATGCAAGGCTGGCGCCCAGGCCGGTCGCGTGCCCGTTGAGCTTGCAGATCAGCGGCTTCTCCAGGTCGAGCTGCGAATAGACGATGTCTTTTGCCTCTCGGGCGGTGCGCTCGAACTCGGCGGGCTCATCGATTGACTGCTGCATCCAGTCGATGTCGCCACCGGCACAGAAGGCACGGCCTCGGCCGGTGAGGACGACGATGTCGCTGCCTTCGTCGCGTTGCGCGTCGGTGAAGACGCGGGACAGCTCGTGGTGCAGCCGCGCATTGACCGCATTGCGCTGCTCGGGCCGGTTGAGCGCAATGGTGAGCACGCGACCCTGGCGCTCGAACTCGATGCAGGTGTAGCTGGAAAAGTCCATTCAGATCTCCTGTGGAGTGGGCGCGCCGCCGGCGCGGACGAACGCAGCCAGGTGCAGATCCTCGGCGCCGTGCCATTGCGCGTTGACACGGGCGCGGCGCAGATAGTGGCTGGCGGGGTGTTCCTCGGTGATGCCGATGCCGCCGTGCATCTGCACCGCTTCCTGCGTCAGCTTGCGGGCGTTCTCGCAGGCCAGCGCCTTGGCAGCATGCACGGCACGCGCCGCCTCGACGGGTGGGGCGTTGCCGCACAAGGCTGCAACCGCTTCGTCGATGACCGCACGGCTTTCGGCGATCCGGATGTATGCATCCACCGCACGGTGCTGAAGGGCCTGGTTGCTGCCGATGGGCATGCCAAACTGCCGCCGCGTCTTCAGATGGTCCAGGGTCTGATCGAAGGCCGACTGCATCAGGCCGAGCGAATCCGACGCCACCGCGACGGCCGCCAGTGCGCGGGCCTGGGCCATGGCATCGGCAAAGCGACGCTCGGGGTCGGCCAGCGGCTCGGCAATCGCTGCGGCCAGATGCACCGTGGCAGCCCCACGTCCGTCGAGCAGCGGATACGGCTGGCGTTGCACGCCGCTTGCTGAGACCGGCAGGTACCAGAGCCGGCCATCTGCAGGAATCAGCAGTGCATCGGCGATGTCCGCATCCACCGCCACCTCGAGGCGGCCCTGCAGTCGACCGTCTGCCGTGAGCGTGACGCCCGGCCCCACATCCTGATCGGGTGGGACCAGGGCAACCACAAGGCGGGTGCCTTGCAGCATGTCAGGCAGCCACTTCGACCTTTGCGTGGCGTCGCCCAGCGCTTCGATCAGCTGCGGTGCGAGTGCACCGCAACTCAGCAGCGGCTCCGTGAGCAATGCGCTTCCCGCGATCTGGCAGAGCAGGGCGATGGACGACGGGCGCAGGCCGAAGCCGCCGTGGGTCTCGGAGGTCGCGACCGCGAACCAGCCCAGCTCCGCAAGAGAGCGCCAAAGTGCCGGATCATGGCGACGCCTGTCGGGCGCGAGGTGCTGCCGGTCCTCGAAACGATGGCGCTGTGCAACCCACCGGCGCGCAGCCGATTCGAGGGCCTGATCGGTGTCGTCCATCCAGGTCGTCGGGTTCACAGGCCGAGCTCCGCTTTGCTGATGATGTTGCGTTGGATCTCGTTGGAGCCGCCATAGATGGTCGACGCGCGGCCATGCAAATACTCGCGCACTGCACCGGGCGTCGTGGCAGGCCCCACGGGGGACGCGAGGGTGTCGGCGTTCACGAAAAGGGGGTCGTAGACCACGGCTGCGGCGCCCAGCCAATCCAGCGTGGCCTCGGCAATGGCCTGCTGCAGCTCGGTGCCGCGGATCTTCATGATCGACGCTTCGACCCCCGGTGGTGCCGCCGGGTCCATGGTGCGGGCGTAGGCAAGGCAGAAGGCACGCAGCGCATGCAGGCGCAGTTCCAGCTCGGCCAGCCGCCGCTCGAAGACGGGGAGATTGCGCACCGCATCGCTGGGCGCCTCGGCCATCAACGCACGAAGGTGCTGCAGCTGGCGCGTGGCGCGGCCCGTCTCGGCCGAGAGGATGCGCTCGTTGGACAGCAGGAACTTGGCGTAGCTCCAACCCTTGCCCTCCTCGCCCACGAGCATCTCCACGGGCACCTCGACCTCATCGAGGAAAACTTCATTGACATGATGGCAGCCGTCCATGGTGCGGATTGGACGCACCTGCACGCCGGGGCTGCGCATGTCGATGAGCAGGAACGAGATGCCCTGCTGGGGCCGGCCTTCGTCACTGGTGCGCACCAGGCAGAACATCCAGTCGGCCCATTGCACATAGCTGGTCCAGATCTTCTGGCCACTGACGACGTAGCGGTCGCCGCGCCGCACAGCCCGCGTCTTGAGCCCGGCCAGGTCCGAGCCGGCACCGGGCTCGGAATAGCCTTGCGCCCACCACTCCTGCGACGACAGGATGGGCGGCAGGAAGCGTCGCTTCTGCGCCTCGGAGCCGAAGGTGTAGATCACCGGCCCGACGTAGTTCACGCCGAACGGAATCAGCCACGGCGCGCCGCAGCGCATGCTCTCCTCCTCGAACACGAAGCGTTGAAGCGGCGTCCATGCCGCGCCGCCGTGTTCCCGCGGCCAGTGGCCGGCCACCCATCCGCGGGGTGCCAACGAACGAAGGAAGGCGAGGTTGTCTTCCTTGGTCAGAAAGAGGTTCGCCTGCACCTTGTCGCGAACGTTGCGCGGCAGCTCGTTCTCGCAGTAGTCGCGCACTTCCTGGCGAAAGCGTTGTTCGGCTTCAAAGGCAGGGCTGTTCAGCATCACACAAACAAAATGAACGATGAGTCATAATTCAGTTTCGTCCGATCCGATGCGCTGACCACTAGGGAAAACGCTGCGGCTCGGCACGCCGAGCCGCTTCAGTAGACTGGGACGGAGGCTATTCGCCGTCGAGCGAAGCCAGAAAGGACGCGTATTGGCCGCCGCGACAGGCATCCCTCGCACCGCGAGAAAAAAATCAGCCGCTGTGCGACTCAGCCGCGAGGAGAAGGCAGCGCGCACCCGCGATCGCCTGATGGTCTCTGCCGCCAAGGTGGTCGGCGAGTTCGGCTACCGCGATGCTTCAGTCCAGCGCATCACGGCAGAGGCAGGCATTGCCCAAGGCACCTTCTACCTCTACTTCGAATCTCGGCAAGCGCTCTTCGACGAGCTCCTGCCGTACTTCGGCGTCCAGATGCTCGAGCTCGTGCGCCAGCGTGCGCACGGCGCCAAGGGCTTCTTCGAGGTGGAGGAGGTAGGCGCCCGCGCAGTCTTCGAATACCTTTCGGAAAACCCGTGGTTCTGGCGCGTCCTCAACGAAGCGGAAGTTGAGGCGCCCAAGGCCTGGTCCCGTCACCACGAAGAGGTGGTGCGTCGCTACGTGAAGTTTCTCAAGCGTGCGAAGCGAGATGGAGAAATCATCAA
This sequence comes from Pseudacidovorax sp. DMC4, assembly GCF_056314265.1. Taxonomy (NCBI): domain Bacteria; kingdom Pseudomonadati; phylum Pseudomonadota; class Betaproteobacteria; order Burkholderiales; family Comamonadaceae; genus Pseudacidovorax; species Pseudacidovorax sp. DMC4. The sequence goes on along the minus strand of NZ_JBQUYR010000007.1, from coordinate 281,098 downwards.
CTACGGTGAAGATGAACTCGCCACGCTGGCCTATCTGCTCATTGCCGCGCGGGACTACCTGTACCTCTACCACCTGCATCGACGGACGCAGTCTTCCGGCATACCAGATGCGGTGATGAAGACCTACCTCCGTTTCCTCAAGGGAGGCCTGATGGGTGGAGGGCTTCCGGCGGGAGCGCCATGAGCGCTTGCTCAGCGACTTGACACCAGGCCGCAGACGCCGCCCAAAGTGGCGGTCGGACGTTTGGCCTCAGGAGCTGGCCGCAGCGGCCTTCGTCATGGCTCAGGCGGCTGCGGCCGCGCCCGCTTCGAACTGGATCGTCGCCAGACCGCGGTCCAGGTGCACGTTCAGCTCGCTCACCATCTCGTCCAGGCTGTCGCCCAGCGCGCAGTCGAGGAAGCGCCGGTGGTTGGCCTCGAAGTCCACCTTGGGCGCATGCGCGATCTGACAGATGGCGAAGCCGAGCTGGATCTTCTGCGTCATCTGCTGCCAGAACGCGGGCATCAGGTGGTTGCCGCAACGCTCGTAGACCAGGCCGTGGAAATGCGCCTCGGCGCGGATCTCTTCCGACAGGTCGTCGCTGCGCACGGCCGCGATCATGTGGTCGAAGCGGGCCTGCAGCTCATCGCGGAAGGCGGCGTCGCGCAGCGGCCAGATGCGGCGGTAGGCCTGGCTTTCCATCACGCGTCGCATCTCGTAGACGTCGCGCAGCACGGCGGCATTGACCTCGGTGACGAAGGTGCCGGCATAGGGCCGGTTGGTGGCCAGGCCGCTTTCGATCAGCTCACGGATGGCCTCGCGCAGCAGCCCGCGGCTCACGGCCAGATCGCCGGCCAGCCGGCTTTCGACCAGCTGCGTGCCCGGCGCGATGCGGCCCGAGAGGATGGCGCGGCGCAGCGTCTCGGCCACCTGGTCGCGGCGGGTCAGCGTGGGCAGGGGCTCGAAACGGGGGATGCTGCTCATGGTGTGGGCGCGATTCTCGGCCAGGGGCTGATGCGGCTCGCGGGGTGCAAGGGCTTCAGGCCCGCAGCGCGAAGCGCTTCTCCAGCCGCGAGGCCAGGTACGAGCCCGGATAGATCAGCACGAAGTAGATCAGGCCCACGGCCGTGAGGATCTCCAGCGGCCGGTAGAAGGCGGCCGACAGCGCGCGGCCCTGGTACATCAACTCCTGCACCGCGATGACCGACGCGATGGAGGTGTTCTTGGCCAGCTCAATGCCACGGTTGGTGAAGGCGGGCAGCATGCGCGCCAGCACCTGCGGCACGATGACCCGGCGCATCAGCTGGGTGCGCGTCATGCCCAGCGCGCGGGCGCCTTCCCACTGCCCGACGGGCAACGACGCGATGCCGCCGCGGAAGATCTCGGAACAGTAGGCCGAAGCGTTGAGCACCAAGCCGCACAGCGCCGCCACCAGCGGCGTGAGTTGCACGCCGGTGAGGATCGGGAAGGCATAGAAGAACCAGATCAGCTGCACCATCACCGGCGTATTGCGGAACAGCTCGACCCAGCTGCGCCCCAGCAGCACCGGCACGCGCCGGCCCGAGCCGGTGGCCAGCGACAGCAGCAGGCCCAGCACCATCGACAGCGGAAAGGCGATGACCCACAGCAGCGCCGTCATGCCCACGCCCTTGAGGAGCACGGGCCAGTTCTGCAGCACCGGGGTGAAGTCCCAGGAGAAGTCCATGCCGGTCACCTCGCGGTTGCGGAAACGGGCCGGGTGGCGCGGGTCAGCCGCGCCTCCAGCAGGTGCGCCAGCGTGCTGAGGACCAACAGCGTGACGAAGAAGATGGCCGCCACCACGGTGTAGACCTCCAGCGGGCGGAAGGTGATGCTGTTGACCTGCATGGCCTGGTAGAGCAGGTCGGAGTACGCCAGCGTCGAGGCCAGGGCGGTGGTCTTGATGAGCTCGAAGGAGCGTTCCATGAAGGGCGGCAGCATGCGCTGCAGCGCCTGGGGCAGCACCACGCGCCGCAGCACCGCGGGCGGACGCATGCCCAGCGCGCGGGCGCCTTCCCATTGGCCGCGGTCGATGCTGACCACGCCGCCGCGGAACACCTCGGCATAGAAGGCGCCCGACTGGGTCGAAAGGGCGATGATGGCCGCCACGTACGGGTCCAGGCTCACGCCCAGCACCACGGGCAGCGCATAGAAGGCCCAGAAGAAGTGCACCAGCGGCGGTGTGTTGCGGTAGAACTCGGTGAACCACAGCGCCGGCCACTGCAGCCAGCGCGTCTTCGTCAGGCGCATGGTGGCCAGCACGGCGCCGATGAGCACGCCCATGGCGATGGCCACCGCCGCGATGCGGAAGGTGCCGAGCACGCCCGTCAGCAGCATCTGGCGGTATTCCCAGACGGCGCCGAAGTCCCAGTCGTAGTTCATGTCATGTGTCCGTGGCGCCGCGCGCAACCCGGATGGCGCGAGGGCGACTCGAATGGCCGCGGAGCAGGCCATGCCAAGGCACCCGTGGAACTGGCTCTGCCAGGCCACCGGGTGCGCCCCCCTCCAAGCCGAAGGCGACAGAGAGGGGGGAGTCGCGAAGCGACTTGGGGGGTGTCACTACTTCTCCAGAGACTCCTTGGTCACGCCAGGCATCTTGTCCGGATCCAGCCCCTTGGTCTTGAGGTACTGGGCGTACAGCGCCTGCGTCTGGCCCGAGGCATAGAGTTTCTTGAACTGCTCGTCGAGCATGTCGCGGAAGGCCGGGTCCTGCTCCTTGCGCACGCCGGCGCTGGTGGCGATGGCGACCACCGGCTGCGGGATCTGCACGCTGCCCTTCTTGATCTTGGAATACGCGATGGTCAGCACCGAGTGGTAGAAGCCGATGGCATCCACACGGCCGGCATTGAAGGCGGCCACGGTCTCGTCGGTGTTGGTGAAGCGCTCGATCCTGGCGTTGGGCAGGCGCTTGGTGAGATCGCGGTCGGTGGCGGTGCCCAGGGCCACGCCGACACGCACGGTGGGCTTGTCCAGGTCGCTCCAGTTCTTGACCGTCAGGCCGTCCTTGGCCAGCACGCCCTGGGCGTACCAGAGCATGGGCGCGGTAGGGAAGTCGATGGCGCGCTTGCGCTCTTCGGTGGCATCGAGCACGAACATCACATCGAACTGACCCGACTGCAGGCCGGCCACGCTGTTGGCCCAGGTGGTCTCGACCGGCACCATCTTCACGCCGATGTTCTTGGCGATCTGCTCGCCCATCAGCACGCCCACGCCGGTCCACTGGCCGGTGGCGGGGTCGCGGTAGTACCACGGGTCGCCGGGCGCCACGCCGATGCGCAGCTCGCCGGATTTCTTGACCTTCTCCAGCGTCTGGGCCTGGGCCGGCAGGCCGGCCAGCAGACCCAGGCCGACCAGGCCGACCAGCAGGCCGCGGCGGACGGCGGCAAAGCGGGACAGGATGTTCATTCGTCGCTCCTACAAAGTGGACAGGTAGAAAAGAGAAATCAGGCGGCCGGCGCCGTGATGTAGGCCTGGTACAGGTCGGCCAGGCGCTGCGTGAGCGGGCCGTAGCCTTCGGTCGGCAGGCGCCGCCCGTCGATGGCCGCCACGGGCGTCAGGCCGCCCAGCGTGCCGGTGACGAAGGCCTCGTCGGCGGCATAGACCTCCGCCAGCGTGTAGTCGCCTTCGTGCACCGGGATGCCGTTTTCGCGCGCCAGGCGCAGCACCGTGGCGCGCGTGATGCCGTTGAAGCAGTAGCGCCCGGACGAGGTCCACAGCGCGCCGCCGCGCACGATGAAGAAGTTGGTCGAGTTGCAGCTGGAGACGAAGCCGTTCGTGTCCAGCATCAGCGCTTCGTCGGCGCCGACGTGGATGGCCTGGATCAGCGCCTGGATGAAGTTGAGCCGGCTGTGCGAATTGAGCCGCAGGTCGAACACGTCGGGCGTGCTGCAGCGGATGGTGCTGGTGTGCAGCGCCAGGCCGCGCTTCTTGGCCGCGGCGTCCACCACCTTGTGCTCGGCCACGCAGACCACGGTGGCGCTGCCGATGATGAAGCGCGGGTCCTGGTTGGGCGTCTTCTTGAGGCCGCGCGTCACCATGAGGCGCGCATGCGCGCCGTCGTGCATGCCGTTCACCTCGAAGGTGCGCAGGATCACGTCCTTGACCTGCTGCTTGGTCAGGCCGATGTCCATGGCGATGGCATTGGCGCCTTCGAACAGGCGGTCGATGTGGGCGTCGAAGGAGATCACGCGGCCGTTGACCAGCCGCACGCCCTCCCACACGCCATCGCCGCAGACGTAGCCGGCATCGAAGATCGACACCTTGGCCTCGCTGCGGGGCACGAAGTCGCCGTTGAGATAGACGAGCACCTGCTCGTTGCGGTCATCGGCCCGGTAGGCCTGGGAGCTCGTGGCGGAGGCGGGGTTGGAAAGCTGCATGGGAAGAGGGCGCGGAATGAGGAAACGGCCGATTCAGAAGCTGAAGGCCGTGAAGCGTTCGAGGAAGCGCTGCGTGCGCTCCTTGCGCGGGTGCTTGAGCACCTCGTCGGGCGTGCCGGCTTCGTAGATCTGGCCGTCGGCCAGGAAGAGCACCTTGTTGGCGTAGTGATAGGCGAAGCCCAGCTCGTGCGTGACCAGCAGCATGGTGCGGCCTTCCTCGGCCAGGTCGCGGATGACGTTGAGCACCTCGCCCACCAGCTCCGGGTCGAGCGAGGACGTGGGCTCGTCGAAGAGCAGCACGTCGGGCGCCATGGCCAGCGCGCGGGCGATGGCCACGCGCTGCTGCTGGCCGCCAGACAGGTGGCCGGGATAGGCGTCGGCCTTGTGGGCCATGCCCACCTTGTCGAGTTCGCGCAGGGCGATGTCCCGGGCCGCCGCGGCGCCCATGCCGCGCACCGTGATGGGGCCTTCCATCACGTTGCCCAGCACCGTCATGTGCGGGAACAGGTTGAACTGCTGGAACACCATGCCGACCTGCCGTCGCACCTGTGCCAGTTCGGCCTGGGTATAGCGCACGCCATCGCCGCCGCGCGCGTCGGGTTGGCCGATGGGCTGGCCCTTGAGTTCGATCCGTCCGGCGCTGGGCGTTTCCATGAAGTTGAGGCAGCGCAGGAAGGTGCTCTTGCCCGAGCCGCTGGAGCCCAGGATGGCCACGCGGTCGCCGGGCTGCACGTCGAAATCGATGCCCTGCAGCACATGGTGATCGCCGAAGCGCTTGTGGAGGCCGCTGATGCGCAGGATGGGCTGGGTCATGAAAAGCGGAAGGATGGATCGGCGTCTGGCAAGAAGGCCGGCGGGGATTTTGTTGGATTGTCTAACAATCGACAGTCTGGTTTTCCCATGCAGCATCCATGCCAGCCTGACCTTGTGCCCACGCCAAAAGGCCCGCCGCGCTTTCGCGCCGCGGGCCTTCCAAGTCAGAGACTGCGGATTACTTCTGCAGGTTCACCGCGCCCGAGCCCTGGGCATTGCCGCTGCCGCCGACAGCCGCACCCGGCGCCCTCAATGCACCGCCCGCCGAGCCCGCCGCACCGGCCGTGCCGTTGAGCGAGCCGCCCACGGTGTTGGTCAGGCCGCCTGCCGCGCCGCCTGCAGACGTGGCGGCCCCGGTGGCCGTGTTCGCGGCACCGCCCACCCTGTTGGCCACGCCGCCCACGGCGGTGGGTGCATTGCCCACGGCGCCGGTCACGCCGCCCAGCACGCCGCCGACCGCGTTGCCCACGCCACCCGCCGCGTTGCCGGCGCCGCTCGTCTGGGCGCCGGCACTGCCGCCGGTGCGGGCGTTGCCGCCCGCGTGGGCGCCGTTGTGGGTCGTGCCGGCATTGGCACCCGCACTGGTGCCCGTCGACATGCCAACGCCCGCGCGCTGGCCGGCGGCGGAGCCGGATGCATTCACGTCAGCATTGACGCCCACGCCGACCCCCACGCCCTGGGCCTGTGCATGGCCGCCGACGGCCAGCAATCCGCCCAACAGGGCGCAGGCGAGGAGACGGTGCGATCGTTGTTGTTGTCGTTGCTTCATGGTGACTGTTCCTTTCATAGTTGGTCACGTGAAACCGGTCGCCTCTCGACCGGTCCGGCCCGAACCTTCGATGCACAGTCCGGCCGCCCGGCGTGCGGGCGCGACGCAGGTGGCTGTGGGACGGGGCCTGCAGCCACGGCCCCTCTGCGTACCCGCGCGTGCCGGTCCGTGGCGGGCGCACGCAAGGGCCGCCCCTTTCGCGCGTTTTATGGATTTCAGCTAATTAGCCAATCTGGGTAAAATCGCCGAAATGACCTTGTTCCACCGTACAGCCCTGGCCGACCAGATGGCGCGTCAGCTCCTGCGTCCGGGCTTGCTCGACCAGGGCCTGCGCTCCGGACTGTTCCTGTCGGGTCTGCGGCGGACCGGCAAGACCACCTTCCTGCGGCAGGACCTGATCCCGGCCCTGGAGGCGCTGGGCGCCATCGTCATCTATGTGGACCTCTGGACGGATACGCGGGCCAACCCCGCCACGCTCATCCACACGGCGATCCAGCGCGCGCTGGGCGAACTGCAGACGCCTGCCTCGGGCGTGCTCGCGCGCCTGAAGCGGCTCAAAGGGCTGGATGTGGGCGCCGCCGGCTTCAAGTTCGGCTTCCAGCTGAACGAGGTGGGCGCCAAGGGCGGCGTGACGCTGGCCGACGCACTGACAGAGGTGGTCGACAAGGCCCGGACCGACGTGGTGCTGATCGTCGACGAGGTGCAGCAGGCGCTGGCCGGCGAAGACGGCGCGCAGATGCTGCTGGCCATCAAGGCGGCACGCGACGCGATCAACCCGCGGCCCGCCACACCCGGCCACTTCATCTTCATCGGCACGGGCTCGCACCGTGCCCAGGTGGTGGGCATGACGCTGCAGGGCCGGCATGCCTTCGCCGGCGCAACCTCGGTCGACTACCCGACGCTGGACGGCGACTACGTGGCCCATGTGCTGGACGGCATCGCCCTGGAAGGCGCCCGCGTCCAGCCCAGTCTGGCCGTCGCCATCGAGGCCTTCGACACCCTGGGCCGGCGCCCGGAAGAGCTCATCCGCGCCCTGCGCCAGCTGCAGCAGGCCGACCCGGCCGAGGCCGACCGCTTCCTGCCCGTGATCGCCGCCACGCTCAAGACGGCGGCGGCCGACGTGGAACTGCGCAAGGTGGAAGACCTGGGCACCCTCGCCGGCGCCGTGTTCGACCGCGTGGCCCAGGCCGAGGGCGACGCCACCGGCCTGTTCGGCGCGCAGGCCCTGGCCGACTACACCGCGCAACTGGCCCGCGACGTGACGGCCGACCAGGTGCAGCGCGTGGCCGACGAACTGCGCGACGCCAATCTCATCATCCGCAAGGGCCACGGCATCTACGCCGTGACCGATCCCTTCGTGCAGACGGCCTGGCGCGAGCGCAAGGCGCTGGGCGGAGGGGGAGTTCCGGCTCGCTGACCCACGAGGGCCATGTCGGCCTCCTCCTTTCCCACGCCCGAACGGCCGCTGCCGTTGCCCTACGAGAAGCCGATGCTCCAGCGCGCCGCCTCCGCCGCCGATCGAGAAAAAATCTACCGCGACCACACCCGCCAGCGTCTGCAACTCACGGCGATCGAAATGGGCCTGACCGCCGTGGCCGGCTCGGTGGCGGCGCTGCTGGCGCGGCTGCTGATCCCGATGCCGGAATATGTGGGGCTGCGGGTACTGCTGCTGCCGCTGACCGCGCTGTTCGCCTTCCTCATCGCGCGCGCACCCTCGGTCCAGACCTACGGCCTGGCCTGCATGGCGACCATTGCCACGGTGAGCCTCAACAGCTATCTGGGCGCGCTCGGCACCGACCGGCCGCTCATGTACTTCCTTCCCGCGGCGATCATCATCGCCGTCACCACCAGCTTCTTCTGGATCACGTCGGCGCAGTGGGTCGGCGGTTCGCTGGCCTGCTATGCCTTCTTCCTGCCCTTCGTGTTCGACCCCACGGCCAACCGGACCGACACCGTCTTCACGCTGCTCTATGCGGGCATCGCCCTTGCCACAGGCTTTGTCACCCACCGCCGCATCCAGGACTACCAACGCCGCGCCTTCGACCAGGAACGCCGGCTCGCGGAACTCAGCGCCACGGACGCCCTCACGGGCGCCCGCAGCCGGGCAGAGTTCCTGCACCAGGCGGAACAGGCCGCCGGCCTGGCGCGCGAGACAGGGGCCCCGCTTGCCCTGCTGTACCTGGACATCGACCATTTCAAGCGGCTCAACGACAGCCATGGCCACGCGGCTGGGGACGCGGTGCTGCGAGGCTTGGCCGGGGCGCTGAGACAGGCCCTGCCGCAGCATGACGTGCTGGGCAGGCTCGGCGGGGAGGAGTTCTGCGTGCTGCTCCCGGGCCAGGAGCAAGCCCAGGCCGTGGCGGTGGCCGAGCGCCTGCGTCTGCTGCTCGCGCAGGTGCCGCGGCCCGATGAACGCCTGACCGTCTCTGTCGGCATCGCCGTGCTACGGGCAGACGAATCCGTCATGCAGACCCTGCACCGGGCCGATCTGGCGATGCTGAAGGCCAAGCAGTCCGGTCGGGACCGGGTATGCACGGCCGACTGAGGTGAAACACCCCCGTGCCCAGCAGCACGGCCCGCACCTCGTCCGCGAACAGATAACGGCGGCCATCGATCAGCACCGCGTCCGACCCGTCCGGATCGGGCAGGGCGGCCGGCATGCCGTGGCCCCGCAGCGCCTGCGCGCAGCCGGCCCAGTCGCCCTCGCCTGACGGCATGTTGAGCGAGGCCCAGGACAGCGTGCCCCGCACGTCGTCGCCGAAGCCATGCGGCGCGCGCCAGTCGGCGCCGTTCTCCAGCAGCAGGCGCACAAGCGCCGCATCGCCGCGGAACACGGCCTGGTTCAGGGCCGAGCCGTCGATGTCGCCCCCGCGAACTTCCAGCGGCCAGCCACAGGCCACCATGGCACGCACGGCGGCGTCGCATCCATCGGCCGCCAGTTCCGGCAGCAGGCGCCGCTGCGCGTCGTCCAGCCGGGCGAGCACATCGGGCTCGGCACGCTGGAGGGACAGCGCGGACGACGTGTCGCCACGGGCGCATGCGGCCACGAAGGCCTCGACCGTGGCGAGGTCGTCGCCGCCTGGACTCCCCGACGCGGCCAACGCCGGCAGCGCGGCGATCTCCGGGAGGCCGAAGCGCAGCGCGAGGACGCGGGCCGTCACACCGTCGGGCGTGCGCACATCGGTGCGCGCGCCTGCGTCGATCAGCGCCTGGACATGCGCCACCGAACGGCGCCGGCGGATCGCCCACAGCAGCGGCGTGCCCCAGTCCGAGGTCGGCGGACCGGCCGGCGGCTCGTCCGGATCGCCGCCGTGCGCCAGCAGCAGTTGCAGGGCCTGCGGATCGTCGAAGTCGAGCGCGCGGTAGATGGCGTTGGTGCCCGCGATCGTCGCGCCGGCCTCCAGCAGCAGGCGTGCGCAGGCGGGCGTGCCGAGCGCGTGGTAGAGCGACTCGCCATCGTCCGGCTCGGCGCCAGCATCGAGCAGCCGCTTCGTCATGGCCGCGTCGCCCGCCTGGCCCGCCGCGCCGTACAACGCCGACACGCGCAAGGACTCGTCTGGCGCGTCCAGCGAGGCGGGCGTCCACCGGCTGCCGATGGACTGGTTGGGCGAGGCGCCGCCGGCCAGCAGCCCTGCGACGCAGGCCCGCAGGCCCTCCGCGAAACCGGGCACGCGCGCCAGGCCGGAATGGGTGACCGCCACCAGCGGCGGCAGCCGCAACGGGCCGCCGGGCCGGTGGACCCAGGGCGGATCGCGTTGCGTGGCGGCCCGCAGCGCCGCCTCGTCGCCGATGGCGCAAGCCAGCCAGGGATCGGCGCCAGCCAAGAGCGCAGGATGTTCCGCCAGCAGCCGTGCCGCCACCGCGGGCCGGCTGGCGCCGTTGCCGCCGGCCACATCGCCGGCATAGACCAGCCGCAGCCAGTGCAGCAGCGCTGCCTGTGGGTCGTCGAGGAGCGCCCGCCGCGCCTCGACGAAGCCCAGCAGATCCGCCCAGCTGGCAAAGCCGTGCTCGCGTGCGATACAGGAATGCGCATCGTGCAGCCGCAGCGATGCGGCCGCGAGGGCGGCATCGTCCCGGCCGCGCGCGGCGGGCAATGCCGACCGGAAGCGCTGCATCGCCGCGGGCGCGCCGCGCCGGTAGTCGGCCAGCAGGGACTTCGCCTGCTTCTTCAGATGCCCGATGTCGGGCCGGGGAGGGAGGGATTGCATGGACACCTCTGTGCATCGAACGCCGATGGCCCGCAAGACCGGCTGCACCCAAGGTGGTGAGGAGGCGGCACCGCGATGGATGCCGCAAGACAGGCAAGTGGGTTCAACCCTTCCCGCGGACCCGGAGGCGTCTTGCACGCGGGCCGGATCATAAAGGGCGGGCCGGCGGCGGGCCGCCGCCGCCCTGCCCCTCAGACCATCGCGAAGCCGCCCGAGGCGCCGATGGTCTGCCCGGTGATGAACAGCGCCCGGTCCGAGGCCAGGAAGGCCACCAGCCCCGACACGTCGTCCGGCCGCGACAGCCGGCCCACGCCCTTGGAGATGGGGTAGATGCCCAGCATCTTGGCCAGCAGCTCGTTGTTCTGCGGCGTGGCGTCCACATGCAGCGGGCCGTCCTTGATGCCCTCGTGCGAGACGGCGCCCAGCGCGATGGAGTTGACGGTCACCGCATGGCGGCCATGCTCCTTTGCCAGGGCCTTGGCAAAGCCCGCGATGGCCGCCTTGGCGCCGGAGTAGACGGCCATGTTGGCCTCGCCGATGCGGCCGGCCTCGGAAATGATGTTGACGATGCGCCCACCCCTGCGCGCCACCATGCCCGGCAGCACGGCGTGGCAGCAGTGCAACGTGCCGTACACGTTGAGGTTGATGATCTTGGCCCAGTCCTCCACCGGCATGTCGACGAAGGCCGGCGTGCGCCCGCCCTTCTCGCGGCGCTCGGGAATGATGCCGGCGTTGTTCACCAGGATCTCCACCGGCGCATCGAAATGGCTCGCGGCCTGGTCCACCATGGCCCGCACCTGCCCGGCCTGGGTGATATCGGCCGGTGCGGCCAGGGCCTCGCCGCCCTGGGCGCGGATCTCGGCCGCCACCGCTTCGGCGCGCGGTGCGAACAGGTCGTTGACCACCACCCGTGCGCCCTCGCGGGCCAGCTCGATACAGATCTGACGGCCCACGCCCTGGCCGCCCCCGGTGACGAGCGCGACGCGGCGTTCCAGATTGAGTTTCATGGTTCTTCCTCGTGAATGATGGAAATGGAAGGGCGGCGCTTCAGCGGCCCTTGAAGACAGGCGCCCGCTTCTCGACGAAGGCGCGCATGCCTTCCTTGCGGTCCTCGCTGTCGATCAACATGGCGGCGGCATAGCGCTCGTATTCCAGGCCACTGTCCAGGTCGGTCTGCATGCCGCGGTTGACCGCGCGCTTGATGAAGCGGATGGACAGCGGCGGCATCGCGGCCACGGTGCCGGCCAGCTTCATGGCCTCGGTCATCAGCTCGGCGCCAGGGCAGACCTGCGTGACGAGGCCCATCTGCAGTGCCTGGGCGGCGTCGATCTGGGCAGCGGTGAACATCAGGTGCTTGGCGCGCGCCTCGCCGATCAGCCGCGGCAGGCGCTGCGTGCCCCCGGCCGCCGGCAGGGCGCCGATGCGGGCCTCGGGCAGGCCGAACTTCGCATGGTCGGCCGCGATGCGCAGGTCGCAGCACAGCGCGATCTCCAGCCCGCCGCCGAGCGCCACGCCGTTGATGGCGGCGATGACCGGCTTCTCGAATTCCTCGATGTCGCGCAGCAGGTCGTGCGTGGCCTTCTGCGCGACGAAGAAGTCCGTGGCGCTGATCTGGTGGTCGGCACGTTCCTTGATGTCGGCGCCCGCGCAGAAGGCGCGTTCGCCGGCACCGGTCAGCACCACGGCGCGCACGCGCTCGTCGGCCCGGGCCAGCTGCAGGAAGGCCTGCGCCAGGTCGGGCTTCATCGTGCTGCCGATGGTGTTCATGCGCTCGGGGCGGTTGAGGGTGATCACGGCGACATGGCCCTGCACTGCATAGGTGAGGGTGCCGAGTTCGACGTGGTCGGGGGGCGTGGTGGTCGTGGTCATGCGGGTGCCGCTCCTTTTCAGGCGCCGGGTGCGGAAAGAACGTGGGCGATGGCCACCGAGCCCAGCCCGATCATGTGGGCCATGGCCCAGCGCGCATGGCTGTGCTGGCGCTCGCCGGCCTCGCCGCGCAGTTGCCGGGTCAGCTCGGCGATCTGGCCGATGCCGGTCGGCCCCAGCGGATGGCCCATGCCGATCAGGCCGCCCGAGGCATTGATGGCGCAGCGCCCGCCGATGCGCGAGTCGCCGCGCATCAAAAAGCTCGCGCCCTCGCCGGGCGGGCACACGCCGATGGCTTCGCTGTAGAGCAGCTCCTCCACCGAGAAGGCGTCGTGCAGTTCGAGCAGGTCCAGCGTCTCAGCCGAGATGGCCGCCTGCTCCAGCGCCGACTGCGCGCTGCTGCGCACCAGGTCGACGGCAGCCTGGCCGTAGGCAGTCTCGGGCGTCTCGCTGCAGGCGGTGGAGGCCCGCACGCGCACGCAGCGCCTGGGGTCCAGGCCCAGCCGGCGCAGGGCGCGGCCCGACACCACGAGGGCCGCCGCCGCGCCTTCGCCGCGCGGGCAGCACTGCTGCACCGTCAGGTCGCCGGCCACGCGCGGCGAGGCCAGCACCTGCTCCAGCGTGCGCGGCTTGCGGTACTGCGCGTAGGGGTTGCGCGAGGCGTTGCCATGGTTCTTGACCGCCACCTGCGCCATCGAGGCCACGTCGGCATTGCGCTCGCGCAGGTAGGTGCGCGCCATCATGGCGAACTTGACCGCCGGGACGTTGGCGGTCTCGCTCAGGTGCGCCAGGCCGTCCTTGTCGGCCGCGCGGCGACCGTCGCCATGTTTGTCCAGGCCCACGGCCAGCACCACGTCGCTGACGCCGCGCGCCACTTCGAGGCAGGCCTGCCGGAAGGCGAAGGAGCCCGAGGCCGAGGCGTTCTCGACCTGGGTGACGGCCAGGCCGGTCGAGCCCAGGTGGCGCAGCATCACCCGCCCCGCCGCCATGCCGATGGAGGTGGTGCCGATGTAGGCGCTGTTCACCTGCGGCCAGGCCAGGCCCGCGTCGGCCAGGGCCTGGCGCACCGCGGTCAGGCCCAGGTGGGTGTAGGGCGTCTCGGTGGGGAACTGGTACGCATGCATGCCGATGCCGGCCACGTACACGCCGTCGTTGTCGTCGATCCACGCGCTCATCGCTGGGCCTCCGTCGCCGGCACGAAGCGGCAGTCGAACACCTCGCCCTCCGGCAAGGGATGAGCCACCGCGCGCAGCGGCATGCCCACGCGCAACTGCGACTCGTCGGTGGTGGCCATCACCCCTTCCTCGATGGGGCCGTCCTCGCCCAGGCGGATGTCGGCGGCGATGCGCGGCACTTGCATGCCGGGCAGCAGGGGCACATGCAGGGTCACGAACTCCAGCAGCGTGCCGTTGCCGGGGCGCGTGATGCGCGCGGCGTCTTTCATCGGGTCGCCGCACTGGCTGCAGCCTGGCGCGTCGGCCGGAAAGGCCAGGTGGCCGCAGGCCGGGCACTGGGCGAAGACGAAGTCCAGCGATTCGCCGTCGGCGGCCAGCTGGTAGAGCGTGGGATGGCGGGGCTGGTAGCCCCGCAGGTCGAGGGTCATGAGAGTCCTAGGGATGAAAGAGCAAATGGGAGGCAAGGCCGGTCAGTCGACCTTGGCGCCGGAGTTCTGCACCACCTCGCGCCAGCGGGTCATCTCCGACTTGACGAAGGCATCGAGCTTCTCGCCGCGCATGCCGCGCATGGGCAGGCTGCCGTTCTTCTCGCTGATGGCCACGAACTCGGGGTCGACGATGGCGGCGGCCACGGCATCGGACAGACGCTGCACGACCGGGGCCGGCGTCTTGGCGGGCACGAAGACCGCGCCCCAGGCGGTGGAGTCCGCGCCCGAGATGCCCAGTTCGCCCAGCGTGGGCAGCTGGGGCACGTTCGCCAGTCGGGTCTTGCTGGTCACCGCCAGGGCCTTGAGCTTTCCGGCCTGAACGAAAGGCATCACCACCGCCGCGTAGTCGAAGGCCAGGTCCAGGTTGCCGGCGATCAGGTCGGTCAGGGCCGGGCTGCTGCCCTTGTAGGGCACATGGGTCAGCTTGGTCCCTGTCGCAGCCTGGAACAGCTCGGCCGTGAGGTGCGTGCCGGTGCCGGCCCCGGCGGAGCCGAAGTTCAGCTTGCCCGGGTTCTGTTTCGCATAGGCGACCAGCTCGGGCACGGTCTTGAAGCTGCGGCTCGGGTTGATGACCAGGACCAGCGGCGACTCCGAGATGCCGTGCACCGCCACGAAGTCCTTGACCGGGTCGTAGCGGATGTTCTTGTAGAGCGCCAGATTGGCGCCATGGGTGCCCTGGGTGCCATACAGGAAGGTGTAGCCATCGGCCGGCTGCCGCGCCGCGTACTCGGCGCCGATGGAGCCGCCCGCACCCGGCCGGTTGTCCACCACCACCTGCTGGCCCAGCTTGTCGCCCACCTTCTGCGCCAGCACGCGGGCCGTGTTGTCGGTGATGCCGCCGGGCGGGAAGGGCACGACGAAGGTCAGCGGCTTGGTGGGCCAGGCGTCGTCGGGTGCGGCGCTGGCGGGGCCGTGGGCGACGAGCGCCGCGAGGGTCAGCGCGAGGGCGTGGAAAGCGCGTTTCATGGATGTCTCCGGTTGCTCTTAATATTCGGTATGCCGTAGACTACTTCAACATCTCGTAGAAAAGCAAATCGAAATCGATGAATTCGCAGCGAGCGATCCGAAGGACGGTCCGATTCCAACGCCGGCATGGCCTGTACCATCGTGCTTTCCTACGAAATATCGGAGAGACGATGCCCACCCTTGTCCCCGCCGCTGCCCGCACCATGACCCTGCTGGAGGTCTTCGCCCGCGAGAAGCGGGAGCTGTCCAACTCCGACCTGGCCCGGCTCATGGACCTGCCCGAAAGCAGCTGCTCCGACCTGCTGCACACCCTGCATGAGCTGGGCTATCTGCTGCGCACGGCGCGCAGCCGGCGCTTCTATCCCACGGCCCGCCTGCTGGCCGTGGCCAAGGAGATCTCGGCCAGCGACCCGCTCTATGCCGTGGGCGCCGAGGCCTGCGAACTGCTGCGCGACCGCACCGGCGAGACCGGCCTGTGCGGCCGGCTGGAGAACGGCATCGTCAAGGTGATCGCGCTCAGCGAAGGCCGCCATCCGCTGCGCTACATGCAGCACGTGGGCGACAAGCTGGCACTGCATGTGTCGGCGCTGGGCAAGGCCATCCTGTCCATCGGCACGCCCGAGGAGGCGGCGCGCCAGCTGCGGCTCAAGCCGCTGCGCAGCCTGGCCTCGGGCACGCTGACCGACCTGGCCGCCCTGGAGGCTCAGGTGGCCAAGGCCCGGGAGCAGGGCTACATCTGGGTCGAGAACGAAGGCAGCGAAGGCCTCACCGCCGTGGCCGTCGCCGGCCAGATCGGCGGCGAGGCCATCGCCCTGTCGGTGGCCGGCCTCACCGACCGCATGCGCGCACAGCGCACCCTGTGCATCGAGGCCCTGCAGGAAGTGCAGGCCCTCGTCTTCCGCAAACACGCGGCCGTGGCCGAAGCCGCGGCGTCCGCCGAATCCCCAGCGCCCGCACCTTCCAAACGAACCAAGGCCCGGGCTTAGCGCCACCCCGGCACGGCCCCCAGGCCGGCCATCCATCCGACCACCCAGGAGACAAAACCATGTTCACCCTTTCTTCCGAGCAGACGATGCTGCGCGACAGCATCCGCCGCTTCATGAAGGCCGAGATCGCGCCCATCGTGTCGCGCCACGACCAGGACCGCACCTTTCCCTTCGAGGTGCTCGGCAAGCTGGCCGAGTTCGGCTACCTGGGCGGGCGCCTGCCGGAGGAAGAAGGCGGCATGGGCATGGACCAGCTCACCTGGGCCCTGCTGATGGAAGAGGCGGGCTATGCCTGGCTGTCGCTGCGCACCATCCTCAACATCACCAACGCCGCCATCAACAAGCTGGCCCAGGAAGCCACGCCCGAGCAGAAGGAGCGCTTCCTGCGGCCGCTGCTGACCAATGAGCGCCGCTGCTTCAGCGCCATCAGCGAGCCGGGCACCGGCTCCAACATCGCGCAGGTGCAGACCCGTGCCGACCTGCAGGGCGACCACTACGTGCTCAACGGCCGCAAGCTGTGGATCACCAACGGCGCCTTCGGCGACTTCGGCATCGTGGTGGCCCGCACCTTCAGCCCGGACTGCAACGGCCAGCTGTCGACCTTCCTGGTCGAGCGCGATGTGTCGCCCTTCGAGGTGCGGCGCGTGGACACCATGGTGCTGCGCAGCACCGGCACCGCCGAGCTGAACTTCGACAACGTGCGCATCCCGCGCGAGAACCTGCTGGGCGAGGAAGGCAAGGCCCTCAAGAAGATGCTGATCGGCCTGGACAGCGCCCGCGTCAACATCGCCATGGGCGCCGTGGGCGCGGCGCAGTCGGCGCTGGACCTGTCCATCGCGCATGCGCGCACGCGCACCCAGTTCGGCAAGCCCATCGGCAGCTTCCAGCTGGTGCAGAAGCTGATCGTGGACATGACGATCCGCGTCGAGGCCGCCCGCGCGCTGGGCCTGCGCGCCGCCGCCGCGCTGGATTCCGAAGGCGAGGCCCGCACGGCCGCCTCCATCGCCAAGCTCTATGCCACCGAGGCCGCGCACGAGGTGGCGAGCATGGCGCTGCAGGTGCACGGCGGCCTGGGCTATGCCACCGACTACCCCATCGAGCGCATCTTCCGCGACACGCGCGGCGGCACCATCCCCGAAGGCACGACCGAGGTGCAGACGCTGATCGTCGGCCGCGAGATCCTGGGCATCTCGGCCATCGCCTGAGCCGCAGGAGCACGCATGACGACCTCCACCCACCGCGCCGACCTGGCGCGCCTGATCGACCCTGCCTGCATCGCCCTGGTCGGTGCCTCCGACCGGCCCCATAGCATCGGCGGCCGCACGCTGACCAACCTGATGGACCACTCGACCATCCGCGGCGAGCTGTACCTGGTCAATCCCACCAAGACCGAGCTGCGCGGCCGACGCTGCTGGCCCAGCGTCGCCGCGCTGCCGCAGACGCCCGATGTGGCCATCATCGCGGTGCCCGCGGCCGGCGTGCTGGCCGTCGCCGAGGAATGCGCGGCCCGCGGCGTGCCCTTCCTGGTCATCCTGACCTCCGGCTTCGGCGAGGCCGGCGCCGAAGGCGAGCGCGCCCAGCAGCGCCTGAAGGAGATCGCCGACGCCGCCGGCATGCGCATCTACGGGCCCAACTGCCCGGGCCTGTGCAACATCAACGCCCGGCTGGGCATGACCTTCTCGCCCTCCTTCCCGCACGACCTGGTGCCCGGCCCCATCGGCCTGGCCACGCAGGGCGGCGGCCTGGGCCGCAACGTCATGCAGGCCATGGAGCGCGGGGTGGGCATCGGCCTGTGGGCCTCCACCGGCAACGAAGTCGACCTGCAGGTGGCCGACTTCATCCACTACATGGCGACGGCGCCGGACATCAAGGTCATCGTCACGCTGCTGGAGGGCATCAAGGACGGCCCCCGGCTGCTGGCCGCCCTGCAGTGCGCCGCCGACAACGGCAAGCCCGTCATCGCGCTGAAGGTGGGCAAGTCCGAATACGGCCAGCGCGCCGCCCAGTCGCACACGGCGTCGCTCACCGGCTCGGCCGAGGTGAACAGCGCGGTCTTCCGCCAGTACGGCGTGATCGAGGTGGACGACATCGACGAGCTGGTCGACACCGCCTGGCTGTTCGCCCGCGCGATGCCGCCGGCGCAGGAGGCCATCGGCATCTACTGCTCCTCCGGCGGCACGGCCGCGCTCACGGCCGATGCCGTGGGCACCGCCGGCCTGAAGCTGGCCGAGTTCGCGCCGCACACCCGCGAGCTGCTGCGCAGCCGCCTGCCCGACTACGCCGCCATCGACAACCCGGTGGACACCACGGCCGCCATCCTGAGCGATGCCGACCTGATCGAGCAGACGCTGGGCGCCGTCACCACCGACCCCAACCTGGGCTGCGTGCTCGCGCCCATCGCGCTCGAATACGGCGCGACGACGGTGAGCCTGGCCCACACCATCCGCGCCGCGCAGCAGCAAAGCCCCACGCCCATCATCCCGATCTGGATGAGCGACCGCCTGGGCGAGGGCTACAAGCTGCTGGTCGAAGGCGGCTTCGCGCCGCCGCGCTCGGTGGGCAAGGCCCTCAAGGCCGTGCAGCGCTGGACGGAGTGGGGCCGCTGGCAGCGCGCCGGCGGGCTGGGCGAGCCCCGCAGGCCGCTGCCAGCGCCCTTCGCGGTGCCGGCCACGGGCACGGTGCGCAATCTCTCGGAGCTGGAGGCCAAGCAGCTGCTGGCGCAGTCCGGCATCGCGCTGCTGCCCGCGGCCGTGGCGGCGACGCGCGAAGAAGCGCGCCGCATCGCCGACGGCATGGGCTATCCGGTGGTCGCCAAGATCGCCAGCCCGGACGTGGTGCACAAGTCCGACATCGGCGGCGTGAAGGTGGGCATCGGCGACGGTGCCCAGGTCGAGCTGGCCTGGGACGACATCATGGCCTCGGTGCGCCACCACAAGCCCCAGGCGGCCATCGATGGCCTGCTGATCGAGAAGATGGCTCCGCGCGGCGGCTTCGAGCTGATGGTGGGCGTCACGCGCGACCCGGTCTTCGGCCATGTCATGACCTTCGGCCTGGGCGGCATCTATGTGGAGCTGCTGCGCGACGTCACGCGCCGCCTGCTGCCGCTGCGGCCCGCCGATGCCAGCGCCATGGTGCGCGAAATGCGCTGCTACCCGCTGCTGCAGGGCGCGCGCGGCAAGCCGCCCGCCGACGTGGCCGCGTTGGAGCGGCTGCTGCTCGCAGTGTCGGACTTCGTCACGGCCCATTCGGCCCGCCTGGAGGAGATGGACCTGAACCCGGTATGGGTGGGCAGCGAGGGCGAGGGCGCGCTGCCGCTGGATGCCGTCATCGTGATGCTGGAGAGCGAATGAAGAGCGAACCCGCTCCGCCGCTCGCCGGCATCACCGTGCTCGACTTCAGCGAGCTGCTGCCCGGCCCCTTCTTCACGCAGATGCTGGCGGAGATGGGCGCCGAGGTGATCAAGGTCGAGCGTCCGCCGCATGGCGACAACGCCCGGCGCCTCGGGCCCGGCGGCTTCGAGGCCGTCAACCGCGGCAAGAAGAGCGTGCTGCTGGACCTGAAGGACGAGGCCGGCCGCGCCCGGGCCCATGCCCTGCTGGCGGGCGCCGACGTGCTGGTCGAGTCCTACCGGCCGGGCGTGATGACCCGCCTGGGCCTGGACCACGCCAGCCTGCAGGCCGCGCATCCGCGCCTGGTCTATGTGTCGCTGAGCGGCTACGGGCAGGACGGGCCCTGGGCCCAGCTGCCCGGCCACGACATCAACTACCTGGCGGCCGCGGGCGTGATGGCGCTGTCGGGCGAGCCGGGCGGGCCACCGGCGCCGGGCTTCGGGCTGCCGGCCGCGGACCTGTGCGGTGCGATGTATGCGCTTTCAGCCACGCTGGCGGCCCTGCTGCAACGCCAGCACAGCGGCCTGGGCCAGCACCTGGACGTGGCCCTCGCCGATTGCGCCCTGCACTGGATGACGCCGCGGCTGGGCAGCTTCCGCGATGGCGGCACGACCCAGCTGGAGGAGCAGCGCAGCGTGGCGCTGGTCAAGCCGGCCTACGGCATCTTCCGCTGCCGCGATGGCCGGCACCTGTCGGTCGCCGCCCTGGAAGACCACTTCTGGGCGCGGCTGTGCATGGTGGTGGACATGGGCCCCTTCGACGATGCCCGGTACGGCGGCTTCGCGGCCCGCAAGGCCGAGGCCGAAGACATCAATGCGCGGCTGGCCGCGCAGGTCGCGGCGCTCGATGCCGATGCGGCTTTCGAGCGCATGGCACGGGCCGACCTGCCGGTCGCGCCGGTGGTGGCACCGACGGAGCTGGCCGCCACCGCGCAGTTCGCCGAGCGTGGCCGCTTCCTCGGCAGCGAGCCGCTGGCAGCGGTGCCCTTTCCCGTGAACCTGCGCGGGGTCGACCCGCGGGCGCTCGCTGGCGCCCCGCGCCTGGACAGCGCCGGCACTGCACCGTGACGCCCGCCCTGCTGCAGACCCGGCTGACGCAGCTGTTCGGCATCCGCCATCCGGTGCTGGGCGGCGGGCTCATGTGGCTGTCCGATGCCGCGTACGTGAGTGCGCTGGCCCGGGCCGGCTGCATGGGCTTCCTGACGCCGCGCTCCTTTCCGGGCGAGGCCGAATGGCGCGCCCAACTGCAGCGCTGCAGCGAGCTGGCCGAGGGCCACGCCTTCGGCGTCAACCTCACGCTTTCGGCCCGGCCCGAGGCCAACGCCGACGTCCCGCGCTGGCTCGACATGGCGCTCGCTCATGGCGTGCGCCATTTCGAGACGGCGGGCTACGGCCCGCAGACGCTGATCGAGACCATCCATGCCGCGGGCGGCGTGGTGATCCACAAGGCCTCCAGCCTGCGCCATGGCCTGGCCGCGCAGGCCGCTGGTGCCGACGCGATTGCGCTGGTGGGCATGGAGGAGGGCGGCCATCCCGGCATGAACGAGTTGCCGACCATGCTGATGGGCGCACTGGCGCGCGGGCGCATCAGCGTGCCGCTGGTGCTGGGCGGCGGCATCGGCCACGGTCGCCAACTGGCTGCCGCACTGGCCCTGGGCGCGGACGGCGTGCTCATGGGCAGCCGCTTCCTGGTCTGCGAGGAGATCTCGGCCCATCCGGCCTACAAGGCGCACCTGGTGGGTTGCGACGAGCACAGCACCGTTCGGCTGCTGCAATCGCTGGGCAACACCTGGCGCGTGCTGCGCAACGAGACGGCGCGCCGGATTGAAGCCATCGAACGCGCCGGCGTCACCGACCACGCGGCCTTCGGCCCGCTGATCGCCGGACGCCTCGCGCGCGACGCCTGCTACGAAGGCGGCGACTGGCAGCAGGGCATGCTGTCCCTGGGCCCCGCCATCGCCTTCGCCCACCGCATCCAACCCCTGGACGCCATCGTCGACGAGTTCCTGGCCCAGTGCCGGGACGCGATGCGCGCCCTTCCAGCACTTCTGCCATGAACTCCTCCCTGGACTTCCTCGGCCGCCTGGCCGTGCCCGTGATCGCCGCACCCATGCTGCGCGTGTCGGGCATCGAGCTGGTGTCCGCTGCCTGCCGCAGCGGCGTGAT
Source organism: Pseudacidovorax sp. DMC4 (assembly GCF_056314265.1). Classification (NCBI taxonomy): domain Bacteria; kingdom Pseudomonadati; phylum Pseudomonadota; class Betaproteobacteria; order Burkholderiales; family Comamonadaceae; genus Pseudacidovorax; species Pseudacidovorax sp. DMC4. Next base: position 259,899 of record NZ_JBQUYR010000007.1, on the reverse strand, counting down.
CGGCGCCTTTCCCACCGCCAACTGCCGCTCGCTCGACGAGCTGGACGCCTGGATGTCGCGCCTGGACGAGGAGGCACGCGCCGGCGGCGACACGGTGGCACCGTACTGCCCCAACCTGATCATGCGGCGCGACCCGGCCAAGGTGCGGGCCGAGGTGGACCTCATCGCCCGCCATGGCGCGCGGCTGGTCATTACCAGCGTGGGCTCGCCCTCGTCGGTGGTGCCGGTTCTGCACGACGGCGGCTGCCGCGTCTTCGCCGATGTCGCTTCGCTGCACCATGCGGAGCGCGCCATCCAGTCGGGCGTGGACGGCCTGGTGCTTCTGACCGCGGGTGCCGGCGGCCACACGGGCTGGGCGAATCCCTTCGCCTTCGTGCGCGCCGTGCGCCGCGTGTTCGACGGCCCGATCGTGCTGGCCGGCGGCATGGCCGACGGCGTGGCCCTGCGCGCCGCCATCACGCTGGGCTGCAACCTCGGGATCATGGGCACGCGCTTCATCGCCGCGCAGGAGAGCCTGGCCAGCGAGGGCTACCGCCAGATGCTGTGCGACGCCGACATCGACGACGTGCTGCTGACGCGCGCCTTCACCGGGCTGCCGGCGAGCTTTCTGCGCCAGTCGGCCGAGCGGCTGGGCATCGACGTGAACACACTGGACGAAAGCGTGTCGGTGGAAGAGGCGCGCCGACGCTGGGGCGGGGGATCGGAAGGCGCGGCCAGCCAGCGCTGGACCGACATCTGGAGCGGCGGCCACACGGTGTCGGCCGTGCGCGAGGTGCAGAGCGTGGCAGCGCTCGTGGGGCAGCTGCAGGTGGAATACCAAGGCGCGGCACCTTGAGCCCCCGGCCGCGGCCGGCCGCGAGTCAGCGGCGTCGTGGGCCTGCCGCGTCCTCGGCGCCGAGCGGCACGACGGAAGCACGCTCCTCGTAGCGCAGCTCCACCCGCTCGCGCCGCGCCGGCAGGCCCGGCTCGGCAATGCGGTCCACGAGCAGCCTGGCGAGCCGCCGCGCCGCATCCGCCATGTCGATGGTCAGCACCGATACCGCAGGCTCATGGTCGCGGGCGAAGGCCGTGTCGCCGATGCCGACGATGGAGACGTCCTGCGGCATGTGCAGGCCGCGCGAGGCCACCGCGCGCAGGGCGCTGTTGAGCATGTGCGTGCCCTGCACGATCAGCGCCGTCGGCCGGCCGGGCCGGGCCAACAGTTCCGCGATCTCCTCGAAGGCGGAGGCCGTCACGCTCTGCGCCTGCACGATCAGCGCGGGCACCGGCAGGCCCGCACCGGCATAGGCCGCCTTGTAGCCCTGGATACGCCGGCGCACGGGCCGCGTCTCGCCCTGCCACAGCACCAGCGCGATGGCGCGGTGGCCCAGCGCCATGAGCCGCTCCACCGCCGCCCGCACGCCGGCCGCATGGTCGATCACCACGCTGTCGTGCACGCCTGGCAGTTCGCGGTCGAAGACCACAGCCGGCATGGGCAGCGTCCGTAGCGCCTCGACGAGTTCGGGGCTGCGCTCGTTGCCGGGCGCCAGGATCACGCCGTCCATGCCGCGCTGCATGAACATCGACAGCGTGCGCAGCTCACGCTCCAGGTCGTTGGCGCCGTTGGCCAGCAGCGGCAGATAGCCCAGTGCCAGGAACTCGTCCTCGAGCGCGCGAAAGACCTGTGCATAGAGCGGATTGCCGATGTCCGGCAGCAGGCAGCCCACCGTGCGGCTGAGCCGCGAGCGCAGGGCCTGCGCGGCATGGTTGGGCCGCCAGCCCAGGGTGGCGGCGGCCCGCTCGACCTTCTCGCGCGTTGCCGCAGAAGCGCCCGCACCGTTCATCGCGCGCGAGGCGCTGCCCAGCGACACACCCGCCAGCCGCGCCACGTCGCGCAGGTCCACGCGTGCCTTGTCCGTCTTCATCCGGATACGTTTCCAGTCCACAGCATGGCTGCATCTTAGGTGACAGCAGTCGAGGGTTAGCGCTAGGCCGGAAACGTTTCCACCTCGGCACGATGCAGCCTTCCCGAAGCGTTGCAGACAACACAAGGAGCCATCCCCCATGTCCTCATCCGCCCCCGCCATCCAACCCGATGCCCAGCTCTACGACGAGGCGCTGGGCCGGTTGCGTCCATCGTCCGGCCGATTGGCGGGGCGCCGCATCCTCGTGGTGGGCGCGGGCCAGCGCGACATCGACGATCCGCAGCCGCCCGTGGGCAACGGCCGCGCCATCTCGCAGCTGTTCGCCCATGAGGGCGCCACGCTCACCTGCGTGGACATCAACCCCGCCGCGCTGGCGCAGACCTGCGCCCTGGTGCGCGAGGCCGGCGGCACCGCGCATGAAGAGGTGGCCGACGTGGCCGATGCCCAGGCCATTCCCGGTGTGGTCGAGCGCGCCGCCGCCCGCATGCAGGGCCTGGACGGGCTGGTGATGGTGGTGGGCGTGGCCAGTGGCCTCGCGCTCGACGCGCAGTCGGCCGAGGCATGGGACGCGGAGCATGCGGTCAACGTGCGCGCCTGCATGCTGTTCGGCCAGCAGGCGCTGCGGCACATGGCGCCGGGCGGCTCGATCATTCTTCTGTCGTCCATCGCGGCGCTGCGCAACTCCAGCTTCAACCCGGCCTACGAGACCACCAAGGCGGCGCAGGTCTCGCTGGCGCGTTCCATCGCGATGGCAGGGCAGGCCAAGGGCGTGCGCTGCAACAGCCTGCTGCCGGGCCTCATGGACACGCCCATCGGCCGCGCGGCCACGCGCCGCCGCACCGACCGCCTGGCCATGCCGCTGCCCTTCGGCCGGCAGGGCACGGGCTGGGAAGTGGCGCATGCCGCGCTCTTCCTCATGTCGCACGAATCGTCGTACGTCAATGCGCATGCGCTGGTGGTCGACGGCGGCCTGATCGGCGGCATCTCGCGCAAGTAGGAGCGGCCATGCAGCCTTCATCGCTCCGGCGCCGGGAGTTCGTCCTGGGCGCGGCACTGGCCGGCATCGGCGCCCGCACGGCCCTGGCCGCGGGCGAGGCTATGGCCTATCCCGAGCGGCCGATCCGGCTCATCGTCGGCTTTCCGGCCGGCGGCTCGGCGGACCAGTCGGCGCGCCGGCTCGCCGACCAGATGTCACGCCAGCTCGGCAAGCCGATCGTGATCGACAACCGCCCCGGCGCCTCCGGCAACATCGCCGCCGCCGCGGCGGCCCGCAGTGCGGCCGATGGCTACACGCTGTTCTATGGCACCAACGCCACCCAGGCGATGAACGTCAGCCTGTACCCCCGGCTGGACTACGACCCCATCAAGGACTTCGTGCCCATCGCGCTGGAAGGCAAGGTCTACAACGTGATGTGCACCCACCCGGCCTTCCGCCCGGCGGATGTGGCGTCCCTGCTGTCGCAGGTGCGGGCATCGCCGGGCAGCCTGGCCGTGGCCACGCCGGGCAATGCCACCAGCGGCCACCTGTCTCTGGTGCTGCTGCAGCGCTCGGCCCGCGTGCAGTTCACCCATGTGCCCTACAAGGGCAGCGCGCCAGCGGTCACCGACGTGATCGGCGGGCAGGTGCCGATCCTGTTCGACAACGTGGCCGGCACCATCACCCACATCCGCGCGGGCAAGCTGCGCCCGCTGGCGGTGACGGCCGCCAAGCGCCTGCCGCTGCTGCCCGACGTGCCGACCTTCGAGGAACTGGGCCTGCGCGACTGCGTCATGGCGGCCTGGGGTGGCCTGTGGGCGCCTGCGGGCACGCCGGCGCCCATCGTGCAGCGGCTCAATGCCGAGATGAACCAGGCCCTGGCCACCGCCGCCGTGGTCGACCGCATGCGCGAGCTCACCGTCGAGCCCGTGGGTGGCAGTTCCGAAGCCGCCGCCGCCTTCGTCATCGAAGAAACCCAACGCTGGCGCGAGGTGCTCCACGCCGCCGGCATCCGACTGGACTGAACGAACCATGGCACGCATTCCCTATTTCGACCTGAGCCAGGCGCCCGAGGGCTTCCAGCGCCTGCTGAACGACCGGCCGCCGCTCAACATCTACCGCATGGTGGCTCACGGCGGGCGCACGGGCGAGGGCTTCCTGGGGCTGGGCAGCGCGATCCTGCGCCACTCATCGCTGCCGGCCACGCTGCGCGAGCTGGTGATCCTGCGCGTGGGCGCGCTGTGCGGTTCGTCATACGAGGTGTTCCAGCACCGCCGCGTGGCCGCGCAGGCGGGCGTGCCGGCGGCGCAGATCGAGGCCGTTCTGTCGGGGAAGGGCGGCCACGCGCCCGACGATTCCTTCGACCCCTTGGAGCAGCAGGTGCTGCGCTTCACCGATGCCGTGGTGCGCCAGGTGAAGGCGCCCGCCGACTGCTTCGACGCGCTGGCGGCCCACCTGCCACACCAGCAGCTGATGGAGATCGTCATGACCATCGGCTACTACATGATGGTGTGCCGCATCCTCGAGAACTTCGAGGTGGACATCGAGGACAAGGACCCGCTGGCCGGCTTTGCGGGCTGGTCGGGCGTGCTCGGCGCGCAAGCCGCACAAGGAGACCGGCCATGAACCTGAACCGCCGCCATTTCTCGCTCGCGATCGGCGCGCTGGGCGTCGCGCCGCTGGCTCGCGCCCAGGCCTACCCGCAGGGGCCCATCACGCTGATCGTGCCCTTCAGCGCGGGCAGCGTGGTGGACCAGCAGGCCCGCACGATCGCCCGCGTGCTCGCCAGCCGGCTCGGCCAGCCCATCGTGATCGACAACCGCGTCGGCGTGAGCGGCTCGCTCGGCGCCGAGGTCGCATCGCGCGCCGCGCCCGATGGCTACACCCTGCTGATCGGCACGCAGGGCACCCAGGGCACCAACAGCGCCATCTACAAGACCATCCGCTACGACCCGGTGAAGGACTTCGTCGCGATCCACGGGCTGTCCGGCAATGCGTCGGTGCTGGTGGTCAACCCCACGCTGAACATCAAGTCGGTGGCCGACCTGGTGGCCTACGGAAGGGCGAACCCCGGCAAGCTCAACTTCGGCTCGGGCGGCAAGGGCACCTCGGGCCACCTCTGCCTGGAGCTGCTGCAGACGCGCACCGGCGCGCGCTTCACGCATATCCCGTACAAGTCCAGCTCGACCGCGCTGGTGGACCTGATGGCGGGCAACCTGGATGCCATGTTCGACTTCGTCCAGACCTCGGGCCCGCAGATCCGCAGCGGCAAGCTGCGGCCGCTGGCCGTGACCCGGACGCAGCGCATGCCGAGCCTGCCCGAGGTGCCGACGATGGCCGAGGCCGGCTTTCCGGGCATCGAGTCACAGAGCTGGGGCGGCCTGTTCGCACCCGCCAGGACACCCCAGGCCATCGTGCAGCGCCTGTCCGACGCGGTGGACGAGACGCTGAAGACGCCCGAGGTCCGGGGCGCCCTGGAGTCGGTGGAGAGCTTCACCGTCGACATGCCGCATGCGCAGTTCCAGGCCTATGTCGCCACCGAGGCCGCCAAGTGGACCACGGTGCTGCGCGAGGCCGGGGTGACGCCCGAATGAGCACCCGCAAGGTCGCCGCCATCACCGGCGCGGGCAGCGGCATCGGCCGCGCGCTGGCGCTCGCCTGCGCACGCGAGGGCATGGCCCTGGCGCTGACCGACATCGAGCCCGGCGCGCTCGCCGAGACCGCGGCCCTGGCCGTCGCGCTCGGCGCACCGGTCATCAGCCAGGCGGGCGATGTCGGCAAGGCCCAGGACGTCGAGGCCTTCGCCCTGGCCTGCGAGGCCGAGTACGGCGGCACGGACTGGCTCTTCAACAACGCCGGCGTGGCCATCCTCGGTCCGGCCTGGCTGGCGACCGCGGACGACTGGCAATGGCTGTGGCACGTCAACGTGATGGGCGTGGCGCATGGTGTGCGCAGCTTCGTGCCCCGCATGCTGGCCCGCGGCACGCCCGCGCATGTGGTCAACACCGCGTCTGCCGCCGGGCTCGCCACGCTGGCGGGGTCGAGCGTCTACGCGGCCACCAAGCATGCGGTGGTGGCGTTCAGCGAATGCCTCGCGCACGACCTGCAACAGGCCGGTGCCGCCATCGGCGTGTCGGTGTTGTGTCCCTCGCTGCTGCCCACGGGCATCCACCAGTCGGGCCGCAACCGACCCGCCGGCCTCGATCGCACCGTGCCCCCGGCTGCGGCCTACGAGGAGCGGGTGCGGGTCGGCATGGCCGCCTCGCCCATCGGCGCCGCGGAGGTGGCGGCGCTCACGCTCGAGGCCATCCGCCAGCAGCGCTTCTATGTGATTCCCCATGCCCACACCGGTGCTTCCGTCGAGCGCCGCATGCACCGCATCCTCGACGACTTCCGTGCCCAGCATCCGCCCACGGCGGAGGGCGGGCCGACCGCTCAACCCTGAAGGAACCCTTGATGACGACCGCCCCCGACACCGAACTGGCGCGCCTGGCTGCGCAGGTCGCGCAGCTGCAGGCCCGGCTCGACCGGCAGGACGACCTGGACGCCATCCGCGCCCTGCGCAACCGCTACCACGAACTGGTCAACGAGGACGAGGGCCCGCGCCTGTACGAACTCTTCGCGCCCGACGCCACGGTGGTCTACAACGGCCGACCCGAGGTGCGGGGCCGCGAGGCCATCCGCCGCTTCTTCCAGGACTTTCCGGTGCAGCATGCGCGGCAGTTCATCCACCAACACGAGATCGAGCTGCAGGGCGACCGCGGCACCGGCCGCAGCTACATGGACGGCCGCCCCGTCAGCCAGGGCAAGAGCCTGTACGTGGTCGGCCGCTTCGACGACGAATACATCCGCCTCGACGGGCGCTGGCTCTTCCAGCGCGTGGTGCTGACCGTGCACTACATGATCGAGGCCGCCGAGCACTGGGAACACCTGCTGCCCGTGCAGAAGAAGAAGGAGGCTGCGCAATGAGCGTGCCCGCGCTCTTCGACCTCGCCGGCCGCACGGTGGTCGTGACCGGCGCGGCGAGCGGCCTGGGCCTGGCCATCGCGGAGGCCATGCTGCAGGCCGGCGCACGCACGGTGATGACCGACGTGGACGCCGACGCGCTCGCCACCGAGCATGCGCGCCTTCACGCCACGCATCCCCTGGCCGAGTCCGCCGTGCTCGATGTCACCGCGCCCGGCGCGGTCGATGCGCTGATCGACGATGTCGCCGCGCGGCACGGCGCGCTGGACTGCGTGTTCGCGAATGCAGGCATCAGCGCAGGCCGCGGCTTCATGGTCGACACCGGCCGGCTGGAGAACCTGGACATGGCCCACTGGGACCGCGTGCTGCGCATCAACCTCGACAGCGTGCTGGTGACGGTGCGTGCTGCCGCCCGGCACATGAAGCCGCGCGCCCAGGGACGCATCGTGGTCACCTCGTCCATCGCCGGGCTGCGCTCGGAGGCGCTGTCGGGCTATGCCTATGTGGCGTCCAAGGCGGCGGTGAACAACCTGGTGCGGCAGGCGGCGATGGAGCTTGCGCCCTTCAACGTGCTGGTCAACGCCATCGCGCCGGGCCCCTTTGCGACCGGCATCAATGGCGGCCGGCTGCGCCTGCCCGAATCGGTCGAGCGCATGCGCACCTACATCCCGCTGGGCCGCGTGGCCGACCCGCGCGAGATCCAGGGCCTGGCCCTGCTGCTGGCCTCGCCGGCCTCCAGCTACATGACGGGCGCCATCATTCCGGTGGACGGCGGCGCCTCGGCGCGTTAGGCACCCGCTCGCGCGCCGGGCGCGAGCAGGACGCGGACCGGCGCAGCATCCGCGGGCGCCCGCGCCCGCACTCAGCGAGGTGTCAGCAGTTCCAGCAGCACGTTGGCCACCGCCACCGTGGCCAGCCGCAATTCATGCAGCGGCACGCGCTCGTCGGCCCGGTGGCCGTTGGCCTCGATCAGGCTCTTCGGCCCGGCGCCGAACATCACGGTCGGGATGCCGGCCTCGGCATAGAGCCGCGCGTCGGTGTAGAGCGGCACGCCGATGGGCGTGACCGGCTGGCCCATCACCGCGCTGGCCTCGCGGCAAACCAGTTCGACAAAGGCTTCGCTGCCGGGCGCGGGCGCGAAGGGCCGCGCCAGCAGGATCTGCCGCACCTCGGCGCGGATGCCGGGCAGCGCTGCGCAGGCGCCTTCGATCACCTCGCGCAGCTCGGCCTCGACCTGCTCGGGCACCTCCTCGGGCACGATGCGTCGGTCGATGCGCAGCGTCAGCCGGTCGGCCACCACGTTGGTGTTGATGCCGCCTTCGATCAGCCCCACGACCAGGGTCGGATGCGTAATGCCCGGCGTGGCCGAGGGCCGCTGCGCGAGGCTGTCGCGGTAGCGGTAGAGCGCCGGCAGCAGATGGGCGGCGGCCTCGATGGCGTCGTGGCCGGTATCGGGTCGGGCCGCATGGGCCGACAGGCCGTGCAGCGTCACTTCGAGATGCAGGCAGCCGTTGTGGGCCACCACCACATGGTGGCTGAAGGCGGCCGACAGCACGTAGTCGGGCCGGCTCAGCCCCTGCGACAGCAGCCAGCCGGGGCCGGTCATGCCACCGGTCTCTTCGTCGTAGGTCAGGTGCAGTTCGACGCTGCCGGCCAGCGGCAGGCCGGCCGCATGGGCGGCGCGCAGTGCGCGCAGGGCCTGGCCGTAGGTGGTGAAGTCGGACTTGGACACGGCCGCACCGCGGCCGTAGAGCCAGCCATCGCGCACCTCGCCGCCGTAGGGGTCGGCGCTCCAGCCGGCACCGGGCGGCACCACGTCGCCATGCGCGTTGAGCGCCACCACCGGGCCGTCGCCGAAGCGCTCGCGCACGATCAGATTGACCACGCTGCGCATGCCGTGGCGGGCGGCCTCTTCGGCCGGCACCGGGTGGCGCTCGACGGTGAAGCCCTGCGCCTCGTACAGCTGGGCGGCCAGTTCGGCATGGGGCGCGCAGTCGCCGGGTGGGTTGTCGGATGGGCAGCGCACCAGCGCCGCGAGCATGTCGACCTGCGCGTCGAAGTGGTCGTCGATGAAGCCGCGCATCAGCGTGCGCGCGGCCTCGGGCGTCAGGGTCGGTTCGGTCATTCGAGAGAAGGTCACAGGAAGCGGTCGATGCGAAAGGGCGTGAGGTCCATGCCGGCATCGCCATGTACGAGCAGTTCGGTCACCAGCTTGCCGGCGATGGGCGCCAGCGTGTAGCCGTTGGAGGTCACGGCGTTGTAGAAGCCCGGCACACCGGGCACCTCGCCCAGGATCGGCGCGCCGTCGATGTTGACGTTCATGCCGGCCCAGCAACGCACCATGTGCAGGCCCGCCACCGCCGGCAGCACGTGCCGCGCAACCCAGAGGCTGCCTTCGAGGCTGTCGCGCACCGCGCGGTTGAGGCGCATGGCCGGATCGAAGGCGGCCGTCCAGCCGCCCCCGATGAGCAGGCCGCCACTGGCCGCCTGCTTGAGACTGAGGTGCCGGTCGGCGTGGGCGATCAGGTGATCCACCACCGGCGGCGCGGGCTCGGTCACGATCATCTGCAGCGGCGCGCCCTGCACCGGGATGCGCACGCCCAGCATGTCGCCCACGGTGCTGGACCAGGCCCCGCTGGCGTTGACCAGCCGGCGCGCACGCACGGTGCCGCGCGAGGTGGCGAGCACGAAACCGGCGCCGTTGCCGGGCTGCCGTTCGATGGACTGCACGTTGCAGCCTCGCACGAAGCGCGCCCCGCGGGCCTGCGCGCGGGCGGCCAGCGCATAGGTGGCGCGCAGCGGGTTGATCTTGCCTTCCATGGGGCACAGCTCCGCGCCCAGCAGGCTTTCGGACAGGGCAGGGGAGAGCCGCCGCAGTTCGGTGCCGTCGATCACATGGGCCTCGATGCCGTGCTGGCGCTCCAGCGCGGCCTTGGCTTCGATGAAGCGCATGCCGGCCTCGCTGTCGGCCACCATCAGACCGCCGGTGATCTTGATTTCCAGGTCCTCGCCGCAGTCCTGCTCGATCTGCTGCCACAGCCGCACCGACAGCGGCCCGAGCGGCAGCGTGGCGGCGGCCGGCCCGCCACCGGCCTGGGCCTTGGCGCCGAAGTCGAAGCTCAGCAGCTGCACATGCAGGCTGCCGGCGTTGGCGCCCGAGGCCTGCAGGTTGAGCTCGTCCCGGTCGAGCACCAGCACATCCTGGCCGGCCTGCGACAGGTAGTAGGCGAGCGAGGCGCCGAGCACGCCCGCGCCGATGACGACCACGTCGGCCTGCATGTCGGGCAGCGGCGCGCTCTCGACGGGCCGCGCCAGGTTGGGCGTGATGGCCGGCTTGTGGCCGCCCCATTCGGGCTTCTCGAAACCCAGTGCCCCCGCGGGCACCGGCTTGGCCGGGGGGCGCGGTGCCAGGTACTGCTCCGGCGCCACGGCGCGGCCGGTCATCTCGGTCACCAGTTTGGCGGCGGTCACGGCGCAGTAGCGGCCCTGACAGCGGCCCATCCCGAGCCGGGTGTTGCGCTTGATGGCGGCCAGCGAGTCGCGGCCGGCGCGGATCTGCGCACGCACGTCGCCGAAGCGGATCTCTTCGCAGCGGCATAGCACGGTCTCGTCGGGCACTTCGGCCAGCGACATCGGCGGTGCCTGGTAGAGCGTCCACAGGGCGCGCTGGAAGGCCTCGGCCCGATGCAGGTCGGTCCGCGTGCGCGCGTCGGCGGCCACGGTGCGGCCCAGGGCACGCGCCGCTGCGCCGCCGGCCAGCGTGCCGCGGGCCAGCGCCACCCGCGCGCCGCCCAGGTCGGCGCCGTCGCCCACCACGTAGACGCCAGGGATGGACGTGGCGCCGTCCTCGGCCGTCGTCGTGGCGAGATGGCCCAGGTGCCGGCCAGCCGCATGGTGCGCGCAGCCCAGCATGCGGGCCAGCTCCGTCGACGGGATGAAGCCGTAGCCCAGGCACAGCGTGTCCACGTCGAAGGCAGTGGTCTGCGTCGGCGCGGCGTGCTCGGCGATCACCACGCGGCATACCCGCGCGTCCCCCTCGGCCGCGACCACATGGCGGCCCCAAAGCACGGGCACGCCGGCGCGACGCAGGAGCCTGAGGTAGCGGGCGCCCTGCCACACAAGGTCGGGCGCCGCACGCATCGCCGCCAGGGCGGGCTTGATCTGCGCGGCGGAAGGCGCCGGCGCGGACTCCACCACGGCCAGCACCTTGGCGCCGCCTTGCAGCAGTTCCACTGCCAACTGCAGATTGAGCGGACCGTTGCCGGCGATGAGCACCCGCTCGCCCGGTGCGACGCGGTAGGCGCGAGCCAGGGTCTGCGCTGCGCCGGTCGTCATCACGCCGGGCAGCGTCCAACCCGGAAAGGGCACGGGCCGCTCGTAGGCGCCCGGGGCGATCACCAGCTGGCGGCAGCGAACCACCGTCGCCCGCCCGTCGATGAGCGCACCAACCTCCTGGGGCGAGAACGCCGCCCAGACCTGGGCGCCCTGTTCGAAGCGGACGCCGGCCGCCTCGGCTTGCCGGCGCAAGGTTTCGCCCTGGGCGAACTGCCGGTCCAGCGGGGTATCGCTGCGGTGCGAAGGCGCCAGCGGCTTGAAGTACTGGCCGCCGGCCTGCGGTCGCTCGTCCAGCACCAGCACCGAGAGTCCGGTGCGCGCGGCCGTGCGCGCGGCGGCCAGGCCGGCGGGGCCGGCGCCGATCACCAGCACGTCGACCGTGCGCTCGTCGGGTGCCGCGCCGGCGGCCGGCGTCAAGGGCTGAAGGGGATCGTCCGGCGTGCCGGCCGGCATCTGTGAACGGATGTCCTGGCCGTCCTCGACCTTGGCCAGGCAGGCCCGCTGGCTGGCCCGGCCGTCGATGGTGACCAGGCAGTCCTGGCAGGCGCCCATGCCGCAATAGAGGCCGCGACGCTCGCCGCTGCGGGTGTGGCGCAACGCCACATGGCCGGCAGCGGTCAGCGCCGCAGCGACCGTCTCGCCTTCGAGGGCCGCAACGGGCTGCCCGTCGTAATGGATGCGGATGGTGCGGCCGGCCGTGGCGATAGAGGGATGGCGAAGGCGAAGGTCGGTCATCGGCGCGAAAAAGAACGGCTGCGAAATCGTGTTGATTTCACATATCGTATACGTATACTGCACGTATACCAACCGTATCGCGACCCTTTTTCGAGCAAGGACCGGGCATGACAGCGTTCCGTGGCACCTATACGGTGCTCATCACCCCTCTCACCGCCGACGGCAAGCATGTGGACGTGCCGGCCCTGAAGAAGCTGGTCAACTGGCAGATCGAGGAGGGGATCCACGGGCTGATCCCCCTGGGCAGCACCGGCGAATTCCTGTCTTTGGATGCCGAGGAACGCAATCTGGTGATCGAGACCTGCGTGTCCACGGCAGCAAAACGCGTGCCCGTGCTGATCGGCACCGGCGCAGAATGGACCGACGAATGCGTGCGCCTGTCGCGCGAAGCCCAGACCATGGGCGCGGACGGCGTCATGATCATTCCGCCCTTCTACAGCACGCCCACCGACGACGAGCTGTTCGCGCACTACCGCAAGGTGGGCGAGGCCATCGACATCCCCATCATGGTCTACAACAACCCGGCCACGGCCAATGTGGACCTCAAGCCCGAACTGGTGGCACGCCTGTCGCGCATCGACGCTTGCCAGTACATCAAGGAGTCCACGCTCGAGGTGACGCGGGTGCGCGACATCATCGAGCTGTGCGGCGACCGCATGACCGTGTTCGCAGGCATCCTGGGCTACGAGTCCTTCTGGCTGGGCGCGCAGGGCTGGGTGGCCGTGTGCTCCAACCTCATTCCGAAGGACTCGGCCCGCCTCTTCGAGCTCGTGGCCGACGAGCGCGACATGGAATCGGCCCTGGCGCTCTACAAGAAGATCCTGCCCATCGTGCGCTGGGTCGGCGGCCACCGCTATGTCGCCGCCTCCAAGGACGGCCTGGCCATGATGGGCCTGCCCGTGGGCCAGCCCCGCGCGCCGCGCCTGCCGCTGCCGCCCGAAGACCAGGCCGACCTGCGCGCCGAGCTCGACCGCCTGGGCCTGCTCGACTCCATCGCCGCCTGAGCACCGCCGCGCCTCACCCCATTCCCTTCACTTCGACCTGCCCCCGAGGACTTCCCATGAAACTGCGCTTCGCCTCCGTCGCCGCCGCGGCCCTGCTGGCCACCGGCCTCGCCTCCGCCCAGACCTGCAAGTCGCCCGTGCCCGATTCGGCACTGGTGAAGAAGGGCACGCTGACCATGTCGGTCAACCCGACGCTGCCGCCGATGCAGTTCGTGGACCAGACCGGTGCGCTCAAGGGCATGCGCGTGGAGCTGGGCGAAGCCATCGCCAAGCGCCTGTGCCTGACGCCGGAGTACGTGCGCATCGAGTTCTCGGCCATGATCCCGGGCCTGCAGGCCGGCCGCTGGGACCTGATCAACACCGGCATTTTCTACACCGAGGAACGCGCCAAGCTGATGCAGATGCTGCAGTACGAAGACCAGGCCATCAGCATCAGCACCGCCAAGGGCAACCCGCTGAAGATCGCCAAGCCCGAGGACCTGTCGGGCAAGACCATCGGCGTGGAGATCGGCGGCTTCGAGGAGCGCAAGGCACGCGAGCTGGACAAGCAGCTCACCGACAAGGGCCTCAAGGGCATGACCATCCGCACCTTCGAGAACTTCGCGATGGCCTTCCAGGCGCTGCGCGCCGGCCAGGTGGAAGTGGCCCTGTCCATCGACTCCACGGGGGCCGAGTACCAGAAGCGCGGCGACTTCGACCGCGTGCTGTCGGGCCTCTTCCCCACGCCCGTGGCGCTGGCCACCAAGAACAAGGAGCTGGCCAACGCCGTGGCCAAGGTGCTCAACGACATGAAGGCCGACGGCAGCTTCCAGAAGCTGTTCGACCAGTACGGCGTGAAGCCCATCGACGGCCCGGTGGTCGTCAAGGGACCGGCGGCCTGACAGGGCAGGGCGCCCGTCCCACGACGGGATGGGCGTGAGGCGCACCCCCGGCGGGGGTGCCATCGAAGCGACACGAAGGACGCCACATGGGCCAAGGCTGGAGCTGGTCGGGATTCGCCGACTACTTGTTCAACCCCTACATCCTCCAGGGCGCGGTGACGACCCTGTGGCTGACGCTGGCCGCCATCGCGGGCGGCCTGCTCCTGGGCTGCGCCCTGGCGCTGGCGCGGCTGTCGCGCCACCGCTGGCTCTCGGCCCCGGCGCACTTCTACATCTGGGTGTTCCGCGGCACGCCGCTCTTGGTCCAGCTCATCATCATCTACACCGGCCTGCCGCAGATGGGCCTGAAGCTGTCGGTGATCGAGTCGGCGCTGCTGGGCCTGATCCTCAACGAGGCGGCCTACCTGGCCGAGATCGTGCGCGGCGGCATCCAGTCCATCCCGGCCGGACAGACCAATGCCGCGCGGGCGATGGGCTTCACCGGCGCGCAGACCATGCGCTACGTCGTGCTGCCACAGGCCATGCGGCTGATCATCCCCACACTGGGCAACAGCATCAACGGCCTGCTCAAGACCACCTCGGTCACCTCCGTGATTTCGATGGAAGAGCTGCTGCGCCGCACGCAGGTGCTGATCCAGGAGAAGTTCATGGTGCTGGAGCTGTTCCTCGTCGCGGCCATCTACTACCTGCTCATGACGACGGCCTGGGACCTGATCCAGCGCCGCATCGAGCGCCACTTCGGCCGCGCCTACGGGCACGGCGCCGAGTCCAAGTCGCATGGGCCCGTACCCGGCGAAGCCGCCCTTGAGCAGCGCTGAAGTACAGACCCGCATCGCCCCACCATGGCCCACTACGACCTCATCGTCCGCAACGCGGACATCGCCACCGTCGGCGACCGCTACCGCGCCGACATCGGCGTGAAGAACGGCCGCATCAGCGCCATCGCGCAGGACCTCGAAGGCAGCGCCACGCGCGAGCTGGCCGCCGCTGGCCGCCTGGTCACGCCGGGTGGCGTGGACGGGCACTGCCATTTCGACCAGCCCACCAGCGACGGCTCGAAGTTCGCCGACGACTTCGAGACGGGCACGCGCTCCGCCGCCTGCGGCGGCACCACCACCGTGCTGCCCTTCGCGCTGCAGCAGCGCGGCCACAGCATCCAGGCCGCGGTGGACGACTACCACCGCCGCGCCGAAGGCAAGGCCTGCATCGACTACGCCTTCCACCTCATCGTGGCCGACGCCACCAAGGACGTGACGCAGCGCGAGCTGCCGCAGCTGATCGAGAAGGGGTACACCTCCTTCAAGATCTACATGACCTACGACGATCTGAAGCTGGGAGACCGCCAGATCATCGAGGTCCTGGCCACGGCCCGCCGCCATGGCGCCATGACCATGATCCATGCGGAGAACAGCGACTGCATCGCCTGGCTCACCGAACAGCTGCTGGACGCCGGCCTCACCGCGCCGCGCTACCACGCCGCCTCGCGGCCGATGGCCGTGGAGCGCGAGGCCACGCACCGCGCCATCGCCCTGGCGGAACTGATCGACACGCCGATCCTGATCGTGCATGTCTCGGGCCGCGAGGCGGTGGAGCAGATCCACTGGGCCCGGGGCCGCGGCCTGCCGATCCACGCCGAGACCTGCCCGCAGTACCTCTTCCTCAGCGCCGAGGACCTGGGCATCGACGAGAGCGACCCGATGCACGGCGCCCGCTGCATCTGCAGCCCGCCGCCGCGCGACAAGGCCAACCAGCAGTTCATCTGGAACGGCCTTTCCAGCGGGCTCTTCACCATCGTCTCGTCCGACCACGCGCCCTTCAACATGAACGGGCCCGATGGCAAGCGCGTCGCGGGCGACGATGCCTCCTTCGACCGCATTCCCAACGGCATCCCGGGCGTGGAGACGCGCCTGCCGCTGCTGATGAGCGAGGGCGTGATGGCCGGGCGCATCGACATCCACCGCTTCGTAGAGCTGACCGCCACCAACCCCGCGCGCCTGTATGGCCTGTACCCGCGCAAGGGCACCATCGCGGTCGGTGGCGACGCCGACCTCGTGATCTGGGACCAGTTCGCGCCGGGCGAAGAGATCACCATCCGCAACGACATGCTCCACCATGCGGCCGACTACACGCCCTACGAAGGCATGAAGCTGCGTGCCTGGCCCGCGACCACGGTCTCCCGCGGCCGGCTCGTATGGCACGGCGGGCGATTCGATGCGGCGCCGGGCTCCGGGCTCTTCCTGCCTTGCCTGCGGCCGCGCGCGCCCCGCGACGGCAATCCGCTGGAAAAATGGCTCTGAGTGCCCGCCTCCCCCTTGCGACGGGCGCGTCCATCGCAGGCGCAGCCCGCAGCGCTGTGCTCGCGGACGTATCGGCCTGCTAAGCTTTTGCCCTTCGCGCCACGCCGTTCCGCATGCCCACCCTGCCCAGCCCCGCCCAGCCGGCCACCATCACGATCGCGCCGCTCGAGGTGCGCTCGACCAGTCTGGCCGAGCAGGCCTACGACCGGCTGCGCACGCTCATCCTCGACCGCAAGATCTCCGGCGGCAGCCCGCTGCAGGAAGGCCGGCTGGCCGAAGAGCTGGGCATCTCCCGCACGCCCATGCGCGAGGCGCTGGTGCGCCTGGCCGGCGAGGGCCTGCTGGTGCGGCGCGACGCGCGCTCGTACGCGGTGCGTGCGCTGGGCACCAAGGAATATTTCGACTGCATGCGCGCCCGTGAGGTGATCGAGGGCGAAGCCATCGCGTTGGCTGCGCCGCGCATCCCCAGTGAGGAGCTGGATGCACTCGAGACCGAAGCGCGCGCCCTCCATGAGGGCGAGCACGACGAGACCGCCCACTGGCATTTCGACGACAAGCTGCACCTGTTCCTGGCCGGCGCCAGCGGCAACGTCGTGTTTCCGCGCCTGGTGGAGGAGCTGCGGGTGAATGCCCGGCTCTTCCGCCTGCACAGTCCGCTGCACCGCCAGCGCGAGAACCACGACGAGCACGGCCGCATCCTGGAGGCGCTGCGCAGCCGCGACGCGGACCGCGCGCGCGAGGCCATGCGCGCGCACCTGCGCAGCCTGCAGGAAGACGTGCGCCGCGCCATCCTGGACTGAGCCGCCGAGGCAGCGAGCCGCACGATCCCCGGCTCGGGACTGGCATCACCCCCGCCGTCCACGTGAGACTCAGAGCGCCGCCACGCGCCTGAACTGCTGGTTGAGGTACACCAGCGGGTCGCACGTCGACCCGGCCGTCCGCACCGCACGCACTTCGCCGAGAAAGATCGTGTGCGTGGTGTAGGGTATCTGCCGAACCACCGCGCAATCGAATGCCACGATGGCGGAGCCAAGCAGCGGCGCCCCCGTCACTGCGCGGTCCCAGACGCCGGTCTGGAAGCGCTCGTGACGCCGTGACGGATCACTGAAGACCTGGGCCATGCCCTGGTCGGACGCCGCCAGCACATTCACCGCGAAGATGCCTGCCGCCAGGATGTCGGCGTGCGCCGAGGCACCCTGGTTGATGCAGACGAGCAGGGTCGGCGGATCCGCCACCACCGAGCTGACCGCGGTGGCGATCAGTCCGACGCGCCGCTCGTCCAGCCGGCTGGTGATCAGAGAAACGCCAGCGGCCAGCCGGCGCATGCCGGTCTTGAAAGCGTCCGGGACGTGGAGTTCATCGGTGACCATGGAGTGCTTCCGGCAGCGGCACCTCAAGCCGCCGCCGTCTCCTTGTTCCAGCTGACGCCCGTCCCGCCAGCGCTCTTCTCGGCCGCGCCCTTGAAGGCACCGCGGTATCGGGCGGCCGCGTGCCGCTCGGGCAGGCGCCCGCCCGTCTCGGGGAACATCTTCTGGCGAAGCGAACCCGAGGCGTACTCGCGCTGGGCCAGGCCACGATCCTGCAGCAGGGGAATGACATGCTCGATGAAGTCCTTGTACGACTGCGGGAAGAACTGCGCGATCATGTTCACGCCATCGATGCCCGCGTCCTGCCACTTCTCCAGTTCATCGGCAATGCTTTCGGGCGTTCCGACCATCCGGCCGCTGTACGACAGGGCCTTGACCAAGTCGGACACCTTGGCCTTCTGGCCGTTGTGGGAGTCCTCGTACATGCGGGCATAGCCCTGGACGCCCGACATGTTGGCCTGGTCAAGCGTCATGTCGGGGTCGAGGCCGCCCAGGTCGATGCCCATGTCGCGGCTGATGTGCGCGGCCAGGCCGTCGTAGCTCACCCACCGGTCGATCTCTTCCGACTTGCGCCAGGCTTCCTCCATGGTGCTTCCCACCACGAAGGAGAAGCCCTGAATGAACTTGATGTCGTCGGCACGACGTCCTGCGGCCACGGCCAGCTCGCGCTGCTCCGCGATGCCCTTGCGCGCGCCTTCCAGCGTTGGGTAGAGCACGAAGGTGCCTTCGGCATGCCTGGCAGCAAACTCGCGTCCCACCTTGGAGGAG
This sequence comes from Pseudacidovorax sp. DMC4, assembly GCF_056314265.1. Lineage (NCBI taxonomy): Bacteria > Pseudomonadati > Pseudomonadota > Betaproteobacteria > Burkholderiales > Comamonadaceae > Pseudacidovorax > Pseudacidovorax sp. DMC4. Next base: position 241,666 of record NZ_JBQUYR010000007.1, on the reverse strand, counting down.
CCCGCCTGATAGAGCACGGGCACGCGCTGCGGTGTGGGCGACACCATGTGCGGTCCGAGGACGCTGTAGCGCTTGCTTTGGTGATAGATGCGATGGATCTTGTCCGCATCGGCATAGATGCCGTTGGCACGGTCCGCCAGAACCGCGCCTTCGTCCCAGGAGCCTTCCCACAGCTTGTAGACCACGTCCATGTATTCCTCGGCCCAGCGGTAGCGCTCGTCATGCTCGACGATCTGGTCGAAGCCGAAGTTCTGGGCGGCGTTGTGGGTGGCGCTGGTGACGATGTTCCAGCCGATGCGGCCCTTGCTCAGGTGATCGAGGGTGGACATGCGGCGCGCGAAGCTGAACGGATGCTCCGACATGATGGAGCTGGTGAAGGTCAGCCCCAGGTGCTCGGTCACCCCGATCAGCGCGGCACACAGCGCGCCGGTGTCGTTGCACGGGATCTGCATTCCTTCCTTGATGTACGTGTCCCACGATCCGTTGTAGGCCGGATCGATGCCCAGGATGTCCGCCAGGAACAGCGCATCGAACTTGCCTTTTTCGAGGAGCCTGCACAGGTCTTTCCAGGTGTCCAGGTCATCGAAGTTCATCTGCGTCGTTTCGGGATGACGCCAGGTGCCGTGATAGATGTGGGAGACCACATTCATCGAGAAGCAATTGAAGATCAGACGTTTACGCATGAGGAGTTCCGGGTTGTGGGCGTTGGGAGATTCCAGTCTAGGAAGCCCTCCGACCCGGGTCTTGGCTCTGCGCGCACGCGCACTGTTCTGCGAGGGAACGGCTTGGTGCGGCTCGCTGCGGCACGTCGACGGCGCAGAGCCGCGGGCTCCGCGCGATGGTGAAACAGGGATGTCGCCTGCCGCCTCGCGCACGATGCGCGAGCGCTCGGCCGAGCTTCGTGCGTATTCAGCGGGCGGCTGCGGCCCGATGTTCCCTCGGCGTATGGCCGAACTTCGCGCGGAAGGTGCGGCTGAAATGCGAGAGGTCGTTGAAGCCCCAACGGTAGGCAATCTGCGAGATGGACAGCGCCGGCTCGGCGCTGCGCAGGTCCTGCGCACAGTGCTCGAGCCGGCTCTCCAGAAGGATCCGCCCGAAGGACCGACCACCTTCTTCGAGCACCTTGTGCAGGTAGCGTGCAGATACCCGGAAGTGGGCAGCCACGCTCGATGGTGAAAGATGCGGGTCCGCCGCGTTCAGCTCGATGTGCTTGGTGACGGTGGCACAGAAACCTTGCCGGGCGCTTTGCTGGGCGGACTCGCGGGCTTGCGCCGTGGCACCAAGGGAGAGCGCGACCAGGTTGACGAGGCTCTCTCCCAGCTTCGCACCGGCGGCATCCGGAACGGCTTGCGCGCGCTGCGCGATCAGGGTCAGGAAATCGATGGCCATGCTCCCCAACCCGCCATCGTTGGCGACCTTGATCGCAGTCTTCTGTTCCGGGCGCTGCACCAGCGGTCGCAGCAGATGGTGCGGAATCCGGAACGAATGCTGCTCCCAGTCGTCGCTGCAGTAATCGTTGAGGTAAGGCTGCGTCGAATCCACGATCGAGAACTCACCGGGACCAAGGAGTGCGTCGCGCCCGCCCTGGATCATCCGGCACTGCCCGCGCGTCTGCAGGTTCAGGAAGTACACCTCGGTCGGCATGCGCCGGATCTCGGATGCTCCCCGGTAGATCTCCTGGCGCGACGAGGAGATCGTGGTGACGTTGATCGTGGACAGCGGATGTGCGCTGACCCGCCCCACGAACTGCCGCTCGTCGGCCACCCGCGGATCCAGCGCCAAATAGGTCTGGCAGAGCACGTCACGCCAGAACCCGAACTTGTCCCGGCCTGAAAGGTTCTCGGTGGTCCAGGTATGCATGGTTTTGGCGCAGGGACGTCAGGCGGTCCGCGACGACAGCAATAACCATGCCGAATTCTTCCGCCGGCGAGCCCTCGCAGCCCCGGGGCCGCAACGCGATGTCACGCCGCGAGCCGTGCCGCAGCGGCGAGGCGCGGCGAGGCGACCCGCCTCGCCCCGCTGCGCCTCAGCCGCCGAACCAGCGCGCCGGCACGATCACCAGTTGGGGAAACAGCACCATCACGAACATGATGGCGAACTCCGCCGCCATGAAGGGCAGCACCCCGCGGGTGACCTCGTCCATCTTCATGCGGCCCACACCCGCCACCACGTTCAGTACCACGCCCACCGGCGGCGTGATCAGACCGATGGAGTTGTTGATGATGAACATCACGCCGAAGTAGACCGGGTCGATGCCCGCCTTGATCACCACCGGCATCAGCACCGGCGTGAGGATCAGGATGGTCGGCGTCATGTCCAGCGCGGTGCCGACCACCATCACCAGCACCATGATGCCGATCATCAACAGCACCTTGTTGCCCATGAAGGGCTCCAGCAGTCCCACCACCTTCGATGGCAGGTCGGCCACGGTGATGAGCCAGGCGCTGACCATGGCCGCCGCGATCAGGAACATCACCACCGCGCTGGTCTTGGCCGCCGCTACGAACACGTCGCGCAACTGCCAGAAGTTCAGCTCGCGGTAGACGAAGGTCGCCACGGCAAAGGCATACACCGCCGCGACCACCGCCGCTTCGGTGGGCGTGAACACGCCCATGCGCAGGCCCACCAGGATGATCACCGGCAGCAGCAGCGCCCAGCCCGCCTCGCGCGCGGCCGCGAGGATCTCACGGCGGCTCTTGCGCGGCGGCGGCGCGACCTTCTCGCGCCGCACCACCCAGGCCCAGGTGATCCACAGCGCGCCGCCGATCATCAGCCCCGGCGCGATGGCCGCGAGGAAGAGCTTGGAGATCGACACATTGGCCGCCACGCCGAAGATCACCAGCCCGATGCTGGGCGGGATCACCGGCCCGATGATGCCGGTGGCCGCGATCAGCCCGCCCGCGCGGGCCTTGTCGTGACCGGCGGCAGTCATCATGGGCAGCAGCAGTGCCGTGAGCGCCGCGGCATCGGCCACGGCCGAGCCCGAGAGGGCCGACAGCAGGCAGCCCGCCATGATGGTCACATAGCCCAGCCCGCCGCGCACATGCCCCACCAACGAGAGCGCCAGGTTGACGATGCGCTTGGACAGGCCGCCCACGTTCATGATCTCGCCGGCGAGCATGAAGAAGGGCACGGCCAGCAGCGGAAAGCTGTCGGCACCGCCGATGAGGTTCTGCGTGAGGATCTGCGCGTCGAACAGGTCCAGCTGCCACATCAGGGCCACGCCGCTGGCCAGCAGCGCGAAGGAGATCGGCATGCCGATGGCCATGGCCAGCAGCAGCGATCCGATGAACACGGTCAGCGTCATGGCCGGCCTTTCTGGGAATGTGGGTTCGGTTGTGCCTGCGAGGCCTGGGCGTTGCCCAGCACCTGTGCCAGCGCCGCGGCCTCTTCCGACTCCTGCACGGCGACGAGTTCGTCCTCGCGCAGGCGGCCCGTAAGCAGGCGGCCCAGGTCGATCAGCAGCAGCAGGCCACCGCCGATGGCGAACACGATGCCCACGCTGTAGACGATGGCCATCGAGAGGCCGGTGACCGGCGCCTCCACGTCCCAGTTGATGCGCGTCTGCACGATGCTGCCCTGCAGAAGCAGCCACAGCATGTAGAGCATCAGCAGCTGGCTCAGCAGCAGGCACAGCTTCTTGCCGGCAGGCGGCAGGCGGCCGACGACCATGTCCACGCCCAGATGGGCGCGCTCGTGCAACGCCACCAGCGCGCCGAGGAAGGTCATCCAGATGAAGAGCCAGCGCGAGACTTCTTCGGACAGCAGGATGCCCGAGTTGAAGCCGTAGCGCAGCACGACGTTGCCGAACACGAGCACGACCATCACGGCCAGCATGAGCGCAACCAGGTTCTCCACCGCGCGGCAGGCGCGGTCGATCCAGCGATTCATGATGAGGATCTCCCGGAGCGCGCCGCAGCGGGCGCGCTCCTGTGGAGGCCGGGCGTCAGCGCCGGGCCTCGCGCACGATCTCGACCAGCCCGCGCAGCGCCGCAAGGTACGACTGAGGCCCAAGGCCCTGGATCGTGCCGCGCACGGCGGGCGAGATGATGGAATGCGCCCGCCAGCTCTCGCGGGCGGCAATGTTGGACATGTGCACTTCCAGCACGGGGAAGGGCATGGCCTTGATGGCATCGTGCAGCGGCACGCCGTGCTGCGTCAGGCCGGCAGGGTTGACCAGCGCGCCGTCGGCGCTGTCGATGTGCTCGTGCAGGAAGTCGATCAACGCGCCTTCGTGGTTGGACTGCAGCGTGTGGACCTGCACGCGCAGCTCTTCCGCCAGGGCGGCGATGCGCGCATTGATCTCCGCCAGCGTGGTGGTGCCGTAGATGTGCGGCTCGCGGCGGCCGAACAGGTTGAGGTTGGGTCCGTGCAGGACGAGGATGTTCATGGAAGCGCTCATGCGGGTTGCGGAAATCACTGCTTGCGGATGCGGGCCAGCTCATCCTTGTAGAGCTTGACCATGGCGGGGTCGTACTGCGCGGCGAACTTGTCGATCACCGGCTGGGCGATCTGACGCATGCGGGCCTGCTGGTCGGCCGACAGCTCGTTGAACTGCGCGCCCTTGGCCTGCAGCTCGCCCAGCGCCTTCTGCGCGGCGGCGCGGCTCACCTGGCGCTGGTAGGCACGCGACTCGTCGGCGGCCTCGCGCATCCACTTCTGCTCCTGGGGCGTGAGCTGGTCCCAGAACTTCTTGCTCACCAGCACGATGTTGGCGGCGTACACGTGGTTGGTGGCGCTGACGTACTTCTGCACTTCGTAGAACTTGTTGGACAGGATCACCGAGAAGGGGTTTTCCTGGCCGTCCACCGCCTTGGATTCGAGCGCACCATAGAGCTCCGCGAAAGGCATCGGCACGGGGTTGGCCTTGAAGGCCTTGAAGGTGTCGAGGAACACGGGGTTCGGGATCACGCGGATCTTCAAACCCTCCAGGTCTTCCGGCTTGGTGATGGCCTGGCGGCTGTTGGTCACGTTGCGGAAGCCCAGGTCCCAGTAGCCCAGTGCCACCAGGCCCTTCTCGGGCAGCTTGGCGATCAGCGCCTGGCCCAGCGGGCCGTCGAGCAGGGCATCGGCCTGCTCGAAGGTGGCCACCGAGAAGGGGAAGTCGACCAGTCCGAACTCCTTGACGATGCCCGCGAGCGAGGTGGTGGCCGGCGCCGACATCTGCTGCACGCCGCCCTGCAGCGCGGCCTGCTGCTGCATCTCGTTGCCCAGCTGGTTGGACGGGTACTCCTGCACCTTCATCTTGCCGCCGCTCTTGGTCGAGAGCAGTTCGGCGAAGCGCTTGACGCCGAAGCTCACCGGATGGTCGGGGTTGTTGAGGTGGCCGAAGCGGATGGTGCGCTCCTGCTGGGCAACGGCGGGCAGGGCGAACGCGGCGGCGAGGCCCGCGGCGACGAAGGCTCGGACGAATTTCTTCAAGGTTGTCTCCATGAGGGTTGGACGGTGGCCGGCCACTCGGACCCGCCAGGCGGCGCGATCATAAGCACATGTGGAAAGAATTTCCACAGTGAAAATCTATTCGGTGCTTTGGTACAGTGGCGCCCGTCCAAGAAATCGCCGACCTCTGTCGGCCGGGAGCCGAAACATGAGTGGTGTGATGGAACGCAGCTTCAAGGTGCTCGAATACCTTGCCGACCATCCTCAGGGTTGCGCGCTGTCGGTGCTCGCCAGCGAGCTGCAGCTGCCGCTGTCGGCCACCCATCGCATCCTCTCGGACCTCGTGCGCTGCGGCCATGTGCGGCAGGACGAGCGCGACGGCCACTACCAGATCACCATCAAGCTCGCTGCCCTGGGCCTGGCCTTCCTCAGCCGCTCCGGCGTCGTGGATGTGGCGCAGCCGCTGCTCGAGCAGCTGGCGCAGACCTCGGGCGAGCTGGTGCGGCTGGCGGTGGTCGATGGCGAGGAACTGACCTTCGTCGCCAAGGCCCAGGGCGCCACGCGCGGCCTGCGCTATGACCCGGACATGGGCCTGTCGGTGGAGCTGTCGTGCAGCGCGGCCGGTCATGCCTGGCTGTCGACCCTGGGCGACGACGAGGCACTGGCCATCGTGGCGCGGCGCGGGCTGGGCAGCCCCAAGGACTTCGGCCCCAAGGCACCCACCTCGATCAAGGCCGTGATGACCTATGTGAAGGCCGCCCGCCAACGCGGCTTCAGCATGATCAACGAGGTGTTCGCACCCGGCATGACCGCCATGGCAGCGCCTGTGGCCGGCCCCGGCGACAAGGCCATCGGCGTCATCACCATCGCCGGGCCGGCCGTGCGCCTGACGCCACAGCGCATGGAAGAGCTGGGCCCCGCGCTGCTGGAGACCGCACAGGACGTCTCACGCGCCAGCGGCGCCTCGCCGCTGTTCCGCCGCCGGGCCTGAGCCACCCGCACTCGGCAGGCAGGCCGCACGCGGATCATCCTGCCGGCTCTTTGGCGCTGCTTCGCAGCCCCGCCGTCGCGCAACTGCTCCTTGTGAGCCGCGTGCGCGCCCACGCCTGCGGCGCCGGTCAAGCCGCCCGCCCTTATTGCCTTCATCGCGCCACGACATGCGCGTGCCTGTGCCTGTGCGCAGGCGTCCCATCCATTCGCGGCCAGCCCTGAGCAGCCACCGAGGCTCGAATCGGAACAACATTTTTTCTTGGAAAACTTTTCCTGTTTGATTACGATGCGCCCACACGGGAAGCATCAAGAGAACAGGAGACACGCGTGAACGCAGCCAGATGGCCGCGTCGAAGGTGCCTGCGCCTTCGTACGACGGACCTTGAGACCAACGCCATGCATGCACGCAGCGCGCCGGGTGCGCGCGGCGACCCACCCCCACGATTCCCCGACCGACCCGCCTGAAGTGCGGGCCGTCCGTCGTCGCGCCTTTCCCCAACCCCTTTCACCGCCCGGCGCCGATGCGCCATGGCCGGGCGTGCCCCTGCGCGCCCCGGCCGCCCTTCTCAGCAAACCCAGGAGACAACCTTGACCCTCTTTCATGCCCAACTCTTGCGCGCCGCAACGGCCGCATGCCTCGGCCTGGCGCTGGCCGCATGCGGCGGCGGCAGTGGCGGCAACGACAACGCAGCGGCCGCTGCGCTGCTGGCCGCCGCCTCGGCCAACAACCCGCCCGCCAGCGGCAACAACCCACCGGCCACCACACCGCCGACGACCACCCCACCCGACGATCCGGCACCCGCCGATCCTGACGACGACAGCTTCGACACCTACTACAACGTGTGCCGGGGCACCAATCCCAAGTGCTATCACGACTGGGGCGCCTTCGCCTCGACGCCTGACCGTGTGCTGATCTACTCGCGCACCGCCGGTCCGCGCCACGCCAACCTGGGCACACCGATGGCCGCGGGGCTGAACCCGACGCTCAACCCCGACAACCTCATGCAGGCCGGGCTGATCCGCATGCTCAAGGCAGAGGGCATCACGGCCGACTGGACGGAGGATGTGTCGGTGCTCTCGGGCCGCATCAACAACTACAAGGCAGTGATCTTCGCCAGCCCCAACCGCGACACGCTGTGGAACGACGCGGTCACCACCAGCAAGGACGCGGCCCGCACCGCGCTGCGTAACTACATGCGCCGTGGCGGTGGCTTCGTGGGCCTGCACAACGCCTTCGGTGCGGAATACACCTGGCCCTACTACGAAGGCCTGCTGGGCAATGCCAACTTCTACAACCACGGCCCCAACCGCGCGGGCGACGTGCTGATCGTGGCCGATGACCCCTCCACCAAGGACCTGCCCAAGCGCTTCTCCTTCCAGGACGAGTGGTACAACCTCGAGCCCTTTCCGACGAACGTGAAGTTCCTCGCGACCGTGGACACCTCCACGCTCAAGCCCTTGACGGCCGCGCCGCATCCGGGCCATGAAGGCTTCCATCCGGCGGCCTGGTGCCAGTACTACGACGGCGGCCGCGCCTGGGTCACCTCGCTGGGCCACAACGGCGACTCCTTCGCGGAGAACTACTCCGGCGTGGGCTCGGAGTTCTTCCAGAAGCTGGTCGTGCAGGGCGTGAAGTCGGCCATGGGCCTGACGCCCTTCTGCACCACGCCCTGACCGGGCCACACGCGGCCGGCATCTGCCGGCCGCGCCTCGTTCTGCCTCACGCATTCTTCGGAGACAACGTCATGAGACTCACCCACCTGGCGACGGTGCTGCTTTCCGCCGGCGTCATCGGTTCCCCCCTTCTGCTGGCCGGCTGCGGCGGCGACTCGAACAACGGCGGCGTGCTGCCCATCGTGCCCGCGCCCACCCCGGCGCCGTCCCCATCGCCAACGCCCGCCCCACAGCCCGCGCCAGCCCCGGCCGCCGCGTTGTCCGACTGCTGCACCGCCGGCGACAAGGACTTCCCGAAGGTGGGCGGCAACCTCGGCAACCAGAACTACACGAGCCTGGGCGCCATCGACAAGAGCCGCGTCGGCCAGCTCGGCGGCGCCTGGGTCAACCGCGTCGAAGGCGGCGTCGTGAGCGGCAACAGCCAGAGCACCACGGTGGCCGTGGACGGCGTGCTGTACATCGAATCGGCGCAGGGCAACCTGATCGCGGTCGACGGCAAGACCGGCGCCACCAAATGGAAGTGGACGACGCCCTACGGCGCCATCACCCGCCGCGGCGCCGCGGTGGCCAAGGACCTGGGCCTGGTCTTCACCATCGGCGGCGGCAACCGGCTGGTGGCCCTGGACAAGGACACGGGCAAGGTCGTCTACGTCAAGCAGTACCCCACCTCGTCGTCCGATGCGGCCTTCCTGGGCGCGGTGCAGAAGGTGGCGCTGGTCTACCACGACAAGCGCCTGTTCATCGGCACCAACGACGGCAACCGCGGCGCCGCCTTCACGGCCGACGCGGCCACCGGCAAGGTGCTCAATGCCTTCTGGGGCGTGCCCCGCGCCGGCGAGATGGGCTACGACACCTGGGGCGGTGCACCCGACAGCGACCGCACCGGCGCCACGCCCTGGATCCACCCGGCGGTGGACCCGGCCCTCAAGACCGTGTATTGGACCTTCGGCAACGTGCGCGGCGGCTCGTCGCAGAACGGCTCGACGCGGCCGGGGCAGAACCTGTTCGCCAACTCCATCGTGGCGCTGGACATGGACACGGGCGCCTACAAGTGGCACTTCCAGTCCGTGCACCACGACATCTGGGACATGGACAACGTCATGTCGCCGGTGCTGGCCGATGTGAAGATCAACGGTGCCGACCGCAAGGTCGTCATCTACGGCAGCAAGACGGGCATGTACTACATCCTCGACCGCCGCGACGGCAGCGCGCCGCTGGGCATCGACGAGATCCCGGTCAAGCAGGACGTGCGGCAGGCCACGTCGCCCACGCAGCCCTTCCCGCGGCAAGGCGCCTGGACCGAGACCTGCATGGTCAATCAGGCCTTGGGCACCGCGATTCCGGGCGATCCGAACCGCGCCGTTCCCAACTACCTGACGGGTTGCCTGTTCGACCCGCACTGGGACGTGCCGGTGCTCACCATCCCCGGCCATGGGGGCGGCGCCAACTGGAATCACCAGTCCTTCAGTCCGCGCACCGGGCTGGTCTACACCGGCATGGGCTATGTGGCCGCGGCCCATTCGCTCACCGAGGCCAGCAACGGCCTGCGGCCGCCGGGCGAGTACCAGACCGGTGCCGTGGTGGCGGTCGACCCGAGCACCAACCTGGTCAAGTGGAAGAAGCCGATGCCGTACTCGCTCGCCCATGGGAACGGCATCCTGAGCACGGCGTCGAACCTGCTGTTCATCGGCCAGCCCGACGGCAATCTGCTGGCCCTGGACGCACAGGACGGCAGCGAGCTGTGGCGTTTCCAGACCGGCTCGGGCATCAGTGCCAGCCCCATCGCCTACGAGATCGATGGCGAGCAGTACATCGCCGTGTATGCGGGCGGCACGAGCATCCCATACGGCAACTCGGCACCGCGGGGCGACTACCTTTGGGCCTTCAAGGTGGGCGGCACCGTGCCACCGGCCGCCACGCCCACGCCGCCCGAGGTGCGCCGGCCGGTCTCAGGCTCAGCGGTGGAAGGCGCCGCGCTGCCAACGCCCAACACGGTGTTCCTGGCCCGCGTGCAGACCGCCACCAACGCACCCGGCACCACCGAGTCGACGGCGGTGAATGCCATGACGCCCACCTGGATGCGTGTGCCGGCCAATACGACGGTGACCTTCACCAATCCGGCCGACAACCCCAACACGCACTGCGCCACGCAGTTCTTCGAAGGAGCGTTCAACTTCCGTCTGGCGCCGGGGCAGTCGGCCAACTACACCTTCACGCAGAAGGGCGAGTACTTCTACAACGACTGCTACAGCCCGCGGCCTACGGGGAAGATCGTGGTGTATTGACAGGCACCCCCAAGCCGCTTCGCGGCTCCCCCTCTCTAGCGCCTTCGGCTTGGAGGGGGCGCACCCAGAGGCCTGGCGGAGCCAGTTCCTCGGGTGCCCTGGCATGGGCCGCGTCGGTTCACGACCGCGGCCCTTTTTTCCTAAGGAAGCCTCAGGTCCATGCCGAGCGCCTGGGCCACGCCGAAGGTGAGGAGCAGCACGGCCGTGAGCACCAGGATGAAGACGGCAGCGACCTTGCCCGCCGTGAGCAGTAGCGCGCGTTTGCTCAAGCCCTGACCCTGTTCGTAATGCCACTTGATGGCGAAGAACATCGTTGCGCAGAAGACGAGCGCCTTCAGAGTGATGAAGCCGACGGGAACCCATTCCATGGGACAGATTGGATACGTCGGTGCGTTGGGCGGGAACTGGGCAAATTGTCCTAGCGCACGGTTCATTCGACGCGCGGGTGTGTGCTTGCGTGCATCGTGGCGCTATCGCCGTTCGGCGCGTCGGCCGTGGCGCGCTGGTGACCGTCGTGTGGTCGGATACGGTGCTGCCGTCGGACGGAGGGACGCGCCAGTGCGCAGGCCGCCCGGTCGTCTCTGACCGTTGCACCATCCGGGGAGCTGATGACGGCCTTGTTGAGATCGAGGCCGGGCGCGGGATGGTCGTTTTGGCGTATGCGACCGATCAACCGGCCAACGGCCAGTTCGTTGCGCACCTCAGCGATAGCGCCTACTTCGTCCGTAGCAGACTTCCGGTCCGCCAGAAGAATTTGCGGCGCTTGCGGCATTAAGGTGCGTCACTTTTCCTTCCCACGCCACGATGCTGGATGGAGCGTGGTGATGCCAAGCAAGAGACCCGACGCAACAAGAAGCCAGTGGAACGCGCCACCGTCCTGTGTAACCTCGAGCGCAGCATTATGTGGATTGCCTGGTTCGTAGATAACGGAGACCCAACTCCCAATGGGACGAGTGCTCGCCTGCAATTCTGCTTGGCTGTGTTGGTGTTTGCACCCGTATGTGCCAAACGCCACACGACGACTGACGTAGCGCCTGTCATCCACAACGTACTCATAGCTCCATTCGGGACACCATAAGCGGCCGGCTTTTCCATCCGACGAAACGATCTTCACTGAGCGCACGATGCCGTCAGTTCGCGGCCAACTACTTTGCGAGCGCTCGAGGAGGACCCCCTTCACGCCGTAGACAAGGAGCGAAACACCAAACGTGGCAATCACGAACGCAAAAATCAATTGTCTCTTGGCGACCATCATCGTGCGCAAACTATCAATGCGGCAGATTCCGCATCGACTGATGAATTCCTTGCTGACAAGCGCATGTTCACGGATCTGTTCCAAACGTCTGCCATTGGCCGAAACCCGCCGGCAGAGAGGATAGCCCGAACGCCGGCGTCCGCTGCAAAGCGTAAGTTCAAGACGCTCAAGCGAGTGGCTGGCCCAGACCAACCGCAGCCGCTCTCAGACCGAGGCCGGCCCTTCGCCCCGGCACGTCGCCGCATCGTCCGCCCGCCCCAGCCAGCGCACCAAAGCCAAAGCCTCAACCACCGTCGCATGCCGTCACCCAGGCCATCGGATAGCATCGCGCCCCCCACGGCCGCAGCCTCTGCATCGCAGGCGCCTGCGCCGTGCGGACACGCCCCCATGACTGCCCACATCCACGTCGACCGCCTCACCAAGGTCTACCGCATCGCCGAGCGCGATCCGGGCCTGCGCGGGGCGCTGCGCGGCCTCTGGCGGCGGCGCTACCGGACGGTGGAGGCGCTCGCCGGGGTTTCCTTCGCGCTGCAGCGCGGCGAATTGCTGGGGCTCATCGGGCCCAATGGCGCCGGCAAGTCCACCACGGTCAAGCTGCTCGCCGGCATCCTGCGGCCCGATGGCGGACGCATCACCATCGACGGCCGCGATCCATTTGCCGAGCGCGAAGCGCATGTGGGCCGCATCGGCGTGGTGTTCGGGCAGCGCACCCAGCTGTGGTGGGACCTGCCGGTGGAAGACGGCTTCGACCTGCTGCGCGACATCTACCGGGTGGACGCGGCCGACTACCGCCGCACGCGCGACGAACTCGTCGCGCTGCTCAACCTGGAGGGCGTGCTCGGCCAGCCGGTGCGCCAGCTCTCGCTCGGCCAGCGCATGCGTGCCGAGATCGCCGCGGCGCTGCTGCACCGGCCCGACATCCTGTTCCTGGACGAGCCCACCATCGGCCTCGATGCGCCTTCCAAGCTCGCGGTGCGCGACTTCGTGTGCAGGGCCAATCGCGAGCGTGGCACCACGGTGCTGCTCACCACGCACGACATGCACGACATCGAGGCGCTGGCCCAGCGGGTCATCATCGTCGGCCATGGCCGGGTGCTGGCCGACAGCCCGGTGGAGGCGCTGCGGCGGCAGGTGCTGGCCGAGCGCCGCCTGGTGGTGGACTTCGCCGGCACGCCGCCGGACGGAACTGAACTCGCCGGCACGCCCGTCGCGACGCGGGAGGGACGCACGCTGGTGCTGCGCTTCGACCCGCAGCAGACGCCCGCGGCCGACCTGATCGCCCGCATCGCAGCGGCCCATGCGGTGGAGGACATCCGCATCGAGTCGCCGTCGATCGAGGAGGTCATCGCCCGCTTCTACGCCCTGCACGGCGCGGCCGAGGCATGAGCGACCGCCGATCGGTGCCGGATGGCCGCGCGCTGCGGCCCTACCGCGCGGCCTTCGTCTCGCGCTTCCTGCAGATGCTGCAGTACCGCACCGCGGCCTTTGCCGGCTTTGGCACCCAGTGCTGGTGGGGCGGCATCAAGGTCATGGTGCTCGCGGCCTTCTACGCGGCCGACGCTGCGCCCATGCCGCTCGCCCAGGCGGTCACCTACACCTGGCTCGCGCAGGGGCTGCTGGCCTTGCTGCCGTGGGCGGGCGACCCCGAGGTGGCGCAGGCGGTGCGCACCGGTGCCGTCGCCTACGACCGCCTGCGGCCGGTGGACGCCTACGGGCTGTGGTTCGTCCGCAGCGCGGGCTGGATCGCGGCGCGGGTGCTGCCGCGCCTGGCGCTGATGGCCGCCTTCGCGGCGATCCTGCTGCCCCTGGCGGGCTGGGGCGACTGGTCATGGCGCCCGCCCGTGAGCATCGCGGCCGGGGCGGCCTTCGGGGTATCGATGGTGCTGGCGCTGCTGCTGTCGGCAGCGCTGGTGATGCTGCTCAACGTGGCCGCCGTGGCAGCGCTGGACGCCCGCGGCATCAACATGCTGGCGCTGCCCGTGGTGATCCTCCTGTCGGGCAACCTGGTGCCGCTGGCGCTGCTGCCGGACGGCTGGCAGCGCTGGCTGCTGCTGCAGCCGTTGGCGGGGCTGCTGGACATCCCGGCGCGGATCTACTTCGGGCAGTTGGCGGGCGCGGACGCAGTTGGCGGTCTGCTGCTGCAGGTCTTCTGGATCGCGGCATTGGCGGCCGCCGGTCGGTGGGCGCTGCAGGCTGCCTTCGCGCGCCTGGAAGTGCAGGGCGGCTGAGGCCATGGCACGCAGCGGCTCCATGGGCAACGCCCGCCTGTTCCTGCGCTTCGCCGCGGCCTCGATCGCGGGCCAGGCCCGCTATCCCGCATCGGCGCTGATGCTGGCCGCCGGCCAGTTCCTGGCCACGGGCATCGAGGTCGTCGGCATCTGGGCGCTGTTCGACCGCTTCGGCAGCCTTCAGGGCTGGCGTCTCGGCGAGGTGGCGCTGTTCTACGGACTGGTGCACGCCATGTTCGCGCTGGCTGACATGCTGGGCCGCGGTTTCGACGTGCTGGGCACCGACTTGCTGCGTACCGGCGCCTTCGACCGACTGTTGCTGCGCCCGAGGCCGGTGGCGCTGCAGCTGATGGGGCACGATCTGCGGCTGAGCCGCCTGGGCCGGCTGCTGCAGGCCGGGCTGGTGCTGGCCTTCGGCAGCGTGCAGGCGGGCATCGACTGGACGCCGGCCGCCATCGCGGTGGCCGTGTTCGCCGTCGCGGGCGGCGTGGCGCTCTTCCTGGGCATCCTGGTGCTGCAGGGCGCGCTCGCCTTCTGGACGGTGGAGAGCCTGGAGATCGCCAACGTGTTCACCTATGGCGGCGTGGAGGCGGGGCAGTACCCCATGTCGCTGTACGCGCGGTGGTTCAGGCGCCTGCTCACCTTCGGCGTGCCGCTGGCCTGCGTGGCCTACTACCCCGCACTGTGGGTGCTGGGCCGCGCCGATCCGCTGGGCGCGCCCGCCTGGGTGGGCGCCGTCTCGCCCCTGGCGGGCTTTGTCTTTCTGGGGCTCGCGTTCGGCGTGTGGCGCCTGGGCCTGCGCCGCTATGCGTCCAGCGGCAGCTAGCCGCGTGCTCAGCGCAGCCGCTGCTGAAGCGGATCGCCCAGCAGGCTGAGCCGCCCGGCGCGGTCGATGCGCCAGAGCCGCTCGTTGCCGTGGCCGTCATCGGCGGTGAACAGAACGGCATCGCCGACTGCAGTGAAGCCCACCGGCATCGAATGCGCCGCGCCGGGCACCACGTCGGCCATGCGGCGCGTGCCGGCGGCCGTGCCGTCGGTGGACCAGGGCTCCACGCCATGCGTGGCATCGCCGGCCGAAAACCACAGCCGGCCCGCCGCCACCTCGAAGCGTGAGGGCGTCGCGCTCGATGCGCCGGTGGCAATGTCGGCCACGCGGCGCGTGACGGCCTCCGTGCCGTCCGAGCTCCACAGCTCGGCACCGGATTCGCCATCGGTGGCCGCGAAGTAGAGCCGCCCGTTCATCACGGCCATGGGGCTCGACAGGCTGCCGCGCGGCCCGGGCTGGATGTCCTTGACCAGGCGCGTGCCGTCGACGGTGCCGTCGCTGCGCCACAGCTCGATGCCGTGGCGGCCGTCGTCGGCCGCGAAGTACAGCGCGCCCTTCATCGCCGTCAGGTGCCGCGGTTGCGACGCGGCCTCGCCGGCTCGGACATCCTTCACCAGACGCGTGCCCTCCGCCGTGCCATCGCTCGTCCACAACTCGGTGCCGTGCTGGCCGTCGTTGGCGGTGAAGTACAGCTGCCGCCCCCCGGCCGTCAGGCGCGCGATGCCGCCGTCCTCGGGCCCGGCTCTGACATCCTTCACAAGCCGGGTGCCCTTGGCACTGCCATCGGTCACCCAGAGTTCATGGCCATGCTCGGCCGTGGTGGCGGTGAAGAACAACCGGTCGCCCACCACGGTGAGCTGCCGCACCAGGGCCCGTGGCCCCAGCGCGATGGCCGCCACGCGTACGGTGCTCTGGGCCATGCCCTGCGTCTTCCAGAGCTGGAAGCCGCCGTCCGGCTCCTTGGCCACGAAATAAAGCGCGTCCTTGAAGACCGTCAGTTCGGCGGGCAGGGCGCCATCGCTGCCGGGCGCGCCGGGGAGGCGCGCGACGGGCACGGTGCCGCGCCCGGTGCCATCGGTGCGCCACAACTGCACGCCGTGCTCACCGTCGGTCGCGGCGAAATAGATGCGGCCCCGGTATGGCGTCAGGCTGGAGGGATAGGCGCCGCGGAAGCCCGCAAGGATGTCCTTGACCAGGCGCGTGCCGCCGGCCGTGCCGTCGGTGATCCACAGCTCCTGGCCGCTGAGCGCATGCACCGCGGTGAAGACCGCACGGCGCTCACCCAGCGGCGTGAGCTGTGTGGGCGAGACGAAGGCGAGGGGCGCGCGCTGCTCGGGCAGAACGGTGCGGTCGGGGTCGGCGGCCGCTGCCGGCTGAGCCATGGCCGTGCCGAGGGACAGCGTCGCGACGGCCGCCAGCGAGAGCGCCAGACGGCAGGCATAGAGAAAAGGGGAGGGCGTGAACGCATGCATGCGAGCACTCTATCCAAAGAGGAAATGTTTTCCACTTGGAGATTCCACCCGGGTCGCGGCGGGTTCAAAGCGCCATGCCGCGCCGTCCCTCACCCCGGCCTCGGCAAACCCCTTAGACCAAACGGCCGAATGTTGACTTGTATTGCCAAATGCTTAAGTGCAGCATCCCGTTGCGCCGAACCCGGCGCGAGAGGAGACAGGCACATGAAGAAAGCAATGATCCTGGCCGCAGCCTTGTCGCTGTGTGTCGCCGCGGCCGCCAAGGGCGGAGGCGGAGGGCACAGCAGCGGCGGCGGCCTTCATTCGGGCAGCCATTCGGTGAGCGGCTACACCCGGCACGACGGAACCCACGTCGCGCCCAGCCATGCCACCAATCCGAACCAGACCAAGCTGGACAACTGGAGCACCAAAGGCAACGTCAATCCCTACACCGGCAAGGAAGGGACACGCAAGCCATGAAGCGCCGATTGCTGGGAGCGGTTTTGATTGCCACCCTCTTCGGGGGTGTGGGCGCCAACGCCGACGCGCGGGGCCGACGTGGGGGGCACTCGTCCGGCAGCCGCCACGCGACCTACAGGGGCGGTGCAGGCGGGGTTGGGGGCGGGGGTGGCAGCGGGGGCTGCGGCTCGCGCGGCGGGCCCGGCTATCGCAAGCCGAACGGCCAATGCGCCAGCCACCGGGATTGAAAGCCTCGCGGCCCTAGCGTCGCGCCGGAATCAGCGGCATCAGCAGTCGGCTGTCGTGGTCGCCACCCGTGAGGACCGTGGTCACGCCGCCGAACTCCGCCACAGGCCGGTCCTCGGGATGGTCGTGGCGCATGCGACCGGGCGGGGTCACGATGAAATCGTGGCCCTGCACCGTGAGCACAAGACGCCACCCCTTGGGAAAGACCAGGCAGGTGGGCCAGATCTCCACCTCCACCGGATAGGCCTCGCCGGGCACGAGCTTCTGCACCTCGTCATGGGCATGCCAGGGCCGCCAGGGCAGGCTGCGCGCCGGGTCCAGCTTGCGGTGCGAGGCACGCAGCCAGCCCATGGCCATGGGCACGCGTTCATGCGCGCCCACGTAGCTCATCTCCTGCCCGTCCGGATCGAAGACGCGCAGTACGACGAACAGGTCGGCATCGGTGGTACTGGACGAGACCCACAGCCGCAGCACGGCTGGGCCGGTGAACTCGGTGTCCTGCGCGAAGGGCGCGGTCGAAAAGCTCAGGCCTTCGCCCATGGCTTCGAAACTGGCCCGGCCGGCGCCGCGCGGCGGCACGTCGCCCAGCGAGCCGTCGGCGGCGTCCAGGTGGAAGGGCGTCCAGGCGGTGCACGCGAGCGGCCATTCCTGCTCCGTTCGCATCTCGGCCGTGCCATCGGCATGACGGATGGCGAGTTGCACAGGCGGCTCGCGGTCCCAGCCGTTGTCCTCGCCCGCCAGGAAGTGCTTGAAGAAGCGCTGCTGGATGGCCACGTAGTGCGGCAGGTAGAAGCTTTCGTAGTGCGTGCCGATGTGCGCGAAGAGCCACTTCTGCCGCGACCCGGCACGCAGCCAGCCTTCGAAGTTGCCACGCAGGTGCATGCCCGGGCCGCCCCAGTTGGCGGCGGACAGCAGCGGCACCTCGATGGCCGGCAGGTTGGCCGCGCGGGCACGGTTCCAGGCGTCGTCCAGCGGGTGCGAGAGGCGGTCGTTGGGATGGTCGGCGCGGCTGCCTTCCAGCAGTTCGTCCGACAGCGCGGGGCCAGTGGTGCGCTCGCCCGTGAGCCGGTCGCGGTGCGTGCTCTTGCCGCTGCCGTACTGGTTGGCCAGCACCTGGCGCGGCCACCATTCGAAGGTGAAGCTGTTGCTCAGGATGCCGCCGTGGTGCCCGCCGTCGCGGTAGAACTCGCTGGAGCCCTCCCACGGCACGATGGCCGCCAAGTGCGGTGGCCGCAAAGCCGCGACCTGCCACTGCTTGATGGCCAGGTACGACACGCCGATGAGCCCCACCTTGCCGTTGCTCCACGGCTGCGTGCCGGCCCATTCGATCCATTCGTAGAAGTCGCGCGTCTCCACCGGGCCGAAAGGGTCCAGGTAGCCCTCAGACCGGCCGGTGCCGCGCGAGTCGACCTGGATGACCACGAAGCCTTCGGGCACCCAGCGTTCCGGGTCCACCACTTCCCAGCGCAGGTAGCGGCCGGTGCTTCCCTCGGTGTCCAGGCCCGGGTAGATGCGCTTGAGCACCTGCCACTGCGGGTTGAAGGCGTCTTCGAAGTGCACGTCCTTGCCGTAGGCGCCCATGGCCATCACCACCGGATAGCGGCCGGGCGCCTCGGGGCGGAACACGTTGGCGCGCAAGGTCACGCCGTCGGACATGGCCACGGCCACGTCACGCATGAACACCAGGCCGTTCTCGACGGTGGTGCGGGTTTCCAGATTGGGCATGGCGCTCATCCTCCTCGGGCTCCTCTTCTTACTGCAGCGGCACGTTGGCCTGTTTGACGATGCGGGCGAATTTGTCCATCTCCTGGCGGAAGAAGACAGCGAACTCCTGCGTGCTCAGCGTGGCGGGCGGACTGTCCCAGCCGACCATCTTGTCCTTGACCTGCGGCACCTGCATGGCGCGCTGCACTTCGGCGGCCAGCTTCTGTACCACGGCCTCGGGCGTCTTGCCGGGCGCGAACAGGCCGACCCAGCCGCCGTTGTAGTCCATGCCTGCGACGCCGCTCTCGGCCATGGCGGGCACGTCCGGAAAGGCCGCGATGCGCTTGGCACTGGTGACGGCCAGCGGCCGGACCTGCCCGGCCTTCACCGCCATCGTGGCCGCGGCGGTGCTGAGGAAGCAGGCCGTCACCTCCTTGCTCATCACCGCATTGAGCGCCGGTGCCGCGCCCTTGTAGGGCACATGCAGCATGCGGGTGCCGGCCGTCTCGTTGAGCAGCTCGCCGGCCAGGTGCAGGGTGTTGCCGTTGCCGGGCGAGCCGTAGGTGATCTGGGCATCGGGCTTGCGCGCCGCCTCCAGGAACTGGCCGAAGTTCCTGTACGGCGAGTCGGGCGCCACCACCAGCGTCAGCGCCGGTGCGATGGTGAACAGCGTGACCGGCGCGAAGTCGGCCAGCGTGTCGTAGGGCAGGCTCTTGTAGATGCTCGGGTTGATGGCCTGCGAACCGGTGGTCACCAGCAGCGTGTAGCCATCGGGCGCGGAGCGGGCCACGGCCTCCGCGGCCACGATGCCGTTGGCGCCCAGGCGGTTGTCCACCAACACGGCCTGACCCATCTGCTGGCCGAGCTGGGTGCCAATGACGCGGGCCAGCAGGTCTGGACTGCCGCCGGCCGAAAAAGGCACCAGCAGCTTGATCGCCCGGTTGGGGTAGGCGCCCTGCGCGAAGGCGGACGTGAACGGGGCCGCAGCGAGCGCACCCAGCGTGGCCAGGCAGTGCCGGCGATGGATCATGGCGATGTCTCCTCTCTTGTGAAGCTCGGACGCGTGCGTCGAAGCGTCAGTTCGGCAGTGCGCCGGTTTCGCGCACCACGCGCGCCCACTTGTCCAGCTCGCGGTCCAGGTAGCCGCGCACGGCCTCCAGGTTGCCGCCCATGGGCTCGAAGCCGGTGGCGGCGAGGCGGGCCAGGAATTCCGGGTCCTTCTGCAGGCGCGCCACCTCGTCGTTGATCCGCTGCAACACGGCAGGCGGCGTCTTGGCCGGCGCGAAGACGCCGACCCAGGTCACGTCCTCGAAGCCGGGAAAGCCCGACTCCGCCACGGTCGGCACCTCCGGCAGGGCCGGCGAGCGTTGCGCGCCCGTCACCACCAGCCCATGCACGCGGCCGGACTTGACCAGCTCCACCGCCGCGGGCAGCGCCACGCTGGCCAGCTGCGTCTGGCCGCTCATCGCGGCGTTGAGCGCCGGCGCCGCGCCCTGGTAGGGCACATGCGTGACCGGCACCTTGGCCAGCACCTTGAACAGGTACTCGGCGGTGAGGTGCGGTGTGGTGCCGGCACCGGCCGTGCCGTAGTTGTAGCTGCCGCCCTTGGCGTCGGCCACCACCTCCTGCAGCGTGCGGGCCTTGAGGTTGGGCGCCGTGACGATCAGGTTGGGGCTGGCCGCGACCAATGCCGCGAGCGTGAGGTCGCCCTTGGGGTCGAAGCCCAGCTGCCGCTGCATCGACGGGTTGACGGCATAGGAGCTGGTGTTGATCAGCAGCGTGTACCCATCGGGCTCGGCCCGCGCGACCAGCGCCGAGGCCACGCTGCCGCCGGCGCCGGGCTTGTTCTCCACCACCACGCTCTGGCCCAGCGGCTGAGCCAGCCGATGCGCCAGCAGCCGGGCAATGATGTCCGCCGGGCCGGCCGGCGCAAAGGCGACCACGAAGCGCACCGGACGCGTGGGCCACTTGTCCTGCGCCGGCGCCGCCAGCGGCAGCGCCGCGAGGGCGAGGGCCGGCAGCAGGCGCCGCCAGAGCTTGGATGCCATGTCTTTGTCTCCTGGGAAATGGCCCGGCCGCTTCTGCGACGGCTCGGACCGGTGGGCTGCCCGGCAGCCCGGTGGCTCAGACGGAAGCGAGCACGTGCCGCGCCATCTCCTCGCGGGTGCAGATCCACACGTCGCCGGCCTGCTTCACGCGGGCCATGATCTCGTCGTAGACCCAGGCGCCGGAGGGCCGGCCCATCACGTGCGTGTGGGCCGTCACGTCCAACATCAGCGGCACCGGCTCGGCGCGCATGGCGGCGAAGGTGTCCTCGAAGGTCTCCAGCATGTGCCGCGGCCCCTGGCCGTAGCGGATGCAGGTGGGCAGGTCGTTCACGTCCATGGTGAGCGGAATGCCCACGATGCGCCTGCCGCCGAAGTCCATCACATAGGGCCGGTCGTCGTCGTTGACGTCGCCGTGGTGCAGGTAGCCCGCCTCGGCCAGCAGGCGCGAGCTGATGGGGCTGCCGGTGCCGCGCGGGCTGATCCAGCCGAGGGGCGCCACGCCGGCCGTGGCCGTGAGCAGCTCGTGATTGCGGGCGAGGTTGGCGCGCTCGCCGGCCTCGTCAAAGTAGACCGGGATCACGTCCATGCCCCACGAGTGGTTGATGACCTCGTGGCCCAGTTCGGCCAGCTTGCGCACCGTGGCCGGGTCGCGCTCGCAGATCACGCCATTGACCATCACGCTGGTGCGCACGCCGTGCTTCTGCGCAATGCCCAGCAGGCGGTGGATGCCGCGCACCAGGCCGAAGCTCGCCCAGGAATGCGCATTGGTGTCGAAGAAGCCCGGCTTGAGCACATTGCCCATCGGTCCGATGCCCGGCGCCTGGCCGTCCGACCAGGCCTCGTAGGCGATGTTGAAGATGACGGCGAGCCGGTGGCCGCCCGGCCAGCGGAAGTCGTCGGGCAGGCGGGTGATGACGGGTTCCATCTCAGACTTCCTCCTGCACCACGGGGTTGGCCAGCAGGCCCACGCCCTCGATCTCGATCTCGATGCGATCGCCCGGCTGCATCCACACCGGCGGCGTGCGCGCATAGCCCACGCCCGAGGGCGTGCCCATGGCGATGACGTCGCCCGGCTCCAGCGTGAGCACCTCGCTCAGCAGCACCAGCGCCCGGGCCACCGTCACGATCATGTGGCCGGTGTCGTCGCTCTGCATCACGCGGCCGTTCAGGCGCGACTCGACCTTCAGGCCCGCCGCGCCGGGCGGCAGGTCGGCTGCCGGCACCAGCCAGGGGCCGAAGCCGCCGGTGCCGTCGAAGTTCTTGCCGATGGTCCATTGGGCCGTGCGGCGCTGGTAGTCGCGCAGCGTGCCGTCGTTGAAGCAGGCATAGCCCGCCACGGCCGACAGGGCATCCGCTTCGGTGAGGTGCCGTGCGCGGCGGCCGATCACCACCGCAAGTTCGGCCTCGAAGTCCAGCTTGTCGGACACGCGCGGCCGCACCAGCGGCGCGCCATGGGCGATCAGCGAACTGGCACCGCGCATGAAGAAGCTGGGGTACTCGGGCGCCGCGTTGCCGCCCTCGGCGGCATGGGCGGCGTAGTTCAGGCCCAGGCAGATCACCTTGCCCGGGCGCGCGACCGGCAGCTCCCAGCGGACCGACTCGGGCGCCAACGGCTCGGCCTGCCCGAGTTGCCGGGCGCTCAGGCCATGGGCCAGCAGGTCGAGCCAGGCCGTGTCGTGCACTCCGGCGGGCACCTGGTCACCCAGGCCCCACAACTCGCCTCCGCGCTCCACGGCCCATTGGGTGGGGCGCCCTGGTGGCGTCACGCGCGCATATCTGGACATAATTTCGACAAACCCTTGTTCACTGGTGTTTGGCGATATTAAGTATCTAGAGGATGTTTTGTCGATAAAAATGGATTCAGGGATTTTCCCAGTGCCCGGGGCTGTCGCCGACGCCTCGTCGCCCACGCTGGCGCGCCAGACCTACGAGCGCCTGCGTGCCGACGTGCTGGCTGGCCACTGGCAGCCCGGGCGCAAGCTGCTGATGCACGAGCTGCGCGAGCGCTACCAGGTGGGCGCGAGTCCGCTGCGGGAGGCACTCAACCGCCTGGCCAGCGAGGAATGGGTGGTGCACAACGACCAGCGTGGCTTCGCGGTGGCCCAAGCCACGCAGGCCCAGCTGGAAGACCTCGTGAACACCCGCGTCGCGGTGGAGTCGCTGGCCATCGGCCAGGCCTTCGCCCGCCGCGGACCGGAGTGGGAGGAGCCGCTGGTGCTGGCCTTCCATCGCCTGTCGCGCACGCCCCGGTCGATCTCCGACGACGCGTATGCCGAGAACCCGGAGTGGGAGCGCCAGCACCGGGCCTTCCATCGCGCCCTGCTGGCGGGCTGCGGCTCCTCACTTTTGCTGGGCTTCTGCGAGCAGCTCTACGACCAGGCCTACCGCTTCCGCCAGCTCGCCGCCCGCGTAGCCTACAAACGACGCAACGAGCACGACGAGCACCGCGCCATCTTCGACGCCGTCATGCAGGGCGAGCTGGAACAGGCACGGACGCTGCTGGCGGAGCACTACCGGCGCACGGCCAGCATCTTCGAGCACGAGCGCGACAGTGCCGCTGCACCCGGCAAGAAGGGTTGATCGGCCCGGCCCGCGCCGCGGGCCGCGCGGTCAGCCCTCGATGCGCCGAGGCCGCGAGGCGCGCGCGGGCGGAGCATCGCGCTGCCCGGCGCGCAACTTGTCCGTGAGGGCCTGCGCAGCCTGCTGCACCGCACCGCGCAGGCGTTCGAGTGCCGTCGCGCTGGCCGCCCGGCCCTTGGCCGGCACGATGGCCACCAGGCTGCCCAGCACCTTCTGCTCGGCGCTGAAGATGGGTGCACCCACGCCGATCAGGCCCTTGTCGATCTCGCCGTGCGAGACGACCACGCCCTCCTTGCGCACGCGGCGCATGTTGGCGCGGAACTCGTCCCAGTTGTCGCCCAGACCTGCCGCCCGGATCTCCGCGGGGTGCCACAGCATCAGGTTGCGCAGCTGGTAGGGCGTGAGGTGGGCCAGGATGGCCTTGGCCGTCGCGCCCAGGAACATCGGCATCGGCTTGCCGCGCTCGTAGCTGGAGGTGTAGCTGGTGTCGGGCCACTCGGTGTCGGCGCACATCACCTTGTCGCCGTAATAGGCGCACAGCATGACGTTGACCTTCTGCTCTCTGGCCAGCGTGGCCATCACCTCCCGGGCGGCCAGCAGGATCGGATCACGCAGGCGCAGCAGGCGATCTAGCTCGATGATGCGCGAGCCGACCACATACGCGCCGCCGTGCACCGGGCTGATCAGGCCCGCGGTGGACAGCGACTTCAGGTAGCGATAGGCCGTGGCGCGCGAGCAGCCGATGTGCGCCACGATGCCCTCCTGGGTGATGGCGCTGTTGTCCTCGGTGAAGAGGTTCAGGATGCTGAGCATCTTGTCCAGGCTGCCATCGGGCGTGCCATTGCCGCGGGCGCCGCCAGCGTCGGTGGACTCGTCAGGATCGCTGTGGGACATCGGGGACGGGGCTCTCCAGGTGCGGCGGCAGTTTATCGCGCGGGCCCTTGCGGGCAGGCCCGCGCGCATGCCGGCCGCTGTGTGTTCCGGCTTACTTCCTGACCAGCGGGCAGGCCGGGTCCGGCGCCTTGAAGGCCTGCTGCGCGGGGATGGTGCGCACCACCGTGTAGTAGTCCCAGGGGCGCTTGGACTCGGACGGCTTCTTGATCTTGTAGAGGTACAGGTCGCGCATCACGCGGCCGTCCTCGCGGATGGTGCCGTCCTTGGTCATCAGGTCGTTGATCTTCATCTCGTGCATCTTCTTCATGACCGCGCCGGCCTCGTCGGTGCCGGCCGCCTGCACGGCCTTGAGGTAGTGCAGCGTGGCCGCATAGTTGCTGGCCTGCACGCCCGAAGGCATGCGGCCCGCGACCTTGTAGAAGCGCTCGGACCATTGGCGGCTCTCGGGGCTCTGGTCCCAGTAGAAGGCCTCCACCAGGTTGATGTCCTGGCCGATGGCCAGGCCCATGCTGTGCACGTCGTTGATGCCCATGTAGAGCGCCGCGATGCGCTGCTTGCCGGTGCCGATGCCGAACTCGCGTGCCTGCTTCATGGTGTTGATGGTGTCGGCGCTGCCGTTGGCCAGGCCGATCACCTGCGCCTTGCTGGCCTGGGCCTGCACCAGATAGGACGAGAAATCCGAGCTGCCGATGGGGTGCCGGATGGCCCCGAGCACCTGCCCGCCCTGCGCCTTGACGACGGCGGAGGCGTCGCGCTCCAGGGCATGGCCGAAGGCGTAGTCGGAGGTGATGAAGAACCAGCTCTTGCCGCCCTCGGCCATCACGCCCGACGCTGCGCCGGAGGCATAGGCATAGGTGTCGTAGGTCCAGTGCACGCCATTGGGCGAGCAGGCCTTGCCGGTGAGGTCGGAGGTGCCGGGGCTGGTGAAGATGGCCACGCGGTTCATCTGCCTGGTCAGCTCCTGCACGCCCAGCGCGATGGCCGAGTTGGGCACGTCCAGGATCATGTCCACGCCTTCCTGCTCGTACCACTTGCGGGCGATGGCCAGGCCGATGTCGACCTTGTTCTGGTGGTCGGCCGACACGATCTGGATCGGCTTGCCCAGCACCTTGCCGCCGAAGTCGTCGATGGCCATCTTCACGGCCTCGATGGACATCTTGCCCGACATGTCGGCAAACAGGCCCGACTGGTCGTTCAGCAGGCCGATCTTGACGACGTCGTTGGACACCGTCTGCGCATGGGCGGCGCCGGCCACGGCCAGGCTCAGCAGGCCCGCGGCGGCGCAGGCGAGGGTGGGATGCTTCTTCATGGGTTGTCTCCTGTTGTCGGTATGGGATGCAAGGCGGCAGTCGTCCGCGCTATTCCAGCTTCTGGCCGGCGAACTGGTCGATGAACACGTTGGGCTTGAGGAAGAACGAGAGCACCAGCGCGCCGTGGGGCGACCGGGCCACGTGGCGATTGCCGCGCGGTCGCCAGACATAGCCGCCGGCCCGCGCCTCGCCCTCGGCATCCACGATGGAGCCTTCGAGGATGTAGCTCTGCTCGATCTCCACATGCTCGTGCATGGGCAGCTCCGTGCCCGGCTGCCAGCGGAAGAGGGCCGTGAGCAGCCCCGTCTCCTTGTCCTGCACGAGCACCTTGATGTCGATGCCGGGCACCTGCGTCGGCTTCCACGGCAGTGCCTCCACATCGAGGTAATGGGAGGCCAGCGGGCCGAGCAGATGGGCCCCGGCCTCGCCGGGTGTTTCTAGCGCCATGACGGATGTCTCCTTGGATGGATGGGCCGGGTTTCCCCGGAGGTCGAAAGCTTGGATGGCCGAAAAATTCTTTCGTATAGTAGAAATCGTGTCAAGTCTCATGAAACGAGACTTTTATTTATTCAGCACATGGCGCAACGCCATGCGTGCGGCACCTGGCTGCCGCCATCGAACAAGGAGACAAGCTTGAATTCAGCCTTTCTGGCCGAGACCTTCGGCCTTGCCGGCCGCACCGCGCTGGTGAGCGGCGCGGCCTCGGGCCTGGGCTTCGCCATTGCGCGCAGCCTCGGGGGCGCGGGCGCCCGCGTCGTGGTCAACGACCTGGCCGCCGACGCCTGCGCTGCCGCCGTCGCGCAGCTGGAGGCCACGGGCATCGAGGCCCGCGGTGCCGTCTTCAGCGTGACCGACAGCGATGCCGTGCATGCCGAAGTCGCGCAGCTGCAGACGACGGGCTGGGCCCCCGACATCCTGGTCAACAACGCCGGCAACCAGAACCGCAAGCCGCTGGTCGAGATGTCCCTCGACGAGTGGAAGCAGATCCAGGCGGTGCATGTGGAAGGCGCCTTCAACTGCTGCCACGCCGTGCTGCCGGGCATGGTGGCGGCCGGCCGCGGCACGGTGGTCAACATGTCGTCGGTGGCGGGCCAGGCCACCATGCCGGGCATCGCGGCCTATGCCACGGCCAAGGGCGCACTGGCCGCCCTCACGCGGGCCATCGCCGTCGAGTACGGCCCCCACGGCATCACCTGCAATGCGCTGGCACCCGGCTTCGTCAAGACGCGCTTCACGTCGGCGCTGCAGGCCCGCGAAGACTTCCAGGCCTTCATCGAGCAGGCCGTACCCGCCGGCCGCTGGGCCGAGCCCGAAGACATCGCGCCGCTGGTCGTGGCCTTTGCCGGCCGGGGCGGTGCCTTCATCAACGGCCAGGTGGTGGCCATCGACGGCGGCATGCTCGCCCGCATGTGAGGAGACCGCATGGCTGAACGCATCGCCCTCGCCTGCGAGGGCCTCACCAAGCGCTTCGGCGGCTTCAAGGCCGTCGACAACGTGTCGCTGACCGTGCGCGAGGGCACCATCCACGCGCTGATCGGTCCCAACGGGGCCGGCAAGACCACCTGCTTCAACCTGCTGACCAAGGTGCTGCAGCCCGATGCCGGCCGCATCGCCTATTTCGGTCGCGACGTCACCCGGTTGCAGCAGGAGGCGGTCGCGCGGCTGGGAATGGTCCGCTCCTTCCAGATCTCGGCCGTGTTCCTGGGCCTCACGGCCCTGCAGAACGTGCGCGTCGCGCTGCTGCAGCGCACCGGCCTGGGCCCGCAGTTCTGGCGACCGGCCCGCGCCATGAGCCATCTGGACGGTGAGGCCGTGCGGCTGCTGGGCGAGGTCGGGCTGGAGGCCGATGCCAACACCCGCGCCGCGCAACTGCCCTATGGCCGCAAGCGCGCGCTCGAGATCGCGATGACGCTGGCGCTGGACCCGCGCATGCTGCTGCTCGACGAACCCATGGCCGGCCTGGGCCAGGAAGATGTCGCCCGCATCACCGCGCTGATCCGGCGCGTGTCGGCCCATCGCACCGTGCTCATGGTGGAGCACAACCTGTCGGTGGTCTCGGAGCTGTGCCACACGATCACCGTGCTGGCGCGGGGCAGCATCCTGGCCGAAGGCGACTACCAGCGCGTCTCGACCGACGAGCGCGTCATCACCGCCTACATGGGCGTCGAACCCGCGCAGGAGGCCGCATGATGCTCCAGGTCAGCAACCTGCACGCCTGGTATGGCGAGTCGCACATCCTGCAGGGCGTGAACCTCGAAGTGCGCCAGGGCGAACTGGTGACCATCCTCGGGCGCAACGGCGCCGGCAAGACGACCACGCTGCGCGCCCTGATGGGCATGATCGAGCGGCGCACCGGCTCCATCGTGTTCGACGGCACCGAGACCATCGCGATGGCCGACCACCGCATCCCGCGCCTGGGTCTGGCCTACTGCCCGGAAGAACGGGCCGTGTTCCGCAGCCTGACGGTGACCGAGAACCTGATGCTGCCGCCGGTGCTCGCGCCTGGCGGCCTGGGCGTCGACGAGATCCATGCGCTCTTTCCCAACCTGAAGGAGCGCGCCGGCAGCACCGGCGGCAATCTGTCGGGCGGCGAGCAGCAGATGCTGGCCATCGGCCGCATCCTGCGCACCGGCGCGCGCATGCTGCTGCTGGACGAGCCCACCGAGGGCCTGGCGCCCGTGATCGTCAAGCAGATCGCCACCGCCATCCGTGCCCTCAAGCAGCGCGGTTTCACCATCGTGCTGGTGGAGCAGAACTTCCACTTCGCCTCTTCGGTGGCGGACCGCCTCTACATCATGGACCACGGCATCGTGGTCGATCACCTGAACGCCGCCGAAGCCGCGGCGCAGCCGGAGCGCATCCGGCGCCAGCTCGGCGTCTGACGCAGCAGCAGGAAATCACACCATGTTCGACATCTTCGGGATTCCGTCCTCCGCGCTGCTGAGCCAGCTGCTGCTGGGGCTGATCAACGGCGCCTTCTACGCCACGCTGTCCATCGGCCTGGCCGTCATCTTCGGGCTGCTCAACATCATCAACTTCGCACACGGTGCGCAGTACACGGCCGGCGCCTTCATCGCCTGGATGCTGCTGAATTACCTGGGCATCGGCTACTGGGGGGCGCTGGTGCTGGCGCCGCTCATCATGGCCGTGCTCGCCGTGGTGCTGGAGAAGACCATCATCGCGCGCACCTACAAGATGGATCACCTCTACGGCCTGCTGCTGACCTTCGGGCTGGCGCTGTGCATCGAGGGCGCGTTCCGGCAGGCCTATGGCGTGTCGGGGCTGCCCTATGCCATCCCGGAGCAGCTGCTGGGCGGCATCGACCTGGGCTTCATGTTCCTGCCGCTGTACCGCACCTGGGCCATCGTCGTCTCGCTGGTGGTGTGCGTGGGCGTCTGGCTGCTGATGGAGCGCACGCGGCTGGGCGCGGTGCTGCGCGCCGCCACCGAGAACCCCGCGACGGTCAAGTCCTTCGGCATCAATGTTCCTCGCTACATCACGCTGACCTATGCCCTGGGCGTCGCGCTGGCGGCCATCGCCGGCGTGGTGGCCGCGCCCATCTACCAGGTCAGCCCGCTCATGGGCTCCAACCTGGTGGTCGTGGTGTTCGCGGTGGTGGTCATCGGCGGCATGGGTTCGATCGGCGGCGCCATCGTGAGCGGCCTCGGCCTGGGCGTGATCGAGGGGCTCACCAAGGTCGTCTATCCCGAGGCGTCGAACTTCGTGATCTTCGTGATCATGGCCATCGTGCTGCTGGTCAAGCCTTCGGGCCTGTTCGGCCGGCCGCTGCAGGTGCAGAACACCGTGGCGGCCGAGGCCACCCGCGTCAGCTTGCGCCTGGCGCGCCGGTACCAGGTGCTGGGCTGGTGGCTGCTGCTGGCCCTGGCGCTGGTGGCGCCGCTGGTGCTCTACCCCACCTTCCTGATGAAGGTGCTGTGCTTCGCGCTCTTCGCGGCGGCCTTCAACCTGCTGCTGGGCTACGTCGGCCTGCTGTCCTTCGGCCATGCGGCGTTCTTTGGCGCGGCGGCCTATTCGACCGGCATGGCCATGAAGGCCTGGGCGCTCACGCCCGAGCTCGGCCTGCTGGCCGGCACGGCCACCGGCGTGCTGTTGGGGCTGGTGTTCGGCGCGTTGGCCATCCGCCGGCAGGGCATCTACTTCTCCATGATCACCCTGGCGCTGTCGCAGGTGGTGTACTTCGTGGCCGTGCAGGCCGGCTTCACGGGGGGCGAGGACGGCCTGCAGAACGTGCCCCGCGGCAGGCTCTTCGGCCTGTTCGACCTGGGCAACTCGATGGTCATGTACTACGTTGTGCTCGCCGTCTTCCTGGCGGCCTACCTGTTCGTGGTGCGCATCCTGCAGTCGCCCTTCGGTGAGGTGATCCGCGCGGTGCGCGACAACGAGCAGCGCGCCCGCTCGCTGGGCTACGGCACGTCGCGCTACAAGCTCCAGGCCTTCGCCCTGTCGGCGGGGCTGGCGGGGCTGGCGGGCTCGATGAAGGTGCTGGTGTTCGGCGTGGCCTCGCTCACCGACGTGCACTGGCACGCCTCGGGCGAGGTGGTGCTGATGAGCCTGCTGGGCGGCATCGGCACCCTGCTGGGGCCCATCGTCGGCGCGCTGACCTTCGTCACGCTGCAGAACTACCTGGCGCCGCTGGGCTCCTGGGTGCTGATCGTGCAGGGCGTCATCTTCATCGCCTGCGTGCTGCTCTTCCGCGAAGGGCTGGTGGGCCTGGCCGTGCAGGCGTGGAACCGCCTGGGCCGGCGCAATCCGGCCGGCGCGGGCAAGGGGGGCTGAGCCATGTTCATCCATGCCGTCCTGATGGCCTTCAAGCCGGGCACCGATGACGCCTTCCACCAGCGCGTGCAGGACTTCGCGGCGCAGGTCCGCGCGGGCTCACCCGGCCTGGTGAGCTACCTCTACGCGCCCAACGAGGCCAGCCGCGCGCAAGGCTTCAGCCATGCGGTGGTCGCCTGCTTCGACGACGAGGCGGCCCACGAGCGCTACCAGGTCAGCGCCGTGCACCAGGAGATGAAGGCCTTCATGGCCGGTCGGACGGAGCGACTGGTGGTCTTCGACTCCGGCCACTGGCGCTGACAGCCTCAGTGCTTGTGCTCGCCGTGCTGCATCGGCATGGCCTCGGGCCGCAGCGGCCGCACCGGCGCCTGCACCTGCACCGTCTGGCGCTTGCCGTCCTTGCCTTCGAAGACCAGCGTGAGCGGCACCGTCTCGCCTTCCTTCACCTGCTGCTTCAGGTCCATCAGCATCACGTGGTAGCCGCCGGGCTTGAGTTCCACCGGCTTGCCAGCGGGCAAGTCCAGCGCAGGCATCGACCGCATCCGCATCATGTTGTCCTGCAGCGCCATCTCGTGGACCTCGGCGCTGGCGGTGAGCGGCGTGCTCACCGACACCAGCCGCGCATCCTGCGCCGACTGCAGTTGCATGAAGGCGCCCGTGGCCTTCTGCTGCGGCACGGTGGCGCGCACCCAGGCGTCCTTGACGGTGACCTGGGCATGGGCAGAGGCGACGGCCAGGAGGGCAGCGGCAAGGGCCAACGGGCGGATGAGGGAAGGCATGGCAGGGCTCCGGCAGAAAGAAGACGTCCGAAGAATAGCGGCAGGGCTCGGCCGTTCGCCCAGTTGGCGCCATCCCGGGCCCTGGCTAGCATGGGCCGATGGACTTCCGCCGCCGCCTCTGGATCGTGTCTGCCGCGCTGGCCGTTGCCGGATGCGCGGTTCCCCTCGCCGCGCCACCGCCGTCGGCCGGGGCGCCCGCCGTGCAGACGAACAGCCTGGGCATGCGCTTCGTCCGCATCCCTGCGGGCGAGTTCCTGATGGGCAGCGAGGAGCCGGCCGCCACCCTGGCCCGCGACTTTCCGCAGCTGCCGCCCGAGCGCTTTGCCCAGCTGGGTGACGAAGGCCCGGTGCACAAGGTGCGCATCACGCACGCCTTCTGGATGGGCCAGCACGAGGTCACGGTGGGCCAGTTCCGCCGCTTCCTCGAACGCTCGGGCTACGTGCCGGAATCCATCGCCGATGGCACCGGCGGCTATGGCTGGCGCGCCGACTACGACCCCGCCAAGACCGCGCGCGGCGACGCCTTCGAAGGCCGCGACCCACGCTATGCCTGGAACAACCCCGGCTTTGCGCAGGGCGACGACCACCCGGTGGTCAACGTCACCTGGAACGACGCGCAGGCCCTGGCCGCGTGGCTCAGCCGCACCGAGGGCCGCCGCTACCGCCTGCCGACCGAGGCCGAATGGGAATACGCCTGCCGGGCCGGCACCCGCACCCGCTACAACACCGGCGACGACCCGGCCTCGCTGCGCGGCGCGGCCAACGTCTTCGACCAGCGCACGGCGGCCTACTGGCCGCAATGGAAGACCATGGCCCTGCCGGCCGACGATGGCTTCGCCTTCACGGCGCCGGTGGGCAGCGGCGCCCCCAATGCCTGGGGCCTGTACGACATGCACGGCAACGCCTGGGAATGGGTGGCCGACTGGTACGGCGAGGACTACTACGCCCGCTCGCCCGACGACGATCCGCAGGGCCCTGCCGATGGTTCGGTGCGGGTGCGGCGCGGCGGCTCGTGGCACACCTGGCCCTTCTATGCCCGCGCCAGCTACCGCAACTGGAATGCGCCGGACACGCGCTACACGCTGGTCGGCATCCGGCTGGTGCGTGAGGCCGCGCCCTGAGCCTTGCGGATCGGCGCCAGGGTGCGTTCCGCAGCGCACGACCTCGCCGGCATCAGCCTCCTGGCAGATGCAGCCGGGCCGAGTCCTTGACCTCTTCCATCACCGCATAGGTCCGCGTCTCGCGCACGCCCGGCAGTTGCCACAGCACCGCGCCCGCAAAGCGCCGGTAGTCGGCCATGTCGGCGCTGCGGGTCTTGAGCAGGTAGTCGAAGCCACCGGCCACCATGTGGCACTCCATGATCTCCGGGTGCACCTGCACCGCGGCCTTGAAGGCGTCGAACACGTTGGGCGTGGTGCGGTCCAGCAGCACCTCGACAAAGACCAGCATCCCCGCGCCCAGCTTGAGCGGGTTCAGCCGCGCCTCATAACCCAGGATGTAGCCCTCGTCGGTGAGCCGCTGCACTCGCGCCAGCACCGCCGTGGGCGAGAGGCCGATGGTCTCGGCCAGCTTGACGTTGGTGATTCGGCCGTCGGCCTGCAACGTGGCCAGGATGCGCAGGTCCAGGCGGTCCAGCTCCGGTGCTGCGTCCAGTGGTTTGTTCGGCATGATGAGAAGAATTTGAACGAATATTCGGCGAAGTCTGCGGGATTATTCAGGCATCCGCTAACCCAGCACCCATCTGCGGGACTGCCATGACTGCCCTCTCCACGCCTCGACCGACCGTCGCCGACCCCGCTGCACACCATGCCGGCAGCGGCACCATCGATGCAGCCACCATGGCACCGCGCCTGCGCCATGCCGTCGCCGGGGCCTGCCGGCAGGACGAGGCCACGGCGGTCCAGGCATTGCTGGGCGAGGCCCGCCTGTCGCCCGCACAGGCCCGCGCCACCCACGAACTCGCCTGCCGCCTGGCCCAGCACCTGCGCGAGCGCGGCACGGGCAGCGGCCGCAGCGGCCTGGTGCAGGGCCTGCTGCAGGAATACACCCTGTCTTCGCAGGAGGGCGTCGCCCTGATGTGCCTGGCCGAGGCGCTGCTGCGCATTCCCGATGCGGCCACCCGCGATGCCCTCATCCGCGACAAGATCGCCCAGGGCGAATGGCAGGCCCACCTCGGCCGCAGCCCCTCGCTGTTCGTCAACGCCGCCAGCTGGGGCCTGCTGCTGACGGGCCGGCTGGTGGCCACGCACAGCGAGACAGGTCTCTCGGCCCAGCTCGGCCGGCTGGTGGCCAAGGGCGGCGAGCCGCTGATCCGCAAGGGCGTGGACCTGGCCATGCGCATGATGGGCGAGCAGTTCGTCACCGGCCAGACCATCGCCGAGGCGCTGACGAAGGCGCGCCCCCTGGAGGCGCAAGGCTTTCGCCACTCCTACGACATGCTGGGCGAAGCCGCCATGACCGCCGAGGACGCCGCGCGCTACCGCCGCGCCTACGAAGAGGCCATCCGTTCAATCGGACAGGCCTCCGCCGGCCGCGGGCCCATCGACGGGCCGGGCATCTCGATCAAGCTCTCGGCCCTGCATGCGCGCTACAGCCGGGCGCAGAAGTCGCGGGTGATGAATGAGCTGTACCCGGTGCTGCGCGACCTGAGCGCCCTGGCCCGGCAGCACGACATCGGCCTCAACATCGACGCAGAAGAGGCCGACCGTCTGGAACTGTCGCTCGACCTGCTGGAGCGCCTGTGCTTCGAGCCGGCCCTGGCGGGGTGGAACGGCCTGGGCTTCGTGGTGCAGGCTTATCAGAAGCGCTGCCCCTTCGTCATCGACTTCCTCATCGACCTGGCTGCGCGCAGCGGCCGGCGGCTGATGGTGCGCCTCGTCAAGGGCGCCTACTGGGACAGCGAGATCAAGCGCGCGCAGGTGGACGGGCAGGACGGCTTTCCGGTCTACACCCGCAAGGCGCACACCGACGTGGCCTACCTGGCCTGCGCACGCAGGCTGCTGGCCGCGCCCGCGCAGGTATATCCGCAGTTCGCCACCCACAACGCCCACACCCTGGCGGCCATTTACACGATGGCCGATCCGTCCCGCTGGCAGCCGGGCCAGTACGAGTTCCAGTGCCTGCACGGCATGGGCGAGCCACTGTACGAGCAGGTGGTGGGCCGCACCGAGGACGGCCGCCTGGGCCGGCCCTGCCGCATCTATGCGCCCGTGGGCACCCACGAGACGCTGCTGGCCTACCTGGTGCGCCGCCTGCTGGAGAACGGCGCCAACACTTCCTTCGTGCATCGCATTGCCGACTGCACGCTGCCCATCGAGGCGCTGGTGGAAGACCCGGTCGCCACCGTGGACCGACTGGCGACCAGGGAGGGCCGAGCCGGCACCCCGCACCCGGCCATCGCCCATCCGCTGCGGCTGTACGGCGAGGCGCGCGCCAATTCGCAGGGCATGGACCTGGCGGACGACGCGCAACTGACGAAGCTGGACGCGGCCGTGGCCGAAAGCAGGCGCATCGACTGGCAGGCCGCGCCGATGGTCGCGGGTGGGCCACAGGCGACGGTGGCGCCGCTGGCAGCCCCTTCGGCCGTCGACCATCTGGCCACGACGAACACATCCACCTCCGCACCCTTGCCCGTTCGTAACCCCGCCGGCCACGACGACATCGTCGGCATCGTGCGGCCCGCCACGCCCGACGACGTGGCCGCCGCGCTGGCCGCAGCGCACGACTTCGCCGGCCCCTGGGCCGACACGCCGCCCGCAGAGCGCGCCGCTTCGCTCGAACGCGCGGCCGATCTGATGCAGGCCCGCATGCCACGGCTGGTCGCGCTGCTCTCCCGCGAGGCCGGCAAGACCTTCGCCAACGGCATCGCCGAAGTGCGCGAGGCCATCGACTTCCTGCGCTTCTACGCCGGCCAGGCCCGCCGCGCGCTGCAGGGCGACGACCACGCGCCGCTGGGCCCTGTCGTGTGCATCAGCCCCTGGAACTTCCCGCTGGCCATCCTCACCGGCCAGATCGCCGCCGCACTCGCGGCCGGCAACCCGGTGCTCGCCAAGCCCGCCGAGCAGACGCCGCTGATCGCGGCCGAGGCCGTGCGCTTGTTGTACGAGGGCGGCATCCCCCGCGCGGCGTTGCAGTTGCTGCCCGGCGACGGCGAGACAGTCGGTGCTGCACTGGTGGCCGACGGCCGCGTGCAGGGCGTGATGTTCACCGGCTCCACCGAGGTCGCGCGCCTGCTGCAGCGCAGCCTCGCGCAGCGACTCGGCGCACATGGCGGCCCCGTTCCACTGATCGCCGAAACGGGCGGGCAGAACGCCATGATCGTGGACTCGTCCGCGCTCACCGAGCAGGTGGTGGCCGACGTGCTGGCCTCGGCCTTCGACAGCGCGGGCCAGCGTTGCTCGGCGCTGCGCGTGCTGTGCGTGCAGGAGGAGTCGGCCGACGCGCTGCTGCACATGCTGCGCGGCGCCATGGCCGAGCTGAACCTGGGCGATCCTGCGCTGCTGCCCACCGATGTCGGCCCGGTCATCGACGCCGAGGCGCAGGCCGGCATTGAGGCCCATGTGCAGGCCATGCAGGCACGCGGCCGCCGCGTGCAACGCGCCGGCCGCGCGAGCACGGGCGCCACGGCGAAGGGCACCTTCGTGCCACCCACGCTGATCGAGATCGACAGCCTGGCCGAGCTGCAGCGCGAGGTCTTCGGCCCGGTGCTGCATGTGCTGCGCTGGCGGCGCCCCGAACTCAACGCGCTCCTCGCACAGATCGCCGCAACGGGATATGGCCTGACCCTGGGCCTGCACACCCGCATCGACGAGACCATCGAGCGTGTGGTGCAGGCCGCGCCGGTGGGCAATGTCTATGTGAACCGCAACATCGTGGGCGCCGTGGTGGGCGTGCAGCCCTTCGGTGGCGAAGGCCTGTCGGGCACCGGGCCCAAGGCCGGCGGGCCGCTGTACCTGTACCGGCTGCTGGCGCAACGGCCTAGAGGCTTCCTGGCCGGCGCCGTCGCCTGCGCGCTGCCAAACGCCAAGGCCGACGAAATGACCGCGGCGGACCGCGCGCCGCTGCGGGCCCTGCAGGACTGGGCCCGCAGCACAGGCGACGCGCAGCTCGCCGAGCAGTGCGCGCAGCTGCACCACGCCATGCCGCGCACCACGGCCTGGCTGCTCGACGGGCCGACGGGCGAGCGCAACCGCTACGCCCTGCATCCGCGTACCGAGGTGCTGTGCCTGGCGCAGGACGACCCCTCGCGCCTGGCACAACTCGCAGCCGTGCTGGCCGCCGGAAGCCGCGCCGTATGGCCCGCCAGCCCATCGACGGCCTCACTGCTTGCCGGGCTGCCAGCGAGCGTGCAGGCCCGTGTGACGCTCGCCGCCGATCCGTTGGGCGCGGACGGCCCAGTGCTCGAACGGGTCCTTCACGAGGGCGACGCAGCACAGCGGCTGGCCGTGGCCCGTCAGCTGGCCGAGCGCCAGGGGCCCATCGTCGCACTGGATCCCTGGCCGCCGGCAGATACCGACACGGTGCTCGCTGCATTGCTCAGCGAGCGTTCGCTGAGCGTCAACACCGCCGCCGCGGGCGGCAATGCCAGCCTGATGACGATGGGTTGATCGATGCTCAGGGCATCAGCTGCCCGCCGTTGACCTCGAGCATCTGCCCGGTCATGTAGCCCGACAGCGCCTCCGAGGCGAGGTACAGGTAGGCGCCCACGCAGTCCTCCGGCGTGCCGATGCGGCCGAGCGGAATGCCTGCGGTAAAGCCGCGGAGCATCTCCGGCGTCGAGAACTTGTCCTGCAGCGGCGTCTGGATCACGCCCGGCGCCACCGCATTCACCCGGATGCGGTCGGCGGCCAGCTCACGGGCCAGCGAGCGCGTCAGTGTGCTCACGAAGCCCTTCGACGCGGCATAGAGCGACGCACCGGCCGTGCCGCCGCTGCGGGCCGACACCGAGGTCGTGCTCACCACGCTGCCACCGCCGCGTCGCCGCATGCCAGGCAGCACCGCGCGCGTGAAGGCCACCACCGAACGGCCGTTGGTGTGCATGACCTCGTCGAAGAAGGCGTCCGACTGGTCCGCCAACGGCACCCGCGCCACCATGCTGCCCGCGTTGTTGACCAGCAC
This sequence comes from Pseudacidovorax sp. DMC4, assembly GCF_056314265.1. NCBI lineage: Bacteria > Pseudomonadati > Pseudomonadota > Betaproteobacteria > Burkholderiales > Comamonadaceae > Pseudacidovorax > Pseudacidovorax sp. DMC4. The sequence goes on along the minus strand of NZ_JBQUYR010000007.1, from coordinate 204,644 downwards.
CGCGATCTCGCCGAAGGCGGCCTCCACCTCGGCCACGCAACGCGCGATCGCCGCGGGGTCGCGCACATCGCCCTGCACCAGCAGCGCCTGTCCGCCGGCGGACTCGATGTCGGCGGCCACCGCCTCGGCGGGACCGCGCGAGCTGTGGAAGTGCACCGCCACCCGCATGCCCTGGGCACCGCAGGCGCGCGCTACGGCCGCGCCGATGCCCAGGCTGGCGCCGGTCACCAGCGCCACCTGGCTCCGCAGGTCCGGAATGCACAGTGCCGTTGCGGCCATGGAAGTGGCACTCACTTGACGCTGGCGTGGACCTTCTCGAGCTCCGCGCGGTAGACCTTGACGACGCTCTGGTCGTAGGAAGCGGCGAACTTCTCGCCCACGGGCTTGGTCAGCTCACGCATGCGCGCCAGCGTGGCGGGCGGCACGTCGTTGACCTGCATCTTCGACTCCAGCTCCTTGCGGGCCACGGTGGAGGCCTCCCGGCTGGTCTGGCGCTGGAAGGCGCCCGCTTCCTGCACGGCCGCCTTGACGAGCTGCTGGTCCGCGGGCGAGAGCTTCTCCCAGGTCTTGCGGCTGATCACCACCGGGTTGGCGGTGTACACATGGTTGGTCACGCTCAGGTACTTCTGCACCTCGTAGAACTTGCTGGTCAGCACCACGGAGAACGGGTTTTCCTGCGCGTCCATGGCGCGGGACTCCAGCGCACCATACAGCTCGGGGAAGGGCATGGGCGCCGGGTTGGTGCCCAGGGCCGCGAAGCTGTCGAGGAACAGCGGGTTGGGAATGACCCGCAGCTTCAGGCCCTTGAGGTCCTCGACATTGACGATGGGCTTGCGGCTGTTGGTGAAGTTGCGAAAGCCCGTCTCCCAGAAGTCCAGGCCGACCATGCCCTTGTCGGGCAGGCGGCTCATCAGCAGCTGGCCGAAGGGCCCCTGCAGCAGCGCATCGACCTGCTGCGCGCTGTTGAAGGAAAAGGGAATGTCCAGCAGCGTGAACTCCTTGATCACCCCGCCCATGATGGTGGCGGAGGGCAGGGTGACGTCCTGCACGCCGCCCTGCACGGCGCTGAGCTGCTGCGCCTCGCCGCCGATGGAGCCGCCGCCCAGTTCCATCAGCTTGATGCGCCCGTTGCTGCGCGTGTTGAGGATCTCGGCAAGCTTCTGCGCGCCCAGCGAGATCGGATGGCCCGGCTGCACCACATGGCCGAAGCGCAGCGTAATCGGCGCTGGCGACTGGGCATGGGCCGTGGTGGCGCAGGCGAGCGCGATCGCGGCCGCACGGATCAATTGAATGAGCTTCACGGAGGTCTCCTGTTCTGGTTGGGAAGGGAAAAGAAGGCGCAGGGTCAGGCCCGGTGCGCGGCCAGCACCATCGCTGCGCCGCGTTCGGCCACCATCAGCGTCGGCGCGTTGGAATTGCCCGAGGTGCAGGTAGGCATGACCGAGGCATCGACGACCCGCAGACCCCGGGTGCCACGCACCCGCAGCTGCGGATCGACGACCGAGTCCTCGTCGCCGCCCATGCGGCAGGTGCCGACGAGGTGGTAGCCCGAGACGCCGCGGTCGAGGGCATAGCGCAGCAGGGCCGCGTCGTCGTCGACGGCGGGGCCCGGCAGCGTCTCCTGGATGCCCCATTGCCGCAGCGCCGGCATGGCGAACAAACGGCGGCCCAGCCGCAGTCCGGCCACGACGGCGGCGCGGTCGGCCTCATGGCTCAGGTAACGGGCCGCGATGTGTGGCGGTTGGGCTGCGTCCCGCGAGCGCGCCCGCACGGTGCCGCGGCTCTCGGGCAGGGACTGGTAGACATTGATGGTCATGCCCGGCGCCTGTTCGAGCCGGTAGGTCCCCGGCTCGAAGCTGGCCGGCGCGAAGCTCAGCTGAAGATCGGGAAAGGACTGTCCGGCATCGCTGCGCGCGAAGGCGGCGCAGGTGCTGGCGCCCAGCGTGAGCAGTCCCCGGCCCTGCACGGCGTAACGCGCCAGTTCTCCCAGCATCGCCAGGCCATGGGTGCGCTCGTTCAGCGTGCGGATGCCGCGTACGCGCTGGGTCAGCCGCACCGAGTAGTGGTCGCGCAGGTTCTCGCCCACGGCAGGGCGATCGGCCACGATGGGCACGCCCAGCGTGCGCAGCAGCTCGGCCGGGCCGATGCCCGACAGCTGCAGCAGGTGCGGCGAGCGGATCGCGCCGCAGGCCACGATCACCTCGCGCCGCGCCCGCAACTGCTCGATGCGGCCCTGGTGCCGCACCTGTACGCCGACCGCCTGCATGCCGTCGAACAGCACCTGCTGCGCCAGCGCCCCGGTCATGATCCGAAGATTGGGGCGGCGCCGCGCACGGCGCAAATAGGTCTGGGCCGGACCTCGGCGGAAGCGGCCATGGCGGTTCTGCTGGAAGGGCGCCGCGCCTTCTCGCTCCGGGCCATTCACGCTCGGCCGCACCCGCATGCCCGCCTCGCCGCAGGCGGCGAGAAAGGCGGCGCTGAGTGCATGCGTCTCCATGAACTCGCTCACGGGCAGCGGAGGCCCGGCCGTGTCGGGCAGCGTCGCCTCGATGCGCGCGTAGCAGGCCAGCGCTTCTTCATGGCTCCAGCCGGCGCAGCCCATCGCCAGCCAACGACGATGCTCCTCGGGCGAGGTGCGCACGTACAGCATGCCGTTCATCGAGCCGGTGCCGCCCAGCATGCGGCCCTGTGGCAGCGGAACCTCGCGGCCACCGAGTTCGGGGTCGGCGGCCATCCGGTAGCGCCAGCTCAGCTGCGGGTGGTCGATGAGGCGCAGGAAGCCCGCGGGTACGTGGATGAAGGGGCTGCGGTCGGGCGGGCCAGCCTCGATCAGAAGAACCCGGTGCCGGCCATCCTCCGTGAGGCGGTCGGCGAGCACGCAACCGGCGCTGCCGGCGCCGACCACGACGAAGTCGAATTCAGCGTCCCAGGCCATGGTGCCGACGGGTCGTCGATGGCTGAAGGACGCGGCCATGCGCAGCCCCGGGCGAAGGCCGGGCGCACCGCGCGACGCTCATCGCACGTCTCCAGGTGTGGCCGAATAGGCCAGGGCGAAGCGCTGGTGCACCGCACCTTCCTGCGCGCCCAGGACCTGCAGCGCGTCGGCGCACAACTCGGCCTGTGCCAGCGCCTGCACGGCCTGCGCGTCGTAGCCACAGGCGATCAGGACCCAGTCGGCAAAGCGGTCGGCCAGGCCGCGCATGCGCTGCTCCTCGGTGGGCGCAATCGGTGGCGCCTCATGACGGATCACGTGCAACCCCACCAGGCCCGGACGCAGGCGAAGCTCCCGACCCAGGCGGCCCAACGCGTCACGCAGCGCGGCCTCCTGACCTGGCGCGGGCGAGAGCCGCACCGTGAGCGCCTGGCGCGCCGTGACCGCGCCCTCGCTGCCCAGCACACGGCACTGGCTGCGCACCATGTGCCGGTGGTGCGGCATCATGCGCGTGGACCACGGCGTGGGTGCGTTCAGCCGCGCCGCATAGCCCGGCGACGAGAGCACCGAGAAGTCCTCGAGCTCGTAGAGCACGAACACGCCTTCGCCCCCTTCCGCGCAGGACCAGCGGCTGGCCCGTCGGAAGCCCGGGATGCCCAGGCGCTCCGGAAAATGTTCGTGCGCGTGCCAGTCCTCGAAGTCCGGTCGCATCGCCGGTGCCATGTCCCACCACATGGCCAGGGCCGCATTGCCAAGCATTGCCATTGCCGCGCCCTCAGCAGACCTGCGGGCCCGGGCCGCACCGTCGCAGCCGCCCTGCAGCCGCCCCATCCATCGCTTGCTTCATGACTCGTCTCCAACCCGTGTTCCTGAAATTGGGCCGGATGCTGCCAGAGTTGTGAATGCCATTCAACTTGGCGATAAGATTCAAAATTTGAATGGCTTCCACGAAAGAAGTGGCATGAGCGGCGCCCTCGAAAAATCACTGGCCATCCTCGAATACCTCGTCGACCATCCCGACGGCGTCAGCCTCGGCCAGATCGCGACCGAGCTCAACCAGCTGCGCAGTGGCTGCCATCGCACGCTGCAGGAACTCGTGCGCTTCGGCTATGTGCGACAGACCCCCCGCGGCGACTACGCCCTCACCACGCGGCTGCCGGCCATGGGGCTCAACTTCATCGGCAAGTCCGGCGTGGTGGACATCGCCCAGCCGGTGATCGACCGGCTGGCCCGCAGCACCGAGGAGCTGGTCCGCCTGGCCATCGTGGACGGCGAGCGCCTGACGCTCATCGCCAAGGCGCAGGGCGCACGCTCGGGCCTGCTCTATGACCCCGACATGGGCATCGACCTGCGGCTGTCCTGCAGCGCGGCCGGCCATGCCTGGCTGATGACGCTGCCGGAGGACCTGGCCATCGGGCATGTGAGCCGCCAGGGCCTGGGCACGCCGCGCAACTTCGGTCCCAATGCACCCACCTCGGTGCGGGCCCTGCTCAAGATGCTCGACGAGCACCGCAAGCGGGGCTTCAGCATCATCCAGGACGTGTATGCGCCCGGCATGAGCTCGATGGCGGCGCCCATCCAGCGGCAGGGCGAAGCAGCCACCGGCGTGCTGGTGATCGCCGGTCCGTCGCTGCGGCTGAGCACGGCCAAGATGAACCGCTTCGGCCCGGCCCTGCTCGCCGCGGCGAACGAGCTGGCCGCGACGGGCGCGGCCTCCCCCCTGCTCAAGTCGGCCAACCTGGGCACCTGGGGCAATGTGGGCGACAAGCCGCCGCCGCCAGCGCGCAAGACCGTGCGCGCCGCACGATGACCCCTGACATGGAGCCCCTCATGAGCACCGACATCCGCTGCCTTGTTCCCGGCCATGACCTCCTGGGCGAGTCGCCCCTGTGGTGCGAAGCGACGCAATCCCTGCTGTGGCTGGACATCGATGGCGGCCGACTGCAGCGCTTTCATCCGGAGAGCGGCCGCCACGACAGCCACGACTTCACGCAGCGCTTCGTCGGCTCGCTCGCGCTGACGCGCGATCCATCCGTGGTGCTGCTGGGCATCGACCTGGGGTTGTACCTGTTCCACATGGGCCGCGGTGAACTGCAGCCGCTCTGCCAGGTGGAAGACGCCGCGCTGGACAACCGGCTCAACGACGGCCGCTGCGACGCGCAGGGCCGCTTCTGGGTGGGCACCATGGACAACCAACTGCACCGACCGCACGGTGCGTTCTACCGCGTCGACGCCGACGGATCCGTGCATCGCCAGTTCGGCGACGTGATCGTGTCGAACACCGTGGCCTTCTCGCCCAACCAGCGGCGGCTGTACTTCTCGGACACGCGCCGATTCACGACATGGCAGTTCGACTTCGACGCGGCCGCCGGCACGGCCACGAACCGGCGCGTCTTCGTGGACCATGGCGCGCAACGCTGGCGACCCGACGGCGCCTGCGTCGACGCGCAGGGGCATGTCTGGAACGCGATCTTCGCGGCCGGCAAGGTCATCCGCTTCACGCCCGACGGCAAGGTCGACCGCGTGGTCGAGCTGCCGGTCACCAACCCCACCTGCGTCTGCCTGGGCGGCCCCGAGCGACGCACCCTGTTCGTCACCACCGCCCGCAAGTTCCTGGATCGCACGCAGCTGCTGCGTGAACCGCTGGCCGGCTCGGTGCTGGCCATCGATGTGGACGTGCCCGGCCTGCCCGAACACCGCTTCGCCCATCCGGCACACGGCCACTGAGGAAACGACGATGACCGCCCCCGACCGCGCCGCCGACAGCATCGGCAACATCGTGCTGCTGGAGCACTACAACGCCACCGTGGACGACCAGCGCCTGGCCACGCTCTTCTACGTGACCGCGCTGGGCGGCACGCGCGACCCCTACCTGTTCACGGGCCTGGACAACATGTGGGTCAACTTCGGCCGCACGCAGGTGCACCTGCCCAGCCGCGGCGCGTCGCCCCGGTCGCAGTTGCTGCGAGGCACGCTGGGCTTCGTGGTGCCGGACCTGTACGCGATGCGCGCACGCCTCGGCTTTGCCCGGGCAGAGATGCAGCGTGTGGCGCCCGGCCGCGCCCTGCAGTTCGACGCCATGGACGGGCCCGACTGCATCGACCTGTACTGCCCCTGGGGCACCCGTGTGCGTTGCCATGCCCCCTCCGACGCCTTCGATGGCGTGCACCTCGGCCTGGTCTATATTGACTTCGACGTGCCGCCAGGCACCGTGGACGGCATCGCCCGCTTCTACACCCAGGTGATCGGGACCCCTGCGCAGGTGAATGGTCGCCGGGCCATCGTGCGCGCCGGCCTGTTCCAGACCCTGCGCTTCACCGAGCGCGAAGCGCCACTGCCGGACTACGACGGCCACCACTTCCTGATCTACCTGGCGGACTTCGCCAGCCCGCATGCCTGGCTGCGCGAGCACGGCCTGCTCACGCGGGACGACGCGCCTCACGAGTGGCGCTTCGAGTGGATCTGTGATCCACGGGATGGTCGTCGCCTCTTCCAGGTCGAGCACGAGGTGCGCAGCACCCGTCACCCTCTGTACAACCGCGTGCTCGTCAACCGCGACACGGCGCTGACCAACGTCAACTACCGGCGCGGGCGCGAGGACTTCGACGGCGTCTACTGAGAAGGTGCGAGCGAACCCGCCATGTCCGCTCGTCCTGCCAAAACACGCCCACTCGGCGTTGCAAATGCTCGCCATAGCCCGAGCTATGGCTGCGCTTTGCGCCTTGATTGGCCGCGTTTTCGCAGCCCGCTCGGCCACGCCGGATTCACTCACACCTTCTGAGCACGGCCTCCCGGCGCCGACCGCGCGGCGCGCTGCCGCGCCGGCCCCTGCGCGGTCGCCAGGTTGTGCGCCGTGTTGATCAGCCCGATGTGGGAGAAGGCCTGCGGAAAGTTGCCCAGTTGCCGGCCGGCCTGCATGTCGTATTCCTCCGAGAGCAGGCCGACGTCGTTGCACAGGCCCAGCAGGCGGTCGAAGAGTGCCGCGGCATCGTGGTGCCGCCCCGCCATCACATAGGCATCGGCCAGCCAGAAGCTGCAGGCCAGGAAGGCGCCTTCCCGACCGCCCACGCCATCGTCCGTGGCGCCGGTCGAATAGCGCTGGACCAGCCCGTCCTGCATCAGCCCGTGCTCGATGGCGGCGATGGTGCCGGCCACGCGCGGATCCGTGGCCGGCAGGAAGCCCACCTGCGGCATCAGCAGCAGCCCCGCATCCAGGCTCTTGCCGCCGTAGTACTGCACGAAGGTGTCGAGCTGCGAGTCGAAGCCGTGCACGCAGATGTCCGCATGAATGGCGTCGCGCACCTCGCGCCAGTGCTCGACGGGGCCGTCCCGGCCATGGTGTTCCACAGCAGCGACCGCGCGGTCGAAGGCCACCCAGGCCATCAGGCGCGAATGGGTATACGCCTGAGGCGGGCCACGTGTCTCCCAGATGCCCTGGTCCGGTTCGCGCCAGACCTTCTCCAGGTGCACCAGCAGGGCCTTCTGCATGGCCCAGCCCTCGGCATTGGGCTGCAGCTCGGCGCACCGGGCGGCATGCAGGGTGTCCATGAGCTCGCCGTACACGTCGATCTGCATCTGGCCCGCGGCGCCGTTGCCCACGCGCACCGGCCGGCTGCCTTCGAAGCCGGGCAGCCATGGCAACTCGTACTCGGGCAACCATCGCTCGCCGCCGATGCCGTACATGATCTGCAGCTGGTTCGGCGAGCCGGCCACGGCGCGCATCAGCCACTGGCGCCAGTGCTGCGCCTCCTCGCGGTAGCCGGCATTGAGCAGCGCATACAGCGTGAGCGCGGAGTCGCGCACCCAGCAGTAGCGGTAGTCCCAGTTGCGCGTGCCACCGATGGCCTCGGGCAGCGAGGTGGTGGGCGCCGCGACGATGGCGCCGGTGGGCGCATAGGTCAGCAGCTTGAGCGTGATGAGCGAGCGCACCACGGCGCCGCGCCAAGCCGGCGGCATCGGCGGCAGGGTGGCGCGGCCGACCCAGTCGTGCCACCAGAGAACCGTGCGCTCCAGCGATTCGTCCCGGTCCTCCACGAAGTGCGGGCGCCGGTTGGAGGGGTGATAGGCCAGCGTCATCGGCACGCGCTCGCCGGCGCGTACGGTGAAGCGCGCACGCGTGCTCATGCCGTGGCCTTCCAGCGGCAGGTCGGCATGCAGCTCGATGGCATCCGGCCCCGCGACCATGCTGAGGCCATAGTCCTTGCGTTGCACCCACGGCACCGTGCAGCCATGGGCGAAGCGCACCGTCAGGTCGAGCTGCATCGCCACCTCGCCCTCGACGCCCGCCACGATGCGCACCACGTCGACATGGGCGGGGTCGTCGTCGCTGCGGGGCATGAAGTCGGTGACAGTGACCACGCCGGTGGCGGTCTGGAAGCGGGTCTCCAGCACCGCCGAGTCGGCCAGGTAGCGCCGGCTCACCTGCGGGTCTGCGTCGACGGGGGCCACCTTCCAGCGACCATGGCGCTCTTCGCCCAGCAAGGCCGCGAAGCAGGCGGGCGAATCGAAGCGCGGCAGGCACAGCCAGTCGATGGCACCGTCGCGGCCCACCAGCGCCGCCGACAGCATGTTGCCGATGAGCGCGTAGTCCTCGATGCGGCGGTGCGGGACGGAAGGCACGGCGGCTTCGCCCTCGGCCACCGCGGCGCGAGGGGTCGTGGTCGGACGCGGGCCGTTCATCCGCCGTGCGCAAAGTCGGGGTAATCGGTCATGCCGCCGTCCACGAACACCGTGGTGCCGGTCATGTAGCGCGCCGCATGCGAGGCCAGCACCACCGCCATGTCGGCGATGTCCTCCGGCTCCCCCATGCGGCCAAGCGGGATCTTGCGCAGCAGGTCGGCATGGCCTTCCGGGTCTTCCCACACGTCGCGGTTGATCGGCGTCCTGATGGCGCCGGGCGCCAGACTGAGCACGCGCACGCCGTGCGGCGCCGCCTCCTGCGCGAGCGTGCGGCCCATCATGGTGAGGCCGGCCTTGCTGGCGCAGTAGGCGCTGTAGCCGCTCCAGGCGATGGTCTCGTGCACGCTGGTGGTGTTGAGGATCACGCCCGACTTCTGCGGCACCATGCGACGCAGCGCATGGTGCGCGCACAGGAAGGCCCCCTTGAGGTTCACGTCGATCACGCGGCCCCAGGCCTTCGCATCGGCTTCCCAGGCCAGGGCATGCTCGCCGTCGATGCCGGCGTTGTTGACCAGCACATCGATGCCGCCCCACGCCTGGTCGAGCGCCTCGAACATGCCGTCCACGGCCTGCGCGTCGGCGATGTCGGCATGCACCGTGATCGGCCGGCCAGCCGGCGTGTGACGGCAGGCATCGGCCAGCGCCTCCGCGGCCTCGGGCTTGGAGCGGTAATTGATGGCGACGCGGGCGCCGGCGTCGGCGAAGGCCTTGACGATGGCGGCCCCCAGGCCGGAGCTGCCGCCGGTCACGAGCACGCGCTTCTGTTCGAGATGAAGGTCCATGCGAATCCCTGTTCGACACAGCCCGCCGATGCGGGGGCCGCGGCGCCACATTGATGGCACGGATTCATTGGCGCATCGGCCGGGGCCCATGCGCGTCGGACGAGGCAGACAGCGGCTGAGCGTCCGGACGGATGGTTGGCTGACGGGAAGCCTTGCCGGTCGGTGCCGGCAGGTCGAACGCGTTCGAGCGGACGTGCCGAAGCGGACGCTGGCGAGCACGCCCGTCTTCACCCGCTCAGCGCTTGGCGACCTGGACGATCAAGGCGGTGGAAAGCAGGATGCCCGTCACCAGCGCGGCAATGGCCAGCATGCCGCCGGGCGTGACCTCGACCCGTGCGCTGACCGAGAAGGGCCGCGTGCTCACGTTCAGCACGGCGGTCTGGGGTGAGGCGGAAGAGGACACGGCAACTCCTTGCAAATCGGGCAGTGTGCCAGTGGCCCGGCGGCACGCCGCGCGTGGGCAGCGCCACCCGCTGTCGGACGAGTCTTCATCCGCCCCGGCGATCCCGAAGGCTTGAATGGCCCGCGACGCCGGGCGGCGACAGCCTACAGGCGCCAAGCGTCCCACACCGCAGCATGGGTCGTCGCCCCTTTCCTATGGAGACCCTGAACATGACCCCTTCCAACGATTCCGCACGCGCCGACGGCATTGAACGCATCGACGTCGACTCCCCCGAAGCCCTCGAGCGCTGGGGCCGCAAGCTCGACGTCACGGCCGTCCAGCTGAAGGAGGCCGTGGCCGCCGTGGGTGACAAGGCCCCCGACGTCGAGATGCACCTCAAGGGCACGCGGGCCTCGACCAACGACGACCAGGTCGACAAGGCGGGCGGCTGAACCTCGACCCTTCCGGGGCTTGATCGTTCCTGCGAAGCCGGATGAGGCTTTGGGCCATTCCCGCGCAGCCCCGCGCTGCCTAGAGTGGCCCGCATGTGGAACGACACCCAAGACCGACTCCCGACCTCGCCCGCCGCCAGCGCCCAGGGCGCGCCGCTGGCGGGCGTGCGCGTGCTGGACCTGACCCGGCTGCTGCCGGGCCCCATGTGCACCCTGCACCTCGCCGACCTGGGCGCGGACGTGATCAAGATCGAGGACCTGGGGGCCGGCGACTATGCCGTCGACGGCGTGCGCCGGCAGGTCAACCGCAACAAGCGCGGCATCCGCCTCGACCTCAAGCAGCCCCAGGGCGTACAGACGCTGCTGCGGCTGTGCGAGCGGGCCGACGTGCTGGTGGAGTCCTTTCGCCCGGGCGTCATGGACAGGCTGGGCGTGGGCGTGTCCGCCGTCCAGGCGCACAACCCTCGGCTGATCTACTGCAGCATCACCGGCTATGGCCAGACCGGGCCGATGCGCGATGCCGCGGGCCACGACATGAACTACGCCGCGTTGACCGGCGTGGCCGACCAGATGGGCCGCGCCGACGCGCCGCCCGCGCTGTCCAGCATCCCTGTGGCCGATCTGCTGGGCGGCACCATGCCCGCGGTGATGGGCATCCTGGCGGCGCTCTTCGACGCGTCTCGCACCGGCCGCGGGCGCCATGTGGATGTCGCCATCGCCGACGGGCTGCTGGCCCATGCCGTCATTCCCCACATGGCCGTCGCGCGCGGTGGCCGGGCTCGGCCCCTGGGCACCGACAAGCTCACCGGCGCGCTGGCCTGCTACGACCATTACGCCACCGCCGATGGCCGCTGGATGGCGGTGGGCGCCCTGGAGCCGAAGTTCTGGCGCCGCTTCTGCGCCTGCATCGGCCGGCCCCATCTGGCGGACCACCCGCCCGACGCCGAGGCGCCCGATCGCCATGCCGTCAAAACCGAGGTCGCCGCCGTGCTACGCCAGCACAGCCAGGCCCACTGGGCGGCCCTGTTCGCGCAGGAGGACTGCTGCGTCACGCCCGTGCTGCGGCTGGACGAGGCCCTGGCCCATCCGCAGATGCAGGCCCGGGGCATGGCCGTCACGGCCCCCGCGGGCGACCGGCAGCTCGGCCCGCCGGTTCGCATCAGCGGCCACGACTTCGCCGTCCGGCACGATGCACCCGCGCCGGGCCAGCACACCGACGAGGTGCTGGCCGAACTCGGCTGGAGCGAGGAGGAGCGGGAGCAGCTCCGGCGCGTGGCCGCCATCGGCTGAGGCCCCATTGAGCCGCTGGTGGCTTTCGGGTACGGTCGGCGCCGGCCCGCCGCGGCCCGCGCCCCTTGCCATGCCTCCCAGCTTCGCCCGCCCCGTCCAGCACACCATCGCCATCGCGCAGGTCGACCAGATCCTGCAGGGGGCCCGCGCACGCGGGCTGGACTGCGATGCGCTGCTGCGCCGCGCGGGCATCGCGCCCACGCTGCTGGGCTCGAACCTCGCACGCGTCACGCAGGCGCAGTACGCCACGCTGGTCGTGCAGCTCACGCGCCGCATGCGCGACGAGCTCTGGGGCCTGGCCGGCCGACCGGTGCCGCTGGGCACCTTCGCCACCGGCTGCCGCATGCTGGTGCGCTGCGAGACGCTGGGCGAGGCCCTGCGCCAGGGCGCCCGCTATGCGCACCAGGTGCTGCCCGATATCGGCGTGCATGTGCAGCGCCACGGCGGCCTGGTCACGCTGCGCATCGACACGCGGCAGCCCCCTTCGGCACCGCTCGAGTATGCCCAGCGCTCCTTCATGTTCTTCGCCTTCGGCGTGGCCTGCTGGCTGGTGGCGCGCCGCATTCCCCTGCAGGAGGTGGTCTACGACCGCTCGGTCAATGTGCAGCGCTCCGAGGCCTCGCGCCTCTTCCAGGCGCCGGTCAGTGCGGGCCGCGACTGGATGGGCCTGCGCTTCGAGTCGCGCTGGCTCGACCTGCCGGTGGTGCAGAGCACCGAGAGCGTGGAAGGCTTCCTGCGCAGCGTGCCCGGCGACCTGCTGGTGCGCTACCGCGACCACACCAGCCTGACCGAACGCATCCGCCGCGTGCTGCGTCGTCACCTGCACGAGGAGCTGCCTTCGCTGGAGCAGGTGAGCGCGTCGCTCGCCATGACGCCGCAGACCCTGCGCCGGCGGCTGCAGCGCGAAGGGCAGGGCTTCCAGGCCATCAAGGACAGCCTGCGCCGCGACGTGGCGGTGGAGTACCTGTCGAGGCCCGACCTCACGCTGATCGAGATCGCCGAGCGCCTGGGCTACTCGGAGGCCAGCACCTTCCACCGTGCCTTCAAGGCGTGGACGGGGCTCGCGCCCGGCGCGTATCGCGAGCGCTACCTGGCGCGGGCGCAGGACGCGGCGGCGCCGTCCGCCGAGCCGCAGCTGTCGCACTGACGGCGACTGCCGGCCCCCGGGCCGGCGATGTTTTCTGCCAATCCTTTTGCGCCGATCCGCGATTGGCCGCCCGGGGTGCGCTGGCCACACTGGCTGCCATGGAGCAACGCCAGAGGAACCACCGATGACCCGAACCGGCCGAACCGTCCACGTCGTGGGCGTGGGCATGATCCCCTTCACCAAGCCCGGCGCCAGCGAGCCCTACACCGTCATGGGCATGCGCGCCGCCCAGGCCGCCCTGCGCGATGCGGGCGTCGACTATGCCGAGGTGCAGCAGGCCTACGTGGGCTATGTCTATGGCGACTCCACGGCCGGGCAGGCCGCGATCTACGGCGTGGGCCTCACCGGCATTCCGGTGCTCAACGTCAACAACAACTGCTCCACAGGCTCCAGCGCGCTCTTCCTGGCGCGCCAGGCGGTGGAAAGCGGTATGGTCGAATGCGCCATCGCCCTCGGCTTCGAGCAGATGCAGCCCGGCGCGCTCAAGGGCGCCTGGGACGACCGCCCGTCGCCCATGGCCCGCTTCGCCGAGGTCATGACCGAGCACCAGGGCTTCGACGCGGCCGCACCGCGCGCGGCACAGTTCTTCGGCGGTGCGGGGCGCGACTACATCCGCGCGCATGGCATCCGGCCCGACACCTTCGGCCGCATCTCGGTCAAGGCGCGCCAGCATGCCGCCCGCAATCCGCTGGCCGTGTTCAGGCAGACGCTCACGCTCGAAGAGGTGATGGCCGCGCCCACGGTGTTCGACCCGCTCACGCGCTACCAGTGCTGCCCGCCCACCTGCGGTGCGGCGGCCGCCGTGGTGTGCTCGGCGGAGTTCGCCCGCAGGCATGGCCTGGATGCCAGCGTGGCGATCCGCGCCCAGGCCATGACCACCGACCGCCCCAGCACCTTCGACAGCGGCGACATGCGCCGCGTGGTCGGCTACGACATGAGCGTGGCCGCAGCCAACCAGGTCTACGAAGCCGCCGGCGTGGGCCCCGAGGACCTGGACGTGGTCGAGCTGCATGACTGCTTCACGGCCAACGAACTCATCACCTACGAGGCACTGGGCCTCACGCCCGAGGGCACGGCCGAGCGCTTCATCCTCGACGGCGACAACACCTATGGCGGCCGGGTGGTGACCAATCCGTCGGGCGGCCTGCTGTCCAAGGGCCATCCGCTGGGCGCGACGGGCCTGGCCCAGTGCGCCGAACTGGTCTGGCAACTGCGCGGACAGGCCGAGCAGCGGCAGGTGGAAGGCGCGCGGCTGGCGCTGCAGCACAACCTGGGGCTGGGCGGCGCCTGCGTGGTCACGCTCTACGAGAAGGTCGGCGCATGATCGACCGCCAGTACATCGGCCATGCCATGCCGCCCTTCGAGGTGGACGTGGAGCCGGGCCGGCTGCGCTTCTTTGCCAAGGCCACGGGCCAGACGGACCCCGTCTACGCCGACGAGGCCGCAGCCCGCGCCGCGGGCCATCCGGGCCTGCCGGTCCCACCCACCTTCCTGTTCTGCCTGGAGATGGAGTCGCCCGATCCGGCCGCCATCCGCAACCTGCTCGGGCTGGACTACCGCCGGCTGCTGCATGGCGAGCAGGGCTTCGCGTACCACCGGCTCGCCCATGCCGGCGACCGCCTGCGCTTCGCGCAGCGCATCGAGGACATCTACGACAAGAAGGGCGGCGCGCTGGAGTTCGTCGTACGCCAGACCCATGTGAGCAACCAGCGCGGCGAGCATGTGGCCGACCTGCGCAGCGTGACGGTGATGCGCCATGGCTGAAGTCCTGGCCGACACCGCGCCCGCCGCCACCCGGCTCGCGCCCGCACAGCTCGCCGCACTGCGCGTGGGCGACCGGCTGCCGCCGCTGCAGCTGCCACCGGTGAGCCGCCTCACGCTGGCGCTGTACTGCGGTGCCTCGGGCGACCACAACCCCATTCACGTGGACAGGGACTTCGCCCGCGCCGCCGGCCAGGCCGACGTCTTCGCGCACGGCATGCTGTCCATGGCCTGGCTGGGCCGGCTGCTCACCGACTGGGTGCCGCAGCAGGCCCTGCGCCGTTTCGATGTGCGCTTTGCCGCCATCACCCAGGTCGGCGAGGCCATCCGCTGCACCGGCGAAGTGGCCGGGATCGTCGTCGAGCAGGGCGAGCGCCGCGCGCGGCTGCTGCTGCAGACGACCAACGAGGCCGGCCAGATCAAGCTGCAGGGCGAGGCCGTCGTCGCCCTGGACTGAACCACCGACCACCGCATCCGCTCCCCATTCCGCCGAAGGAACTCCATGTCAAGAAAACTCGAAGGCAAGGTCGCCATCGTCTCGGGCTCCGGCCGCGGCATCGGCCGCGAGATCGCCCTCAAGCTCGCAGGCGAAGGCGCCCGCGTGGTCATCAACGACCTGGACGCCGGCCCGGCCGAGCAGACCGTGCGCGACATCCAGGCCCGCGACGGGCAGGCGGTGGCCTGCATCGGCAGCGTCACCGAAGCCGGCTTCGCCGAGCGCTTCGTCGCCACCGCCATCGACACCTTCGGCGGGCTCGACATCATCGTCAACAACGCCGGCTACACCTGGGACAACGTGGTGCAGAAGATGAGCGACGAGCAATGGGAGGCCATGCTCGCCGTGCACCTGACGGCGCCCTTCCGCGTGCTGCGTGCGGCCGCGGACTTCATCCGCGACGCCGCCCGCCGCGAGGCCGACGAGGGCCGGCCGGTGCATCGCAAGGTGGTCAACATCTCGTCGGTGTCGGGCGTCTACGGCAATGCCGGCCAGGCCAACTACGCCGCCGCCAAGGCCGGCATCAACGGCCTGACCAAGGCGCTGGCCAAGGAATGGGGCCGCTACCGCGTCAACGTCAACAGCGTGGCCTTCGGGCTCATCATGACGCGCCTGACCGAGGCGGCCGCGGGCAGTGACGCGAGCATCGACATCGCCGGCCGGCAGATCCGCGTGGGCGTGAATCCGCAGATCCTCAAGTCCATCGAGCAGACCATTCCGCTGGGCCGCGGCGGCACGCCCGAAGAAGCCGCGGGCGCCGTCTACCTGCTGTGCATTCCCGAGTCCGACTTCGTCAGCGGCCAGGTGCTGGTCTGCGGCGGCGGCAAGCCCTGAGCCGGCGCACGCGAGGGCGACCATGGAAAGCATCCTCACCTACCCCCGCCAGGTCTTCCGCGACGACCATGAGCTGCTGCGCCAGACCGTGCGCCGCTTCCTGGACCGCGAATGCCGCCCGCGCCAGGCCGAGTGGGACCGCGAAGGCCGCGTGGACCGTGAGACCTGGCTCAAGGCCGGCCGCGAGGGCCTGCTGTGCCCCACGCTCGACAGTGCCTGGGGCGGCGGCGGTGGCGACTTCGGCCATGCGGCCGTGATCGTCGAGGAGATCGGCCGCTCGGGCATCTCGGGCCTGGGCTTCGGCCTGCATTCCGATGTGGTCGCGCCGTACATCGCGCGGCTGGGCACCGAGGCGCAGAAGGCGCGCTGGCTGCCCGGTTGCGTGAGCGGCGAGACCATCCTGGCCATCGCCATGAGCGAGCCCGGCGCCGGCAGCGACCTGCGCGCCGTCCGCACCACGGCCCGGCGCGAGGGCGACGACTACGTCATCGACGGCAGCAAGACCTTCATCTCCAACGGCCTGAACTGCGACCTGGTGGTCGTCGTCGCCAAGACCGCCCCCGACCTCGGCGGCAAGGGCGTCTCGCTGCTGCTGGTGGAGGCCGACCGGCCGGGCTTCCGGCGCGGGCGCAAGCTCGACAAGATGGGCCAGGAAGCCGCCGACACGGCCGAGCTCTTCTTCGATGGGGTGCGCGTTCCCGCCGGCAACCTGCTGGGCGAGGAGAACAAGGGGCTGGGCTACCTGATGCAGGAGCTGGCCCAGGAGCGCTTCGTCATCGCGCTCGGCGCGGCGGCCAAGCTGGAGGCCATGTACGAGGAGACGGTGCGCTACACCCGCGAGCGCATCGTCTTCGGCAAGCCGCTGCTGGACATGCAGAACACCCGCTTCGCGCTGGCCGGCATCCGCACCCGCGCGACGGCGGTGCGCATGATGGTCGACCAGTACCTGGCGGAACACCTGCGCCGCCGGCTGACGCTGGACGAGGCCGCCATGGCCAAGCTCTTCGCCACCGAGGAGCTCGGGCGCGCGCTGGACGAGATGCTGCAGCTGTACGGCGGCTACGGCTACATGATGGACTACCCGATCTGCCGGGCCTTCGTCGACTCGCGCGTGATGCGCATCTACGGCGGCACGAGCGAGGTGATGAAGGAGCTCATCGCCCGCAACCTGTGACCGCCCCGTGATCCCACTCCGCCGCCCCGGTGCAGGGCGGCGCGCATGAACGGAGACAACGCCGATGCCCTCGCTCCCCCGTCCCTTCTGGCCCCGTGGCGTGCCCGCCGACGTGCGGGTGCCCCAGGTGCCGCTCACGCATTTCCTGCAGACCGCCGCCGAGCGCTGGCCCGACAAGCCGGCCATCGTGTTCGCCGGCAGCACGCTGGACTACACGGGCCTCTGGCAGCGCAGTTGCGCGCTGGCCGGCCATCTGGCGCAGCGCCTGGGCGTGCGGCCGGGCGACCGCGTGCTGCTCGTGGCACAGAACTGCCCGCAGTTCGTCGTCGCCACCTTCGGCATCCAGCGCGCCGGCGCGGCGGTGGTGCCGGTCAACCCGATGAGCACCGCGCCGGAGCTGGCCCACTATGCCCACGACAGCGGCGCACGCGTCGCCATCTGCGCGCAGGAGTTGCTTGGGCCGGTGCAGCAGGCGGTGGCCGACGGCCTGCTCGATGCGGTGCTCGTGCTGGCCTATGCCGATGCGCTCTCGGGCGACGGCGCCTCGACGCAGGCCGAGGCCGTGCAGGGCGTGCCGGCGCTGGCCGAGGCACGACGCCCGCTGCCCGACGGGCCCTACCACGGCTTCGAGGCGGCCATTGCCGAAGGCCTGGCACCGCCGCCTTGGCATGCCGATGTGCATGCGCTGGCGGCGCTGCCCTACACCTCGGGCACCACCGGCGCGCCCAAGGGCTGCCGGCATTCGCACGCCACGCTGCTGGCCTCCAACCTGGCCTCGCAGGTGTGGCGCGGGCTGCATTCGGAATCTGTCTTCCTGTGCGTGGCGCCGCTGTTCCACATGCTGGGCATGCAGAACGGCATGAACCTGCCGATCACGCTGGGCGCCACCGTGGTCATGATGCCCCGCTGGAACGCGGCCCAGGCCGTGGCCCTGGTGGCCCGCCACCGCGTGAGCGCGTGGGCCGCACCGCCGGCCATGGTGATGGACTTCTTCGCCCAGTCCGAGGCGGCCACGGCCGACCTGAGCAGCCTCTCGATGCTCTCCGGCGGCGGCGCCGCGATGCCCGAGGCGGTGGCCGCCATGCTGCAGGCGCGCTTCGGCCTGGCCTACAACGAGGCCTACGGTCTGACCGAGACGGCGGCCTTCCTGCATGCCAACCCCGTGGACCGCGGCAAGCGCCAGTGCCTGGGCCTGCCCACGCAGGGTGTGCATTCGCTGGTGGTCGATCCGGAGTCGCTGGCGCCGCTGCCGCCCGGCGAGGTAGGCGAGCTGGTCACCCGCGGTCCGCAGCTCATGCTCGGCTACTGGCGCCAGCCCGAGGCCGATGCCCAGGCCTTCGTCACCATCGACGGCCAGCGCTACCTGCGCACCGGCGACCTCGCGCATGTGGACGAGGAGGGCTACTTCTTCATGCGCGACCGCCTCAAGCGCATGATCAATGCCAGCGGCTTCAAGGTCTGGCCCGCCGAGGTCGAGGCCATGCTCTACGAGCACGAGGCCGTGCTCGAAGCCTGCGTGGTCGGCGTGCCCGACCCGCGCCGCGGCGAGACGGTGCGGGCGCTCGTCGTCGCGCGGCCCGGCCGCACCCTCACCGAGGCCGGCCTGCTCGACTGGTGCCGCACGCGCATGTCGGCCTACAAGGTGCCGCGCAGCGTGCGCTTTCTGTCCGCGCTGCCGCGCTCGGCCACCGGCAAGGTCGCCTGGCGTGCCCTGCAGGAGGCCGAAGCCCGCGCGGCCCTCATCCCCACCCAGGAGGCCGCATGACGGCATCGCCAGAAGCCCGGCACATGGTGCGCCTGGAGGTGCGCGAACAGGTCGCCACCCTCACCCTCGACTGCCCCGAGAAGCGCAATGCCTTCGACCTGGTGCTGCGTGACCAGCTGGCCGAAGCCGTGCGCACGGTGCGGCGCGACCGCGACATCCGCGCCGTGGTGCTCACCGGCGCGGGCGGCCACTTCTGTGCCGGCGGCGACCTGCGCAACATCGGCAGCCTGCAGATCGACAGCGGCCAGTGGCGCGAGCGCCTGGGCAACGTGCACGAATGGCTGCGCGACCTGCTCACGCTCGACCGCCCGGTGGTCGCCGCGGTCGACGGCGCCGCGGCGGGGGCGGGCTTCAGCCTCGCGCTGGCGGCGGACTTCGTGATCGCCACGCCGCGCGCCTGGTTCGCCATGTCCTTCATCAAGGTCGGGCTGGTGCCGGACGTGGGCGCCTTCTACACGCTGCCGCGCGTGGTCGGCGTGCAGCGGGCGCGCGAGCTCATGCTTTCGGGCCGCGACGTGCGCGCCGACGAGGCCCTGCGCCTGGGCATCGTGAGCGAGCTGCATGCACCGGAGGCGCTGCTGCCGCGCGCCTGGGCCATTGCGCGCAGCTTCACCGGCGCATCGCCCACGGCCGTGAGCCTGATCAAGCGCGCACTGGCCGACGGCATGCCCTCCCTGGCCCAGGCGCTCGACGCCGAGGCGAATGCCCAGACCGTGGCGGCCGGTACGCCGGCCCACCGCGAAGCCGTGGCCGCCTTCCTGGACAAACGCCCGCTGCCCTTCAGCTGGCCGCCCGCGGCCTGACAGTGCAGATCTTCGGCGGCGCGGGCTCCATGGCCGAGCACGGCATCGAGCGCTTCGACCGCGACGTGCGCCTGTTCCGAATCTACGAAGGCACCACGCAGATCCAGCAGATGGTCATCGCGCGCAACATGGTGCGCCAGGCCGCGCGCTGAGCCGCTTCCCGCATCCACCACGAAGAACCCAGGAGACACACCATGATGCACATTGCACGCCGTTCGCTGCTCGGGCTGGCCCTCGCCGGCACCACGGGAGCGCTGGGCCTCGCCGGCTCGCTGCCGGCCGCGGCCGAGGCCTCGCCCGCCTATCCCGATCCCAACCGGCCCATCCGCATGGTCGTGCCCTATCCGGCCGGCGGCGCCACCGACGTGCTCGCGCGCCTGGTGGCGCAGAAGCTGGGTGAGGCCTGGAAGGTGCCGGTGGTGGTCGACAACCGCCCCGGTGCCAGCGGCACCCTGGGCACACAGCTGGTGGCGCGCGCCGCGCCCGACGGCCACACCGTGCTCTTCAGCATCGTGGCGCTGGTGCAGCAGATCCCGCTCATGAACCTGCCCTATGACCCGCTCAAGGACTTCGTGCCGGTCACGCGCGTGGCCCTGAGCCCCAGCATCCTGGCCGTGCCGCGCAGCACGCCGGCCTCGAACGTGCGCGAGTTCGTGGAGCTGGTGAAGGCGCAGCCGGGCAAGTACAGCTACGGCTCCTACGGGGCGGGCAGTTCGTCGCACATCCAGGGCTCGCTGCTGAACCTGCAGGGCGGCCTGGACATGGTGCACGTGCCCTACCAGGGCGGCGCCCCGCTGGTCAACGCGATGATGGGCGGGCAGCTGTCGGCCGCGTTCGTGGACGCGGGCTCGTCACGGCCGCACCTGCCCAAGTTCAAGCTGCTGGGCATCACCGGCACGCAGCGTGTGAGCTGGCTGCCCGATGTGCCCACCTTCAAGGAGCAGGGCCTCACCGGCTTCGAGCCGCTGGGCTGGTTCGGCATGCTGCTGCCGGCGGGCACGCCGCAGCCGGTGGTGCAGAAGTTCTCGGCCGAGTCGCTGCGCATCCTGGCGCTGCCGGACGTGCGCGAGAAGATCGAGGCGCTGGGCCTGGTGCCCGCCGGCGACACGCCGGCCGAGTTCGCCGCCGTGCTGCGCAGCGATGCGGCGGCCTATGCGGCCATCATCCGGGACGCGCAGATCCGGTTGAACTGAAGAAGCCTCGACTGCGGTGGACGGCTCAAGGCGGGCCGCATCGCGCCGCAGCCAGAGCCTCTCTCCCCTCGCGGAAGAGGGGGTGGGGAGAGGGGGCGCATCCATCGGCCCCCTTCGGTCAAAAGCCGCCCCAGCTCTCCGCCCTATTTCGACGCCCCCACCGCCGCATAGCGGAAGGTCGCCATGCCCCGCGCCACGGTCCGCCCCTGCGCATCGCGCAACTCGGCCTCGCAGAAGCACACCGACCGTCCGCCACCAGTCGCCTGGGCCTGGGCCTGTGGCGCATCCCCCGGCACGCCGCTGAACATCAGCTGCATGTCGACGGCCGCCAGCGGGCGGCGGACATCGTCCAGCCGGCTGCGGGCCGCACGGGCCAGGGCGGCATGCAACAGCGCGGTGCTGCGCAGGGCGTCGTCGCCGGCCGCGCAAGCCTCCACGTCGCTGCCGGCACCGGCGCTCATCGGCGGCTGGCCGCAGCAGCGGCGCTGAAGTCGCGCGGGCCGGTCAGCGCCAGGCCGCCGTCCACCGGGATGATGGCGCCGGTCACATAGCTGCCCCAGTCGCTGGCCAGCAGCATGGCCATGCGGGCGATGTCCTGCGTCTGCCCCAGCCGGCGCAGCGGCACGCGCTGGGCCATGGCGGCCAGCGTGTCGTCGGTGGGCGCCAGGCGGCGCAGGCCTTCGGTGTCGGCGATGGGCCCGGGCACGATGGAATTGACGCGGATGCCCTGCGGCCCCCATTCCATGGCCAGCACCTGGGTCAGCATGTCCACGCCCGCCTTGGCCGCGCACACATGCGCCTGGAAGGGCGTGGGCGTGAAGGCCTGGCTGGCCGAGATCTGGATCACGCATGCCCCCGGCTGTCGCAGGTGCGCATGGGCCAGCCGGGCCACGTGGAAGCTGCCCATCAGGTCGATGTCCACCACCGTGCGGAAGGCATTGGGCGACATGTCCAGCACGCTGGCCAGGAAGTTGCCGGCCGCGCCGGAGACCAGCACGTCGATGGGCCCGAAGCGGGCGGCCGCAGCCTCCAGCGCGGCCTGCACGGCCTCGGGCTGGCGCACGTCGGCCGCCTGGCCGAAGGCCTCGGCGCCTTCGGCTTCGAGCTGCGACACGGCAGTGGCCACCTTGTCGGCCGAGCGGCTGATGAGCGCGATGCGCGCACCGGCCCGCGCAAAGCCCTGCGCGATGCCGAAGTTGATGCCGGAAGAGCCGCCGGCCACGAAGACATGGCGGCCGGAGAAGTCGAACACGGGAGCGGCGGGGGATGCAGTCATCGCAAAGGTCCTGTGGAAGGGCGTGGGCAGCGGGGCCTGCGCTACTCGGGTTTGAAGCCGATCTCGGCCAGCATCTTCTGGTCGCGCGCGAACTGCTCGCGGGCGAAGGCGGCATGGGCCTCGGGCGAACTCGGCTGCGGCACCATGTCGTACAGGTCGAGCTGGCGCAGGTAGGCCGGCGAGGCAGCGGCCACACGGAAGGCCTCGTGCAGCCGCTGAACCATGGGCGCAGGCAGCCGCTTGGGCGCCACCAGGCCGACCGGCGAGTCGATCACGAAGTCGTGGCCCAGCTCCCGCAGGGTGGGCACGTCCGGATGGTTGGGCAGCCGCTGCGCGGTGAAGGTGGTCAGCAGGCGCACGCGCCCGCCCTGCACCTGGGCGCCGAAGCCGGGATCGGAATACACGTCCAGGTGGCGTCCGATCAGCGCCTGGAAGGCTTCGCCGCCGCCCTTGTAGGGCACCATGTTGAAGGAGGTGCCCGCCGAGCGAGCCAGGCGCTCGGCCGTGATGCGGTTGATGCTGATGGCGCCCACGTTGCCCCAGCTGATCTTGCCGGGCCGCGCCTTGGCGTCGGCCATGAGCTCGTCGAAGCGCTTCCAGGGCGCATCGGCCGCCACGCACACGCCGGTGGTCAGGCCGAACAGGTTGCCCAGGTAGCTGAAGTCCTTGAGCGGATCCCAGTTCACCCGCTGCACCAGCGGGGCGCGGATCACGGAGTTGTGGATCACGGCGATGGTGTAGCCGTCGGCCTCGTTCATCAGCGCCACGTTGGCCGTGCCCGTCACGCCGCCGGCGCCCGGATGGTGCATGAGCACCACGGGCTGGCCGAGCTCGCGCGAGGCGGCCTCGGCCAGCGCGCGGATCACCGGGTCGAAGGAGCCACCCGGCGGAAAGGGCAGCACCAGCTGGATGGGCCGGCTGGGGTAGGGCGCGTTGGCCCGGGCCGTGGAGGCCATCGGGACGGCCCCCAGTGCGGCCAGGCCGGCGACGAGGCGCCGGCGGCGCGGCGAGGCGATGACGGTGGTCATGGGTCGTGTCTCCTTCGTTGGGGTTCGATCGACAGGCCGCACGCGGTCAGCCTGGAAGCGGGAGGTAGCGGAAGCTGCCCTGCGCCCGCGCCACCGTTCGGCCCTCCGCATCAGTGGCGACGGCGCGGCACCAGGCCACCTGGCCATCGGTGGCCACCACCTGCGCATCGGCGGTGAGCGTGCCGTGGCCCGGCTCCAGGAAGCTGGTGCTCAGGTTGAGCGTGACGGCGGTGCGCGCGAAGTCCACCTGCGAGACGGCCGCGCTGGCCATGGCCACGTCCAGCAGCGTGGACACCACGCCGCCATGCACGGCGCCGATGACATTGCCCAGCTCTTCGCGAGCATCCAGGCTCATGCGCGCGCGGCCGCCCGCGGAATGCTCGCGCCGCATCTGCAGCAGCGCGCAGAAGGGCACCCTCGCAAAGAGCTGGCGCGGATCGTCGCCCGTCACCGGGCGCGGACCGGCGACGGGTGCCTGCGGCGCGCCGGTCATGCGTCGGCGCGCGCCTGCTCGCGCAGCACGTTCTTGAGCACCTTGCCGGCGGCCGACAGCGGCAGTTGCGGCAGCACGGCCAGGCTGCGCGGGCACTTGTAGCCGGCCAGCCGCTCGCGGCACCAGTCGCGCAGTGCATCGAGCGTCGGTGCTTCGGTGCCCGGCCGGGCGACAACCACCGCATGCACGCGCTCGCCCCAATGGGCATCGGGCAGTCCGATCACGGCCGCCTGGGCCACGGACGGATGGCTGCGCAGGGCGCCTTCCACCTCGGCGCAGTACACGTTCTCGCCGCCCGTGATGATCATGTCCTTGATGCGGTCGACGATGCGCAGGTAACCCTCGGCGTCCATGCAGCCCGCATCGCCCGTGCGGAACCAGCCGTCACGGAAGGCCGCCGCGGTGGCCTCGTCGTTGCGCCAATAGCCGCGCGTGACCATGGGTCCGCGCACCACGATCTCGCCCACGGTGCCACGGGGCACAGGCTGGCCGCCTTCGTCGACGATCTCGATCTCGGCGCCCAGCCCGGCGCGGCCCACGGACTGCAGGCGGCCCGCGGCACGCGCCTCGGCGGAGCGGTGGTTCAGGGGCAGGTTGATGCACACCGCGCCGGCTGTCTCGGTGAGTCCGTAGGCCTGGAAGAACTCGGCATGCGGCCAGGCCTGCAGGGCCCGGTCGAGCAGGTCGGGCGGCATGGGCGCCGCACCGAAGGCGATGCGGTCCAGGCTGCGCACCCGCTGGGGCGCGAAGCCCGGCTCGTCCAGCAGGGCCTGCAGCATGGTCGGCACCAGGATCACGTCGGTGATGCCGTGGCGCTCGATGGCCGCGAGCACATCGGCCGGCCGGAACTGGGCCATGGTGATGGCACTGCCGCTGACCAGCGTCTGGCCCACCAGGCGGCCCAGGCCGGCTACGTGGAAGAGCGGCGCCACCAGCAACGACACCGACTCCGGCGCGTTGTTGAGCTCCGCACCGCGCGTCATCGACGCCGTCCAGAAGTTCGCATGGCTGAGCACCACGCCCTTGGCGCGCCCGGTGGTGCCGCCGGTGTAGAGCAGGCAGGCCACCGCATCGCCGCCGGTGCGGGTGTCGGGCACCGGCGGGCAGGTGGCGGCTTCGTCCGCCAGCGCCGCCAGGCGCAGCACCGGCACATCGAGGCCGTCCGGCATCGCGGACGCCAGGCCGTCGCCCGCCAGCAGCAGCCGCGCGCCGCTGTCGGCCACTGCGTGGGCCACCTCGGCCGCCGACCAGCGCACGTTCAGCGGACAGGCCACGGCCCCCAGCCACCAGCAGGCATGGAGGGCGCGCACCAGCAGGTCGTCGTTGGGCGCCAGCAGCGCCACGCGATCGCCGGCCGCCACGCCGCGCCCGCGCAAGGCCGCGGCATGGCGCGCCACGTCGTCCAGCAGTTGCGCAAAGCGGTGCTGCCGCACGAAGCCGTCACCGACGTGGGTGAGGGCGATCTTCTCGGGATGTCTCTGCAGGGCGCGATGCAGGCCTTGGGTGAGGTACACGGTGAGGGCGCACGGGGCGGGTTCGTTCAGACGGCCCGAGCGTAGGCAGCGCTGGCGCTGCACCCAATGGCTGGATCGGTCGGGGGCGTTGGCGAAACCTTCCAATCACAGGCGGCTGCCCCGCGATGGCAGCCCGCCGACTGCCCGGCGACCCGGCCCTATTGCCGCACCCAGCCCGAGGCGCTGATCACAGGCGCCCACTCGCGGGTCTCCGCCGCCATGCGGGCCTTCAGCTGATCCGGCGTCGAGGGACTGGGTTCGAACACCAGGGCCGCCATGCGCTCCTGCACGGCCGGCGTGCCCAGGGCCTTCTGCAGGGCCTGGTTGAGGCGGTCCACCATCGGACGCGGCACGGCTGCAGGGGCGAACATGCCGATCCAGAAGTTCATCTTCAAGGCATAGCCGGCCTCCGTTGCCGTGGGCACCATCGGCAGCTGAGGCACACGCTGCTCGCCAGTCACGGCGATCACCTTGAGCTTGCCGGCCTTGTGGAACTCCAGGAAGTCGCCAAGCGCCGTGATGCCGGCCGTGAGATGGCCGCCGGCCAGGTCCTGCACCATCGGCACGGAGCCGCGATAGGGCACGGCGGTCAGCGCCAGTCCCTGCTGCTTCGCCAGCATCGACAGCAGGAACTGCGGCTTGCTGCCGGGCGCGGACACACCGACGTTGCCCGCCGGCGGGTCGGCCTTCACACGGGCCATCAGGCCTGCCATGTCCTGGATGCCGCTCGCCTGGCTCACCGCCAAGGCGCCTGCGTAATGGGCCACCATGCCGACGGGCTGGAAGTCGGTCGCCATGTCGAAGCCTGGGTTGGCCAGGGTCAGGGGAAGGATCACCGCCGTGTGATCGGGCGCGACCATCAGCGTCCGGCCGTCCGGCGCCGCGCGCTTGAGCTGCTGGGCCGCGAGCTGGCCGCCGGCGCCGGCCGCCACCTCCACCAGCATGGGCACGCCCAGCGTCCTGCTCATCTCTTCGGCCACTTGCCGGGTCACCACGTCGATGGTGCCGCCCGCCGGAAAGCCAACCAGGATGCGGATCGGCCCGCCCATGGCGTCGGCCTGGGCCATGGCGGCCGTCCCGACCAGGCCGGCCACGCAGAAGGTGGCGGCGGCGCGGAGCCAGCGCCGGACGGTGTGCGATCGAAAGCGGGGCATCGGGAGTCCTTTCATCAGAGCCAATCAACCGGGCGTGCGCGGCAGCAGCAGCGCGCTGCCGTGGCGACGTGCATCGAGTTCGATCTCCAGATCGACGACCGGCGGCCGCACCGCATGACAGGTGACGGCGCAGCCGGCGCCCGCACGCGACGACAGGCCTTGCAGCAACGGCCGGTGCAGGTCGTGGACGCTGTAGAGGTTGAGTTCCTTCACGTCGGCCCAACCCACGCCCAGGGGCGCGAAGCGCGACTCGAGGTCGCCGAGGGCGAACTGCAGCTTCTCGCGCAGCGCATCCGGCGAGGTCTCGCCCAGGCGCACGATCGCGTCGCGGTAACCCGGCCGGTCGGGGCATTCGGCCGCGCCCGAGGTGACGAAGTCGGGCCGCTGCTGCGCCGCCGCGGTGGGTCGCGTGTAGCTGAAGGCGTGGAACACGACGGTCTCCGGCGGCCGGTCGGCCGGCACCAGATTGCATCGGGCCACCGGGTTGGCGCCATCCAGGTAGATGCCCCATCCCTCCAGCGGCTGCACATAGCGCCGGTTGAAGGACACGAAATCCGCCTCGGTCAGCGGTGCGGGTGAACGCAGTTCGCAGGCGCACAGCGCCGCCATCGGCCGGCCAAGCGCGCGCAGATGGGCCTCAATGCGTGCGAAGCCCTCCTCGAGCGGTAGGGCGGCGTCGAAGACCGCGCGCTCGATCACGAAGCCCGGCTCCGCAACGACCGCCGCCGAATACTGGAATCCCCCCGGCAGGTAGCGGAAGCCGCCCTGAGGAACGGAAATGGTGGAAGGCATGGTCATCGCGATGGGCGTGTCAGGGGTTCGAAGAAGCAGGGACGGATGCCAAGGCGCGGGCCATGAGAAGGCGGCACGCCCGGTGGACCTCGTGGGCCGGATCGGCCAGGGCCTCGACCACGGCGAAGTGGCCCGCGTCCGGGCAGATGCCCACGACAGGCACCGCCAGCTCGCCCCAGGCATCGCGCAGCAATTGCGTCTGGCGCTGGAACTCCCCGCTCTCCGCGCCGCCGACCACGGCATGGACCACGGTCCCTGCAGCGGGCCGGTGCACTGCGGGGCTCCAGGCCCGCGCCGTCTCTGCCGACAGCTGCAGATCGTCATGCAGGAAGGGCACCTGCATCAGCGGCTGCAGGTCGTGCAGGCCCGACAGGCTGAACACCCTGGCCGCCTGCTGCACGCCGAGCATGGCCACCAGGTGACCGCCCGCCGAATGGCCGGCCACGGTGATGCGCACCGGCCCTGGGCTGCCCCATGCCGCCGCCTGCGCCTCGACCCAGCGCAGGGCCGCCGCGGCCTGCTCAAGGATGGTGCCGATGGTCACGGCCGGGCACAGCGCGTAGTTGGGCAGCACGACCGCGGCGCCGGCCGCCGTGAACGCCGGCGCGATGAAGCGGTGCAGCGCCTTGTCGGAGCCGCGCCAGAAGCCGCCGTGGAAGAACACCAGCACCTCTTGCACGGGCGTGCCGGACGAAGGCATGAAGACATCGAGCGTCTCGGCCGGGGTCGGGCCATAGGGCACATCGAGCCGACCGCCCAGGACCTCGCGGGCCTGCTCGGAGCGCTGGGCCCAGGCGCCGAACAGCGCCTTGGGGTCCACGCCGGCCAGGGCCTGGTACTGGGCATCCCACCACGAAGCATCCGGCATGTCGGCGCCTTCTCTATTTAGTACGTATTCGTATCATATGGACGGACGAAGAGGCCGGCAAGTCGCGTCTGCAGCGTGGCTTGAGGCGCTCAGCCGCCGAAATCGAGCATCTTGCGCAGCAGGGCGGCCAGTTGCTCGCGCTCGGCCTCGCTCAGCCGGCGCGACACCTCGGCCTGGTATTCGCGGGCAAGAGCCAGGCCATGGTCCAGCACATCTTCACCTGCGGGTGTGAGATAGAGGCAGAACTGCCGGGCATCGATTGGCGACTTTTCGCGCCGAAGCAGGTCCTTGCCGATGGCGCGCATGACCAGGTCGCTGCAGGTGTTGGCATCGAGGCCGATCTCCTGGGCCGCCTGGATCTGCGAGATGCCGGGCCGCTGGGCGATCGCCACCAGCAGCGCCAGCTGGCGAGACGTGAAGTCCGTGCCGTAGACCTGGCTGAAGATGGCGTCTGCCGCGAAGTGGGCGCGCCGCAGCAGGTAGGGCAGGTGGGCTTGGAGGTCGAAGGTTCTGTGGTTCATGGGGCCGCAATCAGTTTAAGCACCCGACCCCACGACACGGCCGCCGCACAAGAGCTCGGCCGCGGAGAGCCGGCGAGAATGCCCCGATGGCCCAAGGCAAGCGCATTTCCACTGACATCGGCGACGACGCCCTCCACACCATCCAGACCCTCGGCGCCGCGGCCAAGGCGGCCCGGCTGGCCGCCGGCGAAGGCCAGGCCGCTGCGGCTGCGCGCCTGGGCGTGCATGTGCAGACCATCGGCCGCATCGAGTCCGGCGAGCCGGGTGTCTCCGTGGGCCATATGGTCGGACTGTTGGCGCTGTACGGCATCGGCGTGCAGCCGCAGCCACCGCAGGGCCGCTGAACGATGGCGTCGATCTCCGGCTCGCCCGCAACCACCGTCCTTCGCACCTTGCCCAACGGCGTGCGTTTGCTCGCCGTGCCCATGCCGCAGGTGCAGAGCGCCAGCGTCGGCGTCTTCCTGCGCGTCGGCTCGCGCGACGAGACGCCGGCCACCAACGGCATCAGCCATGTGCTGGAGCACATGGCCTTCAAGGGCACGGCCACGCGCTCGGTGCAGGCCATCAACCTCGACGCCGAGCGCCTGGGGGCCGACGTCAACGCCTTCACCGGCAAGGACAGCACCGCCTACTTCATGACCGGCCTGGGCCGCCATGCCAGCCACCTGCTGCGCATGACGGCGGACATCGTGCTCAACAGCACCTTTCCCGAGCAGGAGCTGCAGCGCGAGCTGGAGGTGATCCGGCAGGAGGCGATCGAGTACGACGAAGATCCGCAGGACAGCGCCGACGACCTGCTCGACCGCGCCATCTGGGGCGAGGCCCCGATGGGCATGCCGGTGATCGGTACGCTGGAGAACATCGAAGGCTTCCGCCGTGACGATCTCGTGCGCCATGTGCAGGCGCACTACGTGGCCGGCAAGACTGTCGTGGCGGCCGCCGGCCGCTTCGATGTCGAAGGCTGGCTGGCGCTGGCGGAAGAACTCTTCGGGGCCATGCCGGCGTCACCCGCTGCACCAGCGACGCAGGCGCCTGCGCCTGCCGCCTACGTCGGCCAGGCCCTGGCGCGGCGCTTCACCCAGGTGTCGCAGGTGTTCGTGAACATCGCCTATCCCATCGCGCCGTCGGACCCGCAGGCCGTGGCGCAGACACGCTGGCGCCTCACGGCCCAGCTGGCCGCCAACCTGCTCGGCAACGGCATGTCGTCCCCGCTGTCGGACACCATCCGCGAGAAGCTGGGCCTGGCCTACACCGTGGACGCCAGCATCGACAAGGGCGACATCTGGGCCAACTTCGTGGTCAGTGCCGTGACCACGCCGGACAAGCTGGACGCGCTGGTCGCGGCCACCGGCGACCTTCTGCGCGCGCATGCGACGGCCGTCGATCCCGTGCACCTGGAGCGCGCCCGCAACCAGCTGACCGTGTCGCGCGTGCGCACCGCCGAACGCACGTACGGGACGATGGAGCAGGCGGTGGAAGAGCTGCTGGCCACCGGCACGGTGATGCCCATGGGCGAGGCCCTGGCGCTGATCGAGGACATTGGCGCGCACGAGGTGCGCGCCGTGTTCGAGGGCATGCTGGCGCATGCGCCGGCGGTGGCGATCACGGGCAAGGCCGCCACGGCGCGGCAGGCCAAGGCGCTGTCGGCACGCCTGAGCGCGCTGCCGCGAGGGTAGACGCAGGCTGCCCGGAGCCGGCGCCGGCGCCCGGCGCGAGTCGCCCGTCAGTGCACCATCAACACCGGCAGGGTCATCGACGCCAGCACGCTGCGTGTCATGCCGCCCGTCGCCCACTCGTGGACGCGACTGTGGCCCCAGCAACCCATGACCAGCAGCCCGGAGCCCAGATCGGCGGCGAGCGAAAGCAGGCGCTCGGGCGCGTCGCCGTGCTCGCGCCCGCCGTCATGGACCACGGCGTCGATGCCGTGCTGTTGCAGGTACTCCTTCAACGGCGCCAGTTCCTGCAGGGCCGCGTCCGAATACGACACCAGGTCGACGCCCCGCGCAAGCCGCATCCAAGGGATGGCCGCTGAGACGGCCCTGGCGCACTCCCGCGTCGGCCGCCAGGCCACCAGCACGCGCCGGCCCAGGATGTCGAAGCGGCCCGCCCACGGCACCATCAGCGTGGGCTTGCCGCTCGCGATCATCACGGCGCTGACGAAGCCAGCGGAAACCTCGTCCACCTGCGGATCGGACGGATCGCGCTGACCCAGCACCACCAGGTCGTGGAACAGCGCGCACTGCGCGAAGGCCCAGGGCGTGCTGCCGCGCGGCGACAGCCAGCTGATGCGGTCCGTGTCGGCGGCCACGGTGTCGAAGGTCGTCCGTGCCCGGTCGAGCGCCTCCCGATCCAGGGTCTGGAGCGACGACAGCGCCGCACCGGTGAAATCCATGGCGTAGGGGTAGCGCTCGTACGCGCTGAGGATGCACGGGAGCGCATGGCAGTGCGCATCGAAGGCCCGCGCGAGCTCCGCCGCGAGTCTCAGCCGCGCGGCGCCGTGCGGCGAGCTGTCGAGGTGGACGAGGATGGATCGGGGTAGGGTCGACATGGTTGCGCCTCTCGCATGCGCCGACGGCACGAGCGTCTCGCCGCGTCGGCGCTCAAGGCGGAACGGACGCATCCCATCGACGAAGAAGGGATGTCGTCATCGTGCGCGTCCTTCAGGAACGCGATTTGCGCTCTGTCAAATGCCCGGCTGGGCAGGTCCGCCGGCGCGGCGGCTCTTGAGCTCACCGAGCATGGCGCCAGCAGTCACTTCCTGCTCAAGCCGCGCCGCCAACCCGCTGCCGTCTGTGTTGCCGCCTGGCATACGAAAGAAGCGGTCGAAGACCCGTGCTTGGTATTCGGGCGGGACATCGGGGCCGGTGTCCACGCCTCCCGTCTTCAGCGGCGGCTTTGCAGCGGTAGCCGTCCTTCCGGCTATCCTCTCGACCGGCCGGTTCCGGCCAGAAGCTGACATCACGGGTAACGCCCGAGAGCGGACGCAAGACCGCAGTGCGGGAGGAGACGCTGGACGGAGATCAGCCAGCGATGGACCTCGCGATTGACTTCGTCCGTCTTGTGCCTGGGGCCAAAGGGTCGGGCCACTTGCCTAAGGATTGCTTACCATCCAGCGCAGCTCGACACCCTGTGCAGTCAAGCTGTCGTTGGCTGCGGCCATGACAGTGCGAACATTCTCCACAATGCCTTGCGATGCCAACCCAGGCTGAACGGCATAGACGTTGAGCTGATAAGCGATTGGGTCGTAGGCTTTAAGCAGCTCAAGCGCATCATTCCGATTGCCAACAATGAACGGCGACACACCGCCCCGTGGCCGGGCCAACGTGCGCCTTTCGACGTGGCGCAGCAGAAGCTCTTTGCGCTGGAACTTTCCTGACTTGGCAGACTGGCCCGCGAGCTCGTAGACGTCGTCAACCCGCTCGCCCGACACCGGCCCACCAGCGCCCTTGCAGTGATACAGCGAGATAGATAAGCGCTGTCCAGGTAGCTCCTTGGCAACAATAAAGTCGGCCGCCTCTCCTGATCGGTGGTCGTACAAGACGAAGGCTGCGCCTGCATTGGCGACAAGATGGTCCTGCAAGAACTTCTGGACGGTCGGTCGCGCGGGGTTGCGGTTGTCGAACTCGACGTCTATGTCGCAGCCTGCCCAGTCGTGCACCACGATGCTCTCTGGCCGCAGTCCGGCTCCTTGCCGGCGTCGAGTCAGCGTGCTGCGGGTGAACGAGTCGAGCTCTTTGGTGAAGAAGGTGAGCGAGTTGTCTTCAAGCCACTCCTCCAAGGACTCGTACTGCCCCTCTGAAGAGTTGACGCGAAAGCGCGGCTCATCGTCGAGCAATGCATAGTGCGGGCTTTGGGCAAGCCGGTACCGCACACGCCGATGGCGGACACCATCCCCGACACGGAACTGCAAGGACAAGCCATCACCAGCAACCGCAATGTTGCTGACTTCGAGGTCAAGCACGCAGGTCGAGACGGCTTCACCGCCATCGCCAATCAAGACCTGCGGGTTGTCACGGTACGCATCTTTGCCCCAGTCCGTCATGCAGGTTGTTGCAGGCAAGCGCTGAAGGGATTCACCAAACGACAACAAGTCAAGACCCGAACGCCCGATGTTGACCTGGTTTGCAGTGATGCGGCCATGGAGGGCATCCATCCAGTCAATGATCTCTGGAATCGATAGCTTGCCGTTAGACCATACTCGGCCGCCTGCGCTTGCCCCGATCACCTCAGCCGCACCATTGACTTGGCCGCGGCCCATGAAGTGGCCCTGGGTGAAGTTCGCGGCGTCCGTGTCGCGCACTCCTCGGTCAGCGTTGCTGCCCGCAACGATGCGGTAGGACTCTGCGGTGGCGGTGGGTGAAGTGCTTCGTATGCCGACGCTGTAGAACTCCTGGTCGCTCATACCATTGAGGACCTTGCGCAGCTGCTCGAACGCCAGCGGTATGGCGCTGCCGTCAAAGAAGAACTCGATGAGCTCTGCGTAGTAACGCTCGGACCTTTCAGTGGCAGTGATAAACAGCAGCTGCGAGGCAGGGAAATACTTCAGCAAGAAGCACTCGTGCGACGCGTCGATGAGATGGTCGTCGCGGTACCAGACCGGCGAGCGCACCAACTTGGTCAGCAGCAGGTAAGTCGTGCCATCGTCGCTCTTCCAAGCATTCGTCACCTGTAGCGCCTTCAAGGCCTCGGGCGACTCGTCGAAGTCGGGCGGCTGACCGGTCCGGTAAGCAGCTATGTGCTGTGAGAGACGGAAAGCACCTGGGTTGACAGCTTCGTAGTCGGCTGAAGGGTGTCCGGCCTGCGCAAAGGCCTGAAGAGCTTCTCGCTCCCGAATAGCAAGTTGCTGGCGCACCTCCACCACGTCGGCAAGGAGAACATCCCAGTCGACACCTTCACGGTAGAGCTCGGAACTCTCGGAGTCAACTTCACGGGGCACCGCAAGGAAGGTAGCGGCGCCTGTGTTTTGGTCGTTGGTACGAGCAAACCGTCCGATGAATTGAAGTGTGGGTACGAGCGTCTTGTGGGCGCTATGCAGGACCGCGATCTTGAACTTCGGAAAGTCGTAGCCCTCTCCGAACATGTCCACGCAGACGACGCCATCAAGCTCCCCGTCTTGCAGCTTGCGCTCGGTCTCCTCTACCTGCTGCTTAGACTTTCGGCTTGAGACAGCCTCTACGCGAAGACCCGCCGCGACGTAGGCCGTGGCGAGGCGCTCCGCATCCACCACGCGCTCGGTGCGGGCCAGGATTCGGTGCTGCAGGCCAAGCGCCTGGTCACGGCGGAAAACCTCCACCGCGCGAGCGACAAGCGCAGCATCTTTCGCCTCTGGCAGCGCCTCAGGAGCTACGACGACCGGGACGAAACTGACCTTGCCAAAGGCACTCTCTTCAACGGCTCTTCGCAAGGGGTAGTAGAAGACCAGCCGACCTGGGAGCTGGCGTCGGTCACGTCGAAACGGGGTGGCCGAGAGCAGTACGTGACGAGCATTCGGTGTGGCTCGAATGAACTCGGACCAAGTACGGGCTGGCGAGTGGTGGCCCTCATCCATCAGCACGAGGTCAAACAGGTCGTCGGGTGGCACGGGCACTCCGGCAATCTCCGGGCTGGCGGAGTACGGTGTGCAGACCACCACGTCGAAGGCCTCGAGGCGCCGCCAATCTTCAATTGAGTTGATGCGGTCCTCGACAACTTCTACGGCCGGGCCCGGTAGCTCAGCTTCAGAGGGCAGCGCCGTCAGCTTCCTGAGCGTCTCAAGGCTGCGAAATGCCTTGGCAGTTTGCGTGCGCAGCGCGTTGGTTGGCGTGACCACCAAAACTCGCCGGCATCTGGCCAAAAAGCAGGCAGCGGTGAGGACGGCGGTCTTTCCGTAGCCCGTTGGCAGCGAAAGGATGCCTGGTTCCTGTCGTTCGATAAGGTGCGCCGCCAGAGCATAAAGCGCTCCAACCTGACCTCGCCGCAGGCCCGTGTTTGGGCCAGTCCCCTCGCGCAGTACAAATCGAGATGCGTTATCTTGAAAGTACGACAATGAATGCCTCCCTTGAGATGTTTTTGCGCCAATCTTGACGTCTATCGCTTGGGCGTGGAATCCCCCTTAGGATCCTTCTGCCCATTGACCGCGGGCGTAGAGCGTACCGCCTCGTCCAAGTTCACATCACTCAACAACGACAGCTGCAGCGGGAAGAGCAGCGCATCTGCCAACTCTTCGCGCACACGCTAAGCCATTAGCCGGCGGATGTTGTCTTCGCCAGCTACACATGGCCGCCCATGGTCAGCGGTCCAAAAGGCTGCAAGGCCACTGGACTGCAGAGGCCCGCGAGCGTCCGGTCTTGAGCGGCGCCAAAGTCCGCTGAGGGCCCATCAGAGACATTCGCGCCGCCAGAATGCAGACGCTCGTGTGCCACACAGCTAACTTCACTTTGGCGCTTGACGAATACGTCGAAGGGTGTCAGAAAACGCGACTCCAAGTTGCATGCGTTGGGCCGTATGCAGGTAACGAGGGAAACCTTCACACCGGGCTCGATACACGTCTTCGCCACCCCTTCTCAATTGGATGTAGAAATCTTTCTTGGTGCTTTCGTAGAGCTCTTTAGACCAAGCATCTAGCGCCTCACGCCGACTGACGCTGCCCCCGGCCTTCTGTTCAAGTAACCTTTGCCAACGGGTTTCAATCTCGCCGAGCACGGCAGCGTTACGCGCACGCCAATCCTCAACCGCAATACTGTTTGCTGCAGCACTAGCAGGGAAGTCTTTGGCGCACAAATCTCTCATGGCCTCTACCTGCCGGATTTCGCCGTGGAGCCCGGCGAGATCAACTGCATACTGGTCGCCAGAGGCTTGAGCCGACATTGAAAGAAACGTGGCGAAGATCACATGCAGGATTGAATGACGCATTGGGAGGTTCCAATTTTGGCCGGTTTTTGCCTATCCCGTGAATGGCAGCTCTTGGCCGAATTCTGCCCGACGGCCGCAGGGTGCCCGCAGCGTAGTACGTCACCACACGCCGGAAGCGGGCGGAGCAAGCTTCGTTTTCAAAAACGCGAAGTACTTGGGGTCGTCTAGAGCAAATATCTCCTTTCCCTCCAGCATGTACGCTCTTGCCAGATGTTCTGCTGCCACTTCGTTTTGCCCTCGCTCAAGTGCGCTTTGGCCGAGGCGCAGATGAAGGAAGGGGTTGCCGAAACCACTTGGACAGCGCATCGCGTACTCCATTGCCTCTGAACCTGAGACGAAGAAGCCGCCGAGGAAGCATGCGTCGCCTATGGCGGCGAGAATCCAGGTACTGGACTCCCAATCGGCCTGCGGTGCTGGCAATAACACCCAAGCCTTGTTGTACGTCGCGATTGCCTCTTTATAGAGCCGCTGCTCAGCAAGCGCGTCCCCGTCAGCGCAGATCTGCTTGATATCTGCGTGGATGGCACTCGGCAAGTCGTTCATGGCGATTGGTGAACTGAAGGGAGGGCGGGAAGGTGAGCTTCTGGCCTGATTGTGTTGGTGATGCGAACGGCTGCTGCTGGCCGACTGTAGCCTCTGAACGAAGGCGCGAGAAGGGCCCGAAGCGGACTTCACCGCATTGCCGACGGCGCTACGTCACGACGCCAACGTTGGTTCTGCAGGGGCAAGTGCAACTCGGCGATGTTCTTGTTGGCTCTGAACTCCGCAAGCTGACGCATCTCCAGTAGGTACTGCTTCCAGAAGGCATCCCATTTGCGCACTTTTCGAGGTGCTGGAACATGAAGCTTCCAAGGCACTCGAACGCTCTCAACTCCACAGATGGGGCAAAAGAATTGCTCGGTCTGCTGATCGCGTCGCTGAAGCTTTCTGCAGCCAAGACAGGCAAATGTTCGGTTGCTCATCTGATCTCTCTGCCGCTCCTAATGTCCGCTTGTGGCCGAAAGCGGAAGTATGGGGCCGACTGCCGGAACTACGGCTATCAGTCTGAAGCGGTCATTGCCCTGAGCTTTGTCGAACGACGCCCTCCGCGCTGATCGTCAATTCCAAGTACCCGGTCCCCGCATCCACCTCCCGCCCCAACCGCCACCCCACCATCTCCGCCACGACCAGCTCCACCGTCGTCCGCACCACATTCCCATACCCCACATGCCCGCCCCACACGCGCCCCTGCGCGTCGGCCACGCTCATGTGCAGATGTGCGCCTTGAGGTGACAGCGAGCCCGAGAGGCTGAGGATTTCGAAGGGCCCGGTCCAGCGGGTTTCCTGCTCGGCAGCGGCCAAGCGCAGCACGGCACCGTCCAGGCTGCCGATGCCGGCGACGACGAAGAGGGCCGGGCCGTCGGCGTGATCGACGGCGTGCTGTTCCAGCGTGCGCCGCAGGTCGGCGCCGGGCGGCAGGCGCAGGGGAGTGAAGCTCATGGCGCCATCGTGCCCGGAATGGGCAGTTGGCGCTCAGCGCGCCAGCGCCCGGAACTGCGCGATGACAGCGTCGAAGCTCGCATCCGCCTGCAGCCCCAGCCGCCGTGCACGCTCGCTCTCGAAGCGCGAGGGCCAGCCACCCACGATGCGAGCGACGGCCGCGTCGGGCTTGACGGTGACTCGGGCGGCCACCGCCTGGCCGGCGCTGCGCTCCAGCGCCTGCAGCATCTCCGCCACGGTCACGCTGAGGGCGGGCAGGTTCAACGCGGTACGACCGCCGAACTCGGCGCGGCTGGCCTCGGCCACGCGCAGGATGCCGGAAATGGTGGTGTCGGGCGAGGCCAGGGCGACGGCGGTGGAGGGGTCCACCGGGCAGATGGCGTCGATGCCGGCCAGCGGCTCGCGCACGATGCCCGACAGGAAGCCCGAGGCCGCCCCGTTGGGCCGGCCCGGCCGCACCGACACGGTCATCAGTCGCGCGGCGCGACCATCGATGTAGCCCTTGCGGGTGTAGTCGGCCACCAGCTGTTCGCAGATGAATTTCTGGATGCCGTAGCTGGACTGGGGCGTGGGCAGGGTGTCGTCGCGCACCACGGGCGGCAGCGCCACGGCCTCGTCGCCGCCATAGACGGCGACCGAGCTGGCAAAGAAGAACAGCGGCGCCTGGCCGGTGCGCGCCTGCTGGGCGCGCAGCGCCTCCAGCAGGCGCCGGGTGGCTTCCAGGTTGCTGCGCAGACCCAGCGCGAAGTCGGCCTCGCATTCGCCCGACACGGCCGAGGCCAGGTGGAAGACGGCGTCATGATTGCCCGTCATCAGGCTGTCCAGCCGCTCCAGCAGGTCACCTGCATCGCGCTTGACCCGCCGGTCCGCCAGCAGGCCCGGATCGGCGACCGGATGCAGATCGGTCAGGGTGAGCGTGTCGATGGGCTGGCCGCACAGGGTGCCGCGTTGCAGCAGGCTGCGCGCCAGCAGGGTGCCGAGGAAGCCGGCGCCGCCGGTGATGAGGATGTTCATCCCGCCACTATCGGTTAGATCACCGCGCAGCCACAGCTCATGCGCCAGTTCCCCTGGTCGCCCACGATGATCGGTGCCGACGCAGGCCCGGTGCAACAGCCGGCGCCATGCATCGCCGTCCCACCGGGCGCCCGCGCCATGCCGCTCTTGCGCCGCTGCTGGTAGCCGCCGTACACGTTCACCGGCAGCCAGTCGGGCAGGGGCTTGACCACGGCCGGTGCCTGCGCGGCGAAGCTGCCGCTGCCATGCACCACCGTGCCGCCCACCACCGTCAGCACCGCGGTGATGTCGCGGATGTCGTCCTCGGGCACGGCAAAGTAGTCGTCCGACAGCAAGGCGAAGTCGGCCAGCTTGCCGGGCTGGATGCTGCCCTTGCGGGCCTCGTCGCCGGTGAGGGCGGCGCCCTCCAGCGTCCACATGCGCAGCGCCTCGTCGCGGCTGACCAGGTTGCGGTCGGCATTGAGGCGCGTGTCGCCCATGGTCTTGCCGGTCACCAGCCAGTGCAGCGAGACCCACGGGTTGTAGCTGGTGGCGCGGCTCGAATCGGTGCCGCAGGCCACGGGCAGGCCCATCGCCCGCATGCGGCCGATGGCGGGGGCGTCCGCCGCGGCCTCGCGGCCCCAGGTCTGCGCGAAGACCTCGCCGTCCAGCGACATGCGGTTCTGGATGGCGATGCGTCCGCCCATGGCGGCCACGCGCTCCATGGAGCGCGGCGACAGCGTCTCGCAGTGGTCCAGCGCCCAGCGCACGTTCTTCATCGGCACGTCGCGGTTGACCTTCTCGAGCACGTCGAGGATGCGCGTGGCGGTGCTGTCGTAGCTGGCATGCATGCGGATGGGCCAGCCCTTGCCTACCAGGTAGGTCGCCACCTCGGTGAGCTTGCTTTCCATGATGGCCGGGGCGGGCGTCACGCTCTTGCCGAAGTTGGCCGGGTCGGTGGCAGCCCACAGGATGTACTCACCGGCAACCATGCGCAGCCAGTCGTCGCCCTGGCCGGGTGCGACGCGCTGCGACCAGGCCTGGTAGTCGGCCAGTTCCTGGCCCGGGCGCTGCGCGAACAGGTTGTACGAGATGCGCAGCGTCATCCTGCGCTCGGCCGCCAGCTGGGCGATGCCGCTGTAGTGCTCGGGGTAGTTCTGGCCACCGCCGCCGGCGTCGACCACGCTGGTCAGGCCCAGGCGGTTCATCTCGCGCATGTAGAGCTGGGTCGAGAGCGCCTGGTCGTCGTCCGACAGCTTGGGCACGCGCGCGAACAGCGCCACGAGGCCGCCCAGGCTGGTGGTGTTGACCACCAGGCCGGTCGGGTTGCCGGCGGCGTCCTTCTCCAGCACGCTGCCGATGGGGTTGGGCGTGTTGCGGTCGAAGCCCAGCACCCGCAGCGCCGCGCGGTTCAGGAAGGCGCGGTCGTACAGGTTCATGACGAAGCAGGGCACATCGCCGGTGGCGGCGTTGATCTCCTGAAGCGTGGGCAGCCGCTTCTCGCGGAACTGGTAGGGCGAGAAGCCGCCCACAACCTGCACCCAGTGCGGCGGCTGCGTGCGCCGCGCCTGGTCGCGCAGCATGACCAGGGCATCGGCCAGCGAGGGCACACCGTCCCAGCGCAGCTCCTGCGTGTAGGTGAGCCCGCCGCGGATGAAGTGCGCATGCGAGTCGATGAGCCCCGGCACCACGGTGCGGCCCTGCGCATCGATGACGCGGGTGCGCGGGCCGATCCAGCGCTGCATGTCGGCATCGCTGCCCACGGCGGCGAACTGCTCGCCCACGATGGCCAGCGCCTGGGCCCGCGGGCGCTTGGGGTCTACCGTGGCGATGCGGGCGTTGAGCAGCACCAGGTCGGCCGGGCCGGCGGGCGCGGTGCTGGCGCAACCGGCCAGGGCACCGCCCAGGCCGAGGCCCGCGATGCCGCCGGCCGTGGCCAGGCCCAGCGAGCTGCGCAGGAACTGCCGGCGCGGCGGCTCGGGCTCGGCCTCGTGGGCGCAGGCGGGGTCGCACCAGTGGCGGTAGCGCGGCGTGTCCAGATTCGTCGTGGTGGCGGCGGCAGTCGCGCCGCCCAGGCTGAAGCGCTTCATGGCGAGGCGGCTCCGGGCTCAGTCGACCTTGATGCCGGAGGCCTTGACGATGCGCGCGCTCTTGGCCGTCTCGTCCGCCAGGAAGGTGTCGAACTGGGCCGAGGGCATGGTGAAGGGCTCGGCGCCCAGCTTGTCGAGGCGGTCCTTGAGGTCGGGCGCGGCCATGATCTTCGCGACCTCGGCCTGCAGGCGGTCGATCAGCGGCCGAGGCGTCTTGGCCGGCGCGAACAGGCCGACCCAGAACAGGTACTCCGAGCCGGGCACGCCGGCCTCCACCGTGGTGGGCAGGTCGGGCTGCACCGACGAGCGCTTGCCCGTGCCCACGGCCAGTGCCTTGAGCTTGCCGTCCTTGATCAGCGGCAGGGCCGACACCATGGGCGCGAAGAACCAGTCCACGCGCCCGCCCATCACCTCGGTCATGGCCTCGGGCGTGCCGCGGAAGGGCACATGCTGCGCCTGGATGCCCGCCGCCAGGCGGAACACCTCGGCATTCATGTGCGTGGCCGAGCCGTTGCCGGCCGAGGCGTAGTTGAAGCCCCCCGGCTTGGCCTTGACCTGCTCGACCAGGTCCTTCACGTCGGCGAACTTGCCGGGCGAGGTGACCAGCACGTTGGGCAGGCTGGCCATGGGCGTGATGCCGGCGAAGTCCTTGAGCGTGTCGTAGCTCAGGTTGGGATAGATCGACGGGTTGACCAGGTGCCCGGCCGAATGCACCAGCAGCGTGTAGCCATCGGCCGGCGCACGCGCCACCTGCACGGCGCCCAGCGTGCCGCCGGCGCCGGGCTTGTTCTCCACCACCACCGAGGTGCCCAGCGCGGGGCCCAGGCGCTCGGCCACCAGCCGGGCCACGATGTCGGTGCCACTGCCGGCCGTGAAGGGCACGATGAGGCGGATGGTCTGGCCGCGCGGCCAGTCGCCCTGGGCATGGGCGCTGGCGAAGGCCGTGGCGGCCAGAGTGCCAGCGATGAAGAGGCGGCGGCCGAGGCCGCGAGTCGAGGGGAAGGTCATGTCTTGTCTCCGTCTTTGTCTTCTGT
This sequence comes from Pseudacidovorax sp. DMC4, assembly GCF_056314265.1. NCBI lineage: Bacteria > Pseudomonadati > Pseudomonadota > Betaproteobacteria > Burkholderiales > Comamonadaceae > Pseudacidovorax > Pseudacidovorax sp. DMC4. Next base: position 163,821 of record NZ_JBQUYR010000007.1, on the reverse strand, counting down.
GGGGGGATGGGGCAGGCCGCCGTTCGGACTGAGCTTGGGCCTCGAACCGTTCGGGCTGAGCCTGTCGAAGCCTGGTACCGCGCTTCGACGGGCTCAGCGTGAACGGCGATGGATCACTTCGGCCCTGGCGGCTCGTGCGGCATCACGAGCGCCACCAGCACCGGCCGGTTGCTGCGGTTGACCAGCTGCCGCTTCTCGCCCGGCGCGAAGCGGCAGGAGTCGTAGGGGCCGAGCTCCTGCTCCTCGGTCTGGCCATCCAGTTCGCCGACGACGGTGAGCCGGCCTTCGAGCACGAGGTAGAGCTTTTCCATGGGCGAGCCGTCCAAGCCGGTGTGGCCGCCGGGCAGGATCTGGCTCATGCCCATCCACATCTGCTCGGAAGGCCCGGCCTCCTTGCCCTGCAGGCGCAGGCAGCGCATGTCGAAATGGCGGGGCGCCTCATAGGCGGGCGCCTGGTCGAAGCGGGTGACGTGCATGGCGGTCGTCTCCGTTGCTCGCGCTCAGGGCCGCAGCACCACGCGGTCGGTGCTGCCCGAGAGCACCTGGCGGTAGGCCTGCAGCGCCTCGTCCAGCCCGAAGCTGCGCGCCACCGGGAAGGGCTTGAGCGTGCCGCGCTCGAAGCCCTCGCGCATCGCGTCCAGCTGCGCGGTCGAGGCCACGCAGTCCATGGCCAGCGAGTCGATGCCCACGTAGGTGTGCATGCCCCGGTAGAAGGCAAAGATGTCGAAGGGCACGGCCCGGTCGTGGGTGGCGATGAAGATCTGCGTCGCGCCCTTGGCCATGGACTTGTTGGCGGCCTCGAAGTAGGCGCTGCCCACGGTGTTGTAGACCACGTCGGCCCCGCGCCCGCCGGTGAGTTCGAGCACGCGGGCGGCCACGTCTTCCTGGCTGGCGTCGATGACGTCGACCGGCGCACAGGCGAAGCCCTCGAAGGGCCCGGGCCGGCGCTGCACGGCGATCACCTTGGCCCCGGCCTGCGCCGCGAGCTGCGCCGCCGCCTGGCCCACCTTGCCGTTGGCGCCCAGCACCAGCACCACCTGGCCCGCCTGCGGCATGCCGCTGCGGCGGAAGCCTTCATAGGCCGTCACGAAGGGCACGCCCACGGCGCCGGCCTCGTCCATCGAGATGTTGCGCGGGCGCTCGCGCAGCGCGGCCTCGGGCAGCAGCAGGTAGCGCGCATGCGAGCCGTCGCGGGTGATGCCCACGTCGCCGCCGGAGCCGTAGACCTCACGGCCGATCCAGGCGCTGGGCCCGGCGATCACGGTGCCCGCAAAGTCGCGCCCCGGCGTGCGCGGCCACACGGCCTTGGGCATCAGGCCCAGCGTGGCCTTCACGTCACTTGGGTTGACGGCGGCGGCACCGACCTGCACCACGGCCATGCCGGCGGCAGGCGTGGGCGGCGGCTGGTCGACGATGGCCAGCTGCAGCGACGCCAGGTCGGCGGCCTTCTGCTCCACGCGCAGGGCGCGCGCGGCGCCGTTGACTTTGGGATTCGAAAGGGCGTTCATCGTGCGGCTCCTGCGGCTGGCAGGCCGAGCATCTGGCGCGCCTCGGCGGCGCTGGCCACCTGGCCGCCCAGGCTGCGGATGATGTCGCGCGCCTTGGCCACCAGCTGGGCATTGCTTTCTGCCAGCACACCGTGCGACAGATAGATGTTGTCTTCCATGCCCACGCGTACATGGCCACCCATGAGCCAGGCCTGGGCCACGATCGGGAACTCCATGCGGCCGATGCCGAAGGCGCTCCAGAACGCACCACGCGGCAGCATGTTGCGGGCGTAGAGCAGCGTCTCGGGCGTGGGTGCGAAGCCGTACTTCACGCCCAGCACGAAGGTCCACATGCCGGGGCCGTCGAGCGTGCCGTCGGCAATCAGGTCCAGCGCCAGGTTGATGTCGCCGGAGTCGAAGATCTCCAGCTCGGGCTTGACGCCCGCCCCGCGGATCACGCGGGCCATGCGACGCACGTTCTTCGGCGTGTTGATCACCACGTCGGGGCCGCTGTTCATGGTGTTGAGGTCCAGCGAGCAGACATCGGGCTTGATCAGCGCGATGTGTTCGACACGCCGCTCCGGCGGCAGCAGCGAGGTGCCGGGGGCGTAGACCTTGGGGTCGTCCTCGCTCGGCACGAAGCGCCCGCCCGGGCCGGTCGTGAGGTTGATGACGAGTTCGCGGTCGTGACGGCGGATGCGCTCGACCACCTCGCGGTAGAGCTCGACCTCCATCGACGGCTTGCCGGTGCCGGGGTCGCGCACATGGATGTGCACTTGGCCCGCGCCCGCCTCGGCCGCGGCCAGGCATTCGTCGGCGATCTGCGTGGGGGTGATGGGCAGGTGCGGGGTCTGCTCCGGCTTGACCAAATTGCCGGTGACCGCGCAGGTAATGAGCGTCTTGTTCATTGGACCCCCACGCTGGTCACTTCGTGTACTGCGCTGCCCCCCGAGGGGGCCTTCGCGCCTTTGGGCGGCCACGCGGCGCTCATAGGTGACGTCCTCCGTCGACGACGATGCGCGTGCCGGTCACGAAGCGCAGCGTAGTGGCCAGCGCCTCGACCGTGGCGGCCACGTCGTCGGGCAGGCCGATGCGGCCCAGCGGCGTCGTGGTGGCCATCTTGGCCTTGAAGTCCTCGCCGCGGCCGGGCACGAAGCCCGACTCCACCGCGCCGGGTGAGACCGACACCACGCGCACGGCCGGTGCCAGCGCCTTGGCCAGCGCATCGCCCACCACGTCCAGGCCGGCCTTGGCGGCGACGTAGGCCAGGTTGCTGCCCACGCCGGTGAAGCCGGCGATGGAGGACACGTTCACGATCAGCCCGTCGCCGCTGGCCTTGAGCAACGGCACGAACGCGCGAATGGTGGCGAACACGCCGCGGAAGTTGGCCTGCAGCAACTCGTCGATCAGTTCGTCGGTCAGGCCGTCGAGGTCGCCCGCCGGTACCGGCCGCGTGTGGCCGGCGCTGTTGACCAGGATGTCGCAGCGGCCGTGATCGGCTTTCACCTGCGCGGCGGCGGCCTGCAGGCTGGCGCTGTCGACGATGTCGGCGCGCAGCGCGCCGTGACGCTGGCCATCGGCCGAGGGCAGGGCGGCGGCGCGGGCGTCGGCGTCCTCGGCCTTGCGGTGCAGCAGCACGCAGGTGGCGCCCAGGGCGGCCAGGCGCTGCGCGCTGGCGTAGCCGATGGCGCCCAGCCCGCCGGTGATGACGGCCACCTTGCCGTCCAGGCGTGAAACGGGGTTGAAGCTCATGGTCTTGCAGTCGTGGAAGAAGGGTTGGAAAAGGGGGAAGGGATCAGGGAATCGGCGGACGCGGGAATTTGGTCTCGCCCGGCTCCAGCTGGAAGTCGTAGGCCAGCGTGGCGCTCTTGCCATCGGGCTGCAGCGCATAGCGGCCGATCAGCCGGCGCGTGACGCCGAAGGTCGGGTCGCTTTCGAGGTTCTCGTCGTCGTCGGCATAGACCTGGCTGACCAGCACCTTGAAGCCCGGCTTGCTCACCATGAAGTGCAGATGCGCCGGCCGGTTGGGGTGGCGGCGCTGGGCCTTCAGCAGCACGCCGCAGGGCCCGTCCACCGGCACGGGGTAGCCGGCGGGCCGCACGCTGCGGAAGTGGTAGCGACCCTCGGCATCGGTGCGGAAGCGGCCGCGCAGGTTCATGTTCTCCTGCGTCGGATCCTGGTTCTCGTACAGGCCTACGGGCGAGGCCTGCCACACGTCCACCATGGCATCGGCCAGCGGTCGGCCCTGGCCGTCGCGCACCACGCCCGAGACGAACAGCGGCACGCCCGGCGTGCCCGAGCGGGCAATGGAATCGCCACAGGCGCAGTCCGGCGCATTGGCGCGCCAGAAGGGGCCGAGCAGGGCGGAGGGCGACTCGCCCTGCGGATCCTGGTTGTTCTGCAACGCCACCAGCGTCGAGATGCCAAGGATGTCCGCGGCCAGCACCACCTCGTTCTTCTTCTCGCCGGTGGCCTGGCCGATGGCGACGATGAAGTCCAACGCCTGCTCGAACTCTTCTTCGCTGAGCTTCACCTCCTGCACGAAGGCATGCAGGTGGCGGGTGAGCGAAGCGATCACCTCGCGCAGCCGGGGGTTGGGGGTACGGGCCATCGCGTCCAGGGCGATGGGCAGGACCGAGTCGGGGGTCGTCACGATGTTCATGACCGGGGCTCCGTGTGCAAACGTTTGCACATTATTGGTTCCGATCCAGCGCAAAGCAAAGGGCACAATCGCAGCATTGACCCTCTTGACAGCGAGCCCGCTGCCAGGCAAACGTTTGCACACATGAAAGCCACCAAGCCGCCCAAGGTCACCATCCGCGATGTCGCCACCGCCAGCGGCGTGCATGTGTCGACCGTCTCGCGCGCCCTCGATCCGGCGCGGCGCAAGCGCATCAGCAAGGAGGTGCTCGAACTGGTCGAAGAGACGGCCCGCCGCCTGGGCTACCAGCCCAACCGCGCGGCCTCGGCGCTGCGCACCGGGCGCACCCACACCATCGGCGTGCTGCTGCCGGACATCACCAACCCGGTCTTCCCGCCCATCCTGCAGGGCATCGAGGCCGCGGCGGCGGCGCGCGGCTACTTCGTCTTCGTGGCCAACGTGGGCGACCCGCAGCTGGCGCAGCCCATCCTGGCGCGCATGAAGGCGCAGCAGATCGACGGCCTGGTCATGGCCATCGCGCTGCGCGAAGATCCGCTGATCGACTTCGTGCGCGACAGCGGCATGCATGCGGTGATGGTCAACCGTGCCGACGAGAGCGGACGGCTGCCCGCCGCGGTGAGCGATGACCGCCTGGCCATGAAGCTGGCCGTCGATCACCTGGTGGCCCTGGGCCATCGCCGCATCGCCCACCTGGCCGGCCCGCAGACCGTGCCCACGGGCGTGGGTCGCCGCCAGGGCGTGGAGCAGGCGCTGCGCGACCACCGCCTGCCCGCGCCGCGCATCGTCGAATGCGACAGCTACAGCCGCGAGGCCGGCCAGCAGGCCATGCGCGTGCTGCTGGAGAGCGGCGGCAAGCGGCCCCAGGCGGTGGTCTGCTGCAACGACCTGGTGGCGCTGGGCGCCTACGACGTGCTGCGGGCGGCGGGCCTGCGCATCCCGCAGGACATCTCCATCACCGGCCACAACGACATGCCGCTGGTGGACATGGTCGATCCGCCGCTCACCACCATCCGCCTGCCGCACCGCGAGCTCGGCTGGCAGGCGGCGGAGATGCTGTTCCAGGCCATCGAGGGCCAGTCGCTGCTGGCCTCGACGGTGGTGCTGCGGCCTGAGCTGGTCGTGCGTGCGTCGACCGCAGCGCCTGCGGCGGCCTGAGCGGCTTCTTCTGCTGAGTTAGCGCTGCACCGCCAGCCCCAGCTGCCGGATGATCCCGCCCCAGGCGTCGTAGGTGGAGCGCGTGAGCGCCGCCAGTTCGCGCGGGCTGGAGGCCTCGGCCTCGTAGGCGCCCTGGCGGAAGAAGGCGCGCGTCTCCGGCTGCGACAGCACCTTGGCGAGCGCGGCGCTCAAGGTGTCGACCACCGCGGGCGGCATGCCGGCCGGGCCGTAGAAGCCCAGCCAGCTCGGCATGTCGACGCCGGTGATGCCCTGCTCGCCCATCGTGGGCACATCGGGCAGAAGCGGGCTGCGTTTGGGGGCGGCCACGGCCAGCATGCGCACCTTGCCGCTGGCGCTGTTCTGGATGGCGTTGGGCGCGGCGTCGAAGTAGAACTGCACCCGGCCCGCCAGCACGTCGCGCGCCGCGTCGGCGCCGCCCTTGTAGGGCACGTGCACCGCGTCCAGCCCGGCCTGGCGGCAGAAGGCCTCGCCATAGATGTGCGACGAGGTGCCGGCGCCGAAGGAGGCATAGCTCACCGTGCCCGGATGGGCGCGCACATAGGCCACCAGCTCCTGCACGGAATGCACCGGCAGGCTGCTGTGAGCCGTGAGCACCAGCGGGCCGCGGGCGCCCAGCGAGATGGGCGTTAGGTCCTTGAAGGGGTCGTAGCGCACCTGCGCGAGCGTCTGGGGGTTCTGCGCCACCACGGAAGAGGGCGCATACATCAGCGTGTAGCCGTCGGGCGCGGAGCGGATCACCTCCTCGGTCGCGAGGATGAAGCTGGCGCCCGGACGGTTCTCCACGATCACCGGGATGCCCAGCACATCGGGCAGCCGGTTGGCGACGAAGCGGGCCTGCGCGTCCGATGCGCCGCCCGCGGCCAGGCCCAGCACGATGCGCAGGGTGCGCCCGGGCTGCGGAAAGGACGCCGCAGCGGCCCGCACCACCGTCCAGGGCGGGAGCACCAGCGCGGTGACCAGGCCTGTCAGGGCGTGGCGGCGGGAGAGGGAAGGGGTGGGGATCGTGCTCACAGAAAGTCCTCGGAGATCGCGTCGGGCGTACAGGGGCATGGGCGGGCTCACTGGGCCGCCTGCAAGCCGACCTGGCGCACCATCGCGCCCCACTGCTCGTAGGTGCGACGGGTCAGCTGCGCAAAGGCATCGGGGCTGTTGGCGCCGGCCTCGTACCCGCCGTCGCGGTAGAACTTGCGCACCTCGGGCAGCGCCAGCACCTGCGCCAGCGCCGCGTTGAGCCGCTGCACGGTGGGCGCCGCCATGCCCGCCGGGCCGTAGAAGCCCAGCCAGCTCGGCAGGTCCAGCCCGGTGAAGCCCTGCTCCGACAGCGTAGGCACATCCGGCAGGGCCGGGATGCGCTGCTCGGCCGCCACGGCCAGGATGCGCACCTTGCCGCTGCTGGCCGCGATGACGGCCGACGAGGCCGAGTCGAACATGAAGGGCACGCGTCCCGCCATCAGGTCCTTGGCCGCGTCGGAGCCGCCCTTGTAGGGCACATGGACGGAGTCGATACCCGCCTTGCGCACGAAGGCCTCGCCGTAGATGTGCGAGGAGGTGCCGGCGCCGAAGGAGGCATAGCTCGTCTGCCCAGGCCGCGCCTTCACATAGGCCACCAGCTCGGCCACGTTGGCCACCGGCACGGCGCTGCTGATCGACAGCACCAGCGGGCCGCGCCCGCCCAGCGAGATGGGCGTGAAGTCCTTGAACGGGTCGTAGGGCACCTTGGCGAAGGTGTGGGGGTTCTGCGCCATGGTGGAGGAGGGCGCATACAGCAGCGTGTGCCCGTCGGGCAGGGCGCGTGCCACTTCGCTCGCGGCCAGCATGGTGCTGGCGCCGGGGCGGTTGTCCACCAACACCGCCGTGCCCAGCACCTCGCCCAGGTGCTTGGCCACGATGCGCGCCTGCGCGTCAGTGCCACCGCCGGCAGTGAAGCCAACAACGATGCGGATGGGCTTGCCGTCGACCGGGAAGGCGGCGCCGGCGGCCAGTGCGGCGGGTGCCAGGCAGGCCAGGGCGGGCGCGGCGACCGCGAGCGCCAGCAGGCGGGCCAGCGTGCGCCGACACACGGCACGAGGAAGGAAGGGGCCAGGTCGCATGAAGTCTCCGAGTTCCGTTTTGCACAGACTATCTTTCCGGTAAGCAGCAATTCATGACCGTGTTAACCCTAGATTCGGCGTCATTTGATTGACTTTATGGACCTCATGTCCAAAAAATGAAACCACTTTGACCGACGCCGCCATGAAAACCATCGTCCGCTCCGACGAGCGCATCCTCACTTCCGACATCTTCGACCGCGATGCCCGCGTGGTTCGGCCCGACCATGGCTTCTGGGACGAGCCCGGCCGCCGGGTGCCCATCTACCACCGCTGCGGCGTGCTGGTGGTGGGCGGCGGCCCGTCGGGCACCGCGGCGGCCGCAGCGGCAGCGCGGGCCGGTGCCGACGTGGCCCTGCTGGAGCGCTACAACCACCTGGGCGGCCTGTCGACCGGTGGGCTGGTGATCTGGATCGACCGCATGACCGACTGGGAAGGCCAGCCGGTGATCCGCGGCTTCGCCGAGGAGCTGTTCGACCGCCTGCCGGCCGATGCCGTTGCCGGGCCGGCGCGCGAGGACTGGGGCTCGCAGGACCCGGCCAAGGCAGCCCACTGGTCGCAGCGCACGGCGGCCTATCACGGCGTGGTGACCTGGTCGCCAACGGTGGACCCGGAGCGGCTCAAGCTGCTGAGCCAGGAGATCGTGCTCGAACGCCAGGTCAAGCTCATCTACCACTCCTGGGCGGCCGTGCCCATCGTGCAGGACGGCAAGGTGCGCGGCGTGGTCTTCGAGAGCAAGGAAGGCCGCATGGCCATCATGGCCGACGTGGTGGTGGACGCCACCGGCGACGGCGACCTCTTTGCCCGCGCCGGTGCCGCCTTCGTCAACGACATCGAAGAGGCCGACGTGCACCACTGCATGAACACCTCCTGGCTTTTCGGCGGCGTGGACATGAAGCGCTGGATCGACTTCAAGGCCGGCCAGCCCGAGGCCTTCTCGCAGTTCATGGCGCAGGGGCGCGAGGCCATCGGCCTGTTCGAGCGGCCCTTCGTCTCCTGGCGCGACGACATCGCGCTCTTCATGGGCCCGCGGCAGACCGGCTACTCGGCGCTGGACGTGGACGACCTGACCGCCGTGGAGGTGCGCTCGCACCGCGCCATGGCCGCGCACCTGGACTTCTTCCGCGCCCATGCGCCCGGCTTCGAGAACGCCTTCCTGATGCTGAGCGCGCCGCAGATCGGCGTGCGCCATGCGCGCCGGCTGGTGGGCACGGGCGCGGTGCTGCGCAGCCAGTGGCCGGACGGCGTGCCGCTGGCGGACGAGATCGGCGTCTCGCCCGCGGTGTCGCCCAAGTTCCCCAACATCTCCATTCCCTATGGCGCGCTGGTGCCGCAGTCGCTGGACGGGCTGCTGGCCTGCGGGCGCCACATCTCCTGCGACCGCAACTCGCACGGCTTCATGCGCGAGATCCCTCAGTGCTGGATCACCGGCCAGGCTGCGGGCGTGGCGGCGGCGCTGGCCTCGCGCGGCGGCATCGCGCCGCGCGACGTGGACATCGGCGCCCTGCAGTCGGCCCTGATCGCGCAGGGCGTCTACCTGCGGCCTGGGGCGCCCGCCCGTGCGGCGGCCCCGGCTGGCGAGACCGCCACCACGGCCTGAACACCGGCGTGGCGCGCGCATGACGATCTACAGTGCCCGGTCTTCCTCAGCCGCATCCGCATCCCTGCCCATGACGCCCTCCGACAAGGCCGCCGTGCCCGATTCCTCCGACCTGCGCGCCGAACGCGGTGACACCGTCAGTGCGCTGGAGCGCGGCCTGTCGCTGCTGCGCTGCTTCAGCGAAGACCGGCCCGTGCTGGGCCATGCCGAGATGGCGCGCATGACCGGCATTCCCCGGCCAACCGTCAACCGGCTCGTGGCCACGCTGCTGGCCAACGGCATGCTCAAGCCAGCTGCCGTGGCCGACCGCTTCATGCTGGGCCCGGGCGTGGTGTCGCTGGCGCGCGTCTTCCTCGGCAGCCTGGACGTGCGCGCCGTGGCCCGGCCGCACATGCAGGCGCTGGCGGAAGAGGGCGGGCCCTCGGTGTACCTGGCCGTGCGCGACGGCATGGAGATGGTGCTGATCGAGGCCTGCCGGCCGCGCTCGTCCATGCTCTCGCCGCGCCTGGACGTGGGCTCGCGTGCGCCGCTGCCCAACTCGGCGTTGGGCCGTGCCTACCTGGCGGCACTGACGCCCGCCGCGCGCGAGCAGCTCATCGACTCCATGCGGCTGCTGCGCGGACCGGAGTGGGACGCCATCGCCCAGCCGCTGCAGCGGGCCCTGGCGCAGGCCTCGCGCACCGGCTGGACGCTGTCGCTGGGCGAGTTCCACCGCGAGATCAATTCCGTCTCGGTGCCGCTCATCGGCCCCGGCGAGGAGGTGATGGCCCTCAACGCGGGCGGTGCCGCCTTCGTCTTCACCGAGGAGCGGCTGCGCGAAGAGGTCGGCCCGCGCCTGCGCGAGCTGGCCCGACAGATCGCCGGGGAGATCGGCGGGCGCCTGCCGCTGGAAGCCACGGCCGCACCGCCGCCCTGAGGCGCGCCGCGCACTCCACGACCCCATCCAGAAAAAAAGACAGAGACAAGGACCCGCCCCATGCACCTGAGCGACGAAGAGAAGGCCATGTACGACGGCCGCGACGGCCCGGCCGTGCAGAAGGCCATGGACCTGCTCGTGCGCTACGGCGAAGCGTTGGGCGCCGAGCGCCTGGTGGAGACGCGCAACGTCTGCGCCACCATCACCTCCACCACGCCCTTCCAGCGCGATTTCGCGCAGACCCGCGGCGGCATGGACGCGGTGTTCTCCGAATTCAGCCTGGACAGCCAGGAGGTGGTGCCGATCCCGAAGTTCAAGGTCTTCACCAGCCACCTGCAGCTGGGCTTCGACCCCGGCCAGCCCGAGCGCATGGGCATCGACACCCAGACCCTGCAGTTCTACGAGCGCAGCGAGCGCCACGCCGCCGACCTGGGCGCGCAGATCATGAACACCTGCACGCCCTACCAGGTGGGCAACGTGCCCACCCGCGGCGAGCACTGCGCATGGATGGAATCGTCGGCGGTCGTGTACTGCAACTCGGTGCTGGGCGCGCGCACCAACACCGAAGGCCGCGAGAGCTGCGGCGCGGCCATGCTCACCGCGCGCATCCCCGACTGGGGCTACCACCGCGACGAGAACCGCCATGCCACCCATCTCGTCGAGCTGGACGTGGAGGTCGAATCGGTGCAGGACTGGGGCCTGCTCGGCTACTTCATCGGCGAGCAGGTGCAAAGCGGCGTGCCCGTGGTGCACCGGCGCGAGGGCTTCGGCCGTGCGCCCAACCTGCCGCGGCTCAAGCACTTCGGCGCGGCGGCGGCTTCTTCCGGTGGCGTGGAGATGTTCCACCTGGTGGGCATCACGCCCGAAGCGCCGACGCTGGACCACGCCCTGGGCGGCAGGAAGCCCATCGAGGTCCTGCGCTACGGCCCGGCCGAGCGCCGCGCCGCCTACGAGCGGCTCAACACCACCGCGCGCGAGGCCGAGATCCAGTACGTGATGCTGGGCTGCCCGCACTACACCATCGAGCAGATCTGGGAAGCGGCGCAGCTGCTGGAAGGCCGGCGCCTGCATCCCGATGTGCAGCTGTGGATCTTCACGCCGCGCGCCATCAAGGCGCTGGCCGACCGCAGCGGCCACACCCGCATCATCGAAGAGGCGGGCGGCGTGCTGATGACCGACAGCTGCTCGGCCATGAGCCGCGCCGTGCCGCCGGGCACCCGCGCCGTGGCGCTGGACTCGGCCAAGCAGGCGCACTACCTGCCGGCCATCCTGGGCGTGCAGGCGTGGTTCGGCAGCACAGCCGAGTGCATCGAGGCCGCCTGCACCGGCCGCTGGCAAGGCGGTCTGCAATGAGCGCCCGTCCTGATCTGTCCGACGCTCCGGCCCACGGCGCTAAGGCGGACCCGGCGCCCGACTTCGTGCTGCACGGCCGCAAGGTGGTCGGTGGCGTGGTCGAGGCCGAGGCGCTGGTCACGCACGAGCGCATCTCCGGCTGGGGCGGCATCGATCCGCGCACCGGCACCGTCATCGAGATCGGCCATGCGCTGCGCGGCCAGAGCTTCGCGGGCAAGGTGCTGGTGTTCCCGGGCGCCAAGGGCTCCTCGGGCTGGTCGGCCATGTTCCACACGGCGCGGCTGCTCAAGGCGGCACCCGCCGCCTTCCTGTTCAACGAGATGACCACCAAGATGGCCCTCGGCGCGGTGGTCACCCACGCGCCCGCACTCACCGACTTCGACCGCGATCCGCTGGCCTGCATCGAGACGGGCGACCGCGTCCGCGTCGATGCCGACCGCGGCACGGTGGAAGTGTTCAAGCGGCCCCGCGCCGCCCACGATGGAGACAACCCGGCATGACCGAACGACGACGCACGCTGCGCAGCAACTTCCCGCGCGGCTCCTACCTCTGGTCGGTGCGCAATGCGCACTGGCGCGCCCTGGGCATTCCCGAGGCCGACTGCGAGAAGCCCAAGATCGCGGTGGTCAACAGCTCCTCCGAGCTGGCGGCCTGCTTCAGCCACCTGGACCGCGTGGCCGAGGTGCTGAAGGACGCGATCCGCGCGGCCGGTGGCGTGCCCTTCGAGATCCGCACTGCGGCGCCCAGCGACTTCATCACCGGCGCCGGTGCCCGCGGCGCCTACATGCTGGCGGCGCGCGACCTGGTGACCAACGACATCGAGGTGGCCGTCGAAGGCGCCCAGCTCGACGGCATGGTCTGCCTCACCTCCTGCGACAAGACGGTCCCCGGCCAGCTGATGGCCGCCGCGCGGCTGAACATCCCGACGCTGATGGTGCCCTGCGGCTACCAGCCGAGCGGCGAGTGGCAAGGCAAGCACGTCGACATCGAGGACGTGTTCATCGGCGCCATGCACGCCGTGACCGGCAACCTGCCCGTCGACGACCTGGTGGGCATGAGCCGCGAGGCCATCCGCGGGCCTGGCGTGTGCTCGGGCATGGGCACGGCCAACTCCATGCACATCGTCTGCGAGGCGCTGGGCATGGCCCTGCCCGGCAGCGCCCCGGTGGCGGCGCTGGGCGACAAGATGATGGCGGACGTGCGCGCCGCCGGCACCCGCATCGTGCACATGGTGTGGGACGACCTCAAGCCCCGCGACATCCTGGTGCCCGGCGCCTTCGCCAACGCGGTGCGCGCCGTGCTGGCGGTCGGTGGCTCGCTCAACTGCGCCAAGCATCTGCAGGCGGTGGCCACCGAGGGCGACTGCGGCGTGGACGTCTATGGCCTGTTCGACCAGCTGGGACCGAAGACGCCGGTGCTGGCCGGCGTGCGGCCAGTGGGCGACCAGACCATCGAAGCCTTCGAGGCCGCCGGCGGATGCCGGGCGCTGATGAAGCAGCTGGCGCCGCTGCTGGACCTGGGCGCACCCACCGTCACCGGCGCCACGGTGGCCGACAACCTGCGCCATGCCGAGGTGGCCGACGCCAAGGTGATCCGCCCCATCGACCGGCCGGTCAGCGCCCATCCCGCCATCGTGCTGCTGCGCGGCAACCTGGCGCCGGAGTCGGGCCTCATCAAGGCGGGCATCGGCGAGCGCAAGGTGCGGCGCTTCACCGGCCCCGCGCTTTGCTTCTGGAGCAGTGACGAGGCCATCGCCGCGCTGCGCGATGGGCGGATCCAGCCGGGCCAGGTCGTGGTGATGCGGGGCGCTGGCGTGCGCGGCGGCCCGGCCATGGGCGGGGGCGCCTCGCGCGTGGTCTTCGCCATCGACGGCGCGGGCCTGGGCGACCAGGTGGCGCTGCTGACCGACGGGCATCTTTCGGGCCTGGTGTGCAAGGGCCTGGTCGTGGCCGAGGTGGCGCCCGAGGCCGCGCTCGGCGGGCCCCTGGGCCTGGTGCGCGACGGCGACCTCGTCACCATCGACCTGGACGAGCGGCTGCTGGCCGTGGACTTGAGCGACGCCGAACTCCAGCAGCGGCGCGACACCTGGCAGGCACCGCCGCTGCAGCACGACCGCGGCTGGCTGCAACAGTACCGCCGCATGGTGGGCCCGCTGCCGAAGGGCGCGGTGATGGTGCGCAGCGAGGCGCCCGTCGAACCCGGCGGCTGAGGCCCGGCGCCCTTTCTTCTTCTCTGTATCCCTGTTTCAGGCTGCCGGTCGAAGGCAGCCGGGGCGCCTGTGCGCGCCTTCCTGACGACGAAAGGAATCGACGATGCGACGCAGAACCTTGCTGGGCGCAGGCAGCGCGCTGGCCACGCTCGCCCTGGGCATGGCCACCACCCATGCCGCCACCGACGGCTATCCCAACCGCCCGCTGCGGCTGCTGGTCGGCTTCTCGCCGGGCGGCGGGGCCGATTCGCTCACCCGCGTGATCGCGGAGGGTCTGGGCCGCGAACTGGGCCAGCAGGTGGTGGTGGACAACCGCCCCGGTGCCGATGGCGTGATCGCCGCACAGGCCGTCTCGGCCGCGGCGCCGGACGGCTACACGCTGCTCATGGGCACCAACACGGCGATGGTGGCCGCGCCCACGGTGCGGCCCAAGCCGCCCTACGACCCCTTCAAGGCCTTCACGCCCATCAGCTCGGCCGGGCAGTTCTCGATGTTCCTGGTGGTGCCCGCGAGCCTGCCGGTGCGCAGCGTGGACGAGCTGCTGGCCTGGATCGACAGCGGCAAGGGCGCGCCCTACAACTCGGCCTCCAGCAACAGCGCCTCGGAGCTGGCCATGCTGCAGCTGCTGGGCAAGCGGCCGGTGGTCAACGCCCGCTACAAGGGCGACTCGCAGGCCATGACCGACCTGCTGGGCGGCCAGGTGCAGATGATGTTCACCACCGGCACGCTGGCGCCCGGCTTCGTCAAGGACGGCCGCATCCGCGCGCTGGTCACCCTGCTGCCCAAGCGCAGCGAGCTGCTGCCCCAGGTGCCCACCGCCACCGAACTGGGCCTGGGCAAGCTCACCATCACGCCCTGGGCCGGCTTCTTCGGCCCGCCGGGGTTGCCGCCCGCGCTCACGCAGCGCCTGTCCGAGGCGCTCCAGCGCACGCTGGCCCAGCCGGGCGTGCGGGCCCAACTGGCGGAACAGGCCTTCGATGGGCACGGCATGTCGCCGGAGCAGTTCGCCCGCTTCTTCCGGGTGCAGTACGACGCCTTCGGCGAGACGCTGCGGTCCAGCGGGATCAAGTTCGAATAGCCGGCCCACCAGCGCGGCCTGCTGCGGTCCGCAAGAACGCGCCCCGCGAGTGCGCCCGCGGCAGTGTTCCGGAGCGCAGCCGCCGCGCCTGATGAACGGCGAGGGCAATTCGTTGCTCTCGCGACCTACCACATCTCAGGGCTTATGTTCAGGGTCGAATTGATTGACAGGGGAATTCCCTCGTAGAAAAACCTGTAAATAACTCGACGAGTCGAAATAAACGTTTAAATCGATTGATGATTGACGACTCAAAAAACGTGCAACGCCCACTATTGGTGCAGAACTGACAAGTATTTCACGGTTCATGTAAGAAGAAGGGTTTCTGTCATACCAAATGGATGACAGGCCCCCTAAGCTCCGCCCCCAAGTGAAGTGGCATCTCATTGCCACTTTCCATTGGTGCAATTCGTATTGCGCCCGCAACTTCAGGGGGTTCCATGAATCGTTCATTTGCGCGTATTGCGGCGGGCAGGGCTCGCCAGTCCGGCTTCACCTTGGTGGAAATGGCCGTGGTGCTGGTCGTCATCGGCCTGATTCTTTCGGCGGTCATGATCGGGCGCGACGTCCAGCGCAATGCCGAGTACACGCGCATTCGGCAGACTTTCGTCAATCAGTGGGCAGAAGCCTATAACGCCTACCGACAGCGGATGGGCGTTGCCGTCGGCGATTCACTGGATCACCCGCGTGAAATGGTCAACGGGCGCAACTTCGGCGGCAACGGTACCAGCCTCTCGGGGCAGGACATGACCACCGTGACCGCGCCGCCCGCGGTCTGCAACGCAGCCGCAGGCCCCGGCATGGCGCGGACCATGCAGGCCGATCTGTCGCTGATCACGCTGATGAGACAGGCAGGCGTTGAACTGCCGCCCGGACGCGGCCCGGGACTTGAGGATCGCTACGTCTACCAGGACTCCAACGGCAATCCGCAGGAAATCCAGATCTGCTTCCAGTGGAACCGACCTGGGACACCGTCCGGTTCCGGCAATGTCATGGTGATTTCCGGCCTCACGCCCGACCTGGCACGGGCGCTGTCCGCAGGACTGAAGGGCGCAGTCGACGCCAACAGCGGAACCTTCCGTCAGGAGGGAATTGCCAACGGTGTGATGGCGGCAGGCGCAGTCGGCGCAAATCGCGGCTCGCTCGATTGGACCGTCAACAACACGCAGCGCTATGCACAGCAGGCCAATGCCAACACCTTTGAAGATCAGGTGGCCACGGTCGTTGCCCATTACAGAATGAATCAATAAGCGATTGACTCGGTTTCAACTGGCTTTCGCGATGAATAACAAGTCGGGGCAATTGTTTTCGGCAGCGGTTCGGGGCAGGAATCCGCTGCTCGGCGGTATTGCCGCCTGTCTTTTGCTTTTTTTCTCATGCCTTGCGCTCTGGACTTCTATTTCCTTCTGGAAAAACGCGTCCGCCTCCGATCTAACGACGACCCGCCGGCTCGAATCTGCAAAAGTCGCAGAGCAGCAAGTCGCGGCGCAGAGGGAACGAGCTCGGGCTTCGTCCGAATTCCTGCAGCAGGTGGAGGCAAATCGGCTTGCGCCCGGGCAATGGTCCGAAAGATCGGTGGACACGGGGCCCATCCGCGTCGGCCCGGCCGAAGCCGCCCGCCTGCTGGCACAGGCCCAGACCTTCGATGGCCATGTCTTTGCCCTGGAAGACTTCGACCTGATGGCCAGCGAAGCCGCAGCGTCGATCTTCGGCGAGGGCATCGCCGCGCCGCAGGAACTGGTCATGGCGCTGCGGGGCCGAGCCTACTTCCGGGTGGCGCCGTGAAGCCGTTGTGGAACGTGGCCAGCCTGATCCACTCCGCTCGGGAGTGGATGGAGGGCGGCGTGCTGCACGTGGAGGACGCCAGCGTCGACATTGGCGCGGACACGTTGCTGATCGTCGACTTGGACGACGCAGTGGTCCAGTTCACGCGGCTGACCGGCGATCCGAGGCATGCGGCGGGCCTGCTGGCCCGCCAGATCCGCAGCACGGGATTGATGGATGAACCGCCCGAGGTGTTCTGTCACACCGTCCGCCGCGAAGACCGTCACTATGACGTGCTGAGCACAGCCATGCCGGGCCGGCGCTGGCGCGAACTGCTTGCCTGGACCCAGGCGCAGCGCTTCAACGTCGCCTTGGTACCAGTCGCCGCCCTGCTTTGGCGCAGCCTGCCAGCGGGCGAGGCCCTGGTTTTTCGCAGTGGCAGCCGTTTCACATTCCTGGCGAATGTGGAAGGCCGGCCCGTCCATCTGGGCGTGCAGGCCTTCAGCGACGATCCCGCCGAACTCCGCGCGACTCTCGAACTGCTGGCCGATGGAGCGCTGGCCGAGCTGAGCGCCCAGGATCCGACGCGCGGCACAGCACTGCATTCGCTCACCTGGTACACGCGCCTGGCCCCCGCCGACCGGTTATCGGATCAGGCCGATGCCGATGGCCCCCTTGCCACCCTTGTCGCGGATCGGCTGAAGGTGCCGCTCGTGCATGCGCCCGTGAGTCGAGCGCACCGTGGTGACCTCAGCTTCGTGTCGAGCATCCCGCAGCTCGGCCTGCACTTTCATGTAGGCCTGGCGGCCAATCCCGCGGCACAGCGTTGGGCCCTGCGGGCCGATCAGGCACTGCCCGCTGCCACGCGCGCTGCCTGGGTGCTGGCCTCGCTGACGCTCACCGCGTCGGCGGCGCTCGGCCTGCTTGCCCACCGGGGCGAGGTGGCCAACCAGGCCAGGCTGGCCCAGGCCATCGTCATCGAAGAAGCCATCGCCAGGCACCGGGCCGACGACTCATTGGAAACCACCTATGCGGCCACGGCTGCCTGGGTCGGCAAGCTGGCAGACGCCCGCGCGAATGTGGACATCGTCCAGATGCTGCAGGCACTGCGCCTTGCCTCGGACAAAGGCGTGCGGGTGAACCGGGTCTACACGGTGGCACCGGAGAAAGCACAGGAGAACACGGCGACACCGGGGCCGGCACGTGGCGTCACCGCAGCGACCAGCGCGAGGCCGGCACGCCTGCGGGTCTATGTCGATGCCAACCTCGACCCCGCCTCGGGCCGGCCCGACCATGAGGTGCTGGCGCAGTTTCTGGCGGACCTGGCGCAGCAGGGCTTCAAGGCCGTGCCGGGCGACGGCGCCACGCGTGCCGCGCAGCGCCAAAAGCGCATCGATTTCACCTACGAACTCCAACCCACGGGTGAATCCAACCGTGCGCCGGGGGTGCGGTCGTGATGTTCCAGCGCCGCTGGGCACCCTTGCTGCTGATCGCCGTGCTGGGCGTGGAGGTCGCTGCACTGGGGGCGCTGTCTGTCGGTGCAGGGCTCGGTCCCGCTTCGGCGGGCCGTCCCGGCCCAGCGCCCGCGGCGGTGCCCGCAAAGGGGATGGTTGCAGCGCCCACCCCGGGCATGTCGAACGCCGCCCTCGCGGAAGTCGCAAAACTGGAGGGCCTTCAGCCCCTGGCCGCCGCAGCCCTGCCGATCCGTGCCGCGCGTTCGAACGCGAGCCCGACTCGCACAACGGTCGGCGCAGGCGAAGCCGCTCAGCCGACGGCAGCGCCCCGCTTGAACCTCGTGCTGGTGCGGGAGGGTAGGGCAGGTGGCGTCGCGGTCATCGACGACAAGGTGGTGCGCCCAGGTCAGGTCCTGGAGGACGGCAGTACCGTGACGGCCATCCATCGGGGTGCGATTGCCCTGACGGGACCCTCGGGCGAGGTCACCCGGCTGCCGGTCCTCAACACCTATGCCATCGATGGCAAGGAAAGGAAGCCGAAATGAGGGCGACACGTTGGCTCGTGGCGGCAGCGGGGCTCTTGCTGCTGGGGGCAGCCGGCGGCTACCTGCTGGCACCCTCGGGGCCACAGGCGGAGGCCCCGCCGGCGAGCAGTCCCGCACCAGCGCCTTCTGTGCCCACGCCACAGAAGGCGTCCGAACCGGTATCCGTCGGCCCCCGCGCCATCGATACCACGCCGAAGCAGGAAAGCTCCGCAATGCCCGCCGAGGGCCGCGATACCGCCGCCCCGACCGCGTCTGGTCCTGCCACGGATCGCGTCAATGCCCTTGAGCAGATCAATGCGCGGCTGCAGCGCATGCGCGACGCCAACGACACGGACCCGCTCAAGCTGGAGCAGGCGCTGGCCGATCTGGAGCGGACGTCCGGCATGAAGACCATCGGCGGCGTGGACATCGGTCGGCTGCGCGACAACCTCGTTGTCGTCGCACAGATGCAGCGGCTCACGCAGGAGATGGAGCCCCTGCGCAAGAAGGGCTCCGCGCTGTCCGAAGCCGAGCGCTCGCAGTTGGCAGCGAAGACCCGCGAACTGCAGACGCTCGCGACGCGCCTGAGCGTCGGCACCGCCACACCGCGACAGGCGCCGTCCGAGACGAGGAGCCGTCCGTGACGCGGCAACCCGTGCGTCGCACGGCGGGGGAGCGGGGGAATGCCCGACACGTCTCGGATCGCGAGGCAGGTACGCGCGGCCTTGCGCAGGGCTTCACGGTCGTCGAACTGGCCCTGGTGCTCGTCATCGCCGCCCTGATCGCCGTCTCTGGCCTGCGCTGGCTGCATCTGATGAACACCTCCGGCCAATCGGTGGCCGCGCAGTCGCAGGCCAGCGCTGCGCGAGAGGCTGTGATCGCCTTCGCCCGGGCCAACCGGCGACTGCCCTGTCCCGATCTCATCGGCAATGGGCTCGAAGGAACCTGCGCGTCCGGCACGCGGCAGGGGTGGCTGCCGATCGTTGCCCTCGAAATGGCCGACCGCTCGGACCCGGCCATGCTGGAGACGCGTCCGCGCTATGCAGTCTTCCGGTCCTCCGCCGTCGATCTCGTCCGGCCCGACCAGACGGGCACGGCCGGGCCCGACCAGGCCTTCGTGCGTGCACTCAAGATCGCCGCGGCGCAGCCCTTCGGCGGCGAGCAACCGCATATCGCGCCCACGCCAGCGGGCTGCGCCGCAGCACAGGCCAATGCGGCCTTTGCGTTGCGCGTGCCCGTGCAGCCCGAGGGCCGCGATCTCCCCACGGAGCGGCCCTGCTTCCCGCTCTCGGCCCCCATGTCCAGCGAAACCGCAGCAGGCCTGCTGGCCGTCTTCTCCGACAGAACATGACCCCTTCACGCGCGCTCTCCCTCACCGGCTTCCTGGCCGCCGACCTGCTGTGCCTGGTACTGTCGGGCTGCGTCTCGGGCAAGTCGGCTTTCCTGGGACAGGAAACCGCACCCGGCAACGATCCCGCCATGATGGCCAACGCCGCACAGCAGGTGCTGACCGAGTCGCAGCAGGTGGCCGCTGGGACCGAGGCAATGCGGGCCCAGTTCCAGGAATCCGCCCAGCCGGCAGCCCAGTTGCCCGCCTTCCTGCCTGTGACGCGCGAACCGCTGGAGGAGAGGGTCGTCAGCATCGACATGTACGAGGCGCGGGCCGAGCAGTTCCTCTGGGCCATTGCCAAGGATCTGGGCTTCAACCTGGTGATCGACCCGCAAGTGCTGGCCTCGCCGCAACGGGCCAGCCTGTACCTCAACAAGGTCTCGGCCTCGGAGGCCATGGACGCGGTGGCACGCCTGTTCGACCTGCACGACACACGCCAGGGCAACACGATCCGCTTCTCGGCCGTCGAGCAGCGCCTGTTTCCAGTCGACCTGCTGGGCAGCAAGGTGGCGCTCAACATCCTCTCCGGCGGAGACGTGCTGGGTGCGGACGGCGGCGAGCGCGACGCGCAGCGCGCGCTGCGCGGCACCATCCGCGTGAGCGGCGATGTCGGCATGAAGGAGGATGCCTTCGACACGCTGCTCGCATCGATCGAGGCCATCGCGCTGGACCCTGCAGATGGCAAGAACTCCGAGGAAGGTTCCGTCAAGCCGGTCGTCACCCTCGACCGCCGCAGCCAGACGTTGTTCGTGCGGGCTCGTCCATCGCGCGTACGACAAGTGTCGGAATTCCTCGCGCAGGTCAATGCCGTGCGGCGTCGGCAGGTACAGATCGACATGCAGATCATCGATGTCTCGCTCAGCCAGCGCTATCGGCTCGGCATCGACTGGACCAGCCTGTCCAGCAAGCTGGCCCTGACCTCCGGGGCCCAGCAACTGGCGCTGGAAGCTGCCCGGACCACCTTTCCCAACGGCAGCACGGGGGTGACCCGCGCACTGCGCATTCCCGAGCAATTGCTCGGGCAGGCTCCAGGCGGAGGAAGCGGAGGCGGCGGGCTGGCCTTCAGTTCGGGGGGCGTGTCCGCCGTGGCCAATGCGCTGCGCACCTACGGGACGGTCAAGCTGATCTCCAACCCCACACTGCGGGCGCGCAGCGGCGAGCCGGCCTTCGTGAGCGCCGGGACCAACTACCGCTACGTCTCCAAGGTCACGGCCAATACCACCGCCACCGGAAACCAGGCCGTCACCGCCTACAGCACCGAGACCAGCTCGCTCTTCTCCGGCCTGATGGTGGGCCTGACGCCCGCCATCCGCGAGGACGGATCGATCGAGTTGTTCGTGCATCCGCTGCAGTCGATCGTGCGGCCCAACACGCTTGCGCTTGTCAATCTGGGGCAGGGCAATTCGGTGACCCTCCCCGTGGTCGACTCGAAGAGCGCTGCCACCACGCTGGCCGTCAACAGCGGCGATGTGGTCGTGCTCGGTGGCCTGGCCGACCAGGCCACCGACGTCAACGCGAACGGCGTTCCCGGCTTGAGCGACACACCCGCCGTCGGAGCGCTCTTCGATCAGACCAACAACGGCCAGACCAGCCGAGAGCTCGTGCTGGTGCTGAAGGCGACGCTGCTATGAAGAACCACTCGCTCACGACCCGCCGGCCCTGGCTGCGCAGCCTTAATGCGACCGCCTACCTGGTTCTGATGGCTGGCCTGTGCACAGGTCCCGTCTTGGCGGAGGCGCCCGACGATGCGCAGCCGGCGCCCATCGGCGTGAAGGCCGCCGCCGCAGCGCCGGCCATCATCGCGAGGCCCTCGACGCCGACCGGCGCGCCGCGCGCCGATGGCGCACGCGATGCCCGCACGCGCACGACGGCCGCACAGTCCCCCACCCGGGACCCTCGCCGCATCCCGCGCGAGACCCAGGTCAGTCAGGCGCTGGACCTCTTCGACACCGCCCAGCGCGCGGAAGACCTCGACCTGGCCGGGCAGGCCATCAACGCCCTGAAGGAACTGGTGCCCGAGGACAACCTGGCCCTACTGCGCCGCCGTGCCTGGCTCGAACAGGCCCATGGACACTGGGATGCCGCCCGCGGCCTCCAACAGAAGATATCGATGCGACTGCCGGACGATCTGCAGTCGCAGCTCAACCTGGCGCTGATCGATGCCCGCCAGGGACAGCGGGCCGCAGCCGCCGAGCGGCTGCGCAGGATGAAGCTGCTGCATCCCTCATCGGCCACGGTGGATGCGCTGCTGCGTCAGATCCAGCACCGTCCGCCGGCACAGCCTCAGCCATGAATGCCGTGACGGCCGCCCCCCGCTCCGCGGAGCTGCTGGAGCAGCTGAGCGCGCGCATGTCGACGCTGCTGCAGGAGCGCGGCGCCCTGTCGTCCGTACAAATGGAGTACGCGCGCCAGAAACAGCGTGTCGAGGCCAAGCCGCTTTGGCACGTCCTGATCGATAACGGCCTGGCCCGCGAGCGCGACGTTTGCGAGGCCCTGGCCGCGTTGCTCGGCTGCGACTTCGTGCGCACGGAGCAGATCGGCCCTCCCGATGCCGCCGTGCTGGCCCTCTTCAGCCAAGACATGTGCATGGCCGCGCAATTCCTGCCCCTGCGTCGCGAAGGCCCCGGGCTGGTCCTGCTCCTCGGCGACACCTGGCCAGCCGACGTGGCCCAACTGGTGCTGCGCAGATGCGGCCTGCGCTGCCGCTTCGTCGTCGGCGAGTTCTCGCGCGTGCGCGCGCTGATCCGCGACTGCTTCGTCTTTGCCCAACATCCCGTCGCGCATCTGGTGGACCAGGAGATCCGTCAGCTCGCCCTCGACCAGGAAGGCACGCGCAGCCCCGCCACCTTCCTCGACCACCTGCTGCATCTGGCGGTGCAGGAGCGCGCGACCGACATCCATGTGGTTCCGGGGCCGGCCAGCGCCCATGTACTCTTCCGCGTCGACGGCGTGTTGCATCCCGCCTATGCGCTGCCCACCGGGCTGATGCGCATGGTCAGCTACGTCAAGCTGCTGGCCGAGATGGACATCTCGGAAAAGCGGCGCCCGCAGGACGGCAGCTTTCGCGCGCGGATCGCCGACGTTCCCTACTCGATCCGCCTGTCGACCATCGTGACCGACCTCGGCGAGCGGCTTGTCATGCGGCTTCTTCCCGAGAGCCATGACCTCAAGGGGCTGGTCGAACTGGGTTTCTACGAAGAAGACGCACAACGCATCGGCGCCGCCATGCAGGCACCTTCCGGACTGGTCGTCATTACCGGCCCAACCGGTTCGGGCAAGAGCAGCACCCTGCATGCGGGCCTGCGCATGCAGCGGCTGATCGAGCGCAACGTGCTCACCGTTGAAGACCCCATCGAGTACCGCGTGCCGGTCGCGGGACAGACGGAGGTGAACCGCAAGGCCGGCTATGACTTCCATGTGGCGCTGCGCCACTTTCTGAGGCACGACCCCGACGTGATGCTGGTCGGCGAGATGCGCGATGCCGAGACGGTCGCGGCTGCGCTCGATGCGGCCACCACAGGGCATCTCGTGCTGTCCACACTGCATGTGACGACGGCCATTGGCGTGCTGTCGCGGCTCAATCTGCTGGGCGCCCGACCGCAGGTGCTGGCGGAGAACCTGCTGATGGTTGTCAACCAGCGGCTGGTGCGGCGCAACTGCCCCGCGTGCAGCGTGCCCTTGCCCTTTACCGCGCACCAGAGCGAGTGGCTGGGCCTGCCGCATGGATCGGCCGGCATGCACGGGCCGGGTTGCCCGCTGTGCCGCGGTACCGGCTTCTTCGGCCGTGTGCCGGTGTACGAAATGCTCACCGTGTCGCAACCGCTGGCCGACCTCATTGCCACCGATGCCCCGCGGTCGGCTCTACGCGCGGCCGCCCAAGCCGGCGGCTTCCAGACCATCGACACCAGTGCGAAGCGACGCATCGCCGAAGGCGTCACCACCTGCGAGGAAGTGGAGCGGGCCATGGGGATCGGCCCATGAGCTGGTATTTCTATCGTCTGGTCGATGGTCAGGGTGTCGTGCGCTCCGGCGCACGGCAGTTCGCGGAAAACGACCACGTGCTGGCGCGCGACCGCCTGGAGGCCGAGTTCAACGGCCTGATCCTGCTGTTGACGCCCGTGCCCGCCTGGGCGGTCTCGTGCGGGCAGTCCATCATGGGCCTGTTCGCGCTCACGCTGCCGGAAAAGGAAGTGGCGGCCATGCTGCGCGACCTGGCGGTGATGAGCGGGGCCGGTGTGCCCATTGTGGATGCGGTGACGGTGCTGGCGGAGGACGCCGGCGCAGGCAACAAGACTTTCATCAAGGTGGCCGACCGGATCCTGAGCGACCTGCGCGCCGGCGCGACGCTCAGCCAGGCCTTCGACCGGCAGCCCGCCATCTTCAGCGAACCCGTGCGCAATCTGGCGCGGATCGGCGACGAAACCGGCGCCATGGACCGCATGCTGCAGGAAGCTGCCGACCACCTCGACCGCCTGGTGCAACTCAAGCAAGGCTCGCGACAGGCGCTGATCTACCCGGCCTTCGTCTTTGCGGCGATCTTCGCGGCCGCGGCCTTCTGGCTGTATTACGTCATTCCGAATCTGGCGCTGCTGTTCAAGCAGTTCCACGCCAAGCTGCCGCCGCTGACCGTGGCCGTGATCGACGCCTCCGGATGGCTGGGCCGCAACATCGGCTGGGTGCTCGGCGCCGCGGTGGCACTCCTCGTCGTCGGGGTGGTGGGCTGGAGCGCCAGCGCATCCTTTCGCACATGGGCGTTTCGGGCCTTCCACGCCCTGCCCGTGGCACGCACGTTGAGCACGGCAAGCGGCCTGGCCTTCATCTCCGAATACCTGGCCCTGATGCTGCGCGCCGGCATCGACGTGGTCCACAGCCTGAGCGTGCTCGAGCGCTCCACGCACGACCTGTACTACCGCGAGCGGCTCGTGCTCGTGCGCCAGTACGTCGAGCGCGGCGAACGCCTGTCGAGTGCGATGCGGCGAGTGGGCGGCTTTCCAGCCCTGGTGGTACGCGTCATCGGCGTGGGCGAAGAGTCGGGCACCCTCGACCGGCAACTGCAGCACCTGGCCGCCGACTTCCGCCGAAGGCTCGAACGCGTGGTGGCCTCGTTGGCCGAGATCATCAAGCCCGTCATCGTGCTCGTCGCCGGCGCACTGCTGATCCTGTTCGTCGCAGCCCTCGTGTTGCCGGTCTACGACCTCATCGGACAGGCGATGACGATCCGCCGCTGAGGCGGTTTCTTCGGTGCCCCTGACATCATGACCATGCCCCATTCCAAGCGTCCGATGCGGGTTCGAACCCGGGAAAAGGGCATCGCCCTGGTGGCGGTTGCTGCCTTGGCCACCCTGCTGAGCTTTGCCGGGTTTGCCGCGTACTACGCCGCCTCCACACTGACGCAATCCTCCTCGCGCCTTGGCCAGGACCAGTTGCTGGCGCAGGCCGATGCCATCGTGGAGGCCTTCGCGTCTACCCACGCGAGGCTGCCCTGTCCGGCGGCCCATCGAGGCGGCGCCGAGGACTGCGCGAGTGGCCGGCAGAAGGGCTTCTTTCCCGCCGATGTGGCCGGGGCATACGCTTCCAGCCCGCTGTCGGGCGACGTGATCGGGCTGCGCTACCTGGCCACACCGCGCCTCATGAAAGTGGCGGATGTGTTTCCTGCAGACCCCACGAACTTCGCGCATATCTCCAACGGCCATGACCTGTGTCGTGAGCTGGCGGCCCTGCAGAGCGGGCTCGGGGGCATCGATGGAGGATTGCCCGCGGACGAGATCAGCGCCGGGATGGACGTCTATGGGCTGGCCGCGCCGGGCGCCGCGGGCTTCACCGGTGCCAACACCGACGCCGACGCCCACCTCGAAAGCCCGGGCCAAGAACGGACCCCGACCTACACCGAGCGCGTACAGATGCGCAAGGTGCGTGGTCTTGCGCGCAGCGAATCCTGCGCCACCCAGATCAATGCCCTGAACGTGTTGACCATGGCGCATGCCTGGAACGACGAGATGCCCGCAGTGCGCGAATCGGCCGTGGCGCACTTCACGGAGCTGACGCTGTGGCCGCAGATCAACTCGCTCGCCACCTGGGAGCACGCCGGACTGCGCGTCTTCAAGAAGCAGTTCGAGCAGCGAGAAAAGGTCGTCGAGGGAATCACCGCAGCGGCAGCGAAGGATGCCGCGCTGTGCGCGTTGCTTTATATCCCGGCCTGTGTCGCAGCCGGTATTCAGGAAGGGGCGGCCACCAAGGCCTCGATGGAAGCCATTTCGGCTGCGCGGGAAGAGGCCGTCTTCATCACTCGCATTGCGCAAGCGAACGCCAATCTGATACAGGCGTCGGTCCGGTTGGCACGCTATCAGGCCATCGATCTCTGGCAAGAGCAAAAGACCGTGCTGGAAGCCGTGGACAGACGCGGGCCTCAGATCAATGTGGTTCCGTCCCTCTAAGCAACGTCCACTGAACGCCATGAAAGAGAAGAACACGGGTTTTGCGCTGGTTGACGCTTTGGTCGCCGTCATGGTGGGCGGGGCCATCGTGGCGGCAATCAGCCAGTGGTTGCGCCCGGATGGCATGCACGGCGACCAGACCCAGCAGCGGCGGATCCTGGAACAGGCCCACGCCACACTGACCGGATATGCAAGCGCCAATGCGCGTCTTCCCACCTCCGACGATGGATGGCTGCCTTCTGCTCTTGCACCGAGCGGTGGTGGCAATCGCATCAGGTATTACGTGGCACCCGCGCTCACCAGCATTCCCGCCAGCCACTACACCCCCCATGGCCTGGTTTCAGACGCCAAGGCATCGCCTGGCCTGGACTTCTGTCTGAAGCTTGCCCAGGCGGGCAAAGGCGAATTGCTGGACCTTGGATCGGGAGCCGACTCGGTGAGTGTTGCCGTCGTCCTGGAGTACTCCTCTTCGGCGGCCACGGGAAGCAGTGTCGCGGACGTTGCGCTGCCAGGCACCGAACTGGCCCACGCGCGGGAAGTGCAAGGACGCTTCTCGCGCGGCATTTCGCCGACCGAACTGTTCACTGCACTTGGCTGCCCGGACCGAATCGCCCGCACGGCGTCCGCGACGAAATACAGATGGGCACTCCTGGACATGTTCGAACTGGCGAAGGCCAATACGCAGCACAAGCGAGTGGACCTGCAAGTCGCGCAAGCCCAGATGGACGAGTCGGCGCTGGGACTGGCGCAGTTGCTGGTGACGCAGGCGATCCTGGTGGTGGACGAAGCAGAGCTCGTTCTCGGGCACGGCGGAAAAAAGCCCTACGACGATGAAGCGATCTTCGCGGCGGCGGTGCTGATCTATGCCTCATCGCAGGCGCAACTGGCCACCACCATCGCATTGGTCGTGCAGACCCTGGACAAGTGGCCGGCGCTGCAGGCCACGCTCGTTGCCGCCATCAATGACGCTCAGACCAAGGAGGGCATCGTGGCATTGGCCCTTGAAGACACCGAGCGAGAGCTGAACCATTACCTGGCATTGGGGCTCACGCCATGACACGGAATCTCCAATCTGCAAGGCGGGCGTTTCAAACAGGCGTCACCATTCTCGAAGTCGCAATCGCCCTCGCCATCCTCGGCGTACTCACGATCGCAGCCTGGAAGCTTCAGCAAGGATTTCTCTCGGCAAGCCTGGCCGAGTCCGAAACCGACATGACGAGTCGCGCCGATCAAGCATTGGTCAGCTATCTCGTGCGCAATGCCCGACTTCCCTGTCCCGCGTCCAATGAAAAAGGACTTGAGGACTGCAGCACGATCCAGGGCTATGTCCCGTGGCGAACCATCGGCCTGCCGGACGCCGGCGCCGGAGCTCTCAAGTACACCCTGGGCGCCGACGGGCTGCATATGCGCCCCCCCGGGGCCATCGATGTGTTCGAGCTCGACGGCCGGACCTTTTCCACCATCCAGTTCGACGGGGGCGACCGCGTGGCCCAGCGCTGCGCAACGCTTGGACGTGCGCTGGCTTCGAACCTGGCCCTTGCCTACGAGGTGCAAAGCCCGCTGAAGTCGGATCGGGATCCCGCTGCCGCCGACGCCACCAGCCGGTCGAGCATCGCCCGTGCGCGCACGGCGGCCAATCTATGGCAACTGCTGCACTGCGGCGCAGTCGTCGGCGGCGCGGCTCGCGCTCACAAGGATGCGGCCGTGGCCGCACAGATGATGCGGATCGCCGCTGGCGAGCAGCTGGAGATCGCCGAGCTCAACAACGAAGCCGCACTGGCCGCATTCGTCTTCGCGGTTCTCGACTTCGTCACCCAGCAACTGCGGATCCCGTCGAAGCTCCAGGATGCGGCGATGAACTGCTCCAACGTGACGAGCATCGACGCAGATGACGCTGCAGGGACGGCAAGTCCCGGGCAACTCAGCGCTTCGGCGGAGGCGAAGCTGGCCTGCGCCACCGCGACAACGGATGTCGGTGTCCATCTGAGCTATGTTGCAGCCAGGGCAATGGGTGTGGCCGCCGCCATCGAAAAGCTCACCGGCTCCAACGCCATCGCCCTGCAGAGCCGCCGGGACGAGGACGCGCTCATGGCCCGGCTGGCCCAGCGCACCAGAGACCATGCCAACGAGTCCCTGGCTGGCGGCCTCTATCTGCAGCCGGTGAGCAACCCATGAACACCTCCCGTCGCCCGCGCCCCCGGCATGGCTCGCCACAGAAAGGCTTCAGCCTGGTGGAGCTTTCGGTCGTGCTGATCGTCATCTCCGTGATCCTGGGCGCACTGATGTCCGGCGCCAACATCTACCGTCAGGCCGCGCTGCAGCGCATGTTCAGCGAGTTCGTGCTGGGCTGGCGGGCCAGCTATTTGTCGTATGTGGCGGTCACGCACAACATTCAGCCCGGCGACGACCCAGGCAACCCACAGTACGCCGTCAACGGCGCCGTGGACTCAGCGCTGTGCGGCATTGAGCTGGTCAACGAGATGCTTGCCAGGGGGATCGCGCTGCCCGAAGGTCGTGCGCCCGAGACGCCTGAGCGCTATGTGTACACCGACCAGAGCGGTGCCCCCCACGAATTGCGGGTGTGTCTGGTGACGGTGCCCTGGTCCATCCCTGGGACCGCCCAGGGCAGCTACCAGACCGCGCCGCGGCATGTGCTGCGCATGGAGGGACTGACGCCGGCCGCCGCCATGTCTTTTGACGCGCTGATGGATGGCCGGGTCGATGCCCGATTCGGCGATCTACGCGAGGACTTGGCGGCCGCTGTCACTTCCGCAGCCTCGCAGCCCTGGAGCGGAGACGCCAACGCGCGGCGCAACGACGCGCCCGAGGGCCAGGCCGTGGAACTGATCGGCTACCTGCTGCTGGGGCGCTGAGCCAAGGACGGCGGCACCGTGCTGCGCCCGTCGTGGAACACGCGCGTCACGCAGGTACGCAGCCACCGGTGCGCCTCGTCACCCTCGTGGCGCGGATGCCAGGCCATGCGCGTGGGCTCGGTCTGTACCACCACCGGCAGCTTGAACAAGGCGAGGCCGAGCGGCTCGGCCATCTTGCGGGCGGTGCGGGTGGAGGCGGTGGCCACCAGGTCGGAGCGCGAGGCGGCGATCAGGGCCGTGAAGGTGCTGGGCACCAGCAGGGCCACGTCGCGCGCCAACCCCGCCTCGGCCAATGCGCGATCCACGGAGGCGGGCTCGCCCGCGCGGGGCGAGGTGTCGACGTGGCGGGCGCCGGCGTAGCGCGCCAGCGTCATGCGGCCCTTGAGCAGCGGATGACCGGCGCGCGCCGCACCCACCAGCGGCTGCGCGGCCAGAAGCACGGCCTGGGCGCGGGTGTCGGCCCGGCGCACGGCGCCGATCTCCAGGTCGATGCGGCCTTCGCGCAGGGCGCCAGGGTCGTGGGGTGCTTCGGGCAGCCACTGCAGGCTGGCGTGCGGCATGCGTTCGGCCAGCGCCTGGGCGATCGCGACGCCATAGGCCACGGCCCAGCCCTCGGGCGCGCGCACGACGAAGCGGCGCGGCTGGGCCTGCCAGTCCTGTCCTGCCGTGGCGCGCAGCGCCTGGGCCTGGGCCAGCAGCTGGCGCACCGGCTCCGCCAGCGCCAGGGCGCGCGGGGTGGGGACCAGCCGGCGGCCGGCTCGAACGAGGATCGGGTCCTCGAACACCTCGCGGATGCGCGCCAGGGTGTGGCTCATGGCGGGCGTGCTCAGGTGCATGCGGGTCGCTGCGGCCGTGACGCTGCCCGTGGCCAGCAGGGCGTCCAGGGCGGCCAGCAGGTTGAGGTCGTACTGTTTCATCGGGCGAAATCATCGATTTCGGACATTGCACTGTACGGAATTGCCGGGCATCCGGACACTGCGGCGCATCGCCCATCCCCGGAGCTTCTCCCGCCATGCCGCTGCCCGTTGCCGTGCCGTCGCCCTCGTCCGACTTCCCGCCCGCCCGCCAGCAGCGCATCGCCTTCGCGATGCTCATGCTCACCCTGGCCATGGCGGCGCTGGACCAGACCATCCTGTCCACCGCGCTGCCGGTGATGGCGCGCGAGTTGCCCGGACGATGGCCGCTCGCCTGGGCCTTCTCCTCGTACCTGCTGGCGGCCACGGTGGTCATCACGCTCTATGGGCGCCTGGCGGACCTGCTGGGCGCCCGGCGCGTGCTGCTGTGGGCGCTGGGGCTGTTCCTGCTCGGTTCGCTGGCGTGCGGCGCCAGCCGCAGCGTGCCCCAGCTCGTGCTGGCGCGCGCCGTCCAGGGCGCGGGCGGTGGGGGCCTGATGACGCTGGCCATGCTCAGCGTGGCCAGCCTCTTTCCGCTGGAGCAGCGGCCCCGCTTCCAGTCGCTGCTCGGGGCGGCCTACGGCATCGCGACGCTGTTCGGCCCGCTGCTGGGCGGCACGCTGGTGGAACACCTGACCTGGCACTGGGCCTTCTGGCTCAACGTGCCGCTGGCCTTGCTGGCCGCAGGCCTGCTGGCCATGACGCTGCCGGCCGGGCGCCGGCATGACGCGGCCGACGCCCGCATCGACTGGCCGGGCGGTGCGCTGCTGGCCGGGGCGCTGGTGCTGCTGTTGCTGGCCACGCAGCGCGGGCGGCTGGGCCTGCCGCCCGCGCTGGGGCTGGGCCCGTTGCTGGCAGGCGGGCTGGCGTTGGCCGCGCTCTTCCTGTGGCGGCAGCAACGGGCCGCGCATCCGCTCCTGCCGCTGTCGCTCTTTGCGCCTGCGGCCTACCGGGCCGCGAGCCTGATGGCCATGGCCTCGGGGGTGGCGCTGTACGCCGCGGTGGCCCTGCTGCCGCCTTACCTGCAGGACCGCCTGCACCTGTCGCCCACCGGATCGGCCTGGCACCTGCTGCCGCTGATGGCAGGCGTCACCTTCGCCGCCATCGGCAGCGGACGCCTTCTGCGTGCCCGCCGCTCGCCGGTCACCGTGGCCCGCGCGGCCTGCGCGTCGATGGTGCTGGGCTTCGTGCTGCTGGCGGGTGCCCTGCAGTGGTGGCCGACGCAGCCGCTGGCGCTGTCGCTCGGCCTGCTGCCGCTGGGCATCGGCCTGGGGCTGGTCTTTCCGGTGGTGACGGTGGTGTCGCAGCGGACCTCGCCCGTGCAGCACCTCGGCATTGCGACGGCCGTGCCCGTGATGCTGCGCAGCCTGGGCGGCGCGGGCGGCGTGGCGCTGCTGGCGGCGCTGCTGGTGCACCGGGTGGAGGCGGAAATGGCCACGGTCACGGCCGTGGCAGCGGCCGCGCCCGCCGGGCTCGCATCGCCGGCCGTGGCGCAGGCGCTGACCGGCGCCCATGGGCACGGGCTGCGGTCCGTCTTCCTGATCGCCGGGCTGGCCGTGCTGGGCGCCGGACTGTGCACCCGCTGGCTGCCCGTGCGGCTGACGCCCGCAGCCGACGGCGCGGGCAGGCCCGCCGCCCGCCCCGCGACCTGATGGCATTCAGCCGATGAGCGCCGAAGGCGCAGCCCCGTGCGGCGCCGGCGCGTCCGCCGCCCGCATGCGCCCCCGCACCCACAGCGAAAGCTGGGCCGGGGGCAGCGCGGGGCTGAACACGTAGCCCTGCAGCTCGTCGCAGCCCAGGCGCACCAGCGCCTCGCACTGGGCCTGGGTCTCGACGCCCTCGGCCACCAGCCGCATCCCCAGCGCATGGGCCAGGTCGACCGCGGCCTTGACCACGATCTGCACGGCCGGGTCGGCCGCCACGTTCTGCACGAAGTAGGCGTCGATCTTCAGCTCGTTCGCCGGCACGCGCCACAGCCGGCTGAGCGAGGAGTAGCCCGAGCCGAAGTCGTCGATCGACAGGCCGAAGCCGCGCTGGCGCAGCACGCGGAAGAAGTCGTCGGCCGCGCCGCTCGCGGCCAGCGACCAGCTTTCGGTGATCTCGAAGCTCAGCTGGTCGGGCTGCAGTCCATGCTCGCGCATCTGCTCGTCGAAGTAGTCGGCCAGCGAAGGACTGTCCAGTTGCAGCGGCGACAGGTTGATGGAGGCGGCGATCCGCAGCCCTTCCGTCCGCTGCCAGTCCGCCAACTGGCGGCACACGGCGCGCACCACCCAGCGGCCCAGCTGCACGATCAGCCGGTGGCGCTCGCAGAAGGCGATCAGGTCCTCCGGCGGCACCCAACCCACGCGGGGGTGATGCCAGCGCACCAGGGCCTCCACGCCGCTGAGCCGGCCGTCGCAGGCATGCAGCTTTGGCTGGTAGTGCACCTCCAGCTCCTCGCGCTGCAGCGCGTGGGCCAGATCCGCCTGCCATCCGGCCACGGGCCGGACCTGCCGGCGGCGACCGGACTGCAGACCATGGCGGAAGGCGTCGGGCATGGGATCAAAACCGCGACCCGAAGTCGATCGGGAAATCCTTGTCCGGATGATCCGGCGCGCGCGACGGCGGCGCCAGCTCGTCCGGGCCCAGCGGCGCATGGAAGTCGGTGTTGAAGGCCAGGTCGTCGCGCACATGCACGGCGTCGCCGTCGCGCTGGACCACGCCGCGCTCCTCCAGCTCCTTGAGCACCTTGTTGACCATGGGCCGCGACAGCCCCGCGTAGGAGGCGATCACGCCCTGCGAGATCCGCCTGTCGAAGGCATGGTCGCCCTCGGGCGCCAACTGCGTGAGCTCCTGCAGCACACGGCCGACCAGGTGTTCGGCCGACATGGTGGTGCGGCGGCGGATCTGCTTGCGCAGCGCCAGCATCTGCTTGCACTGCATCTGCATCAGCACCAGCGGAACACTGGGATAGCTCTCGCACAGCCGCCGCAGGGTCCACAGCGGCATCACGTAGACCGACGAGGGCAGGGCGGCGATCAGGCTCAGGTCGGACGGCTGCTTCGGGCCGTCCAGGGGCGCGCCCAGGTGCAGGTCGTCGGGGCTGAGGAAGTTGGTGGTGACGGTCGCGTCGTTGGGGCCGGGCACCACCACGCGCAGCAGGCCCGAGCCCACGCAGTACAGGGCGTCGATGTCGTCGCCCACGTTCAGGACGACCTCGTTGCGGCGGAAGTTGCGCAGCTCGATCAGCCGCACCAGCGCCTCGCGCGCGCGGGGCGGTACCGACGAAAGCAGAGGGTGGATGTACATCAGTCGTCTCCTGCACGAGGCCACGGCCCGCGCAGCAGCTTCACGTCAAACCGGATTTCGGGGAAGAGGTGCCCGGCAGGCACCCAGCGTCGCTGGCTGCCGGCCACGCAAGCACCTTTCAGGCCGCACGGGCGCGGTGCGCCCCATTGGCGCACGGATCTTCAGAGCGACGGGGCCGCCGAACGCAGCCAGCGGCCGCTGCCTGGCGGGCGGCCCGGCGGCCGGGTGCCCACGCCACCGAACTGGTAGCCGCCGCCCACGGCGCGCAGTGGCAGATGGCCGCCGGCAATGCGCGCGCGGCCCCGCAGGCTGCGCACCACCTGGTCGATGGCGGCGACGTCGTCGGCAAGCTGGTAGGCCGCAAAGATGGCCTGCATCGCCCCGCGGCCGAGGCGGTGGCCGCGCGTGAGGGCCAGCGACATCATCAGCAGCCGCTCCTCGCTGTTGAGCGGCATGCGCAGACCCGCGCCGGGCAGCACCAGCGTCCAGCCCTCGTCGACCAGCCGGTGGTCGGCGAAGTTCAGGCCGGCCGCGGATGCGCCCGGGGATTCGAGTTGCTCCAGCAGCGGAGCCAGGGCGGGCTCCGCCGAGGCGGCGACGACGCGGGAGTGGCGGCTCGCCTGCTCGGCGATGGCCTGCTCCAGCATCCGGTACTGGTGCTGGAGCATGAGATCCAGGCTTTCGCCGTCGTGGCAGGCGCCGTCGGCCGCAGCACCGCAGGTGCAGGCGCTGCGGGCGGCGGGCGCCTCCTTCGGGCCGCGCTCGCGCAGGCCGGCCCAGGGAGAGACCGTCCCCGGCAGCGGCGTGGGCGCGCGGACGGGGGTCATCAACGGCGGGCGCGTCTCGGGTCGCGCCCGAAGGCCGGCGAAGCTGCTCATGCGAATCTCCTCAATGCCAAAAATCGATGTGGGGCCGGGCCACCTCGGGCGCCGCCGCGGCGACCGCCAGCGGCGCCACGCGCCTTGCGGTGGGGCGGCCCAACGCCACTGCCTCGCGCCGGACCGGGCTGCGGGGCACCCCGCGGCCGCAGACCCACTGCGCGCCGGCAGCGCGGGCATGCGCCAGATCCTGTTCGCCGTCGACGCCGGCGACGACGGTGTGCGGCACCAGCGCGCCACAGGTGCGCACCATGTCGCGAAGCTCCTGCCGGCCGGCCTCCGAATGGCGGGCACGCAGGATGCAGAGTTCGTCCAGCACCAGCATGTCGGGCCGGCAGGCCTGCAGGCCTTCGAGGCCGATGCTGTCGCTGCCGCTGCCGAAGCGCGAGACGGCGATGCGCACGCCGCGCTCGCGCAGCTTCTGGCAGAAGGCACGGGTGGATTCCAGCACCGGCAGGGCGGCCCTGCCGCCGATCTCGAGCGTGAAGCGGCGTGCCATGGCCGGCCGCTGTGCCAGGGCATCGAACACGCTCGTCCAGTAGGCGTCGTCCAGCGCACTCAGCGGCGAGATGCGGCAGGACAGGTGCAGGCGGGTCATCCGGTCCAGGCGGGCGAGGGTGAGCAGCACCATCGTCCGGTCGAGGTGGCGCGTGAGGTTGAGCCGCTCCAGGGCCGGCACGAAGATGTCGCTGGACAGCGCCTGCATGCCTTCGGCCATCGGCACCAGGCAGGGCGTGCCCCGCAGGCACAGGCTGTCGCCGGGCGACTGGGCGTTGGCCACCTCCTGCCAGTCCAGCGCCACGCGGCTGGCGCCCAGCGCGCCGGCCAGTTCGCTGGCGGCCGACATGTCGGCACGGAAGCGGTCGGCGGCCGCCTGCCAGCCACCGGCCGAACTGGGACTGGGCGTGGCGACGAAATGGGCGTAGGCGGACTCTTCCGGGGTCAGCATCCGCGCCTGGTCGCCCTCGATGTCGAGCCAGTCGGCATGCAGGGCGGGCAGGCAGGCCTGGCCGTCCACCGGGAAGGACTCGCGCCCGGCACGGGCCAGCAGGCGCTCCAGCGCGGTGGCATCGCCATCGACCCACAGCACCAGGCAATCGTCGGCCACGCGTTCGGCCCGCAGCGGGTGGCCGAGCCATTGGCGCACGCCATGGAGCAGTTGGGCGCTCAGGCTGGATGCCGCCACCGCGCCGTAGGCCTCGGCAATGGCGGCCGCGTTGGTGATCGAAAGAAAGGCCGCGCGCAGCGGCGGCGCGCTCCGGCCTGCGGCGCAGAAACCGCTTTCAGGATGAGGCGCGACAGCGCCGGCGGGCAGCGGGCCCTGCGTCAGCGCCACGGGCGGAGCGTCGTGCTCTGCACACGCGCCTCCATGCCCAATGCCGCGACTGCCCATGAACCGACTCCTTGACCTTGATGGGGCGGATCGTAGGCAGCGGGTTCCCGGGCCGCAGCCGAAACACAAGTGTTTCTGTAGCGTAGTTAACAAACGTAAATGAAGCCGGTCAGAAACAGGTCAGCGCCTGCGCCAGGCATGGCTGGTGGGAGGGTCGGATTTTGTTGACAATACGCAGGTTGACCGCCTGAATTGATCCTCGTCCTGTGCCCCATCCTTCCGACCTCCTCGCCGATCCCGACTTTTCCCGCTGGGAGAAGGAGGTGGCATTCCGGCTCTTTGCCGACGCCTCCGGCCTCACGTTGACGGTGCCCGAGCAGGTGGCGGCCCGGCTCGGTGACCGGATCCTTTCGGGCGAGCTGGCGCCGGGCGCCCGGGTCGGCGAGCAGGAGGTAGCCGACGAATTCGCCATCAGCCGTGGACCGGTGCGGGAGGCGATCCGCATCCTGGAGCGCGAGGGCCTGATCCAGGTGCTGCCGCGTCGCGGCGCCATCGTGGCGGTGTTGACGGCGCAGGAGCTGCGCGAGCTGTTCGAGATCCGCGCCGGCCTGTTCGACGTGGTGGTGCGCAAGGTGGCGTCGCAGCGGCCGCCGGAGTTGCTGGCCCTCATGCGCGCCGGCGTGGCGCGGCTGGAGGTGCTCGCGGCCTCGCCCGATGGCGGCGACGCCTACGCGGAGACGGTGCACCGCCTGCTGCAGCTCACCGCCCGCTTCGCCGGCAACGAGCGGCTGCGCCGCATGATCGCGGCGCTGTCGCTGCAGACTCTGCGCTACAGCAAGCTCGGCCTGGCCTCGGTGGAGCGGCGGCAGCAGTCGGCGCAGTTGTGGATCGAGGCCCGCGACGCGCTGGAGCAGGGCGACACGGCCCGCATGATGCAGCTGGCCCGCGCGCGCAGCGAGGCGTCGGCGGAAGAGGCGGCGCGGCGCCTCGAGGAACAGGCCGGCGGCACGTAGCCCGCCGCGCGCCGCCGGCGCGCCCCGGCTTGGGCCTGCGCATGGCCCCGGGCCTTGTCAGCCCAGTACAACCACCGGCTGGCCCTCTGCCACCGCCTCGCCCTCTTTCACCAGCAACTGCCGCACCACGCCGGCAGCGGGTGCGCAGACGGGAATCTCCATCTTCATGCTCTCCAGCACCAGGAGGGACTGGTCGGGCTGCACGGTGTCGCCCTCCTGGACTTCGATCTTCCAGACGGTGCCCGTGACTTCGGATTGCAGGGTGGTGTTCATGGCGTCTCCTTGATGGCCTTGTTGAAGCCCAGATAGTAGTCACCAATAAGATTGTTGACAATAAGAATGTCGGATGCTTCAATGCCGCCCGGAGACAACAACGAAAGGGCACCATGACCCCGAATCCGGAAGACCGCGATCCATCCAGCCGCGGCGGCGCCGCTGCGAGCACGGCCTCGGAGCGCAACCCTACCCGCGGCAGCGCGCTGCAGGGCCTGAAGGTGATCGAGATCGCCAGCACCATCGCCGGACCGGCCTGCGCGCGGCTGCTGGGCGACTTCGGCGCCGACGTGATCAAGATCGAGCCGCCCGAGGGCGACCCGGTACGGCAGATGGGCCGCCATGTGCCCAGCGAGCAGGGCGACGTGTCGCTGTACGCCGCGTCCATCCTGCGCAACAAGCGCAGCGTGGCGCTGGACCTCAAGGATCCGCAGGACCGCGCGCTGGCGCGGGCGCTGATCCTGCAGGCCGACATCCTGGTCGAGAACTTCCGCCCCGGCGTGATGGAGCGGCTGGGCCTGGACTACGAGGCGCTCTCGGCCCAGAACCCCGGGCTGATCATGGTTCGCATCAGCGGCTACGGCCAGCACGGGCCCTATGCCCAGCGCCCCGGCTATGGCGCCATCTGCGAGGCGCTGGGCGGCGTGCGCCACCTCACCGGCGATCCGGACCGGCCGCCAGCCCGCGTGGCCGTGGCCGCCACCGACTACCTCAGCGCCACCTATGCCGCCTTCGGCGCGCTCGCGGCCGTGCACGAGCGCAGCCGCTCGGGCCGAGGCCAGGTGGTCGATGTGGCGCTCTACGAGGCCGCCTTCACGCAGCTCGAACCGCTGGTGCCCGCGTACGAGAAGCTCGGCGTCGTGCCCACCCGCGAGGGGCCCAACTTGCCCTCGATGGCGCCCAACAGCCTGTACCCGGTGCAGGGCGGCGGCTATGTGCTCATCGCCGCCAACAGCAACCGCACCTTCGAGCGGCTGGTGCGCCTGATGGGCCAGCCCGGGCTGCTGGACGACCCGCGCTTCAGCACCATCCGCAGCCGCGGCGAAAAGCCCAACATGCAGGCGCTCGACGC
Source organism: Pseudacidovorax sp. DMC4 (assembly GCF_056314265.1). Taxonomy (NCBI): domain Bacteria; kingdom Pseudomonadati; phylum Pseudomonadota; class Betaproteobacteria; order Burkholderiales; family Comamonadaceae; genus Pseudacidovorax; species Pseudacidovorax sp. DMC4. The sequence continues at coordinate 126,067 of NZ_JBQUYR010000007.1, read as the reverse complement.
GCTGATCGCGCAGTGGACGGCCTCTTTCGAGGGCGCTGCGCTGGAGGCCCTGCTGCAGGAGGCCGAGGTGCCGGCTTCGCGCATCTACACCATCGCCGACATCTTCCAGGACCCGCAGTTCGCGGCGCGCGCCATGCTGCAGCAGGTGCCGCATCCGGCGCTGGGCCACACCACCCAGGCCGGCGTGGTGCCGCGCCTGTCGGCCACGCCGGGGCGCATCCGCCACACGGGTCCCGAGCTCGGGGCCCACACGCAGGCCGTGCGCGACGAACTGGCGGCCACCCTTTGCGCCCAGGAGACCCCATGAGCATGACCCTGCCCCTCGAACTCGATGCCAGCGGCGAATGGGCCGACGAACTGGCCGAGCTGCAGCAACGCCGGCAGATGGCCGCCCGCATGGGTGGCGAGGAAGCCGTCGCCCGCCACAAGGCACGCGGACGGCAGACGGCGCGCGAGCGCATCGACACGCTGTTGGACGCCGGCAGCTTCCGCGAGCTGGGCCGCATCACCGGCCGCGGCCGCTACGACGAGCAAGGCCGGCTGCTGGATCTGCAGCCCGTCAACGCCATCATCGGCACGGGCCGCATGGAAGGCCGCCGCATCGTGGTCTCGGCGGACGACTACACCATCCGCGCCGGCTCGTCCGAGGGCACGCTCTCCGACAAGTGGATCTATGCCGAGCGTCTGGCGCTGGCCCAGCACATGCCGCTGGTGCGCCTGGTGGACACCGCGGGAGGCAGCGTCAAGCTGCTGATGCAGCAGGCCGCCGCCAAGATCCCCGGCTATGGCAACTGGCCCGGCGTGGAACTGCTCAAGACCGTGCCGGTGGTGGGCGTCGCGCTGGGCGCCTGCGCCGGCCTCGGGGCGGTAAAGGTGCTGCTGTCGCACTTCTCGGTGATGGTGCGGGACCAGGCGCAGGTCTTCGCCGCCGGCCCGCCGGTGGTCAAGCAGGCCTACGGCATCGACGTCGACAAGAACGACCTCGGCGGCTACAAGGTCCACCGCAAGAGCGCGCTGGTGCACAACGAAGCCGAGGACGAGGCCGAAGCGCTGCGTCAGGTGCGGCAGTTCCTGAGCTACCTGCCGGCCAGCGCCCATCGGCTGCCGGCACGCACCACGCCCACCGACGACCCGGCCCGTGCGGACGACTGGCTCAAGAACGCCATCCCGCACGACCGCCGCAAGATCTACGACCCGCGCCGCATCATGGCCTCGCTGTTCGACCGTGACTCGGTGTTCGAGATCGGGCGCTGGCAGGGCGGCTCCATCATCACGGCGCTGGCGCGCCTGGATGGCTGGCCGGTGGGCGTGCTGTGCAGCGACCCCAAGGTGGCCGGCGGCGCCATGACCCTGGCCGCGGCTTACAAGACCGAGCGCCATGCCAAGCTGTGCGACACCTTCGGCCTGCCGATGGTCAACCTGGTGGACCAGCCGGGCAATGCCACCGGCCCCGAGGCCGAACTGGCCGGCACGCTGCTCGGCGCCGTGCGCGTGGTGCAGACCATCGAGGACGTGCGCATTCCCTGGCTGAGCATCATCCTGCGGCGCGCTTTCGGCATGGCCGGCGGCATGCATGCGCCCAAGTACTTTCCGGCGCTGAACCACCGCTTTGCCTGGCCGTCGGCGCGCTGGGGTTCGATCCCGATCGAAGGCGGCGTGGACGCGGCCCACAAGGCCGAGATCGAGGCCGCCGCCGACCCGGCCGCCGCCCGCGCCGCGCTGGAGGCGCGCTACCACCGCATCGGCTCGCCGTTCCGCACGGCTGAGCACTTCGGCATCCTGGACATCATCGACCCGCGGGAGACGCGGGCCCTGCTGTGCGACTGGATGGCCGATGCGCGGGCGGTGCTGGAGAACACGCGCGGCGCCCGCGCCTGACGCGCCATCCCGAGAACAAGCAAGGAGACAACCCATGGCCCTTTCCCGCCTCCGGCGCAGCGTCGCCGGCCTGCTGCTCACGCTGCCCCTGCTGGCCACGGCACAGGACTGGAAGCCCGAGCGCACCGTCGAATACATCGTGCCTGCCGGCGCCGGCGCGGCGCTGGACACCGCAGCGCGCGAGATCAAGTCCCTGATCGACCGCGACAAGCTGCTGCCCGTGCCCATGCTGGTGGTCAACAAGCCGGGCGGCGCCGGCATGGTGGCCATGGGTGCGCTGGCCGCGAAGCCGGGCGATGGCCACCTGCTGGCCACGCTGACGCACTCCTCGATCAACAACAAGCTGGTGGGCGAGGTGTCGCTGGGCTACGAGGACTTCACGCCGTTGGCCATCCTGTTCGACGAAACCATCACCGTCGCCGTGCGCGCCGACTCGCCCATCAGGAGCGGTCGCGATCTGGTCGAGACGCTGCGCAAGAACCCGGCGGCGCTGTCCATCGGCGTGGCCACCTCCATCGGCAACCACATCCACGCGGCCATCGCCAAGCCGCTGCAGGTGGCCGGCGTGGACATCGCCAGGCTGACGGTGGTGCCGTACAAGTCCTCGGCCGAGTCCATGACCAACCTGCTGGGCGGTCACCTGGACGTGGTGTCGGCCTCGGCCATCAACGTGGTGCCGCAGCTCAAGGCCGGCAAGATCCGGGTGCTCGCGGTGGCTTCGGCCGAGCGGCTCGGCGGCGACCTGGCCGGCGTGCCCACCTGGCGCGAGCAGGGCGTGGACGCGGTCTATGCCTCGTCGCAGGGCCTGCAGGGGCCCAAGGGCATGACGCCAGCGCAGATCGCCTTCTGGGAAGGCGTGCTGCGCCGCATCTCCGCCACGCCGGAGTGGAATGCCTTCCTTGCGCGCAACTACTGGCGCCCGCGCTTCATGGGCGCCGCCGAGACCGTCAAGTACCTGGACAGCGAGGCCGAGGGCGCACGTGCGCTGCTGGGCGAGCTGCACTTGTTGAAGAAGCAGCCATGAGCGGCCCCGCCGCAGACAAGGGCGGCGCGCTCGGCGCGCTGCGCCGGGTGCTGGTCGCCAACCGCGGCGAGATCGCAGTGCGCATCGTGCGCGCCTGCCACGCGCTGGGCCTGGAGGCGGTCGTGGCCGTGTCGGACGCCGACGCGGGCGGGATGGCGTCGCGCCTGGCCGGCGCCGAGGTTCGCATCGGGCCCGCGCCCGCGGCCCAGAGCTACCTCAACATCCAGCGCCTGGTGGACGCCGCGCTCGAAAGCGGCTGCCAGGCCGTGCACCCCGGCTACGGCTTCCTGTCCGAGCGGGCCGGCTTTGCCCGCGCCTGCGCGCAGGCCGGCCTGGTGTTCGTGGGCCCCTCGCCCGAAGCCATCGAGGCGATGGGGGACAAGATCGCCGCCACCCGCATGGCCCTGGCCGCCGGCGTGCCCCGCGTGCCGGGCTCGGGCGCGCTGCCCGATCTGGCGGCGGCCGAGGTGGAAGCGGCGCGCATCGGCTATCCGGTGCTGCTCAAGGCCAGCGCCGGCGGCGGGGGCCGGGGCATGCGCATCGTGCGCGAGCCTGCGCAGCTGGCCTCGGCCTTTGCCAGCGCAAGCGCCGAGGCGGGCGCGGCCTTCGGCGATGCCACGCTCTATGTCGAAAAGCTGATCGAGCGCGCCCGCCATGTGGAGATCCAGCTGATGGGCGACCACCATGGGGCGCTCGTGCACCTGGGAGAACGCGACTGCTCCACCCAGCGCCGGCACCAGAAGCTGATCGAGGAAAGCCCGTCGCCCTGCCTCGATGCGGCCACGCGCGAGGCCATGGCCCAGGCGGCGCTCGCGCTGGCGCGCGCCGTGCGCTACCACGGCGCCGGCACCGTCGAGTTCGTACTGGACGAGGCGAGCGGCGCTTTCTACTTCCTGGAGATGAACACGCGCATCCAGGTCGAGCATCCGGTCACCGAGATGGTCAGCGGCCTGGACCTGGTGGCCGAGCAGCTCCGCGTGGCCGCGGGTCTGCCGCTGTCGTTCACGCAGGAGGACGTGCGCCTGTGCGGCCACGCCGTCGAATGCCGCATCAACGCCGAGGATCCGGCCAAGAACTTCCTGCCGCGCCCGGGCACGGTGACGCGCTTCGTTGCGCCGACGGGGGAGGGCGTGCGCTGCGACAGCCATGCGCATGACGGGCTGGTCGTCACGCCGTACTACGACTCGCTGCTGGCCAAGCTGGTGGTGCACGCCCCGACCCGCGGCGAGGCCATCGCGCGCATGCGGCAGGCGCTGGCGGAACTGGTGGTCGAGGGCGTGGCGACCACGGCGGCCTTTCACCGGGAGCTGCTGACGCATCCGGACTTCGTGGCGCGCGGGGTGTGCACGCGGTGGGTGGAGGAGGTGTTGGTGCCGCAGCGGCAGAAGCGGGCGGTGGGGCAAGGCTGAGGAGTCGCGCCGGCAGCGGGCAAGGGCGGCGCCGCAGGGCACAGGGGCCACGGCCGGCGCGCCGATGACTATGCTTGGGCGCGCCCACGGCCGGGCAGGAACGGCCGGCCGCTGCCACTCAAACCCTGCAGCAAAGAACAATGAAGACCCAGTACTACACCGCCACAAGCCTGGATGGCTTTCTCGCCACCGAGGACGACTCGCTCGACTGGCTTTTCGCCCTGGGGAGCGTGACCGAGTCCAGCTATCCCGCATTCATCGCCAACGTCGGCGCCCTGGCCATGGGCTCTTCCACCTACGAATGGATGGTTCGCAACGCCGAGAAGGTGGCCGCCGAAATGGGTTCGCCGTGGCCCTATGCCCAGCCGGCCTGGGTGTTCACGAGCCGCACGCTCCCGGCCATCGACGGTGCGGACATCCGGTTCGTCAACGGCGACGTGCGAGCCGTGCACCAGGAGATGCAGGCCGCCGCGGGCGACCTGAACATCTGGATCGTGGGGGGCGGCGACCTGGCGGGCCAGTTCCACGACGCGGGTTTGCTGGATGAACTCATCGTCCAGATCGGGTCTGCCACCCTTGGCAAGGGAAAGCCGCTGTTTCCTCGCCGCGTGGTCGGGTCAGGCCTGCGCCTGCTTTCCGTTGACCGGATGGGCCCGGGCATGGCGGAGTTGCGGTACGAGGTGCAGCAGGCCGGGCGTTGATGCGATCTGCGCCCGCAGGTCGAAGCGTCGGAACGGGTCAGGCGCCTGTCACAGCGCCTTCGCGTCGAACGTCTGAGGGGATGGGAGGTCGATTCCGGCCTCTGTCCACCCCCAGATCGAAGGAAACCGTTTCATGGATCGCGCTGTCTGGTTCCAAGCATCTCCCGAGGGCGCCAAGGCTGTCGGGGCGCTGCACCACTTCGTCAGCAAGGGCACCGGCCTTCCGAGCCTGCTGACACACCTGGTCTTCCTGCGCGTGTCGCAGATCAACGGCTGCGCGCACTGCATCGACATCCATACGCGGGACCTGCTCGCCGAAGGCATGTCGGTCGAGAAGCTCGTGCTCATTCCGGTATGGCACGAGGCGCGCTATCTGTTCTCCGAGCAGGAGCGTGCCGCGCTGGCGTGGTCCGAGGAGGTCACGCTGGTGAGCGAGACGCACGCCAGCGACGACGCCTATGCGGCCGCGCTGGCCGTGTTCGGCGAGAAGGATCTCGTCGACCTGACGCTCACGATCGCCACCATGAACGCCATCAACCGCATGGGCGTGAGTTTCCGCATGAAGCCGCGGGCGAAGGCGTGAACCGCCGGACCGCCGCGGCGCTTCGGCGTTCGGCGTTCGGCGTTCGGCGCCCATGGGCTCGCGAGGTCCACGGCGTTGTCCTTGCCGAGGGGCACAGGCTGCCGGCGGGCTGCGCGGCGGCAGGGCAGCCGCGATTCGATGCGAGTCTTAAATTAGACATAATACACATTGAATCATTCAAAGCAGTACCGACAGCCCCGTCTGCACCCGGCAGCGCCCCACGGGCGCCGCCCCGTCCAGCCCTCATCCCGCCACGCCCACCCGGTTCCGCCCGGCCTTCTTCGCCTCGAACATGGCCAGGTCCGCTTCACGCATCGTCTCGGCCGGGTCGCCCTGGGCGCGCAGCGCGGCCACGCCGACCGAGACGCTGGTGCGGATCGCCTGGTCGGCCGTTCCCGGCAGGGACAGACGCTCCACCTCGGCGCACAAGGTCCGGGCGCGGGACGCCGCCTCGTCCAGGCCGGCATCCTGCAGCACGATGGCGAATTCCTCGCCGCCCAGGCGGGCCAGCACGTCGCCGGGGCGCAGCGCCGTGCGCATGCAGCGTCCCACCTCGGTGAGCACGCGGTCGCCCACATCGTGGCCGAAGCGGTCGTTGATCGACTTGAAGCGGTCGATGTCCACCACGGCCACCGCATGCCGCGCGCCCTCGTCGACGGCCCGCTGCGCGCGCGACAGGGCCGCCTCGAAGTGCCGCCGGTTGGGCAGGCCGGTCAGGCTGTCGGTCTCGGCCCGGTCGCGCAGTTGGGCATTGAGCGCCATCACCTCGCCGTAGGCCGCCTGCAGCGCCTGGCCGCGCTGCATGAGGTCGGTTACGTCGGTCCAGACCGAGGCGACGCCGCCGCGCCAGTCCTCCTCGGCGATGCGGAACCAGTGCCCGGTGCGGGCCTGCAGCGTCACCGGCCGGGGCAGCCGGCCGCCCCCCGGCAGGCCGCAGAGGGCCTCGTAGGCCGGGTCGCCCCCGAAGATCTCGGCAAACTGCCGCCAGAACGCGGCATGGGTGCCGCGGGTGCGCACGTCCGGCAGCGCGGTCAGCACGTGCAGGAACATCTCGGAGAAGTAGCGCGCGTTGCTGTAGAGCAGCCGCCCCTGCGCGTCATGGACGATGAGCCCCACATGGGCCACGGTGAGCAGTTCCAGCATGCCGCGGTCACCGGCATCGGCGGCGGCCTGCTGCTCGGCGGTGACGTCGTTCCAGATCTTGATGCGGCCGCCATCCGGCTGCGGAAACATGCGCAGTTCCAGCCAGCGGCCGCCGTCCGCGCGCTGGTAGCGCACCGGGCCCTCCAGCGCACGGTGGCGGCGCAGCGCCGCCGCGACGCCCTCCTCGATCTCCTGCGCGCCCGCATCGGGATGCTGCAGCCGCAGAAAGGGACGCACCGTGTCCGTGAAATGCAGGCCGACCTTCAGCAGCGGCGCCACCTCGGGGAAGAACTCGGGGTAGCGCGCATTCCAGCGCGTGATGCGCTCCTGCGCGTCATAGACGCACAGGGCCGAAGCGCCATGGGACAGCAGCAGCTGCGCTGCGGCGTCGGCGGGCTCGGGTCGGGTGGTCTTCGGGCGCCGCGGCATGAAATCGTGTCGAGTTTGCAACCGCTGGCATTGCAGCACAGGCCCGGTCCGCTGCGGACACAGACACTGCGCCGTGTCAGAAATAGCATCTGTCCTGCTTTCATTTTTTTACATTCATAGGATGCTGTTGGTATTCCCACTGACTTCTGGATGCCTGCGCGAATGAGAGAACGGCTGCGTGCCGCCACCACCCGTCGACGGTGGTTGTTCGGGTTCACCCTGCTCGAACTGATGATGGTCATCGGCCTGATCGGCGTGCTGCTGGGCATCGCCCTGCCGCGCTATGCCGACTACCGCGACCGCATGAAAGTGGCCGACGCGGTGCGCGACATCGGCGTGATCGCCGCCAAGCTGAGCATGTACGGCCTGGACAACAAGGGCTTTCCGGATTCGCTGGCACAGATCGGCTGGACCCAGCCCGACCCCTGGGGCAACCCCTACCAGTACCTGTCGATGGCCGGTGCCACGGTGGGCCAGAAGCGCAAGGACCGCGCGCTGCATCCGCTCAACAGCGACTTCGACCTCTACAGCATGGGGCCGGACGGGCGCAGCGTGCCGCCATTGACGGCCCAGGCCAGCCAGGACGACATCATCCGGGCGAACGACGGCGCCTTCATCGGCAAGGCCTCCGACTACTGACGACGATGCCCGCGAACTGGCAGCGCTTTGCCGTCGTCTTCCGCAGCCGCTGGGGCTGGCGCATCTTCCTGGGCGCCTTCGTCATCGTCGCGCTGCCGCTGCTGGCGGTGTCGCTCATCTCCTACGAGCTGACCGACGCACTGCAGCGCCGTGCCACGCAGCGGCTGATGGCCGAGACGACGAAGGCGGCGAGCCTGAACCTGTTCGACCGCCTTCGCGCGGCCGAGCTGCTGCTGCGGGCCCGGGCGCAGGCCCAGGCCTCGGGCGCGCCCAACGAGGCGCTGGAGTTGCAGGCCGCGAAGGTGTTCGAGGGCATCACGTCCCTGCGCGAGGCGCCCGCCCATGAACGCAGCGAAGTGCTGCTGCAGCCCCTGCCGGGCGGCATCGGCATGCGCCCCGTGATGCGCGTGGCGGCACCCGATGGCGGCGTGGTCGAAGGCCGCATGCGGCCGGAATACCTGCTGGAGAACCTGGCCAGCAGCAGCCACACGATCTGCCTCCAGAGCGAGCAGGCGCCCGGTCCACACTGCCTCACGCCGCTCCAGGTCGACATGCTGGCACTGGCCCACACCCGCCCGCTGTACCTCGCGCCCGTGTTCGAGGGCGCCAGCTGGCTGATCAGCGCCGCGCCGCAGCGCAATGCCTATCGCTTTCTGCCGCTCGGGACCGGCGCGGCCCTGGCCCAGGCCACGGGCCTGGCCTTCCTGCTAGCGCTGATCGCCAGTTCCTTCTACGCCCGGCGCATCACGCTCCCGCTGGAGACGCTGATCGAGGCCACGCGGGCCGTGCGGACCGGCGATTTCGGCCAGCGCGTCGATGCCTCGGCCATGACCGACGAGTTCCGCGAGCTGGCGGACTCCTTCAACGGCATGGTGGGCGAGATTGGCGCCGACCTGGCCTTCTCGCAGGTGCTCGCGCAGATGGACACCGCCATCCTCGCGCGCCAGCCGCTGCACGACATCGCGGCGCTGGCATTGCAGCACTTGGCACAGTCGGCGCCGCAGCTGCAGTTCATGCTGCGCATCCATCCCAAGGACGGGGCGCCGCCGGAGGCGCTGGTGCTCGACGCCGACCACCGGCGCCTGCGCCACGCACCGTCGTCGCAGGCGTCGTCGCCCGTCGCGCCGTGGCATGCCGAGGTGCTGCCCGTGGCCCAGCGGCCGGACAGCACCTTCACCCTGCAGGTGACGAGCGCCGACGGCGCCCCGTGGCCCGCGCGCACCCGCCACGAGCTCGACGCCCTGTGCGCCCGGCTCGCCGTGGCGGTGCAGGCCGACGAGCGCGAGCGCCAGCTGGTGGCACGGGCCGTGGTCGACAGCCTCACCGGCCTGCTCAACCGCCTGGGCCTGGTCGACGCCGTGGACCAGGCCATGGAGCGCGCCGTGCGCCGCGACCAAAGCCTGGCCCTGGCCTTCATCGACCTGGACGGCTTCAAGGACGTGAACGACGCCTATGGCCACAGCGTGGGCGACCGGCTGCTGCAGCAGGTGGCCTACCGGCTGCGCACGAGCCTGGCCAAGGCCGACGCGCGCCTTGCCCGCATGGGCGGGGACGAGTTCGTGCTGCTGCTGTGCAACGAGCCGCCGGAGGCCCTGCACGCGCTGCTGCACGGCGTGCTGGCGGCCCTGCAGCAGCCCTTCCGCATCGATGCGCTCGACGTGCAGATCGGCGCCAGCATCGGCGTGGCGGCCTTTCCCGACCATGGGCGCGACCACGAGACGCTGCTGAAGAACGCCGACGCCGCCATGTACGCCGCCAAGACGGGCGGGCGCAACCGCGTGGTCGACTACACGAGCACGCTGAACGCGTCCACGGCCGAGCGGCTGGAACTGCGCCGCAGCCTGGCCGGTGCGCTGGCGGCGGAACAGTTCTTCCTGCTCTTCCAGCCGCGCGTGCGTGCCAGCGACGGCGCGGTCGCCTCGGCCGAGGTGCTGCTGCGCTGGCAGCACCCGATCAAGGGCCGCATCCCGCCCGACCGCTTCATTCCCATCGCCGAAGAGGCCGGCCTGATCGGCGAGATCGGCTTGTGGGTGCTGCGCGAGGCGATGCAGCAGGTCAGCCACTGGCGCATGCAGGCCAATCCGCCGCTCACGCGGCTGTCGGTCAACCTCTCGCCGCTGCAGCTGGCGCACCGCGACTTCCTGCCGCAGGTGGAGGCCCTGGCCGCAGAGTTTCCGCAGGCGCGCGGCGCCATCGAGCTGGAGATCACCGAAGGCGCCTTCTTCCGCGACATCGAGGGCTGCGTGCACAAGCTGGGACGGCTGCGCGCCATGGGCTTCGACATCGCGCTGGACGACTTCGGCGTCGGCTACTCGGCGATGAGCTACCTGAGCACCCTGCCGCTGGACACGCTCAAGATCGACAAGAGCTTCGTGCAGGCCTTCGGCCGCCAACCCACGGCCTATGCCATCGCCTCCGCCATCGTGGCCCTGGCCACGGCCCTGGACAAGCGCGTGGTGGCCGAGGGCGTGGAGACCGAGGCGCAGGCGGCCATGCTGCGCCAGCTGGGCGTGGACGAGCTTCAGGGCTATCTCTACAGCGAGCCGGTGCCCGTGGCTGCGCTGACGCAACCGCCCGACGGCGCCCGCGAACCCGCATCGGTCGGCAGCTAGGGTTGCGCTTGCACGATCCGTGAAGCGCAGCCCGGGCCCGCGCCTCAGCGCCCGACGCGGCTGCTGTCGCGTACGACGAGCGTACAGGGCACGAGCGTGCGGGTGGCCACCGCCGCCTCGTCGCGTGCACCCGCCAGCAGGCCCAGCACGCGCCGGGCGGCCTGCTGCCCGATCTCGTAGCGGGCGGGGCGCAGCGTGGTCAGCGCCGGCCGCAGCCGCACCGAGATCGGTGCGTCGCCGAAGCCGGCAATGGCGGCATCGCGCGGCAGCGCGAGGCCCAGCGAAGACGCCTCCAGGATGGCGCCGGCCGCCATGTTGTCGTTGGCGAAGACCAGCGCCTGAGGCCGGGCACCCGGCGCCTGCGCGGCATGGGCGGCCATCACGCGCGCGCCCGCCTCGTAGTCGTCGTCGACCTCGGCCACGGCCACATCGGGCGGCAGGCCGGCGGCCTGCATGGCCTGGCGGTAGCCGGCGGCCCGCTGTTCGGCGCGGAAGTCCTGGCTGGCCCGCGGCAGCACGAAACGGATGCGCCTCGCGCCCTGCGCCAGGAAGTGCTCGGCCAGTTGCACGCCCGCCTCGGGATGCGGAAAGCCGACCTGGTGGAAGGGCCGGCCCTCCACCAGCCCCCAGGCCTCCACCACCGGGATGTGGAGCGCCTGCAGCATGGCTTCGGCCGCCGGCGTGTGGTCGTCGCGCGTGAGGATCAGCGCGCTGGGATGCCAGCCCGCGAAGGTGCGGATGGCCGACTCCTCCAGCTCGCGCGAGTACTGCGCATTGGCCAGCAGCAGTTGCAGACCCGAAGCCTTGAGCTCGTCCGTCATGCCATTGACGAGGTCCGCGAAGGTGGTGCTCGCGATGTTCTGCATCACGGCGCACACCACGCGGCCGCGGCCCGAGGCCAGGCCGCCGGCCATCTGGCTGGGCACGTAGCCCAGGCGGTCCACGATCTCCTTGAGCCGCTCGCGTGCGGCGGCCGACACCTTCTCGGGTGCATTGAAGTAGCGCGACACCGTGATCGCGGAGACGCCGGCCAGGGCGGCGACGTCATGGATGGTGTGCGTGCCCGCCTTGCGGCGCGGCGCGCGGGAAGCGGAGGAGGAAGACGACGAGGAGGCAGGCTTCATGGTTAGCACCGATGGCCGGCAAGGGGCCCGGGCGCCTAGACTAACAGAATGTTAGCGGTAACAGTTACCGCTGACATCCCCAATCAGGAGACTCCCATGCCCGTCGACCGCCGCCTGTTCGCCCAGCTGGGCCTGGCCGCCTGCGCTGCCTGCGCCCTGGGGCCGGCCGCTGCGGCCGAGTCCGCGGCCTACCCCACCCGGCCGCTGACGCTGGTGGTGCCCTACCCGGCCGGCGGCGTGGCCGACCAGTTCGCGCGCAGCTTCGCGCAGGGCCTGTCGGAGCGGCTGGGCCAGCCGGTGGTGATCGACAACCGCGCCGGCGCCAACGGCAACATCGGCTCGGCCTATGTGGCGCGCAACCAGCCGGCGGACGGTTACACGCTGCTGCTGGGCTCGCTGAGCACGCTGGCCATCAACCCGCAGCTCTACGCCAGCATGGGCTACGAGCCGCAGAAGGACCTGCAGCCCATCACCCTCACCCACCAGATGCCCAACGTGCTGCTGGTGGGCGCGCAGACGCCCTACCGCAGCGTGGCCGACGTGGTGGCCGCCGCCAAGGCGCAGCCCGGCCGGCTGGTCTTCGGCTCGGCCGGCAACGGCAACACCATGCACCTGGCGGGCGTGCTGTTCGAGAAGAACAGCGGCACGCAGCTGGTCCACGCGCCCTACAAGGGCGGCCCGCCGGCCCTCACCGATGTGCTGGGCGGGCAGATCCCCATGATGTTCAACAACCTGCCGGCCGTCACCGGCCACAGGCAGGCCGGCAAAGTGCGGGTGCTGGCGGTGGCCGACACCAAGCGCTCGGCCGTGATGCCCGACGTGCCCACCTTTGCCGAGGCCGGCGTGCCGGGCGTGGTCTCGGTGGTGTGGAACGGCATCCTGGTGCGACGCGGCACGCCGGCCGACATCGTGCAGCGGCTGAACCGCGAATCGGTGGCCGTGCTGCAGCAGCCGGCCTTCCGCCAGCCGCTGGAGGCCCAGGGCTACGAGGTGCTGAACTCCACCCCCGACGAGTTCGAAGCGCTGATCCGCAAGGACGGCATCGCCATGCGCGCCCTGGTCAAGGACGCCGGCGTGAAGATGGATTGAAAGGAAGACGCTTGCGCCGCAGCATCGATCAATTGCGAAGCCAGCGCTGGTTCGCCAGCAACGACATCCGCGGCTTCGCCCACCGCCAGCGCATGCAGCAGCAGGGCCTGGCGCGCGAGGAATTCATGGGCCGGCCCATCGTGGGCATCCTCAACACCTGGAGCGACCTGTCGCCCTGCCACGCCCACCTGCGTGAACGTGCGCAGGCCATCAAGCGCGGCGTGCTGCAGGCCGGCGGCTATCCGCTGGAGCTGCCGGCCATGAGCCTGGGCGAGGTGATGGTCAAGCCCACCACCATGCTCTACCGCAACTTCCTGGCCATGGAGGCCGAGGAGCTGATCCGCAGCCTGCCGCTGGACGGCGTGGTGCTGCTGGGCGGCTGCGACAAGACCACGCCTGGGCTGGTGATGGGCGCCCTGTCGATGGACGTGCCCGCCCTCTTCTGCCCGGCCGGGCCCATGCTCAACGACCGCTACCAGGGCCAGAGCGTGGGGGCCGGCACCCACACCAAGAAGTACTGGGAGAAGTACACCGTCGGCGAGATCGACCAGGCCGAGTGGATCGCCCTGGAGGCCCGCATGACGCGGGCGCCCGGCACCTGCAACACGATGGGCACGGCCAGCACCATGACGGCCATCGTCGAGGCCATGGGCCTTGCGCTGCCCGGCGCCAGCAGCATCCCGGCCATGGACGCCAGCCACACCCGCATGGCCTGGGCCTGCGGCCAGCGCATCGTCGAGATGGTGTGGGACGACCTCAAGCCCTCGCGCTTCATCACCCGCGCGTCCTTCCTCAACGGCGTGGCGACCTGGATGGCGCTGGGCGGCTCGACCAACGCGGCGGTGCACCTGCCGGCCATGGCGGGGCGCACCGGCATCCCGCTCGGCCTGGACGACTTCGACGCCATGGCGCGCCGCGTGCCGGTGCTGGCCAACCTCTTCCCGGCCGGCGACCGGCTGATGGAAGACTTCTATTACGCCGGCGGCCTGCCCGCGCTGCTGCAGCGCATCGCCGGCGTGCTGGACCTGAACGCGCAGACCTGCACCGGCCGCACGCTGGGCGAGAACATCGCCGGCGCCGTGCCGCTGGACGACGCCGTGATCCGCCCGCTCGACCAGCCCGTGGTGGCCGCCCCCGCCGACTGCCCCGAGGCCGGCCTGGCGCTCGCTGTGCTGCGCGGCAACCTGGCGCCCGACGGCGCGGTGATCAAGCCCTCGGCCGCCAGCCCGCGACTGCTGCGCCACACCGGGCCGGCGCTGGTGTTCGACTCCAACGCCGACATGCTGGCCGCCATCAACGACCCCGCGCTCGACGTCACCGAGGACAGCGTGCTGGTGCTGCGCAACGGCGGACCGGTGGGCGGTCCCGGCATGCCCGAATGGGGCAACCTGCCCGTGCCCAAGAAGCTGCTGCAGCGCGGCGTGCGCGACATCCTGCGTCTGTCCGATTCACGCATGAGCGGCACGCATTACGGCACCTGCGTGCTGCACATCTCGCCCGAGTCCGCCGTCGGCGGCCCGCTGGCGCTGGTGCGCACCGGCGACCTGATCCGCATCGACATCGGCGAGCGCCGCCTGGAGTTGCTGGTGCCCGACGAGGAACTCGCCGCCCGCCGGCGCGACTGGACGCCACCGCCCCAGCCCTATGTGCGCGGCTTCACCCGCATCTACCAGCGCGAAGTCACCCAGGCCCATCTGGGCTGCGACTTCGACGTGCTCGCCGGCAACGCCGCCACCCCCGAACCGCCCATCTACTGACCCGACGCATGCCTGCCTATTCCGATCTGCTCGACAACCCCTTCCGCCGTCGCCTGGGCCAGCCCGGCGCGCCGCTCGGCACCTGGCTCATGTCCGGCGCGGCCAGCACCGCCGAGGCCATGGGCCGCGCCGGCTTCGACTGGCTGCTGGTCGACCTGGAGCATGTGCCCATGGACGAGAAGGACACGCTCGCCGTGCTCCAGGCCATTGCCGGCACCGACGCCTGCCCGGTGGCCCGCCTGGCCGCCAACGACGCCGTGCTCTTCAAGCGGGCGCTGGACCTGGGCGCGCAGACGGTGATGGTGCCCTTCGTCGACAGCGCCGAGGCGGCGGCGCGCGCCGTCTCGTACGCCAAGTACCCCCCGCAGGGCGTGCGCGGCTTCGCGGCCGTGCACCGTGCCTCGGGCTACGGCACGGCGCGCGACTACGGCCAGCGCGCCAACGATTCGGTGTTCACCATCATCCAGCTCGAGACGCCGCAGGCGGTGGCCGCGCTGGAGGAGATCGCCGCCGTGCCGGGCGTGGACGCGCTCTTCCTCGGCCCCGGCGACCTGTCGGCCAACATGGGCCACATCGGCAACATCGCCCATCCGGACGTGCAGGCCGTCATCGCCGACGTGGCCCGGCGCTGCCGCGCGGTGGGCAAACCCTGCGGCATCGTGGGTCCCACGCCGCAGATGGTGGGCGGCTTCGTGCAGCTCGGCTACGACTTCGTGGCCGTGGCCTCGGACATGGGCATGATGATGCGGCAGGCCACGGCCTTCATCGAGGCGATCCGTCCTTCGCTCGCCAAGGGATTCGAGAGCAGCGTGTACTGACGCGCGCCCGACCACATTCAAGGAGACAACGATGAAGATCCAACCGGCCGCCGTGCGCGGCCTGCTGTGGGCCGCCCTGGCCTGTGCCGCCGCACTTCCGGCGCAGGCGCAACCCACCTATCCCGACAAGCCCGTGACCATGGTCGTGCCCTTCGGGCCCGGCGGCACCTCGGACATCATGGCCCGCATCCTGGAGCGCCACATGGGCGAGCAGCTGGGCCAGGCCATGGTGGTGGACAACAAGGCCGGCGCGGGCGGCGCCATCGGCATGCTGCAGCTGATGCGCGCCCGGCCCGACGGCTACACCGTGGGCCTGTCGGTGATCGGGCCCGAGGTGCTGCAGCCGGCCATCCGCAAGACGGGCTACAGCCACCAGAACTTCGACCACGTCTGCCGCACCTACGCCGTGCCGCTGATGATGATGGTGCCCAAGGACTCGCCCTTCCAGAGCGTGGCCGACGTGCTGGCCTTTGCGCGCAAGAACCCCGGCACGCTCACCTACGGCTCCTCCGGCCGCGGCACGCTGCTGCACCTGGCCATGGAGATGCTGCTCGACAAGGCGCAGGCGAAGGGCCTGCACGTGCCCTACAAGAGCTCGGGCGAGATGGTCACCGGCCTGCTGGGCAAGCAGGTCATGCTGTTCAGCGAGACGCCGACGGTGTCCAAGCAATACGGCCTGCGGCCGCTGGCCGTGTTCGCCGGGCAGCGCCTGCCCGGCTACGCGGACGTGCCCACCATGGCCGAGGCCGGCTGGCCGATCACGGCCTCGATCTGGGGCGGCGTGATCGCGCCCAAGGGCCTGCCCGCGCCCGTGCTGGCCAAGCTGGAGTCGGCCTGTCAGGCCGCGCTGGCCGGCGAGGCGTACAAGACCGAGGCCCAACGCCTGGAGACGCCGCCCGCCTACATGGATGGCCAGCGCTTCGCGGCCTTCGCCGCGCAACAATCCGAGGCCTACGGAAAACTCATCCGCGACCTGGGCCTCGCCGACAAGGACTGAACAGCTGAACCCCTCGGCGACGACCGAAGCGGGCTCAGGCGTCGAGGCTCCGTGCCGGCCGCCGCGCCGACCTTTTCTTTCGCATGCCGCCCTCCTTCGCTTCGCTCGCTGCCCTGCTCGGCTCGCCCACCACGCTGGCCCTGTACCTGCTGTGCGTCGCCATTGCCACCTTCGCCCAGACGCTCTCGGGCTTCGCCTTCGGGCTGGTCTTCCTGAGCCTGGTGGCCAGCTTCGACCTGGCCTCGGTGGCCGATGCGGCCAACGTGGCGACGGTGCTCACGCTGGCCAATGCCTGGGCCTACTTCCGCGCCCACCGGCAGCCGGTGCCCTGGCCGCTGATGAAGCCGGCCATCCTCACGAGCTGCGTCGGCGTGGGCGGGGGCCTGGTGCTGCTGCACTGGCTGAGCGCGGGCGCCACCACGGCGCTCAAGCTGCTGCTGGGCGTGGTGATCGTGCTGTGCGCGCTGGTGCTGCTGCGCCGGGGCGCGGTGCGCGCCACGCTGGCGCCGCCGCGGCAGTTCGCGGTGGCCGGGCTGGTGTCGGGGTTGATGGGCGGGCTCTTCGGCACCTCCGGGCCGCCCATCGTCTACCACCTCTACCGCCAGCCGTTGGCGCTGGACGTGGTGCGGCGCGGCCTGCTGCTGATGTTCGCGGCCAATGCGCTGACGCGCATCGCGCTGAACGTGCCCACGGGCGGCTTCTCGCTGCGGGCCGTGCTGCTGTCGGCCATCGCGCTGCCGCTGGTGCAGGTGCTCACGCGGCTGGCGCTGCGGCTGCAGCCGCATGTGCCCGCCAACGTGCTGCGCTGGGGCGTGGCGGCGCTGCTGGTGGCCACGGGCGGCTCGCTGGCGCTCGGGGCGCTGCACGCCCGCTGATCGGCCGCGCGTCCGGCGGCTCAGGCGCCCGCGCGCGGCGGCGCGGTAGATTCGCGCACGACCAGCGTCGCGTCCACCTCGTGGTGCATCACACAGGGCTGGCCGCTCAGCTGCTTGACCAGGTGCTCGCCGGCCCGCGTCCACACCTCGTCGGTGGGCAGGTGCATGGTCGTGAGGCTGGGCCGCAGGTGGCGACTCCACTCCAGGTCGTCGAAGCCCATCACCGAGATGTCGCCTGGCACCTGCAGGCCGTGGCGCTCGACCTCCAGCAGCACGCCGTAGGCCAGCACGTCATTGCCGCAGACCACCGCCGTCGGCCGCTCGGGCCGGGCCATGAGCGCCCGCGCGGCCTGGCGGGCATCGTCCAGGCGGTAGTGCACCTCGTAGTACCAGTCGTCGGGCAGCGGCAGGCCCTGCTCCTTCAGCGCGCGCCGCACACCGGCCACGCGGGCCGAGGCACGGTCGTTGTGGGCCGACATGGCCGCCACCATGGCGATGCGCGTGTGGCCGAGCCCGATCAGGTAGCGCGTGGCGCGCCAGGCGGCGTCCTCATTGTTGGCGCCGATGGAGGCATAGGGCTTGTCGGGGTGGTAGACGCCCACGTTCACGAAGGGCATGCGCTGGGTGGCCAGCAGGCGCCGCAGACCTTCGGTGTGCATGTCGCCGCGCAGGATCAGGCCGTCGACGCCGCGGCTGACCATGTTCTGCGCCTGGCGGAACTCGACCTCGGGGTCGTAGCCGCTGGTGGCCAGCAGCAGCAGGTAGCCCTGCAGCGACAGGTAGCGCTGCAGCGCCTCGATGCCGCGGGCGAACATGGCGTTGTCCACCGTCGGGATGATGGCGCCGATGGTGCGCGTGCGCCGCGACGACAGGGCACGCGCCGCCGCGTCGGGGATGTAGCCGAGCGCGGCGATGGCGGCGTCCACCTTCAGGCGCAGGGCCGGGCTCACCGATTCGGGGCTGTTCAGCGCCCGCGAGATCGAGGCGGTGGACACGCCCGCGTGCTGCGCCACTTCGCGGATGCCGACGGATTTGTTCTTCATCGATGAAACAGTTTACATAAAACGGGTACATCGGCCACAGCCCTATTTTCAAGGGCAAACCCCAATCAAAAACCACTGTCGCAAGGCCTCGCAACGGTTGATCCAGGCCCGCCAAGCACCCACAATTCTGTAAACGGTTACATCGCTTCGACCCGTCGGCATGGCCGACAGAACAAGGAGACATCCATGCGTTCCATCCACCGTCCCCTCGCCGTGCTCGGCACGGTCGCCCTGGCCACGCTGTCGCTCACGGCGGGCGCCCAGGAGTTCAACTGGAAGAAGCACCAGGGCACCACCCTCACCTTCCTGGCCAACAACAACCCGGTGGCGGCGGCGCTGCTCAAGCACAAGGCGGACTTCGAGAAGCAGACCGGCATGACGCTCAAGGTGGACAGCTACCAGGAGCAGCAGATGCGCCAGCGCATGGTCACCGTGATGAACTCGCGCAGCGACGAGGTGGACCTGTTCATGTCCCTGCCCTCGCGCGAGGGCCTGCAGTTCGCCAAGGCCGGCTGGTATGCCGACCTGACCGACCTCATCAAGACCTCTGCAGCCCCCGACTACGACTTCGCCGACCTCAGCCCCGGCCTGGTGAAGGACGCGAGCTACAACGGCCGGGTGATGGGCGTGCCGCTCAACATCGAAGGCCCGGTGCTCTACTACCGCAAGGACCTGTTCCAGAAGTGCGGCGTGCAGCTGCCCAAGAGCCTGCCCGAACTCGAAGGCGTGGCCGCCAAGCTCAAGAGCTGCGAGCCGGGCGTGACGCCCTTCGTGTCGCGCGGCCTCAAGCCCGCGCTTCCCTTCAGCTACAGCGTGTTCCTGCACAACTTCGGCGGCGACTACATGAAGGACGGCAAGTCGCAGCTGTGCAGCAAGCCGGGCCAGGAGTCGCTGGGCCTCTATGCCAAGCTGCTCAAGGACTACGGCCCGCCCGGCGTGGTGAACTACAGCTTCTACCAGATCAGCAGCCTGTACCGCGAGGGCAAGGCGGCGATGGCCTTCGAGTCCTCCAACGAGCTGCGCAGCGTGATGGAAGGCGGCGCCCGCCTCAAGGACACGGCCATCGCCGTGCTGCCTGCCGGCCCCGGCGGCTCGCGCCCGACGGTGATCGGCTGGACCATGTCCGTCTCGGCCTACAGCAAGAAGAAGGAGGCCGCCTGGTACTTCGTGCAGTGGGCCAGCAGCCGCGCCGTGCAGGAAAAGCTGGCGCTGGACGGCGTGGCGCCCCCGCGCGCCTCGGTCGCCAACGGCGCCGACTACAAGGCCTGGATGGACGGCGAGCCGGTGCGCCGCGAATGGGCCGCCACCGTGAACGAGCTGGGCAAGACCGGCACCTCCGAGGTGGGCTACCCCATCGTGGCCAACCCCGCCTCGCGCGAATACGTGGGCCAGGCGGTCAACGAACTTCTGCTGGGCCAGAAGACCGTCGCCCAGGCCTGCGCCGACGCGGACAAGCAGCTCGACGCACTGATCGCCAAGGACTGATGGACGTGATCGCCGAAGACAGCCGCCCGCGGGCGGCCGGGAGCCCCTTCGCCTTCGCGCCGGGCCACCGCGTGCTGGTGGTGGGCGGCGCGGGCGGCATCGGCAGTGCCATCGCGCAGGCCTTCGTAGACGCGGGCTGCGAGGTGGTCGCCACCGGCGTGGACGAGGCCGCGCTGGCGGCGTCTACCTTGAAGCCGGCCGCACACCTGCGCCTGACCACGCTGGACGTGACCCGTGACGACGACGTCGCGCGGCTCGTGGGCGAACTGGACGGCCTGCAGACCCTGGTCAACTGCGCCGGCATCCTGGCGCGCTTCAAGGAGTTCGAGGTCGCCACCTTCCAGCGCGTGCTGGACGTCAACCTCACCGGCACCTTCCGCCTGTGCACGGCCTGCAAGCCGCTGCTGGCCGCGCATGGCGAGGCCGGGGGCAGCATCGTCAACATCGCCTCGATGAATGCCTTCGCGGCGCTGCCGTGGATTCCGGCCTACTGCGCCAGCAAGGGTGGCGTGGTGATGCTCACCAAGTCGCTGGCGCTGGCCTGGGCGGCCGAGGGCATCCGCGTCAACGCGGTGGCGCCCGGCTACGTCGAGACGCCGATCAACGCCGAAGGCCGCCAGGACGCGGCCCACTACGAACGCATCCGCGCGCGCATCCCGCAGGGCCGTTGGGCCCAGCCCGGCGACATCGCGGGCAGCGCGCTCTTCCTGGCATCGCCGGCCGCCCACTACATGACCGGCACCGTGCTGGCGGTGGACGGCGGCTTCCTGGCCGGATGAGGAGCCCCGCATGAGCCAATCCATCGGAACCCGCCGGCAGCTGAACATGCTGTCCACGCCGGCCGTGATCTTCACGCTGGCGCTGATCGCCTTTCCCTTCGCCTACACGATCTGGCTGAGCCTGCACGAGTTCAGCTTCGGCGGCAGCGCCACGCTCAACTACGGCCAGAACTACCTGCTCATGCTGCAGGACGGCGAGTTCTGGAACGGCCTGAAGATCACGCTGGTGCTGTACCTGCTGTCGCTGGTGCTGCAGCTGGTGCTGGGCACCTACGTCGCGCTGCTGCTGCATTCGTCCAAGAAGCTCTCGGGCATCGTGCGCACGCTCATGATCTCGCCCTTCGTGCTGCCGCCGGTGGTGGTGGGCATGATGTGGCTGGTGGTGCTGGACCCGTCCATCGGCGCGGCCAACTGGCTTCTGCAGAGCGTGGGCCTGCCGCGCTCGGACTGGCTGGCCTCGCCCCAGTGGGTGATCCCGACCGTCGCCTTCATCGACACCTGGCAGTGGACGCCCTACGTGGCGCTGATCGTGCTGGGCGGCCTGCAATCTTTGCCGCCCAACGTGTACGAGGCGGCGCAGATCGACGGCGCCTCGCGCTGGAAGACCTTCTGGCGCATCACGCTGCCGCTGCTGATGCCGACCATCGTCACGGCCGCCATCCTGCGCAGCGTCGACCTGCTGCGCTTCTTCGACATCATCTACATCACCACCCAGGGCGGGCCGGGCAATGCCTCGAACACGCTCAACATCTACGGCTTCCGCAAGGGTTTCGAGTTCTTCGAGATCGGCTATGCGAGCGCGCTGATGATCACGCTTTCGACGATCGTGCTGGGCGCGGTGGTGCTGCTGACCCAGGCGCGCAAGCGCGTGGCCTGGTGAGGAGAGACGCATGCACGACGACGCCCTCATCCGCCGCCTGAACACGTTGCAGATCGCGCTGGTGGGCCTGATCATCCTGGCGCCCATCGCCTGGATGGTGCTGGCCTCCTTCAAGCCTTCCGCCGAGGTCACGGCCTACCCGCCCAAGCTGCTCTTCACGCCCACGCTGGACAACTACCGCCAGCTCTTCGGCACCACGCCCTTCGCCCACTACACCTGGAACAGCCTGGTCATCACCGTCGGCTCGACCGTGATCGGCATCGTGCTGGGCGTGCCGGCGGCCTTCGCGGTCTCGTGGACGCGCATCACCTGGCCGGCCACCGTGACGCTGCTGGCGCGCATGGCGCCGGGCACGCTCTTCCTTCTGCCGTGGTACGTGATGTTCCGCGAGCTGAACCTGATCGGCACCTACACGGCGCTGGTGGTCACGCATGCCGTCATCACCATGCCCATCGTCATCTGGGTGCTGCTGCCCTTCTTCGACAACATCCCGCGCAGCGTGCTGGAAAGCGCGCAGGTAGACGGCTGCAGCGTGCTGCGCATCCTGTGGCGCATCGCCCTGCCGCTGGTGATGCCGGGGCTGGTGGTGTCGGCCATCCTGGCCTTCGTCTTCTCCTGGAACTACTTTCTCTTCGCGCTGGTGCTGTCCAACGGGGACACCAAGACGCTGATCGCCGCCTCGTTCAACTTCATCGGCGAGGGGGCCTCCAACTGGGGCGCCCTGATGGCCGCGGCCACGCTCATCGCGCTGCCGCCGCTGGTGCTCGCCTTCTTCGTGCAACGCCGTCTGGTGTCGGGCCTCGCGCTCGGTGCCGTCAAGGGCTAGGAGCCAATCTCATGCAAGCCGCTGTCTTCCATGGCGACAAGACCATCACGGTCGCCGACATCGAACGTCCCGTGCCCGCCGCCGGCGAGGTGCTCCTGCGCGTGCGCCGCACGGCGCTGTGCGGCTCGGACACCAAGCTCTGGATCAAGGGCGCGACCTTCACGCCCGGCCACGAGATCTTCGGCGTGGTCGAGCAGCCGGGGCACGCCCTCGACGGCCGCCGCTGCCTGGTCTACATCCCGGTGCATTGCGGCCACTGCGAGAGCTGCCGCCGCGGCGACACGCAGATGTGCCTGAACGAATCGGTGCTGGTGGGCTGGAACCGCCCGGGCGGCTACGCCGAATACCTGGCCGTTCCCGAGCAGTGCCTGCTGCCCGTGCCCGACGACATCGAGGACGAGCTCGCGCCGCTGCTGCTGGACACCATCGGCACCGCTGCACACGGCATCCGCTTCGTGCAGAACCTGGTGCCGCCGCAGGGCGCCGGCCCGGTGCTGGTCACGGGCGCGGGTCCGGTGGGCATGGGCGCCATCGTGGCGCTGCTCAACCTGGGCTACACCGAGGTGTACGTGTCCGACCTGAAGGAAGAGCGGCTGCAGCTGGCCGAATCCTTCGGCGCGCGCCGGCATCCGGTGGGCGACAACAGCAAGCGCTTCAAGCTCATCGTCGAGTGCAGCGGCTCGCACGCGGCGCGCTCGCTGGGCATGAACATCGTGCTGCCGCGCGGCGTGCTGATCCTCATCGGCGAGAGCGACGCCCCCTGGCCCGTGCAGGAGACGCCGGCCATCCGCCGCAAGGACTTCTACATGGTGCGCACCTTCTACTTCCCCAAGTCGGACTTCGCGCTCAACGTCGAGCTGCTGCGCAAGGAAAAGGCGCGCTACCGCCAGCTGGTGGACGCGCAATTCGGCATCGAGCAGTTGCCCGAGATGTTCGGCCGCTTCGTGGCGGGCGAGCTGGTCAAGCCGCTGCTGGCTTTTTCCTGAGGCGGCGCGAATGGCAGCGATCCATCTGCGAGGCCTGACCAAGCGCTACGGCGACATCACCGTGGTGCCCGCCATCGACCTGGAGATCCGGGACCAGGAATTCGTCGTCTTCGTCGGGCCCTCGGGCTGCGGCAAGTCCACCCTGCTGCGCGTGATCGCAGGGCTGGAGCCCATCGACGGCGGCGAGCTCTACATCGGCGACACCTGCGTCAACGACGTGCCGCCCGCGCAGCGCGACATCGCCATGGTGTTCCAGGACTATGCGCTCTACCCGCACATGAGCGTCTACCAGAACATGGCCTTCGGCCTGGAGATGCGCGGCATGGACAAGGCCGAGATCGACCGGCGCGTGCAGCGCGCGGCCGGCCTGCTGCACATCGAGCCCTTCCTGCAGCGCAAGCCCAAGGCGCTGTCGGGCGGCCAGCGCCAGCGTGTGGCCATGGGCCGCGCGATGGTGCGCAACCCCAAGGTCTTCCTCTTCGACGAGCCGCTGTCCAACCTGGACGCCAAGCTGCGCGGCGAGGTGCGCACCGAGATCAAGGCGCTGTCGCAGCAGCTCAAGACCACCATGATCTTCGTCACCCACGACCAGGTGGAGGCCATGACCATGGCCGACCGCATCGTGGTGCTCAAGGCCGGCGTGGTGCAGCAGTTCGGCACGCCCGACGAGGTGTACCGCCAGCCGGCCAACCAGTTCGTGGCCGGCTTCATCGGCTCGCCCACCATGAACTTCTTCGACGTGGGTGTGGAAGCCGGCGGCCTGCGCCTGGCCGATGGCACCCTGCTCGCGATGCCCGCCGAGCGGCTGCAGCCGATGCTCGCGGCCGGCCGCGCCAGCGCCGTGCTGGGCATCCGCCCCGAGCACCTGCTGGCGCAGGCCGACGGCCCGCTGCGCACGACCGTGAGCGTGGTCGAGCCACTGGGCTCGGACACGCTGGTGTACTTCGACTTTGACGGCAAGCGCCATGTGGCGCGTGTCGCGCCCGAGCTGGCGGTGAACGCGGGCGCGCCCATCGCGCTGGGCTTCGACGCGGCCAAGGTGCATCTGTTCGACGCCGCCACCGGGGACGTGCTGCGGTGAACGCCTTGTCCCCTTTGCCCGATTCGCTGCGCGAGGCGCGGCCCGTGGTGATCTGCCTGGGGCTGTCGGCCTTCGACCTGACCTGGGGCGTGGACGCCCTGCCCGCGGGCGGCGGCAAGACCCGGGCCGTTGATTTCCACGAAGGCGGTGGCGGCATGGCCGCCAATGCCGCGGTGGCCGCCGCCCGGCTGGGCGCCGACGCGCGCTTCTGGGGCCGTGCCGGCGACGACAGCGCCGGACGCGCCATGCGCGACGAACTGGCCCAGGCCGGCGTGGACGTGGCGCAGTTCCGGCTCTTCGAGGGGGCCCGCTCTTCGGTCTCGGGCATCGTGGTCGATGGCCGCGGCGAGCGCATGATCGTCAACTTCCGCGGCGACGGCCTGCCGGCCGATCCCGCCTGGCTGCCGCTCGATGCGGTGGCCGGCGCGCAGGCGGTGCTGGCCGACCCGCGCTGGCCCGAGGGCGCGCTCGCGCTCTTCCAGGCCGCGCGCCGTCACGGCGTGCCCTCGGTGCTCGACGGCGACATGGCCGAGCCCTGGGTCTTCGACCAGCTGCTGCCGCACACCGATGTGGCCGCCTTCTCGGAGCCCGCGCTCGCCGCCTACAGCGGCGGCGGCCCACTGCACGCGCAACTGGGCGTGGCCCGCGCCCGCGGTTGCCGGCTGGCCGCCGTGACCCTGGGCGAGCGCGGCGTGGCCTGGCTGGACGAAGCCGGCGCCCTGCAGACGCTGCCCGCCTTCGCCGTCGACGCGGTGGACACCACCGGCGCTGGCGATGTTTTCCACGGAGCCCTCGCCTTCGCCCTCGGTGCCGGACTGGCGCCGGTGCAGGCCTTCCGTCTGTCCGCCGCAGCCGCGGCACTCAAGTGCCGGCAGGCCGGGGGCCGCTCGGGCGCGCCCCGGCTGGGCGATGCACTCACCTTTCTTCAAGAGATCCAGGAGCACTGAACATGGCGAACAACCTCCGTCTGGGCAAGCAATGGGGCCTGCGTCGCATGGCCACGCCCGCCGGGCACTTCACGATGGTGGCGCTCGACCAGCGCCCGCCCATCGCCAGCCTCATCGCCAGGAAGCAGGGCATCGCCCCGGCCGACGTGGCCTTCGCCGACATGGTCGCCGTCAAGCGCGTGCTGGTCGACGTGCTGGGCCCGCATGCCAGCGCCATGCTGTTCGACCCCAACTACGCCTTCCCCGCCGGCCTGAAGAAGTTGCCGGCCCACACCGGCCTGGTGGTGACGCTGGAGGACCACCGCTTCCGCGACCAGCCCGGCGGCCGCCTGTCGCATTCGATCAAGGACTGGAGCGTCGAGAAGATCAAGCGCGCCGGCGGCGACGGCGTCAAGGTGCTGGCCTGGTACCGGCCCGATGCCGATGCCGACATCGTGGCCCACCAGCAGCGCTACGTGGCCGAGATCGGCGAGCAGTGCCGCGTCCACGACATCCCGCTGGTGCTGGAGCTCCTGGTCTATCCCTTCCCCAAGAGCGAGCGCCACACCACCGACTATGTGGAGTCGCCCGAGAAGCTGCCCGAGCTGGTACTCGACAGCGTGCGCGAGTTCGCCAAGCCGCATTACGGCGTCGACCTGTTCAAGCTCGAAAGCCCGCTGCCCGGCGCCAGCCTGCCCGCGCATGGCGACAGCGCCGAGTCGCGCCAGGCCCAGGCCCTGTTCGACCAGATGGGCGGCATCTGCCGCGATGCCGGCATTCCGTGGGTGATGCTGTCGGCCGGCGTCACGCCCCAGCAGTTCCTGCGCGTGATGGCGTACGCCTATGCGGCCGGCGCCCACGGCTTCCTGGCCGGTCGTGCCGTGTGGTGGGAGGCGCTGCAGCAGTTTCCCGACCTGGCCGGCTTCGAGGCCCAGTTGCGCCGCGAAGGCACGGCCACGCTGGCCGATCTGGCCGCCCTCACCGCCCGCGCCGGCAACGCCTGGCAGGCCGACTACAGCGCCTTCGACACGCTCAAGGCCGAGGGCGAGTTCTGCCTGGCCTACGCGGGATGACGGCAGCGGCGACCGACCTGCGCCTCGAACGCATCGAGGCGTTCGTGTTCCGCGCACCGGCGGACCCGCCGGTGCAGACCTCCTTCGGCATCATGCGCGACCGGCCGGCCCTGCTGCTGCGTGCCATCGCGGACGACGGCGCCGAGGGCTGGGGCGAGGTCTGGTGCAACTTTCCGACCGTGGGCGCGGAGCACCGTGCGCGCATGGCGCTGACCTACCTGCCGCCGCTGGCCTGCGGGCCGCAATGGACGAGCCCGCAGCACTGCTTCGAGACGCTCAGCGCCCGGCTGGCCGTGCTGGCCATCCAGTGCGGCGAGCCCGGCCCGCTGGCGCAGATCGTGGCCGGCCTGGACATCGCGCTGTGGGACCTGCTGGGCCGCCGCCACGGCCTGCCGGTGTGGAAGCTGCTCGCGCCTGACCTGGCGGCGCCTGCGCCGGTGCCGCTCTATGCCTCCGGCCTCAATCCGACCGCGCCCGAGAAGCTGGCAGCAGCCAAGCGCGCGGAGGGCTACCGCGCCTTCAAGCTCAAGGTCGGCTTCGGTGCCGACCGTGACGAGGCCAACCTGACTGCCATGCGCGAGGTGATCGGCCCCGCGGCGCCGCTGATGGTCGACGCCAACCAGGCCTGGGACCTGGACGAGGCCATCGCCGCCGGCCGCCGCATGGTCCGGCACGACCTCGGCTGGCTGGAGGAGCCCGTGCGCGCCGACACGCCGCTGGCCGACTGGGCCCGGCTGGCGCGCGAGCAGCCGCTGCCGTTGGCCGGTGGCGAGAACCTGGCCGGCCTGGACGCCTTCGACGCCCACATCGGCGCCGACGGCCTGTCGATCCTCCAGCCGGACCTGGGCAAATGGGGCGGCTTCAGCGGCTGCCTGGCCGTGGGACGGCACACGCTGGCGCAAGGCAAGCGCTTCTGTCCACACTGGCTCGGGGCCGGCATCGGCCTCACGGCCTCCTTCCACCTCAAGGCGGCGGTGGGCGGGCCGGGCTATGTGGAGGTGGACGCCAACCCCAATCCGCTGCGCGACCTGCTGGCCATGCCGGTGTTCTCGCTGGAAGAAGGCGCCGTGCACCTGGGCACGAAGCCGGGCCTGGGCGTGCAGCCCGACCTCGGCGCAGCCCAGGCTTTCCGCATCGCGCTCTAGGCTGCGTCGGCGCCGGCCGTACGGCGTGCGTTCATCGAAGGCTGGGATCATCCCGGCCGCTGCCATCCGGCGGCGTCCAACACCTCCAAGAACGCACGCCTTCCGCCATGTCCTCTTCCGGTTTTCACGTCCACGGTCCGCACGACCACGAACTCCAGCATGCCGCCGAACACGAGGCCGAGCATGCCGCCGCTGCCAAGAAGCAGCGCAGCATCACCAACGAGGTGGCCGTCTTCACCGCCGTGATCGCCACGGTCGGCGCCATCTTTGCCTACATGGGCGGGCTGACGCAGGCCAATGCCGGCCTCTACAAGAACAACGCGGGCATGAAGCGCACCGAAGCCGCCAACCAGTGGAATTACTACCAGGCCAAGAGCACCAAGCAGGCGCTGGCCGAGTTCGCGCGCGACCTGTCGCCCGAGGACCGCAAGCCGGCCATGCAGGAAAAAGCCGCGCGCTACGACAAAGAGAAGGCCGAGATCCAGTTGGCCGCCCAGAAGCTGGACAAGGAGGCCGACGACTGGGACCACCGCTCCGACGCCGCCCTGCACGAGCATCACCGCTGGGCCCAGGCCACCACCGCGCTCCAGGTCTCCATCGCGCTGGCCGCCATCGCGCTGCTCACCCGCAAGCGCTGGCTGGAGTGGGGCATGTTCGGCGTGGCCGGGCTGGGCCTGGTGATCGGCGGCCTCGCGCTCGCCCACGTCTGAGACGACGGTTCGCAGCGCAGCCCCCACGCCGCGGGCCGCCGGTCCGGGGGCCGCGCGCAGAGTTCTATCGATGCAACGACGTAGGTCATCACGCCGCGATTGTTTCGCTGGCGTGAACGTGACGTTCGTCAAAGACAAGGGTTTTCCCTAGATCTTGGGTCCACAATTCATCTCACGGGCCAGCGATTGAACGCAGACCCGAAGCCGGCGAGGCGGGTGCTTTGCCAGCTCTGTTCAACGCAATGCCTGCCTACAGGAGAAAAATCATGACCAAGACCTCGAAGATCATCGCCCTCGCCGCCCTGTCGTTCGCCGCTGTTGCCGGCGCCAGCGCCGAGGAATACCAAGGCGTCGTCGCCCCCGTGTCGGCCTTCAGCCGCGCCGAAGTGAACGCCCAGGGCGTGCAAGCCGCTCGCGCCGAGCAGAACCTGGAATACGTTGGCCAGCAAGTCGCCGTGGCCCCGGCCGCTCCCCGCAGCCGCGCCGCCGTGCAGGCCGAAGCCGTGGCTGCCGCCCACAACCCGACCGCCAACCTGGACTCCAAGGCTTTCGTGAACAGCACGATCCCCACCCAGTACACCCAGGGCAGCCTGTCGGTCTACCGCAAGGCCGGTCTGTAAAAGACCCACGCCGCCCTGCGCCTTGCCCGTTGTCAGCGGGCAAGGCGCAGGGTGGATGCCTTCGGGCACCCCGAAAGCCGGTATGCGAAAGCATGCCGGCTTTCTGCTTTGAGGCGTCGCAGCCGCCTGGGGCCAGGCAGCCCCCGGCCTGCTTCCGTCGCCGGGCTGTCGAGGCCGCGGCCAAGTGTTCGCAGTCTGCGGATAGCCACCGCCGTGCGCGGCTAGGCCCGCGGGGACGGGCGCCGCACCATTCATCCACGCGCCGGGTCGGGCTCGCAGAGCCCGACCTGCGGCGCCGACACCACGGATGAAAGGCAACTCACATGCATCGCTTGGACGGAAAGGTCATCGTGCTGACCGGCGGCGCCACCCTCATCGGCGCGGGCGTGGCCCAGGTGCTCCTGAAGGCTGGCGCGAAGGTGGCGGTGTTCGACATCGACGAGGCCGGCGGCGCGCGCGCCGTGGCCGGCCAGGAGGACCGCGCCCGCTTCTGGCCGGTGGACGTGACCCAGGACGAGGCCCTGAACCAGGCGGTGGCCCAGGTCGCCGCGCATTTCGGCCGCATCGACGGGCTGGTCAACCTGGCCTGCACCTACCTGGACGGCGGTGCCGCATCGGGCCGGCAGGACTGGCTCACGGCGCTGGATGTCAACGTGGTCAGCGCCGTCATGGCCGCCCGCGCGGTGCGCCCGCACCTGGCCCAGGCGGGCGGCGGTGCCATCGTCAACTTCACCAGCATCTCGGCCAAGGTGGCGCAGACCGGGCGCTGGCTGTATCCGGTGTCGAAGGCGGCGCTGGTGCAGGTCACGCGCAACATGGCGATGGATTTCGCGGCCGACCGCATCCGCGTCAATTCCGTGTCGCCGGGCTGGACCTGGTCGCGCGTGATGGACGAGCTGACCCAAGGCGACCGCGCCAAGACCGACCGTGTGGCGGCGGCCTACCACCTGCTCGGCCGCGTCGGCGACCCGGCGGAAGTCGGCAACGTGGTGGCCTTTCTGCTGTCGGAAGGTGCCAGCTTCGTCACCGGCGCCGACTACGCGGTGGACGGCGGCTATTCGGCCATGGGCCCCGAGCAGGCCGTGCCGGCCATTCCGAGGCTGGCCGAATGAGTGCGGTCGCCCATGTCTCCACCATGGCAGCCAACGATGCGGAGCCCGGCGCCGCCACCCTGGCGCCCTGGATCGACGAGGTCCTGCACCCGCGCCTGCTGCGCACCGTGCTCGGCTGCTACCCCACCGGCGTGGCCATCGTGGCCACTCGCATGGCCGACGGCCGGCCGGTGGGCCTGACCATCAACTCCTTCGCCTCGCTGTCGCTGGAGCCGCCGCTGGTGCTGTGGAGCCTGGTGAACCGTTCGCCCAGCCTGCAGGCCTTCCGGGACTGCACGCACTTCACGATCAGCGTGCTGGGCTGCGAGCAGGAAACCCTGGCGCGGCACTTCGCCAATCCGGCGGTCCCCGACAAGTTCGAGGGCATCGCCATCACGGAAGCCCCCGAGGGCGTGCCCGCCATCGCCGGCGCGGCCGCCACGCTGGTGTGCGCCAGCGATCATCACCGCGAGACAGGCGACCATCATCTGCTCGTGGGCCGCGTGCTTCGCGTGGCGCGCAGCGAGACGGCGCCGCTGGTGTTCCATGGGGGGCGATTCACGGGGTTGGCGGCCTGAGACCCGCAGCCGCGCCGAGGTCGCGCTCAGATCGAGCGCAGTGCGTTCGCCACGCTGTTCCGCCGCCAGCTATCCATTGACGCCATGTTTCCCATGGCGAGCGCTCCTCGGCGTCATCGGGACCGAACCGGATCAAAGCTGATCTTGAGGCGGGCCCCGATTGCGTGGGCGAACTTCTCCAGCGTTCGCGTGGATGGCGAACTCCGGCCGGCTTCCAAGCGCGCAATATTGCTCTGCGTCGTTTGCATGCGTTCGGCCACTTCGGCCTGCGTAAGCCCTGCCGCCACCCTCGCCTCCGCGATGGCCTCGGCGAGGGCGAATTCTTCCTCCAGTGCGTCGTAGGCTTCCCGATATGCCGGGTCCTTGGACCACTTCACGTGCAGGTCCTTCAGCTTGGTCATTCGACTTCCTTCGCCCGTTGCCGAGCCAATTCCAGTTCGTGCTTCGGTGTCTTCTGGGTCTTCTTGACGAAGACCCGGACGATCACGACCCGCCGCCTGACCGCGGTCAGGTAGATCGCCCTTGCAATGCCGTCCTTGCCTCGGATGCGCAGCTCCCACAGCTTGTTCTCCAGGTGCTTCACCGTGTCGGAGGGCAATCCGTCGAACCCCACCGCCTCGATGATCGAACCGAGCCTCACCAGCCGGGCCCGCATGTCGATCGGGAGTTGGTCGACTTCGCCATCGACGGCTGCATTGAGGGTCTCGACGGTCCACATGCGCCGATCATATCAAAATTGATATTTTTTCAGGCGTCAGGAACCCGGTTCATTGCTGCGTTGCAGCCCACGCGGCGAGCGCGGCTCGGCACAGTGGCCAACGGCCATCCTGAGCCACGCGGCGGGCCTGCCTGCCTTCAATGCCGCCGCACCGTCTCGCTGGGGTACTCGCCGAAGCGCGCGCGGTAGTCGGCGCTGAAGCGACCCAGGTGGCCGAAGCCCCAGCGCAGCGCGACGCCGGCCACATGGGTGCTGCCACCCAGCAGTTCGGCGCGGGCCCGCTCCAGCCGCAGGTCCTTGAGGTACTGCATGGGGCTCACGCCAAGGAATTCCTTGAAGCCCGCATACAGGCTGCGCACGCTCACGCCGGCCACCTCGGCCAGCTGGTCGGCGCACAGCGGCTCGTGCGCATGCGCCTGGATGTGGTCCTGCACGCGGCGCACATGACGCGGCAGCACCGTGTTGCAGCGCGCGGGCGACGCATGGCTGTGGCTGTGGGGCTGCACCGACAGCAGCGTGGCCGCCACCAGTTGTCCGACCTGCTGGCTCACCAGTCGGTGCTGAGACACGTCGATGTCCTGCGCCATCATTTCCTGCAGGTAGCCCAGCAGGTGCATCCACATGGCGTTGTCGCGCCAGCCGAAGCCCAGCTGGAAGCGCACCGGCGCATCCAGCGCGCGGCCCAGTTGCAGCGCCAGCGTACGCTCCACCAGCGCGCGCGAGACACGCACCATCAGCTGCTGGTTGTCGGCCGACCAGCGCATCACCGTGGCCTCGCTCGGGCTGAGCACCATGGCCTCGTGCGGGCCCGAGTCGCTGTGCTGGCCGCCGCTGTCGACCTGCGCGCGCCCCGCCAGCGGCATCTGGACCAGGAAGAAATCCTCCAGCGGACCGGGCTGGATCTCGACCTCCGCCCCATAGGCCAGCAGGCTCAGCGACACGTCGCCGAAGCTGGCGTGGTGCATGCGCGCATCCAGGCGCTGGGCGCGGCCGGCCACGTCCAGCCGGTGCGGCTTCATCACGCTGCCCACGCGCAGCCGCGTCTCTTCGAGATCGGCCGAGGTGAAGAAGGGCCGCAGCGGCCGCTTCTCCGGCAGAGGTGCCGAGGGTTGGCGGGAGAAGAAGGCACTGGCAGTGGGGTTCATGACGGGCCTTGTGTCGCGCGTAGCCGGTGGCCGGCGGGTTTAGCCGCGCTGCGATCGATGCAGCGACGGCTTGATCGAAAGCAAGATCGGCGCCACCACTTGCGCGCCGCCGTGGCGCAGTTAATTTAGTCCTCAAGCAATACGGACGCACTCAGGACAAGCACGGACATGCACTGGCGGGGTGCACCTCCTCTCGTCGCCGGGCCTTCCGCGGGAGGGGAAGCCCACTCGACAGGGGGCCGCGCGGCGGCGGCGTGTCGCCCCGCGCTCGCACGCGGCCGCACCGCCACGCGGCACGCCTTCGCTGCCCGCAAAAAGACGAGGCGGCCCGCTGGGGGCCGCCTCGGCAGTGATGAACGAGCAGCCTGCCGCTCAGTCCGGCACCACCGCCGTGACCTCGATCTCCACCTTCGCCCGGTCCTCGACCAGCGCCGAGACTTCCACCGCCGTCATGGCGGCGTTGTAGCAGTTGATCAGCTCGCGGAAGTGCTTGCCGATGGCGGGATAGGCCGCCACGTACTCGCGTTTGTCGGTCACGTACCAGGTCATGCGCACGATGTGCTCGGGGCTGGCGCCGGCCTCGCGCAGCACCTCCACGACGTTCTGCAGCGCCTGGCGTACCTGCTCGCCCAGGTCGTCGGTGTGGAACACGCCCTGCGCATCCCAACCGATCATGCCGGCCACGAAGACCATGCGGCCTTTGGCGGTGACGCCGTTGGCATAGCCCTTGGGGCGCGGCCAGCCGGGAGGAAGAAGAACTTGCATGCGGGACTCCTGCGGGAAAAACGTGGATTCAGTGGGGGGCCGGATCGGGCGCGAAGCGGGTCAGCGCCTCGCGCACGTCCGGCGGGATGTCGATGGCGCGGTGGGTCTGCAGGCTGGTGAAGACCAGCACCTGCCGCGAAGCCACGCGCAGTTCGCCGTCGGCGCCGGTGCACTGGAGCGCCAGCGTGAGCGAGCGGCCACCCGCGCGCTCCACCGCCAGGCCCAGTTGCACCGTGTCGCCCAGCCGGCTGATGGCGCGAAAGTCGCATTCCAGCCGCACGATGGGCAGGCCGATGTGGCGGCCGGCGATCATGCCGGCGTAGTTGACGGCCAGGCCCTCGTTGAACCAGTCCTCCACCAGCTGGTTGAACATCACCAGGTACTGGGGAAAGAAGACGATGCCGGCGGGGTCGCAGTGCGAGAAGCGGATGAGCTGCGTGCGCGCGAAGCGGCCCGGCGGTGCGTCGATGGCGGCCTCGCCCTGGTCGGCGGGGGTGGCGACGCGGATCACGGGGTGGCTCCCGTCTGCGCCGCCTGCTTGAGCACGAAGCGCTGCAGCTTGCCCGTCTGCGTGCGCGGCAACTGCGCCACGAAGACCACCGAGCGCGGGTACTTGTAGGGCGCCACGGTGGCCTTCACGAAGTCCTGCAGCGTGCGGACCATGGCCTCGCCCGGCTCGCCCTGCCCGGCGCGCAGCACCACGAAGGCCTGCACGATCTGGCCGCGCTCGGCGTCCGGCGCCCCGATCACGGCGCATTCGGCCACGGCCGGGTGCTGCATCAGCGCCTCTTCCACCTCGGGCGCAGCGATGTTGTAGCCGGCCGAGATGATCATGTCGTCGGTGCGCGCCTGGTAGAAGAAGTAGCCGTCGGCGTCCATCACGTAGGCATCGCCCGTGAGGTTCCAGCCGCCCTGGACGTACTGCGCCTGGCGCGGGTCGGACAGGTAGCGGCAGCCGGTCGGGCCCTGCACGGCCAGGCGGCCGATGGTGCCCGGTGGCAACTCGTTGCCTTCCTCGTCCACGATGCGGGCGCGATAGCCGGGCACCGGTTTGCCGGTGGCGCCGGGCCGTGCACCGGCCTCGTCGTGCGAGATGAAGATGTGCAGCATCTCGGTGGCGCCGATGCCGTCGATCAGCTCGATGCCGGTCGCCTTCTTCCACAGCGCGCGGGTGGTGGCGGGCAGCGCCTCGCCGGCCGACACGCACTTGCGCAGCGGCGTGGCGCGCAGCACGGCGCCCTGCTCGGCCAGCAGCCGATACGACGTGGGCGCGGTGAACAGCACCGTGGCGCCGAAATCCTGGATGCCCTGCAGCAGTTGCGCCGGGCCGGCCCTCTCCAGCAGCACGGTCGATGCGCCCACATGCATGGGAAAGAGCACCAGCCCGCCCAGCCCGAAGGTGAAGGCCAGCGGCGGGCTTCCGATGAACACATCGTCGGCCGTGGCGCGCAGCAGGTGCGGCGGCCAGCAATGGCACACCGCCATCACGTCGCGATGGAAATGCATGGTGGCCTTGGGCACGCCGGTGGTGCCCGAGGTGAAGCCGAAGAGGCAGGTGTCGTCGGCGGCCGTGTCCACGTTGTCGAAGACCGGCGAGGCCGCGGCCATCAGTGACTCCAGGCCCTCCGGCCCTTCGGCGTGGAAGTGGCGGACGTGCTTCAGCACATCCGTCTTCTGCGCCGCCAGCGCCAGCTCCTCGGCCAGCGCGGCGTCGCACAGGGCATGCGTCACCTGGCCGATCTCAAGGATCGGCACCAGCTCCTTGGCACGCAGCAGCGGCATGGTGGCGACGGCGATGCCGCCGGCCTTCATCACCGCGAACCAACAGGCCGCAAGCATCGGGTTGTTGGGCGCGCGCAGCAGCACGCGGTTGCCCGGCACCAGGCCCATCTGCTTCACCAGCACGTTGGCGATACGGTTGGCCTTGTCCTGCAGCTCGGCATAGGTCCAGCGCAGTCCGGGTGCCAGGATGCAGGGCCGGTCGCCCCGGCCTTCGGCCACGTGGCGGTCCAGCAGTTCGGTGGCGCAGTTCAGCCGCGCGGGCATCTGCAACTCGGGCAGTTCGAAGATGAACTGCGGCTGCTGCTCCGGCGGCGGCAGGTGGTCGCGCGCGAAGGTGTCGACGTGGGCGCTGGCGGTCATGGCGGTCTCCGGCCGTGTCCGCTCAGGCCGCCTTGGGCGCGCCGGCTTCGCGCAGCAACTCGCGGGCGATGATCAGCTGCTGCACTTCGGTGGCGCCCTCGTAGATGCGCAGGGCGCGGATCTCGCGGTAGAGCCGCTCCACCGGCTGCTCGCTGACCACGCCCAGCCCGCCGAACATCTGCACCGCGGCGTCGATGACCTGCTGCGCGCTCTCGGTGGCCGTGAGCTTGGCCATGGCCGCGTCCTTGGTCACCGGCTCGCCGCGGTCGCGGCGCCAGGCGGCGCGGTAGGTCAGCAGCGCGGCGCTGTCGATGGCGGTGGCCATCTGCGCCAGCTTGGCCTGCGTGAGCTGGAAGTCGGCCAGCGCGCCGTTGAACATGCGGCGCGTGGTGGCGCGGGCCAGGGCCTCGTCGAAGGCGCGGCGCGCGAAGCCCAGCGCGGCAGCGGCCACCGAGGTGCGGAACACGTCGAGCGTGCGCATCGCGACCTTGAAGCCCTCGCCCGCCGCGCCCACGCGCTGGCCGGCGGCCACGCGGCAGCCCGTGAAGCGCAGGCGCGCCAGCGGATGCGGCGCGATCACCTCGATGCGCTCGGCGATCTCGAAGCCGGGCGTGCCGGCCTCGACGATGAAGGCACTGATGCCGCGCGCACCGGGCGCCTCGCCGGTGCGCGCGAAGACCACATAGAAGTCGGCGATGCCGCCGTTGGAGATCCAGGTCTTCTCGCCGTCGAGCACGTAGTGGTCGCCCTCCTGCCGCGCGCTGCACTGCATGGCGGCGACGTCGGAGCCGGCATTGGGCTCGGAGAGGGCGAAGGCCGAGATGGCCTCGCCGCGCGCCACACGCGTCAGGTAGCGCTCGCGCTGCGCGGGCGTGCCGTGCAGGCTGATGGCGCCGCTGCCCAGGCCCTGCATGGCGAAGGCGAAGTCGGCCAGACCGCTGTGGCGGGCCAGCGTCTCGCGGATCAGGCAGATGGCGCGGGCGTCCATGGTCTGCGCCGATTCGCCGACGGCGTGTTTGAGCCAGCCGCCGGCGCCCAGCGCCTTGACCAGCGCGCGGCATTCGGCGTCCACGTCGTGGCCATGGTCCTGCGAGATGTTCTGCGTGGCCCAGGCGTCGACCGCCTGCGCCAGTTCGCGGTGGCGGGGCTCGAAGAAGGGCCAGTCGAGGTAACTCTGGTCCGCCATCTCAGTCCCCTTTGAAGACGGGCTTCTGCTTCGCCACGAAGGCCTCATAGGCCCGCGTGAAGTCCTGCGTCAGCATGCACAGCGCCTGGGCCTGGGCCTCGGCCTCGATGGCCTGCTCGAGGGTCATGGCCCATTCCTGGTGCAGCATGGTCTTGGTGATGCCATTGGCGAAGCTGGGGCCTTCGGTCAGTTGCGCCGCCAGCTTCTGCGCCTCGGCCAGCACCTCTTCGGGCGCGCACAGGCGGTTGAAGAAGCCCCAGCGTTCGCCCTCCTCGCCGCCCAGGGCGCGGCCGGTGTAGAGCAGCTCGCTGGCGCGGCCCTGGCCCACGATGCGCGGCAGCATGGCGCAGGCGCCCATGTCGCAGCCAGCCAGACCCACGCGGTTGAACAGGAAGGCGGTCTTGCTGCGCGCCGTGCCCAGGCGCAGGTCCGAGGCCATGGCCAGGATGGCGCCGGCGCCGGCGCACACGCCGTCGATGGCGGCCACGATGGGCTGCGGGCAGGCGCGCATGGTCTTGACCAGCTCGCCCGTCATGCGGGTGAACATCAGCAGCTCGGGCGCCTTCAGCCGCACCAGCGGGCCGATGATCTCGTGCACGTCGCCGCCGGAGCAGAAGTTGCCGCCGGAGCCGGTGAGCACCACCGCCTTCACGTCGTCGGCCCACTTGAGCTGGTGGAACAGGTCGCGCAGCTCGGCATAGCTGTCGAAGGTGAGCGGGTTCTTGCGCTCGGGCCGGTTCAGCACGATGGTGGCCACGCCGTCGGCGACGGACCACTGGAAGTGCTTGGCCTCGTAGCCGGCCAGGGGGCGCTGGTTGCCGGCCACCAGGGCCGGGTCCACGCGGGGAATGCTGTCGCTCATGCGGTCTCCGTTCTTTGCTGCTGCGTTGGGGGGGTGGAAGGCGACGGCGCGGTCACATGACCTCGCCGCCCGCCACGGAAATGGATTGGCCGGTCACGGCGCCCGCGCCCTGGCCGCACAGCCAGGCCACGGCATCGGCCACCTCGTCGGGCTGCACCAGGCGGCCCTGCGGGTTGCTCTTGACGAATTCGGCCCGTGCGGCCTCGGGGCTGCGGCCCGTCTTGGCGACCACGCGCGCGATGCTCTGGCGCACGATGTCGGTCTCGGTGTAGCCGGGGCACACGGCATTCACGGTGATGCCCTTGGTGGCCAGCTCCAGCGCCAGCGAGCGGGTGAGCCCCACCACGCCGTGCTTGGCCGCGCAGTAGGCCGACACGTAGGCATAGCCCACCTGCCCCGCCGTGCTCGCCACGTTGACGATGCGGCCCCACCCCGCCGCCAGCATGCCGGGGAGCACGGCCTGGCTGCAGACCATGGTGCCGGTCAGGTTGACGGCCAGCATGCGCTGCCAGAGCGCCATGTCCATCTTGTGGAAGGGCGCGCTCTCGGCTTGACCGGCGTTGTTGACCAGGGCGGCGACGGGGCCGAAGCGGCTTTGCGCCTTGGCCAGCGCGGCCGCCACCGCCTCGGCATCAGCCACGTCGGCGCTGACGGCGAACAGGTGCTCGGCATCTTCGGCCGCCACGGCCTGCACGGCCTCGGCGCTGCGGCCCAGCACGGTCACGTGCCAGCCCTCGGCCACCAGCCGCCGCGCGATGGCGGCGCCGATGCCGCGTCCGCCGCCGGTCACCAGCGCGTGGCGCGGGCCCGTGGTGCCGCTCACTTGCCGGCCCCCGCCGCCTCGGCCAGGGCCTTCTCGCGCGCGAAGTTGGCTTCCATCTGTGGCTTGGCCGAGCGGTACTGCTTGGGCCACGCGATGGCCGTGTAGCCGATCTTGGCGGCCTCGGTCAGCGTCCAGGCGGGGTTGGCCAGATGCGGACGGGCCACCGCGCACAGGTCGGCGCGGCCCGCGGCCAGGATGCTGTTGGCATGGTCGGCCTCGCTGATGGCGCCGACGGCGATGGTGGGAATGCCCGCCTCCTGCCGGATGCGGTCGGCGAAGGGCGTCTGGAACATGCGGCCGTAGACCGGCTTTTCCTTCTTGCTCACCTGGCCGGAGGAGCAGTCGATCATGTCCGCGCCCGCGGCCTTGAAGGCACGGGCGATTGCCACGGCGTCCTCGGGCGTGATGCCGCCCTCGACCCAGTCGTGGGCCGAGATGCGCACCGAGATCGGCTTGTCCGCCGGCCAGGCGGCGCGCACGGCGGCGAACACCTCCAGCGGATAGCGCAGCCGGTTCTCCAGGGAGCCGCCGTATTCGTCGGTGCGCTGGTTGGTCAGTGGCGAGATGAAGCTCGACAGCAGGTAGCCGTGGGCGCAGTGCAGCTCCAGCCAGTCCGCACCGGCTTCCGCGGCGGCGCGGGTGGAGGCGACGAACTGCGCCTTCACCTCGGCCATGTCCTCGTGCGTCATGCCGCGCGAGAGCTGGCTCACGCCCTCCAGGTACTGCTGCGGCGATGCCGACAGCAGCGGCCAGTTGCCCGATTCCAGCGGCTGGTCGATGCCGTCCCAGGCCAGGCGGGTGGAGGCCTTGGCGCCGGCATGACCGATCTGGATGGCGAACTTCGCATCGCTGTTGGCGTGGATCCAGTCCGCGATGCGCTTGAAGGCCACCGTATGCTCGGGCTTGTAGAGGCCCGGGCAGCCGGGGGTGATGCGGCCCTCGGGGCTCACGCAGGTCATCTCGGCGAACACCAGGCCCGCGCCGCCCATGGCGCGGGCGCCCAGGTGCACCAGGTGGTAGTCGCCGGCCACGCCGTCCACCGCCGAGTACTGCGCCATGGGCGAGACCACGATGCGGTTCTTGAGGGTGACGCCGCGCACCGAGTAGGGCGTGAACATGGGCGGCGGCGGGGTCTTGCCTTCTGGGACCGGCACGTCGGCACGTTGCGCGAACCAGCGCTCGTAGCCTTCGAGCCAGCCGCGGTCGCGCAGGCGCAGGTTCTCGTGGCTGATGCGCTGGCTGCGCGTGAGCATCGAGTACATGAACTGCTCGGGCTCCAGCTGGTCACAGTAGCGCTTGCCGCAGACCTCGAACCATTCCATGGCGTTCCAGGCGGCGTTCTGGATGCGCAGCGTCTCCACGCGGCGGGCTTCCTGGTAGGCCTTGAGCACCTCGGGGATGTGCGCGCGGGTGTCGCCCTGGGCACCAAACAGGCGGGCCAGCTCGATGGCGTCCTCGATGGCCAGCTTGGTGCCGGAGCCGATGGCGAAGTGCGCCGTGTGCACCGCGTCGCCCATCAGCACCACATGGCTGCCGTGTTCGTTCTGCAGCGACCACTGCTCGCAGACCACGCGCTGGAAGTTGATCCAGGCCGAGCCGCGCAGGTGCCGCGCGTTGGTCATCAGTTTGGCGCCCTGAAGGTCGCCGGCAAAGATCTTTTCGCAGAACTCGATGGACTGCTGCTGGTCCGCCTGGTCCAGGCCGTGGGCCTTCCAGGTGTCCTCGGTGGTCTCGACGATGAAGGTCGAGGTGGTGTCGTCGAACTTGTAGATGTGGGCCTGGAACCAGCCGTGCTCGGTGCGCTGGAAGTCGAAGGTGAAGGCCTCGTAGACCTTGTTGGTGCCCAGCCAGATGAAGCGGTTGGGCCGCGCCACGATGTCGGGCTTGAAGACGTCGGCGTACTTGGCGCGGATGCGCGAGTTGACGCCATCGCTGGCGATGATGAGGTCGGCGTCGGGATAGTCGGCGTCGCTGTCGGCCTCGGTCTCGAACACCAGGTTGACGCCCAGCACCTCGCAGCGCGCCTGCAGGATGTTCAGCAGCTTCTTGCGGCCGATGCCCACGAAGCCGTGGCCGCCCGAGCGGATGCGCCGGCCCTTGAACAGCAGCTCGATGTCGTCCCAGTGGTTGAAGGCCTGCTCGATCTCGTCGGCCGTCTCACGGTCGCAGGCGCGCATGTTCTCCATGGTGGCGTCCGAGAAGACCACGCCCCAGCCGAAGGTGTCGTAGGGCTTGTTGCGCTCGACCACGGTCACCTGGTGACCGGGGTTGTGCTTCTTCATCAGCAGTGCGAAGTACAGGCCGGCCGGCCCGCCGCCGATGCAGACGATGTTCATGGAGAGGCTCCTTTGCGATGGCTTGGGATGGAGTCTCCTCCTCAATTAGTTTAGTTGTCAAGCAATTTGGACGACACCCGGGTCGCGTCCGCAACTCCTGCAGCGGGCGGACAGGCGCTGCGGCCAGCGGATAGCGGCGGCGCCGGGCGCTTCCTAGCATGGCCCTGCCACGGTCGGGGAAGCCCCGGCTGGCGCATCGCGAGTCCCTCCGTTCCTTCCTCTTCGTCTGCATCCGCCAGGAGAACCATCCATGAGCCGCAAGATCGCCATCGTCGGAGCGGGCCAGTCCGGCCTGCCCCTGGCCCTCGCCCTGCAGGGCCGGGGCGACCACGTCACCCTGCTCACCAATCGCAGCCCGGACGACCTGCGCCGGGGCAAGGTGATGTCCAGCCAGTGCATGTTCGACAACGCGCTGCAGATCGAGCGCGACTTCGGCCTGGACCTGTGGGCAGACGACTGCCCGCCGGTCGAGGGGATCGGCCTCACGGTGCCGCACCCCGAGCAGCCCGGCGAGCGCCTGATCGACTGGTCCGCCCGGCTGGACCGCCCGGCCCAGGCGGTGGACCAGCGGCTGAAGATGCCGGCGTGGATGGAGCTGTTCCGCGAGCGCGGCGGGCACCTGGTGCTGCAGGACGCCGGCATCGCCGAGCTGGAAGAGCTGGCCGCGACGCACGACCTGGTGGTGGTGTCGGCCGGCAAGGGCGAGATCACGCGCCTGTTCGAACGCGACCCGGTGCGCAGCGTGTTCACGCAGCCGATGCGTGCGCTGGCCCTGACCTATGTGCATGGCATGGCGCC
This sequence comes from Pseudacidovorax sp. DMC4, assembly GCF_056314265.1. Lineage (NCBI taxonomy): Bacteria > Pseudomonadati > Pseudomonadota > Betaproteobacteria > Burkholderiales > Comamonadaceae > Pseudacidovorax > Pseudacidovorax sp. DMC4. The sequence continues at coordinate 84,991 of NZ_JBQUYR010000007.1, read as the reverse complement.
GCGCACGCCCTACTCGCGCGTGTGCTTCAACCTGATCCCGGGGGTGGGCGAGTACTTCGTCTTCCCGGCGCTCACGCTCAGCGGCCCGTGCGAGATCATGGTGTTCGAGGGCGTGCCGGGCGGCCCGATGGACTGCTGGGGCGAAGTCCGCACGCCCGAGGAGCACCTGCGGCAGAGCCTGAAGATCCTCGACACCTACCTGCCCTGGGAGGCCGAGCGTTGCCGCGACGTGCGCCTGACCGACGCCGGCGGCGTGCTGGCCGGCCGCTTCGTGCCGACGGTGCGCCGGCCGGTGGGCACGCTGCCCTCGGGCCGCCAGGTCTTCGGCATGGGCGACGCGGTGTGCGTCAACGACCCGATCACGGGCCAGGGCTCCAACAATGCGACCAAGGCCTTCAAGGTGGTGCACGACGCCATCGTGGCGCGGGGCGACGCGCCCTTCGACGCGGCCTGGATGAACGCGACCTTCGAGCGGTTCTGGGACTATGCCCAGCATGTGGTGCGCTGGACCAACACGCTGCTGGAGCCACCGCCGCCCCATGTGCTGAACCTGCTGGGCGCGGCAGGCCAGATCCCGGGCGTGGCGCATGCCATCGCCAACAACTTCAACCATCCGCCGGGGTTCTTCCCGTGGTGGACCGATGCGCAGGCCTGCGAGCAGTTCATCGCGGAGCACGCGGGGGGTGGGGTGGCGGTGGCTGCCTGAGTGGGCGAGGTTGGTCGGTTCGTCGTTCCACGGTTGGCGGTCAGCGGCTGTGGTTGGCTGTGCCCGGTGATCGGTGGACCGGGGCGGTGGTCCGGCCCTGGCGCCGGTGAGGGCGTGTCGGCGCTTCAAGTGGGGCGGTCGGCGCTGCGCGCCGACTCCCCTCCGGTGCTCGGACAGACGGGCCGCGGCAGAACTCGCTACGCGCTTCGCGCTGCGCTCAAACAACTGCCGCGAGTCAGATCACGAAGCGGGCCTGTCCTTCGGCAGGCCCGCAGCCCGTCCGCCCTGCGCTCCTCGGCACCCCACAGGCGCGCCGCCACGCCCTCACCGGCACCAGGGCCTACGTTGGGGTGATCGGCCGGCACTACGTCCTGCACCCCAGACCCCACACTCCGCACTCCGCACTCCGCACCCCGCACTCCGCACTCCGCAACCTGTGCCTGTGCCTGTGCCTGTGCCTGTGCCTGTGCCTGTGCCTGTACTCTGCGCCGAAGCAGGTTCACTTGCGTCAGCGCTGAACTCCTTCCCCCGCTGGGGGAAGGCAGGGATGGGGGCCAGTGCGCCGTTACGGTTGTCGTGCAGACAACCCCTGCCCCTTTGATGCCCAACGTGCGTCTCCACGCGCCGGCGCCGGGCCCAGGGCGCGCGGGCCATTTCGGGGTCGGCGAGGAGCGCAGGATGGACGGGCTGCAGGCCTGCCGAAGGACAGGCCTGCTTCGTGATCTGACTCGCGGCGTTTGTCTGAGCGCAGCGCGAAGCGCGTAGCGAGTTATGCCGCGTGCCCGTCCATCCGAGCACCGCAGCGGAGTCGGCCCGCAGGGCCGACCGACCCCGCATGAGCCCGCGCGCCCTGGGCCCGGCGCCGGCGCGCACCCCGGACCTGCCACCGAGCACATGGAGCCCGCCACCCTCTGAACACCTCGTTCATGGCAACTGCGAGAGACCCGACAACCGAGCCACAAACTTCCGTCGCGATTCGGATAGCCGCCCGCCCGAATCGGATAGCCCCGAACGCTAGCCAAGGCAAAGATGCTCCCATGGCAAGCCCCGCAAACCCAGCCCCCGACGACGTGCTGCTCATCGGCAGCGGCATCAACGGCCTCGTGTGTGCCGCCCTGCTCGCCCGCAAGGGCCGCAAGGTGCGCGTGCTGGAGCGCGAGGCCACGCTTGGCGGCTGCATCCGCACCGACGAGCTGACGCTGCCCGGCTTCAAGCACGACACGCTCTCCACCGCGCATCCGCTCTTCCTCGTCGGTCCCGCCTACGCTGCCCTGGGCAAGGCGCTGCATGAGGCGGGCCTTGCCTACTGCAACACCGACAGCCCCACCGGCGTGCTGATGCCCCACGGCCGGCACCTGGTGCTGTCCACCTCGCGCCAGCTCAACCGCCAGCGCATGGAAGCGCTGAATGCCGGCGACGGCGCGGCCTTCGTGCAGACGCTGGAGGGCATGGCCGAGCGCGCCCCGCTCGTCTTCTCGCTGCTGGGCAACGAGCTGTGGAAGCTGAACACCGCCCGCACCCTCGCCGGCGCCGCGTGGAAGGACGGCCCGCATGCCCTGGCCGGCTTCTTCGGCGAGGCCCTGACGCCCGCCCGGCCCTGGCTGCAGCAGCGCTTCGGGTCGGACCTGGTCGGTGCGCTGCTCGCGCCCTGGGTGCTGCACTGCGGCCTGGGGCCGGACTCGCCGCTCTCCGCGCTCATGGCCCAGGTTGTCGCCTTCACGCTGGAGGCCGTGGGCATGCCACTGGTGCAAGGCGGCAATGCCAACACCGTGCGCGCCTTCGAGCGGCTGATCCGCGACGCCGGCGGCACGCTGGAGACCGGCTGCGACGTCGAACGCATCCTGGTCGAACGCGGACGCGCCGTCGGCGTGCGGCTGGTCGGTGGCCGCGAACTGCGGGCCGGCGAGGTGGTGGTCAGCGCCACGCCCACGCAGCTCTATGGCCGCCTGCTGGCGCCCGAGCACACCCCGCCCGAGATCGCCGGCCAGGCCCGCCAGTGGCGCTACGGCAAGGGCAACATGCAGATCCACCTCGCGCTCTCCGAGCCGCCGCAGTGGCCGGATCGCGCGCTCGACAAGGTCGGCTATCTGCACCTGAGCGGCGGGCCGGACGCCATCTCGCGCGCCGTCAACGAGGCCGAGCGCGGCCTGCTGCCTGCCGCGCCCACCATCTGCGTCGCGCAGCCCACCGCGCTGGACCCCAGCCGCGCGCCCGAAGGCCGCCACATCCTGTGGATCCAGCTGCCCGAATGCCCACGCGAGCCCATCGGCGATGCGGCCGGCGAACTGGACGTGCCGGCCGGCGGCCAATGGACGACCGCCCTGCGCGAGGCCTATGCCGACCGCGTGATCGCGCAGATCGCCCGCCATGCGCCCAACCTTCCCGGCAGCATCCTCGGCCGCGCCGTGCTCTCGCCCGCCGACCTGCCGCGCCTCAACATGAACCTGGTCGGCGGCGATCCCTATGGCGGCGACTGCGCCCTCGACCAGTACTTCCTCTGGCGACCCCTGCGCGGGCTGCGCAACCACGAGACCCCGGTCGCCCATCTCTGGCACATCGGCGCCTCCACCCACCCCGGGCCGGGACTCGGCGGCGCGTCGGGCGTGCATGTGGCCCGGGCCCTCGGGGCACTGTGACGACTGCATCCGCGCCCCCTTCCCTCTTCATCGCTTCCCTGCTCGCACTCTTCCCCACGGAGCCCACGACCATGACCGCCTCCCTCGCCCAGTTCGCCCAGGACATCGCCACCGGCGCCTTGCGCGTCGTCGACCTGACGCAGACCCTGTCGCCCAGCTTCCCGGCCCTGCAGCTGCCGCCGCAGTTCGGCCAGGTGTGGGCCTTCAAGATGGAGCGCATCTCGCAGTACGACGAGGCCGGCCCCGGCTGGTACTGGAACAACTTCTCCTGCGGCGAGCACACCGGCACGCACTTCGACGCGCCCGCGCACTGGATCACCGGCAAGGACCATCCGGCCAACACGGTGGACACCATCGACCCGAGCGTGTTCATCGGCCCGGCCTGCGTGATCGACGCCAGCGCCCCGGTGGCCGACAACCCCGACTGGCTGCTCACCGTGGACTTCCTGCGCGCCTGGGAAGAGACCCACGGCCGCATCCCGGCCGGCGCCTGGGTGCTGCTGCGCACCGACTGGTCCCGACGCATCGACGACCCCGCCGCCTTCGTCAACATGCGCGAGGACGGCGCCCACACGCCCGGCCCCACGCAGGAGGCCGTGGAATGGCTGATCCGCGAGCGCAACGTGCGCGGCTTCGGCGTCGAGACCATCAACACCGACGCCGGTCAGTCCTATGCCTGGCAGGTGGCCTACCCCTGCCACACGCTGATGCATGGCGCCAACAAGTACGGCCTGCAGTGCCTGAAGAACCTCGACCAGTTGCCGCCCCAGGGCGCCATCGTGCTGGCCGCGCCGCTGAAGATCGAGGGCGGCTCGGGCAGCCCGCTGCGGGTGCTGGCGCTGGTGGGCGCACAGCGCTGAGCACACCGTCACGCGGCGGAAATGCGCGACCATCTCGCCGCGTGATACCCCCATGACTGCGCCCCCCTGCACCGCAGACTTCCTGCTTCCTAAAGTGCGCCTCGTCCGGCCCGCCCTCGCGGCCGGCGAGACCCCACCAAGGAAGAGACAGTCCCACGATGCAACCCGACGTGCTCGTCATCGGCGGCGGCAATGCCGCGCTGTGCGCCGCGCTGATGGCACGCGAGGCCGGCGCCAGCGTGCTGCTGCTGGAGGCCGCGCCCCGTGCCTGGCGCGGCGGCAATTCCGCCCACACCCGCAACCTGCGCTGCATGCACGATGCGCCGCAGGACGTGCTGGTCGATGCCTACCCGGAAGAGGAGTTCTGGCAAGACCTGCTCAAGGTCACCGGCGGCCAGACGCAGGAGCCGCTGGCGCGGCTGGCCATTCGCCATTCGGGCCACTGCCGGCCCTGGATGCGGCGCCACGGCGTGCACTTCCAGCCGCCGCTGTCGGGCGCGCTGCATGTGGCGCGCACCAACGCCTTCTTCATGGGCGGCGGCAAGGCGCTGGTCAATGCCTACTACCGCAGCGCCGAGGCGCTGGGCGTGCAGGTGCGCTACGAGGCACCGGTCGCGCAGCTGGAGATCGAGGACGGCCGCTTCGTGGCCGCCCACACGGCAGCGGGCGAACGCATCGCGGCCCGCAGCTGCGTGCTCGCGGCGGGCGGCTTCGAGTCCAACCGCGACTGGCTGCGCGAGGCCTGGGGCCGCAATGCGCGCGGTGAGTTCCCCTCCGACAACTTCCTGATCCGCGGCACGGCCTACAACCAGGGCGTGCTGCTGCGCCACCTGCTGGACGCGCAGGGCGCCGACCGCATCGGCGACCCCACCCAGGCCCACATGGTGGCCATCGATGCCCGCGCGCCGCTGTACGACGGTGGCATCTGCACCCGCATCGACTGCGTGTCGCTGGGCGTGGTGGTCAACCGCGAGGGCGAGCGCTTCTACGACGAGGGCGAGGACTTCTGGCCCAAGCGCTATGCCATCTGGGGCCGGCTGGTGGCCATGCAGCCGGGGCAGATCGGCTACTCGATCATCGACAGCCAGGCCATCGGCCGCTTCATGCCGCCGGTGTTCCCGGGCGTGAAGGCCGACAGCCTGCCCGAGCTGGCCACCCAGCTGGGCCTGCCGGTCGAGGCCTTTATGCGCACGCTGGAGGCCTACAACGCCGCCTGCCGCGTGGGCCGCTTCGACCACACCGTGCTGGACGACTGCCACACCGAAGGCCTGGCGCCCGCTAAGACGCACTGGGCACGGCCCATCGTGCAGGCGCCGTTCTACGGCTATGCGGTGCGGCCCGGTGTGACCTTCACCTACCTGGGACTGCGCACCGACGACACCGCGGCCGTGCGCTTCGGCGGCGTGCCGAGCGCCAACCTCTTCGTGGCCGGCGAAATGATGGCCGGCAACGTGCTGGGCAAGGGCTACACCGCGGGCGTGGGCATGAGCATCGGCACGGCCTTCGGCCGCATCGCCGGCCAGAACGCCGCCCGCGCCGCCCGGCAGCAGCCGCCACGCACCCTGGCGAACGTGATCGCCGACGACAAGGAAAGAGACACCCATGCAAGCGCTTGATGCCATGGTCAAGGAGGCCCGGCAGCTGGCGCTGGGCGAGGTGGTGCCGGCCTCCACCGCCGCCGAGGACGAGGTGGCCCGCCAGCTGCAGATCTGCAATGCCTGCCGCTACTGCGAAGGCTTCTGCGCCGTCTTCCCGGCCATGACGCGGCGGCTGGCCTTTCCGGTGGCCGACGTGCACTACCTGGCCAACCTCTGCCATAACTGCGGCGCCTGCCTGCATGCCTGCCAGTACGCACCGCCGCATGCCTTCGCGGTCAACGTGCCGCAGGCCATGGCCCGGGTGCGGGCCCGCACCTACCAGGACTACGCCTGGCCGCCGGCCCTGGGCCGGCTGTACGAGCGCAACGGCCTCACTCTGTCGGTGGCCCTGGCGCTGGGCCTGGGGTTGTTCCTGGCGCTGGCCGTGGCCCTGAGGGGCGGGCTGTGGCGGGCCATGCCTGCGGGCGGAAATTTCTACGACCTGTTCCCGCACAACCTGATGGTGGGCCTGTTCGCGCCCGTGTTCCTGTTCGCGGTGCTGGCGCTGGCGCTGGGCGTGCGGCGCTTCTGGCGGGCCGTGACGCCAGTGACCGGCGCAGTGGCCGTGAGCGGCCCGGCCGGTGCCGAGGCCGCGGCGGCCATCGCGCAATTGCGCTACCTGGACGGCGGCCATGGCGAAGGCTGCCACGAGGCCGACGATGGTCCCACGCTGGCGCGGCGGCGCTTCCACCACCTCACCTTCTACGGCTTCCTGCTGTGCTTCGCGGCCACGGCCGTGGCCACGCTGTACCACTATGCGCTGGGCCTGCCCGCGCCCTACGACCTGCCCAGCCTGCCGAAGCTGCTGGGTGCCGTCGGCGGCGTGATGCTGATGGCCGGAAGCGCCGGACTGGGCTGGCTGCACCTGCGGCGCCACCCCCTCCACGGCGATGCGGCCCAGCGGCCGATGGACCGCGGTTTCATCGCGCTGCTGTTCCTCACCAGCGCCAGCGGCCTCGCGCTGTGGCTGGCCCGCGGCAGCGCTGCCATGCCGCTGACCTTGTGCCTGCACCTGGGTGCGGTGATGGCGCTGTTCGCCACCCTGCCCTACGGCAAGTTCGCCCACGGCATCTTCCGCAGCGCCGCGCTGCTGCGCTTCGCCGTCGAAAAGCGGCTGCCCAACCCGGCAGCGGCCGGCGGCGAATGACGCCCGCGCCTTCCCCTTTCCAGACCTTGCTCGGAGACACCATGAGGACTTCCACCCACCGCCGCGCCCTGCTGGCGCGCCTGGCCTGCACCGCCCTGGGCGGCGCAGCGCTGCTGCCCGCCCTTCACGCCACCGCCCAGGCGCAGGACTTTCCGCCCCGCAAGCCGGTCACGCTGGTGGTGGGCTTCGCCCCCGGCGGCGCGGCCGATGCCGCCGCGCGGCTGATCGCCAAGAAGCTGTCCGAGAACATCGGACAGCCCGTCATCGTGGACAACAAGGCCGGAGCCGGCGGCAACATCGCGCACCAGTACGTGGCCGGCCAGCGCACCGACGGCACGGTGCTGCTCTTCGGCTCGGTCGGGCCCCTGACCATCGCGCCGCACCTCATGAAGCTGAGCTACGACCCGTTCAAGGACCTGGCGCCCGTCTCGGGCGGCGTGTACTTTCCCAACGTGCTGGTGGTGCACAAGGGCCTGGGCGTGCACAACCTGCAGGAGTTCGTCGCGCTCGCCAAGCGCAAGAGCATCGACTTCGCCTCCACCGGCGCGGGCTCGGCCTCGCACCTGGCGGGCGAGCTGTTCAACCAGCGGGCCGGCGTGAACATGGTGCACGTGCCCTACAAGGGCGGCGCGCCCGCGCTGCAGGACCTGCTGGGCGAGCGCATCGCCTCGTACTTCGCCGCACCGCCCACGGCCATGCCGCATGTGGAGGCGGGCACGCTGATCCCGCTGGCCACCACCAGCCTCAAGCGGCCGGCCTACCTGCCCAACATCCCGACCATGGCGGAATCGGGCTACCCGGGCTTCGAGGCGCTCAACTGGTATGCCTTCGTCGCGCCCGGCAAGACGCCCGCGCCCATCCTCGACGGCTGGAACCGCGAGATCGTCAAGGTGCTGAACGACCCGGCAGTGAGCGAGGCGCTCACCAAGCACGGGCTGACGCCCCAACCGACCACGCGCGCCGAGTTTGCGGGCTTCATGCGCAAGGAATACGACCAGTGGGGCGCCATCGCCCGCGCACGCAAGCTGACGGCGGAATGAGGGCGGGCGGGCAGCCCCTTGTCACGGCGCAGCGACGGCGCGCCGGCCGGTGAGGACAATCGCGGGCCATGGAACTGCGCCAGCTGCGTTACTTCGTCCGCATCGTTGAAGCCGGCTCGATGAGCCGCGCCGCCCTGGAGCTGGACGTGGTGCAGTCGGCACTCAGCCAGCAGGTCTCGCGCCTCGAAGGCGAGCTGGCCACGCGGCTGCTGCAGCGCACGCCGCAGGGCGTCACGCCCACCGAGGCGGGGCTCGCCTTCTTCCATGAGGCCAAGCTGACCCTGCGACATGCGGAGCAGGCCGTGCGCTCGGCACAGCAGGCGCGGCTGTCGGGCAGCGTGAGCATCGGTCTGGCCCCCACCACGTCGGCGCTGCTGGGCCTGCCGCTGATGCAGGCCATGCGCGAGCGCTATCCCGAAGTACGGCTGCACATGGTCGAGGGCATGTCGGGCCACCTGGCGGCCATGCTGCGCGCCCGCGAGCTGGACCTCGCGATCCTCTTCGGCCACCGGCCCGATGCGCTGGCGCTGCACGAGCCGGCGGGCGGCGCGGGCCGCGGCTGGCAGGTGCTGCCGCTGATGGAGGAAGCGCTGTTCCTGATCCGGTCGATCAGCCAGCCCGCCCTGCCGCCGGAGGTCGACATCGAGGCGCTGCGCACCGAGCCGCTGATCCTGCCCACCGGCCCGCACGGGCTGCGCAGTGCCATCGACGCCGCCTTCGACCGCGCAGGCATCGCGCCGCAGGTGGCGCTGGAGGTGGATTCGCTGGCGATGGTGATGGCCGCCGTGGACGCGGGCCTGGGCGCCACGCTGCAGCCCTGGGCCGCGCTGGGTCGCTATCCGGATGCCGACCGGCGCTTCCACCACGCGCGGCTGGATGCACCGGTGGCCCGCCGCGTCAACCTGCTGTGCAGCCGAGCCGACGAAGAGCTGGCACCCGCCGTGCTGGCGGCGCGCGGCGTGATGCGCGACAGCGTGCGCGCGCTGGTCGAGGACGGCCGCTGGGCGGGCGTCACGCTCGTCTGACGCTCACCAGCGCAGCAGCCGCGGCCCCAGCACGGCGCCGGCAGCCACCGGCAGCAGCATCCCGAGCACGTACCAGGTGGCCAGGAAGGGCGCCGTCAGCTCGGGGCAGTGCAGCGCATACACCGTGGCGCCCGCGCCGCCGGCCAGCAGGCCGGCCGCGGCCCCCGCGCGGCGCGGCCGCGTGGCGGCCATGCCGCGCAGCATCCAGAAGGCGGCCACGAACACGGGCAGCCCGATCAGGCCGATATTGACCACGCAGGTGCGCCAGGTCTGGCCCATCAGGGCCGGCATGCGCACGGTCTGCGGCATGTCGATCCAGCGCCACACGGCCAGCGCCCACAGCAGGCCGACCGCCACCACGGCCAGCCAGCCGGCGCGGCCCGGCCCCACGCCCGGGCTGGCCAGGCGCCGCACCATCAGCAGCCCGGCCGCCGCCACGCACAGCGACACGGCCAGCTTGACCCACAGCATGGGCAGCACCATCACGCGCCACAGGTCGCCGCGCATGCCGTAGCCTGCCTGCATGATCAGCAGCGACAGCGGCAGGCTGCAGGCGAGTGCCAGCCACAGGCGGCGCGCGTTGGCGCCCGCAGGCACCGGCGCCGCGTCCTGCGCCAGCAGGGTCACCAGGTCATCGGTCTTCATGCGGCCGCCTCCTTGTCGATGCCGAGCCGGGCGGCCAGGGCCTTGAGGCCGCGGTGCACGCCCACCTTCACGGCCGATTCGGACATGCCGGTCAGCTGCGCCGTCTCGGCCACCGACAGGCCCTGCAGCTTGGTGTGCACGATGGGCAGGCGGTGGCGGTCGGGCAGCGTCTCCAGCAGCACCAGCAGGTCGCGGCGCGCCTCCTGCGCGTCGGTGTCCGAGTCGGCCACCAGTTCGAGCGCGTCGTCCAGCGGCTCGTGCAAGGCCTCGCGCGAGGACTTCTGGCGCAGGTGATCGATCAGCTTGTGGCGGGCGATGGCATGCGCCCAGGCCGTCACCGGATGGTCGCGCAGGTAGGTGTGTCGCTGGTTGTGCATGGCAAGAAGGCACTCCTGGACCAGGTCCTCGACGTCGTCGGGCCAGCCGAACAGGCGCCGCCGCAGAAAGGCGCGCAGGTGCGCCGCCAGCTCGGACAGGAACTGGCGGTAGGCGGCTGCATCGCCATCGAGTCCCCGAAGGAACAGCATGCGCAGATGGGCTTCGGCGGTACTCATTCGGACAGGCCTCTTTCCATTCGCCTCGGCGGGCCTGCGGGTTACAGGCGCGGCGCTTTTATTTTTTCGTCGGCGATTGTGCCGCCGCGTAACGGCCGCCGCGCCGGGACGGAACTAGCAGACGGTCGCCGCGATGGCGGTGCCGATTCCGACCTTCAACCTTTTCATCAGGAGCCTTCACCATGACCTCGACCCGCCCCCTCGCCTCCACCGCCTTCCTGCTCGCCGCCCTGGCCGGTGGCATCGCCCATGCGCAGGACAGCAAGCCCGCCGACAGCATGGCCAAGATGGAGAAGTGCTACGGCGTCGCCCTGGCCGGCAAGAACGACTGCGCCGCCGGCCCCGGCACCACCTGCGCCGGCACCTCCAAGGTCGACTACCAGGCCAACGCCTGGAAGAACGTGCCGGCCGGCACCTGCACCAGCATGAAGACGCCCAAGGGCATGGGCTCGCTGACGCCGATGAAGTCCTGATCGCCAGGCCGCATCGCCATGCCGCAACCGCCATCGCAACCCGGCGCGGGCCTGGGCCTCAAGCCGCAGCATTTCGACGAGGCGCTCCCCGCCGATGCCGAAGGCCTGTGGTTCGAGGTGCATCCCGAGAACTACATGGTCGACGGCGGCCCGCGCCTGGCCTGGCTGGAGCGCATCGGCGCGCGGCATCCGCTGTCGCTGCACGGCGTGGCGATGTCGCTGGGCGGCACCGAGCCGCTCGACGAAGCCCACCTGCGGCGCCTGCGCGCGCTGGTGGACCGGCTGCAGCCGGTTTTGGTCTCCGAGCACCTGGCCTGGTCGCGCGCGGGCGGCCGCTACCTGCCCGACCTGCTGCCCGTGCTGCGTACCGACGCCGCCCTGGCCCGCCTGGCCGAGCGTGTGGACCAGGCGCAGCAGACGTTGGGCCGCCGCCTGGCCATCGAGAACCCGTCGCACTACCTTCGCCTGCAAGGCCATGCCTGGACCGAGATCGACTTCCTGGCCGAGTTGGTCGCCCGCACCGGCTGCGGCCTGCTGCTGGACGTGAACAACGTGCACGTGTCCTGCCGCAACCTGGGCCAGGACGCGCAGGCCTACATCGACGGCTTTCCGGCCGAGGCGGTGATGGAGCTGCACATCGCCGGCCATTCGCCCGACCCGGTGCATGGCGATGCCCTGCTCGTGGACACCCACGACCGCGCCGTGGCGCCCGAAGTGTGGGCCCTGCTCCGGCACTTTCTGCGCCGGCACGGACCACGGCCCGTACTGCTGGAGCGCGACGGCGACGTGCCCGCCTTCGCCGACCTGATGGCCGAGCGCACCCAGGCGCAGCAGTGCCTGGATGAAGCGTCCAGGCAGGAGGCCCTGGCGTGAGCGCCCGGCCTGCCGTCGTTGCGCGGGTCCGCAAGGCTGGCGACGACGAAGCGTCTCGTGCCAGGACGGGCTGCGCCGGCGACGCCGCCGAGGACTTCGAGCACCTGTTGCACGCCGCCCTGCTCGCGCCCCACGCCGAAGGCCCGCTGGCAGCCCAACCCGGCCTGGCCGTCTACCGCAATGGCTTCCGCCGTGCCTGCATCGACGCGCTCATCGCCAACCATCCAGCCACGGCACGGCTGGTGGGCGAGGACTGGCTGCGCAGCGCCGCCGCCGAATACCTGCAGCACGAATTGCCCACCGAGGCCAGCCTGATGCGCTACGGCGACGGCCTGCCCGACTTCCTGGCCGGGCTGCCGTCCACCGCCGGCCTGCCCTGGCTGGGCGCGGTGTGCCGGCTCGACCGGCTGTGGCTGGACGCCCACCAGGCATCCGACGCGCAGGCGGTGGATGCCGCCGTCCTCGCGCGACTGGCGCCCTCGGCCCTGGGCGCCCTGCGCTTGCAGCCGCTGCCTTCGGCTCGCTGGACCTGGCATGCCGACACGCCGGCCTTCGCGATCTGGCAGGCCGCACGGGCCGGGACGGACGAAGCGGCCCTGGCGCAGCTGCCCTGGCAGCCCGACGGCGCACTGCTCGTGCGGCCGGGTGACACGGTCGAGTGGCATGCGCTGGGCCGCGGCGGCTGTGCCTTCCTCGACGCCTGTGCCCGGCGACAGCCGCTGGTCGAAGCCACCGCCCTCGCCCTGGATGCGGAACCCGGCTGCGCCATCGCCCCGCTCATCGGCCAGTTGCTGGGCTGGCAGGCGCTGTGTCTCGACCTCACCTGGACGACCGAACCATGAACCCGATCGCTGTGCCCCTTCCTCCCACCACCCTGGGCGAGCGCCTCGCCGCCTTCGGCCGACGCGCCGCCTGGCACGACGCCCTCGCGCTGATCGACCGCGTGGCCGTCGCGGCGATCTTCTGGCAGTCCGGCCGCACCAAGGTCGACGGCTGGTTCCACATCAACGACAGCGCCTACGAGCTGTTCCGCACGGAATACCGGCTGCCGCTGCTGCCGCCCGAGCTGGCCGCGCAGATGGCCGCCACAGCCGAGCATGTGCTGCCCCTGCTGCTGGTGATGGGCCTGTTCACCCGCCTGCCGACGCTGGGGCTGCTGGGCATGACGCTGGTGATCCAGCTCTTCGTCTACCCGTCCGCCTGGCCGACGCACCTGTCGTGGGCGGGGCTGCTGCTGTACCTGCTGGTGCATGGCGGCGGCCGCTGGTCGGTCGACGGCTGGCTGCAGCACCGGCGTGGTCGCCCGGCCGGCTCAGGGCTGCGCGGCGTCGACCACCACGAAAGGCACTGACTTGTCGCGCTTGGCCCGATACATGGCGGCGTCGGCCTGGTGCAGCAGGTGTTCCGCACTCGCCTGGTCGGCAGTGGCGGTGGCGAAGCCGATGCTGCAGCCGACGGCCAGCACCCGCCCGGCAATATGCAAGGGCGCACCCAGGGCTGCCTGGATGCGCTGCGCCATCGCGGCCAGGTCCACCGCTGCCGGATTGGCGTGGTCCAGGAAGAGCACGAACTCATCGCCCGCCAGCCGCGCGATGTAGTCGCCCTGGCGGCATGCGCTCTGCAGGCGGTGCGCACATTCGCGCAGCACCGCGTCACCCACCGCGTGGCCATGGGCATCGTTGATGTCCTTGAAGCCGTTCAGGTCGATGAAGGCCACCACCGCCGCGACGCCCGCACGCCGGGCGCGCGCCAGGGCCCGTTCCAGCTCGGCGAACCAAGCCATGCGGTTGGGCAGGCCGGTGAGCGCATCGGTCATGGCCAACACCTCCATCTGGCGGGATTCATGCGCCTGGGTGGTGATGTCGTGCATGGTGCACACCGCCCCCAGGCTGTGGCCGTCGGGCGCGCGCAGCGGGCTCGCATTGCAGCTCACGGTGCGCGGCTCCATGCCCGGTGTGCGGATCACGATGGCCTGGCCCCGCACCTTCTCGCCCGCATAGGCCCGGGCGAGCGGCACCCGCTCGGGCGCCAGCAGGGTGCGGCCGTCGGCCTCGCACAGGCCGAAGTAGGCCGGCCACTGCGCTGGCGGCAACGCACGGGGATCGACGCCGTGCCAATCGCGCGCCGTCTTGTTGAACTCCTGCAGCGTGCCGCTGCCATCGCAGGTCACCACGCCGTCGGGCAGCGCCTCCAGCAGTTCGGCGATGGCGGCGGCGCGGCTCTCACCCAGGATGCGCAGGCGGCGGCTTTCGAGCAGGTCGGCCGCCCGTGCCGCCAGGCGCCGCAGCGCTTCCTGCTGCCGCTCGTCGAGCCTGCGCGGCTGACGGTCCATGACACACAGCGTCCCGTAGCGCCAGCCGGCCGGGCCGATCATGGGCATGCCGGCGTAGAAGCGCAGGTGCGGCGGACCCACCACCAGGCCGTAGTGCGCGAACCGGCGGTCGGCCCGCATGTCGGGGATCTCCAGCAGCTCGGAGCGTTCGATGGCATGGCTGCATACGGCCTGGCTGCGCGGGGTGCCCTCGATCTCCAGACCGCACCGGGCCTTGAACCATTGGCGCTGTGCGTCGACCAGCGTGACAAGCGCGACAGGCACCTCGCAGATCGAGGCGGCTAGCCAGGCCAGGTCGTCGAAGGCCGCTTCGGGCGGCGTGTCCATGATCTGGAGTTCGGCCAGGGCGCGCAGGCGTCCTGCTTCGGTCATGCCGAGGTCGGTGTCGTGGTGGGTGCTGGTCAAGGGCGCCTCCTCAGGTCTTCGTCCGGCTGATGCTAGCCAGGACACGGCGCGCTCAGGGTAGGCCGTGGCGCACTGTCGCCGCGCGCAGGCACTCGAGCAGCTGCACCGCGGCCGGTGGCCTGCGCCGTCCGCGCAGGGTGATGACGCCGACCGGCGGCAGTTCGATGGGCACCGGCAGCGCGATGGCATGGAAGCCTTCGGCCTCGAAGCGCCGGGCCACCGTCTCGGCCACGAACCCGACCGCCTGCAGGTCGCGGACGAAGGCGAAGGTGGCGAGGAAGGAGGCCGTCTCGACCACGTCCGCCGGCGGCACCAGCTGGTGGCGGTAGAACTGCTGGTTGAGCTTGATGCGCGACGAGGCCCAGGGCGGCGGCATGACCCAGGGCTGGCCCGCCAGCTCGGCCCAGCTTGGCTTGCGTCGACGCGCGGCGAAGGCGTGGTCGCGGTGCACCACGATGCACATGCGCTCGGTGTACAGGGCCTCGGTCTCCAGGTCGGGCGAGGCATAGCCGGGCTCCAGCCGGCCGACGATCAGGTCCAGTTCGCCCACGCGCAGGCGCGGCAGCAGGCGGGTGAGGTCGCCCTCCTCCACCAGCACGGCGGTGAGCGCGCTGCGCTGCTTGAGCAGCCGCACGGCATCGACCAGCAGGCCGGGCATGGCCACCACCATGGCGCCCACGCTCACGCGGCCGGCGCCGCCGCTGGCGACCGCGGCGATCTCCTCGCGGGTGCGCTGGTAGTCGGCCAGCACCGAGCGGGCAAAGCGCACCACGGTGGCACCGTAGGCCGTAGGCTCGGTGCCACGCGTGGACCGGGTGAACAGCTGCAGCTCGAACATGCGCTCGATCTCGGCGAGCACCTTGGAGACCGCCGGCTGCGTGACCGACAGGAACTCGGCAGCCCGGCCCAGGTGCCGGAATTCATCGAGCGCCACCAGCAGCTGAAGATGCCGGAGCTTGAGGTTGGAGCGCAGCACGCGGTCGATGTCGGCCATGCCGATGAGCATAACCAGAACGGCATGAAGCCAGTCCGCTTCTTCATTGGCTTCTCATGGCCCGGCCGCCCAGAATCCGGCGCACCCCAAAAGAACGGAGACACCGCGATGAACACCACCCGCCGCCATTTCGTGCTGGGCAGCCTGGGCACGGCCGCCGCCACCGCCCTGCCCGCGCTGCAGAGCGCCCATGCCGCCGACTACCCCGAGCGCGCCATCATGTTCCTGTGCCCCTGGCCGGCCGGCGGCACCGCCGACGTGACCATGCGCGCGCTGTGCACCGCCGCCTCGCGCGAGCTGGGCCAGGCCATCGCCGTGGAGAACAAGACCGGCGCCTCCGGCATGATCGGCCTCAAGGCCCTGGCCTCGGCCAGACCCGACGGCTACACCATCGGCCAGATCCCGATCTCGGTCACGCGCTTCTCGCAGCTCGGCATGGTGCAGGTGGACCCGCTGAAGGACCTGAGCTACATCGCCCGCGTGTCGGGCCAGACCTTCGGCATCGCGGTGCGCAGCAACGCACCCTGGAAGACGCTCAAGGACCTGGTGGCCGACGCCAAGGCCCGGCCGGGCCTGGTCACCTACGGCACGGCCGGCTTCGGCGGTGCCACCCATGTGGGCATGGAGGAATTCGCAATGGCGGCCGGCGCGAAGTTCAACGCCATTCCCTTCAAGGGCGGTGCCGATGCGCTGGCCGCGCTGATGGGCGGTCATGTGGACATGCTGGCCGATTCCAGCTCCTGGGCGCCGCAGGTGCGCGCCGGGCAACTGCGGCTGCTGTCCACCTGGGGCGAGCAGCGCTCGGCCGAGTTCAAGGACACGCCCACGCTGCGCGATGCCGGCTACGACGTGGTGGTCGACGCGCCCAACGGCATCGGCGCCCCCGCCGGCGTGCCGGCGCCCGTGCTGGCGCGGCTGCGCAGCGCCTTCAAGGCCGCCGCCGCCAGCCCCGAGTTCACCGCAGCCTGCGCCCGCATCGATGCGCCGCTCATGTACCTGGATGCGCCCGACTACCAGAAGTACGTCGCCGCCACCGTGGACAAGGAGAAGGTGCTCATCGAGCGCCTGAACCTCAAGGCGCTCCTCAAGAGCTGAACCCCTGCAGGTCGCCCCGCCAGGGTGACCGACACAACCGCCCCGCCCCACGACGATGCCCGACGCCGCCACCCTGATCCGCCTGCACGCCAACGACAACGTGCTCATCGCCCGCGCGCCCCTGGCGCTGGGCCAGCCGCTGCCGGAGCTGGGGCTGTGCCTTCGTGCCCAGGTGCCGGCGGGCCACAAGATCGCGGCACGCCGCATCGCTGCCGGCGAGCCGGTGCGCAAGTACGACACCGTCATCGGCGCCGCCGCGCGCGACATCGAGGCCGGCGAGCATGTGCATTCGCACAACATCGTGCTCATCGACTTCGACCGCGACCCGGGCTTCGGCCAGGATGTGCGGCCGGTGGACTATCTGCCCGAGGCCGAGCGCGCCCGCTTCATGGGCATCGTGCGGCCCGACGGGCGGGTGGCCACCCGCAACTTCGTGGGGCTGATCTCCTCGGTCAACTGCTCGGCCACGGTGATCCAGCGTGTGGCGGCGCATTTCACGCCCGAGCGCCTGGCGGCCTATCCGAACGTCGACGGGGTGGTGGCCTTCGCGCAGACCAGCGGCTGCGGCATGTCCTCGCCCAGTGAGCATTTCGATGTGCTGCGTCGCACGATTGCCGGCTATGCCAATCATCCCAACCTGGCCGCGGTGCTGATCGTCGGGCTGGGCTGCGAACGCAATCAGGTGGACGATCTGGTCGCCTCGCAGGGCCTGGCCGCCGGCGAGCGCCTGAAGACCTTCGTGATGCAGGAGGTGGGCGGCACCCGCGCCACCATCGAGGCCGGCATCCGCGCGGTGGAAGCGATGCTGCCCGCGGCCAACGACGTGCACCGCGTGCCGGTGCCGGCCAGCCACCTCAAGATCGGGCTGGAGTGCGGGGGGTCGGACGGCTTCTCGGGCATCACGGCCAACCCGGCCCTCGGCGCGGCGATGGACATCCTGGTGCGCCACGGCGGCACGGCCATCCTGTCGGAGACGCCGGAGATCCACGGCGTCGAATACATGCTCACCCGCCGTGCCATCAGCCCGGCCGTGGGCCAGAAGCTGCTGGACCGCCTCGCCTGGTGGGAGCGCTACACCCGCGGCCACAACGGCCAGTTCAACGGCGTGGTGGGCCCGGGCAACCAGGCCGGCGGCCTGGCCAACATCTTCGAGAAGTCGCTCGGCTCGGCCATGAAGGGCGGCACCACGCCGCTGCGGGCGGTGTACGAGTACGCCGAGCCGATCACCGAACACGGCTTCGTCTTCATGGACTCGCCCGGCTACGACCCGGTGGCCACCACGGGGCAGATCGCCAGCGGCGCCAACCTGATCTGCTTCACCACCGGCCGCGGCTCCATGTTCGGCAGCAAGCCCGCGCCCACCATCAAGCTGGCCAGCAATACGGCCATGTACAGCCGGCTGGAAGAGGACATGGACATCAACTGCGGCCTGGTGCTCGACGGCGAGCTGGACGTGGCGCAGATGGGCGAGCGCATCTTCGGGCAGATCCTGCGGCATGCCAGCGGCGAGAAGACCAAGAGCGAGGCGCTGGGCCTGGGCGACCACGAATTCGTCCCCTGGCACCTCGGGATCGTGAGTTGACATCCCCCCATGCCGCTCCGCGGCCTTCGGGCGCCCCATGCAACCCTGACGCCTTCCACTCGCCACATTTTTGAGCCTCGCCCCATGTCCCTGACCCTTTCGCGCGCCGAGCTGGTGCGCACCGCCAATTTCATCGATGGCCACTGGCGCGACGACGTCGAGGACTGGCTGCCCGTGACCGACCCCGCGACCGGCGAGCGCATCGCGCAGGTGCCGGATTCCGGGCCGGCCCAGGCCCGTGCCGCGGTCGATGCGGCCCAGGCGGCCTTCGGCGCCTGGCGCAAGGTGCCGGCGCGTCAGCGCGCAGCCATCCTCAAGCGCTGGAACGACCTGGTGATGGCGCATCAGGAAGACCTGGGCCGCCTCATCAGCCGCGAGCAGGGCAAGCCGCTGGCCGAAGGCAAGGGCGAGGTGGCCTACGCGGCCAGCTACATCGAATGGTTCGCCGAGCAGGCCACACGCATGAACGGCGAGGTGATCCCCGCGCCCATGCCGGGCCGGCGCATGTTCGCGCTGCGCGAACCGGTGGGCGTGGTGGCCGCCATCACGCCCTGGAACTTCCCGGCCGCCATGATCGCCCGCAAGATCGCGCCCGCCCTGGCCGCCGGCTGCACTGTGGTGTGCAAGCCCGCCGAGGACACGCCGCTCACCTCGCTGGCCCTGGTGCTGCTGGCCCACGAGGCCGGCGTGCCGCCCGGCGTGCTCAACATCGTCACCGCCTCGCGCGAGCGCACGCCTGCGGTGGTGGATGCCTGGCTGGACGATCCGCGGGTGCGCAAGATCACCTTCACCGGCTCCACACCGGTGGGCAAGCACTTGGCGCGGCGCAGCGCCGACACGCTCAAGAAGCTGTCGCTGGAGCTGGGCGGCAATGCGCCCTTCATCGTCTTCGAGGACGCCGACCTGGACGCGGCCGTCGAGGGCCTGATGGCGGCCAAGTTCCGCAACGGCGGCCAGACCTGCGTCTGCCCCAACCGCGTGTTCGTGCACGGCGCGGTGCACGATGCCTTCGCGCGCAAGCTGGCCCAGCGGGTCGGCGCGCTCAAGGTCGGCCCGGCCAGCGATCCCGCCTCGCAGATCGGTCCCATGATCAATGCCCGCGCGGTCGAGAAGATCGAGCGCCATGTGCAGGACGCCGTCGCCCAGGGCGCGACCGTGCTCGTCGGAGGCCGGCGGCTGGACGCGCTGGGCCCGCACTACTTCGCGCCCACCGTGCTCACCGGCGCCACCGCGCAGATGGCCTGCAGTTGCGAGGAGACCTTCGGCCCGGTGGTACCGCTGACCCGTTTCGACGACGAGGCCGAGGTCATCGCCGCCGCCAACGACACGCCCTTCGGCCTGGCCGCCTACTTCTACAGCCAGGACGTGCGGCGCATCTGGCGCGTGGCCGACGCGCTGGAGACGGGTATCGTCGGCATCAACGAAGGCGCCCTGGCGGCCGAGGCCGCGCCTTTCGGGGGTGTCAAGGAATCGGGCTACGGCCGCGAGGGCTCGGTGCACGGGCTCGACGACTACCTGCACATCAAGTACGTCTGCCAGGGACAGCTGGACTGAACGAGACGAGAGAACGAAAGACTTCGCCATGAGCAATCCCTTCAAGAACGCCCTGGCCGCGCGCCAGGCCCAGGTCGGCCTCTGGCTGTCGATGGCCGATGCCTACGCGGCCGAGGCCTGCGCCACGGCCGGTTTCGACTGGCTGCTGATCGACGGCGAGCATGCGCCCAACAACGTGCTCAGCATCCTGCCGCAGCTGCAATCGGTGGCGGCCTACCCCAGCCATCCGGTGGTGCGGGCCGTCAACGGCGACACCGCCCTCATCAAGCAACTGCTGGACATCGGCGCGCAGACGCTGCTGGTGCCCATGGTGGACACGGCCGAGCAGGCCGCGGCGCTGGTGTCGGCCACGCGCTATCCACCCGAAGGCATCCGCGGCGTCGGGGCCGCCGTGGCCCGGGCCTCGCGCTGGGGCGGGCGGCGCGACTACCTGGACGAGGCCAACGACGAGGTCTGCCTGCTGGTGCAGGCCGAGACCCGCACGGCGCTGCAGAACCTGGAGGCGATCTGCGCCGTCGATGGCGTGGACGGCGTCTTCATCGGCCCGGCCGACCTGGCGGCGTCGATGGGCCACCGCGGCAAGGCCGGCCATCCCGAGGTGCTGGCGGCCATCGACGATGCCATCCGCACCATCGTGGCGAGCGGCAAGGCCGCCGGCACGCTGACCAGCGATGCCACGCTGGCACGCCGTTACCTGGACCTGGGCGCCACCTTCGTGGCCGTGGGCCTGGACATCACGCTGCTGGTGCAGGCCACGCGCAAGCTGGCGGCCGACTTCGGCCGCGGCGCGGGCGTGGGCGCCGCCCCGCAGGCCGGTCCCTACTGAGCATCAGGCCTGGCGCTGTGTTCACCGCCTGAGGCCCACCGCACCAGGTGCGTCAGCACGGTGGCCGCCGCCTCCGACGCCGGCTGCTGCGGATGCAGGCAACCGATGGGCACCGGCGCCCCCGGTACGTCGATGGGCAGCCGGTGCAGCCGACCCGATGCGACGAAGCGGTCCATGTGGCTGTCCAGCCCCACGTACAGCAGCCGCAGTTCGCACACCAGCGCGACGCCGAGCGCCAGCGTGCGCGTGCTCACCCGCGCCACCGGCGGCGGGGCACCGAGCGTGTCGCACAGCGCCGCGAAGGCCGCGTGCGGCGGCGAGCCCTCGGGCGGCAGCAACCAGGTCTCCTTGGCGCAGCGTTGCAGGTCCACGCTGCTGCGCCGCGCCAGCGGATGGTCGCTCGCGCAGTAGACGCCGATGCGGTCCGCGCGCAGCGGCGTGAAGTCATGGCCCGCCGGCACCTGCACCGAGGCCCGGCACAGCACCAAGTCGGCCGTGCGGTCCTGGCACACGGCGGCAATGTCGGCGGCCTCGATCTCACGGTAGTCGAGCCACAGCGCCGGCTGGGCCGCGCACAGGGCCGGCAGCGCCGGCGCGGCGATGGCCGTGCTGGCCGCCGCAATGCCGGCAAGTCGCACCAGGCCGCCGGCGCCGTGCGCGATGCGGGCCGCATCGCCGGCCAGCAGGTCGAACGCGTCCAGAGCGCGCCGCAACGCCGGCAGCAGCAGCGCGCCCTCGCGCGTGAGGCGCACGCCGCGCGCGTGGCGGTCGAAGAGCGTGAGGTCCAGCAGCGCCTCGACCCGGTTGAGCGCCTCGGTGGCCGAGGGCTGGCTCATGCCCAGATCGGCAGCGGCCTTCTGCATCGCCCCCAGCTCGGCCATGCGTACGACCAGTTGCAGTTGCCGCGGACGGGCGTAGTGCAGCAGACGGCGGGCGAGGGAGGCGGCGGCATCGGCGGCGGGCATGGGTCGGGATGGGTTTGGCTATAGGTTGGCCCTATAGCTTAGGCCCAGTCGTGCGTTGCTGCCTGGACAGGCGGCGCCAAGAATCTGCCGCACCCCACATCGCCGGAGACGACCTCATGCAGACCTTCCGCCGCCATGCCCACGCCGGCCTCGACCGCCGCACGCTCCTCGCCCGCGCCGCCTTCGGCGCCGCGCTGGCGCTGTCCGGCGGCCTGGTCGCTGCCCAGAACTACCCGGCCAAACCGATCAGCCTGGTCGTGCCCTTCCCGGCCGGCGGGGCCACCGACACCGTCACGCGGCTGGTCGCCCAGCACCTGGGCCAGGTGCTGGGCCAGACCGTGGTGGTGGACAACGTGGCCGGCGCGTCGGGCGCCATCGCAGCGCAGAAGGTGGTGCGCGCCGCGCCCGATGGCTATACGCTGCTGGCCGGGACCGTCAACGAGGTGGTGCTCGCGCCCATCGTCACGGCCGGCACGCCCTACAAGCATCAGGACCTCGCGCCCATCGGCGAGATCGGCGTCACGCCCTTCGTGCTGGTGGCCAACCCCAAGCTGCCCGCCAACACCATCGATGAGTTGCTCGCGCTGGCGCGCCGGAAGCCCGGCACCCTGAACGTCGGCGTGCCCGGCCTGGGCACACTGCAGCATGTGGCCACCGCCATGCTGGCCAGCCAGGCCAAGGTCGACTGGCTCACCGTGCCCTACAAGGGCGCCGCGCCACTCAATGCCGACCTGCTGGGCGGCCAGGTCGACCTGGCCGTCATCACCCTGCCCTCGGCCATCGGCTACATCCAGGACGGCAAGATCAAGTCGCTGGGCCTGATGAGCCTGCACCGCGACGAACGCGCCAAGGACATCGCCACCATCAACGAAGGCCGCGAGATCAAAGGCTTCACCACCGACGCGTGGATGGGCCTGCTCGCGCCGGCGAAGACGCCGGCCGCCGTGATCGCGGCCATGAACGCAGCCCTGACGCAGACCCTGGCCAAGCCAGAGGTGCGCGAAGGCCTCGCCAAGCTCGGCTACCGCGTCGAACCGGGCACGCCGGCGCAGTTCGGGGAACTGATGGCGCGCGAAGACGCCCGCTACCGCAAGCTCGCCGCCACGGTGAAGCTCGACCGCTGAAGACGACGCCGAGGACGACCGCCTTGCTCTGCCTGTCCGACGACCCCAGTGCCACGCCCGAAGGCGCCGCGGTGCGCCAGATCTTCTCGGCCCGCGCCAGCGTGGCCGGCATCCTGGCCTTCGAGGCCGCACTGGCCCGCGTGCAGGCGCGGCGCGGGCTGATCCCGCAGGCCGCGGCCGAGGACATGGCCGCCAAGGCGCAGCTGTCCTTCTTTCCCGAGGACGAATGGGCCCGGCATCGCGCGGAGGTGGGCCATCCGCTGGTGGCGATCCTCGACACCTGGCGCGCGCAGCTGGCGCCCGAGAGCCGCGAATGGCTGCACTACGGCGCCACCACCGCCGACCTGTTCAATACGGTGCTGGTGCAGCAGTTGCAGGCAGCCGGCACGCGGCTGGTGTCGCAGATGCGCGGCATCGAGCAGCGCCTGGCCGACATTGCCGCCGAACACCGCGCCACGCCCATGGTGGCCCGCACGCTGGGGCGCCATGCGCTTCCCTTCACCTTCGGCATGAAGGTGGCGACCTGGCTGGCCGAGCATGGCCGCAGCATCGAGCGGCTGCAGGGCTGGCTGGCGCGCTACCGCACCGGCATCCTGAGCGGGGCCGTGGGCACCTATGCCTCCTTCGGCGATGCCGGCCCCGCCATCGAGCGCGAGGTGATGGCCGAGCTGGGCCTGGACACGCCCGAGGCCGTGGACTGGAAGGGCAGCCGCGATCGCTTCGCCGAGTTCGGCTGCGCCGTCGCCCTGGCGGCCGGGACGGCGGGCCACATCGGGCAGGAGATCTTCCTGCTGTGCGGCGACGACCTGGACGAGCTGCGCGAGGCCACCGGGGCGGTCGGCTCCTCGACCATGCCGCACAAGAGCAACCCCTCGCTGAGCATCGAGGTGGTGTCGCGCGCGCGCGAAGTGAGCGGTCGTCTGCAGCCGCTGCTGGCCTGGATCGGCATCGTGTACGAGCGCGACTCGGCCCAGCATGGCGAGGTGCTGCGCGACCTGTGCGTCGGCATGGGCGACCTGCTGGCGATGCTGCAGCGGCTGCTCGACGTGCTGGTGGTGATGCCACAGAACATGGCGGCCAACCTGGCGCGCAGCCAGGGGCTGGTGCTGTCCGAAGCCATCACCTTCGCCCTGGCCGGCCGCCTGGGCAAGCACAGCGCGCACGAGAAGATGAAGCAGCTCGCCCGCACCGCCCAGGCGCGGGGCTGCTCGCTGCAGCAGGCGGCCCTGGCAGACCCCACGCTCGCGCCGCTGCTGGCCGAGACGCCAGGGTTGTTCGACGCCACCAGTCACCTTGGCCAGGCGGTGGCGATCACCGATGCGGCCGTGGCTCGGGTGCGCCAGCGCCAGCGCTAGGGCGGACGGTCACACCACAGGCACCGCACGGGGCCCGGCGTCTGGCATCACGGGCCGCCGCAGGCGCGGTCGGTCCTCAGTACCCGCTCGCCCCGCCGTTGCGCCGGTTGTCCGCCGCGCCGCGATAGATGGGGAAGCCGTTGGCGTCGTAGCCCACGGCGATGCCCGACAGGCCGCTGGTCAACCCCGTCACCTGCGCGTTGCTGCTGGTGTTGCCATAGCCGCTGATCAGGCGCGCCACTTCGTCCGCGATGGGCTTGCCGGCTTCGAGCTGGGCGATGCCGTTCTGACCGGTGAAGTTGTCGGCGTTGATCGCGGCCTGCAGGTCCATGCCGTAGACCACATGGCCCAGGAAGGTCTTGACGATGTAGTCGGGGATCGGGCCGCCGCCGGCCGAACCCCACACCAGCCGCATGCGCCCCTCCGCATCGAAGGCGATGGCCGGCGCGATGGAGCTGCGCGGGCGCTTGAATGCGGCGTAGCCGTTGACGTCCAGGCCCGGCGTGCTGGCAGAGAAGTTCGACATGACGTTGTTGATCATCATGCCCGCCGCCTCGATGTGCGCCCCCCAGTGCGTGTTGATGGTGGTGGTCATCGACAGCGCATTGCCCCAGCCGTCGATGATGGCGACGTTGCTGGTGGTGTTCCAGTCCTCCTGGCCGGCCTCGGCCGCGGCTTTTGCCAGGCGCGTCGACCGGGGCGCAGTGTGGCGCGCCAGCACGACGGGCGAGGTCCGGGCACTGGCCATTGGGTCGTAGACCGTCGGATCGGTGCTGCTGAAGGCGGGAATGCCGTCGCCCGTGCCGCCGGCCGAAACCGTCCCCAGCGCCGTGTCGCCGATGAGCGCAGCCCGGCTGGCCAAGTAGGCCGGCGACAGCAGGGCCGCCACGCGCTCGTTGATGTTGGAGTACGCCGGATCGCCCACCACGTTGCGGCGGTCGGCATTGGCCAGCCGGCTTCCTTCGGTCACCAGGTGCAGCCACGCGGTGCTGTTGAAGGCCGTGTCGGCAATCGCCTTGCGCTCCAGCAGCGCCAGGTTGTAGAGCGTGACCACGCCGCCGAAGGACGGCGCCGGCTGCGTGTAGATGGTCATGCCGAAGCGCGTGCCCACCAGCGGCTTGCGCTCCACCGCCTTGTAGCTGGCGAAGTCCGCCGCGGTCATCAGGCTGGGGATGCGGGCGATGGTGCTGGCAGTGCTGGGGTTGCTGCTGGTGCCGGCCGAGGGCAGGACCGACGCACAGGGCAACTGGCCGGTGGTGAGCTTGGCCACGATGGCCGGCGCGATGGTGCCGGCCGGATCGTAGAAGGCGGCGGCGCCGCCGTCGCGCACCTTGGTCAGCGTATCGGCCAGCTCGGCATTGCGGATCAGCGTGCCCACGGGCAGCGGCTGCTGCTTGGTGGTGTCGCTCGGCAGGCAGTAGCGGGCGTTGATGTCGGGGTATTTGCAACGGGCCGCACCGCGCACCGTGCCGGCCGAATTGACCCAGGCCGGCACGCCGCTGCCGGCGGACACCGGGTTGCCGTCGTCGTCGTACTCGCCCGAGTCGGCGTACAGCGTCTGGTACATGTACTTCGTCATCGGAAAGCCGTTGGCGGCGGTGGCGATGCTCTCGTCCCACAGCTTGTTCCATGCCAGGCGGCCATAGGACTTGTGCACCAGGTCCAGCACCGCCAGCGTGCCCGGCACGCCGGCCGCGCGGGCGGAGATGTTGGTATTGCCCTGCTGCGAGGAGATGCTGGAGCCCGCCGCGAGGCCGGTCTTGCAGACATTGAAGCCGTTGGTGGTGCTCACGTCCTGCGCCACGGCCCGGTAGATGTCCGCCACGCCGCCGGTGGTGGCCGGGGCGGCCGAGAAGCCGTCGAAGGCGCGCACCTTCTTGGTCGCGGCATCGTAGTAGGTGATGACCGTGCCGCCGCCCAGGCCCGAAGCGAAGGGCTCCGTCACGTTGAGCATGGCCTGCACCGTGATGGCCGCATCGATGGCGGAGCCCCCCGAAGCCAGGATGCGGCAACCCGCCATCGAGGCCTGCACGTCGGCCGAGGTGACCATCATGTGGGTGCCCGTGATGCCCACGGTCTGGCCATAGGGTGCGCCCGCCTGGAGCGTGCACAGCGCCGGGTCGAAGCTGACGGTGCGCGTGGGCGCCGTGGGCTCGGGGGTTGCGGGTGCCGGCGCCGGTGCGGGCGTGCCTGCGGAAGGCGGCTGTGGGAGGGCTGCGGCCAGGGAAACGTTGGCGCCCGAGCCGCCACCGCAGCCGGTGAGCCAGCCGGCCGCAACGGCGAGGAGCGTCGCCGTCACGGTACGGGAGAGAGGGAAGTGCATGGGATGAAGGGGGTTCAGCGGAAAGGTCCGGAGGACCGATTGAACGTGAAAAAGCACGGAATGTGCCCGCCCCGCTGCGATGCAGATGTCACGCCCTTCACAGTCGAAGGGCGGGTGCAGGGGATAGAGCCGAGGAGCAGGTGCGTTCGGCGACGCGCGGTCCGTCGCGCCTGCAGGCCCTGCCACCCTTTGTTAACGTCAATTCGCTTTTCGTTGCTCCATCAACCGAAAGGGGAATGGACAAACAGTGAAGAATTTCCTATCCCGATACGACACCTCCGCCCTTAAACTTCGCCTGCCTCGGCAACGGGGTGTTTGGCGCCTCCCTGCCAATCCGCAGAAATGCGTTGAAGCCCGACCTGGTCGGGCTTTTTTTCTGGGCTGTCCCCCGATACCACCGGAGCGGCCAGCATGCCGCCATCGCCCCAGCGCCACGCCGCAGGCCACGTCCGGCACGCGTGGCCCGGCCGCTGAGCCCTTTCACTGCCGATAACCCGGATCCGTCTGGTCCAGCATGCGCCTCAGCGCCTGCCAGTCGCGGTTGCGGATGTAGCTGTTCGAGCCGGCGAACTGCTCGGCGGCATGCGCGCACACCGCGGGTGGGGGCAGCACCACGGGCCGGCCGCTGGCGGTGGCATCGAGCTGGATCTGGCAGGCCAACTCCAGGTAGTACATCTCCTCGAAGGCATCGCGCACCGTGGCGCCGGCCGTGAGCAGGCCATGGTTGCGCAGGATCAGCGCCTTGTGCGGCCCCAGGTCGCGCACCAGGCGCTGCTGCTCGTCCAGGTCGAGGGCGATACCCTCGTAGTCGTGGTAGCCGATGCGCTGGTAGAAGCGCATCGCATGCTGCGAAAGCGGCAGCAGCCCTTCCTGCTGCGCAGAGATGGCCACACCCGCACGCGTGTGGGTGTGGAAGACGCAGTCCACGTCGGGCCGGGCCTTGTGCACCGCCGCGTGGATGACGAAGCCGGCCGGGTTGGCCTCCAGCTCGGTCTCGTCCACCGGCTGGCCGTCCAGGTCCACCTTGATGAGGTTGGAGGCGCTGACCTCGCTGTAGAGCAGGCCGAAGGCATTGATGAGGAACTGATCGTGACGGCCCGGCACCCGCAGCGAGATGTGGTTGTAGATCATGTCCGTCATGCGGTAGTGCACGCACAGCCGGTAGCAGGCGGCGAGGTCCTCGCGCGCCGCCCACTCCTGCGCGCTGACCTGGCCGCGCACCTGTTCGCGCCGCGCCTGCAGCACCCGTTGCCAATCCTGGTCGTCCATCTTGCCGGTCTCCTTGAGTGGGAATGCACGGCAGTCTAGGAAGCGACGTGCCGAGGCCCCCATGACATCGGCGCGCGATGCCATAGCGGATCGGTATGCGGTGTTAACCCCGAGCCGCCCGCCGGGGGCGCCGCGGCGCCGCCGAGGATGGCAGGGCCGCCACCTGCTTCAGCAGTTCGTCGCGCAGGGCAGCGGCCGCCGGCGGCAGCAGTCCACGGCGACGCTGGTACAGCGCAAAGCTGCGCACCGCCTGCACCTCGCGAACGGGCAGCACCTCGATGGGCCGGGGCATCGGCTGCGCGCCGCCGAGCAGCAACCGGGGCATCCAGCTGAGGAAGCCGCGGGTCGCCACCAGCGCGCGGATGGCGTTGATCGAGCGCGCCTCCACCGCCACCGCCGGCGCGGGCAGGCCGTGGTCCCAGAAGAGCTGTTGCCATTCCTCGCGCGGACCCATGCGCCGGGGCGGCAGTACCCAGCGCTCGCCCCCCAGGTCGGCCAGGCCCACCGGCGAGCGCGCCAGCAGCCGATGGCCCGCTCCGCAGACCACATGGCAGCCCTCCTGCCAGCCGCTTTCCGAGACCAGCGCCACGTCCTCGTCCTCGGCCGCCGAAAAGCCCAGGGCCAGGTCCACCTCGCCCCGGGCCAGCGCCAGCAGCAGCTCGTCGGACAGCCCCTCCACGATCTGCACCTGCAGTGGCGGATGGGCCGCGAGCAGCCGCTCGATGGCCGGCGGCAGCAGGTGCTCCACGGCGCTGGAGACCGCGCCGATGCGCACCGTGCCGCGCGACAGGCCCAGCAACTCGTTGACCGCGCGCAGCGCCTCGTCCGAGCCGCTGAGCAGCAGCCCCGCATGCGGCACGAGCGCCTGCCCATAGCTCGTCAGCGCCATGCCGTGCGGATGGCGCTCGAAGAGCGGCACGCCCAGCTGCCCTTCCAGCCGCTTGAGCGTGCGGGTGAGGGCCGGCTGCGTCAGCGACAGCGCCTCGGCAGCCCGGCCCAATGAGCCGAGTTCGGCGATGGCCTTGAAGGCCTGGAGTTCGCGCAGGTTCAGCAGCATGGACGGCCCTCCTCAGGCAAGCGTGGGGTTGGCCAGCAGCATGTCCACGAAGCTGGCCGCGGCTGGCGACAGCGAGCGCCGGGCCGGCGTGTAGACGCACACCTCGCGGTGGAAGTCCGGCTCGGCCAGCCGCACCATCGCCAGGCCCCAGGCCCGCACCAGCGGCGCCGAATAGGTCGGACAGACCGTGAGGCCCAGGCCGCTCGCCACCATGCCGAGCGCGGTGGTCATGTACGACACCTCCTGTGTCTGCGGTCCGTTGAGCAGGGCGCGCACCTCGGCGTCCACCTCCGGCGCGATGCGCTGGCGGAAGTCGCGCGTCGGCGCGATGAAGGTCCAGGGGCCCAGCTCGCGCCAGCGCACGCTGCGGCGCCGGGCCAGCGGATGGTCCGCCGGGCAGATCAGCCAGTGGCGGTCGCGCAGCAGCGGGCGTCGCAGCACGGCCTCGTCCACCGGCATGTCCTGGCCCACGGCCACCTCCACGTCGCCCGCGCGCATGCCGGCCAGCAGCTGCTCGGGCAGCGTGTCGGAGACGCGCACCTCCACCTCCGGGTGGCGCTGCCGGTAGGCCGCCACTGCGCGCGGGATGAAGGTACAGGCCATCAGCTGGGGCGCGGCCAGACGAAGCAGGCCCTTCTTCTTGTCGCGCAGGTCGGTGACGCTCGCCACCGCGGTGCTCAGCTCGGCGAGCAGGCGGTGCACCGAGGGCAGGAACTCGCGGCCCGCCTCGGAGAGTTCGACCGCACGCGTGTGGCGATCCAGCAGCTGCACGCCCATCTCGCGCTCGAGCTCACGCACCAGCACGCTCAGGGCCGACTGGGTCAGGTGCAGCTGCCGCGCCGCCGCCGTGAAGCTGCCGGCCTCGGCCACGGCGGCGAAGGCGCGCAGCTGGCGCAGGGTGAGATTCATGGACTTCCTTCATCAATCGATGAATTTATTTCGATTGCATCATAGAAACGCCTCGTGCCCAATCGCGGCAACGCGGGCCCATGGCGGCCTCGCGAGACGGAGACACCATGCCAGAGCCCACCCCATCGCCGCACGACCCCGTGCCCATCCGCGGCCTGCACCACTTCGCCTGGCGCTGCCGCGATGGCGAGGAAACCCGCCGCTTCTGGGAGGACCTGCTTGGCCTGCCGCTCGTGCACGTGATCAAGAACGAGCACGTTCCCAGCACCGGCGAACACTGCCCCTACGTGCACATCTTCTTCCAGATGCGCGACGGCTCTTACATCGCCTTCTTCGACCTGGGCGACGACACGGTGGCGGCCCCCTCGCCCAACACGCCCGCCTGGGTCAACCACATCGCGCTGCGGGTGGACACGGTGGAGGAGCTGCGCGCGGCCAAGGCCCGCATCGAGGCTGCGGGCGTGCCGGTGCTGGGCATCACCGACCACCACATCATCGGCTCGATCTACTTCTTCGATCCGAACGGCATCCGCGTGGAGCTGACCACGCCCACCGTGCCGCAGGCCGAGATGGACGCGCATGCCCGCCGGGCCCGCGCCGCGCTCGACGACTGGACCCAGCGCAAGGCCCGCCTGCGCGAGGTGCGCCCGCACCATGGCTGAGCCGCAACTCGCCGTCATCGACGTACGGCCCGGCGCCGCGCTGGAAAGCCAGTCGGGCCTGCAGATGCTGCGGCCGCGCATCTACGGCGCCTGGATGGCACCGCCCGGTGGCGCACGGGTGGCCGCCATCGTCATGCATCCGACCAGCAACTTTATGGGCCACTACCTGATCGGCCCGCTGGCCGAGCGCGGCGTGTGCTGCCTGGGCCTCAACTCGCGCTACATGGGCAACGACACCGTGCTGCTGATGGAGCGGGCCATCCAGGACCTGGGCGCGGGCGTCCAGTTCCTGCAGTCGCAGGGGTACGACCGGGTGGTGCTGATCGGCAACTCGGGCGGGGCGGCGCTGGCCAGCTTCTACCAGGCGCAGGCCGAGCAGTTGACGGCCACCCACCTGCCCGACGGCGACCCGAGCGGCCTGCATCCGGCCGACCTGCCGCCGGTGGCCGGCATCGCCCTGTGCGCGGCGCACCTGGGCCGCAGCCGGCTGCTGGCCGACTGGATCGACCCCTCGGTCACGGACGAGCACGACCCGCTCTCCGTGGACCCGGCGCTCGACATGTACGACCCCCGCCATGCGCGGCCCTACAGCCCGGCCTTCCTGGCGCGCTTCAAGGGCGCCCAGCAGGCCCGGCTGCAGCGCATCGAGCAGTGGGTGCTGGCCCGCCTCGAACAACTGCGCGCCACGCCCGGCGCGCCGCGCGACCAGGCCTTCATCGTCTACCGCACCCATGCCGATCCGCGCTGCGTGGACCTGTCGCTGGACGCCAACGACCGTGCGCCCGGCAGCGTGTGGGGCGACGCGCGGCAGGTCAACTATTCGGCCAACGCCATGGGCCGCACCACCTCGCTCACGGCCTTCCTGTCGCAGTGGTCCTCGCGCTCGCAGGCGGACGGGCCCACCAACCTGGCCCGCACCACCTGCCCAAAGCTGCTGCTGACCTACACCGCCGACCAGTCCACCTTTCCCAGCACGCGCGACGCCTGGCTGGCGGCGGGTGGCGGCACCATCCGCAACGTCGACATCGTGGGCGGCAACCACTACCTGGCTGGCCAGCCGCACCTGGTGCGCGAAGCGGCGGATGCCATCGCCGCCTTCTGCCACGCCCTCTGAACAGGGAGCGCCTTCCACCATGGACGCCTTCACCTTCGCCCCACCCTACGAACTGCCGCAGTGGCCCTTCGTGCCACCGCCCGAACTTTCGGCAGGCGAGGCCGGACGCCATCCGGTCGTGATCGTCGGTGGCGGCCTGTCGGGCCTCACGCTGGCCTGCGACCTGGCCAGCCGCGGCATCCGCAGCGTGCTGCTGGACGAGGACGACACCGTCGGCGTGCGCGGCGCCTCGTCGCGCGGCATCTGCTACGCGCAGAAGAGCCTGGAGATCTTCGCGCGGCTGGGCATCTACGAGCGCATCGCGGCCAAGGGCGCCACCTGGTCCTTCGGCCGGACCTTCTCGGGCGACACCGAGGTCTACAGCTTCAACCTGCGCACCGACAGCGTCTCGGCGCAGCCGCCCTTCATCAACCTGCAGCAGTTCTACGTGGAGTGGTTCCTGGTGGACCGCATCCTCGAACTGGGCCTGACCGACCTGCGCTGGAAGAACCGCGTGCTGGAGGTGGAACCGCAAGACGACGGCGTGCGCCTGCAGGTCGAGACACCCGCGGGCCGCTACGCCCTCGACGCCGATCACCTGATCGACGCCACCGGCGCGAACAGCCCGATCCGCACCCAGCTGGCCCTGCCGGCCCATGCCTCGCGCAGCACCGACCGCTGGTGCATCAGCGACGTGCGCTTCAAAAAGCCGCTGCCCGTCGAGCGCTGGACCTGGGTGGACGCGCCCTTCAACGAAGGCCGCGGCGTGTGGCAGCACCTGATGGCCGACGGCGTCTGGCGCATGGACTACCAGATGCCCGAGGACGCCGACCCCGCCGAGGTCAGCCTGCCCGAGGTGGCCGCCGCCCGCCTGCGCGAGCAGCTGGGGCCCGACGTGGACTTCGAGTTCGTCTGGATCGGCCCCTACGGCTACCGCGACCATCTGCTGGAACGCTTCCGCCACGGCCGCATCTTCTTCATCGGCGACGCGGCCCATGTGGTCAGCCCCTTCGGCGCGCGTGGCGGCAACACCGGCATCCAGGACGCCGCCAACCTGGCCTGGAAGCTGGCCCTGGTGCTGAGCGACCAGGCGCCCGCCACCCTGCTGGACAGCTACGACGCCGAGCGCCGGCCCGCGGCCGTGCAGAACCTGGCGGTGACCAGCCGCTCGGCGCGCTTCCTGGCGCCGCGGTCGCCCGCCGAGCATGTGCTGCGCCGGGCCGTGGTCGCACTCGCCGCGCGCCATCCCTTCGCGCGCAGTCTGGTCAACACGGGCCGCATGTCGGTCGCCAACGACTACCCGCCCTCGCCCTGGCAGCCCAGCGGCAGTCGGACGGTGCAGAACGTGCCCCTGGCCGATGCGCAAGGCCAGTCCACCTCGCTCGCGGCGCTGCTGCGGCCCGGCACGCACTGGCTGGGCCTGTGGCATGCGCCCGGGCCGGCGCAGGTGGATGCGGCCCTGGGCGCCGTCGCCGGGCGGCCGATCCGGCTGGTGGCGGTGGGCCCGCGTGCCGATACCGCCTGCGGCCTCCCCGGCCATGCGGCGGGTGCGGCCGAACTCGCACACCTGGGCCTGCAACAGCCCGGCAGCCTGCTGCTGGTGCGCCCCGACGCCTACCGCGCCGCCTTGCTGCCCGCCGCCACGGCCGACGGCCTGCGCCAGGCGCTCGACACCGCCCTGACGCCCGCTGTCCCTTCCACGCCCGCCCCATGATCACCGAGCCCCACATCCCCGACCCCGACGGCTTCTATGCCGCCCTGCTGCAGGCCCATGAGGGCCTGAGCGAGGCGCAGAGCGCCGACCTCAATGCCCGCCTCGTGCTGCTGCTGGCCAACCAGTGCGGCGACCAGCAGGTGCTGCTGGACTGCATCCGCGCCGCCGCCCTCGACACCGACACCCCTGCCCCATGACCGCCACCACCGCGCCCGCCACCGTCTCCTTCGCCTCGGCCTCCGACACCCGCGAGCAGAAGCCGCGCCTGACCCTGCTGGCGCCCGACGTCTATGGCTACATCAGCGACTTCGATCCCAACTGCGGCTTCGTCGTCGCCGAGGACCAGGTCGTGCTGATCGACACCCGGCCCACGCCGCGCATGGCGCGCGACTTCCTGGCGGCCATCCGCAGCGTCACCGACAAGCCGGTGCGCACCATCGTGCTCACGCACTACCACGCCGTGCGCGTGATGGGTGCCAGCGCCTTCGACGAGGTGCAGGCCATCATCGCCAGCCAGGGCACGCTGGACTGGATCCGCACCCGCGGCCAGGCCGACTTCGACTCCGAGGTGGGCCGCTTTCCGCGCCTGTTCGAAGGCGTGGAAGAGATCCCGGGCCTGACCCTGCCCACGATCAGCTTCGACAGCCGCATGAGCCTGTGGCTGGGTGGCGGCCGCGAGCTGCAGCTGCTGGCGCTGGGCCGCGGCCATTCCAGCGGCGACACCGTGGCCTGGCTGCCGGAGGCCGGCGTGTGCTTCTCGGGCGATGTCGTGGAGAACCGCTGCGGCGTCTATGCCGGCGATGCCTACATCCGCGACTGGGCGGCCACGCTCGACGCCGTGGCCGCCCTGCACCCACGCACCCTGGTGCCCGGCCGCGGCGCCGTGCTGCAGGGCGAGGCCGCCTGCACCGAGGCCATCCGCCTGACGCAGGACTTCCTGGCCACGCTGCTGGGCGCCGTGCAGGCCGGCATCGACGCCGGCGAATCGCTCAAGGGCTGCTTTGCGCGGGCCGAGGCGGCCATGGTGCCGCGCTTCGGCGACTGGCCGGTGTTCCGCCATGTGCTGCCCTTCGACGTCTCGCGCGCCTACGACGAGCTCACCGGCACCGAGCATCCGGTCGTGTGGACCGCCGAGCGCGACCGCGCGCTCTGGCAGGTGCTGCACGGCTGAGCGCCTTCCTTCGCATCGATCACAACACAGGAGACAACCCCATGACCCGCTTCTTCCATCGCCTGGGCGCCGCCCTGGCCCTGGCCGCCGCCACTGCCGGTGCCGCGCTGGCCCAGGGCGCCTATCCCAGCCAGCCCATCAAGTGGCTGGTGCCCTACGCCGCCGGCGGCGGCACCGACAGCATCGCGCGCCAGCTGGCCGATGCGATGCAGCCCTCCATCGGCCAGCCGGTGCTGATCGACAACCGGCCCGGCGCCTCGACCAACATCGCGGTCGGCCTGCTGATGCAGGCCAAGCCCGACGGCTACACCGTCATGCAGGCGGAGAACGCGGCCCTGCTCTTCAACGAGCACATGTTCGCCAAGCTGCCCTACAAGCCGGCCTCCGACTTCACCTACATCGGCGCCATCGGCCGCATCCCGATCGCGCTGGTGGTGCGCAGCGACTTCCAGGCGCAGAACCTGCAGCAGTTCGTCGCCTATGTGAAGGCCAGCGGCGACAAGGCGAGCTACGGCTCGCCCGGCATCGGCACGCCGCACCACATGGCCATGGAGCTGCTCAAGCAGAAGGCGGGCCTCACCATCACGCACGTGGCCTACAAGGGCGCCGCCCCCGCGCTGCAGGACATGATGGGCGGCCAGGTGCCGATGATGATGCTGGACCTGGGCACCGCCCTGCCCTACCTCAAGAGCGGCAAGCTTCGCGCCCTGGCCATCGCGCTGCCCCAGCGCGCCAAGGCCCTGCCCGACGTGCCCACCTTCAACGAGCTGGGCTACCCGGAGGTCAACGCCTTTGCCTTCCACGGCCTCATCGGGCCGGCGGGCATGCCGGCGCCCGTCGTCGAGAAACTCAACGCCGAGCTGCGCAAGGCGCTGCAGGCGCCGCGCGTGCAGCAGGTGTTCGGCGAATTCGGCTTCGAGGCCCTGCCGGGCACGCCCAAGGAGTTCTACGACATGGCGCGCGCCCAGAGCGCGTACTGGGGCCAGGTCATCCGCACGTCAGGCGTGCAGCTGGACTGAGCGGGCGGCTGGCATGCACGACGCTGCATCCACGTCTGCCGCCCTGCGCGTCGGCTTCATTGGTCTGGGTGTGATGGGCGGCCCCATGGCCGGCCACCTGGCCCGTGCCGGCCACGCCGTGGCGGTGCACGATGCGCAGGCCGGCGTCGCGACCGCCCTGGCCGAGGCTCAGCCGGGCCTCCGCCCCTGCGCCACGGCCTGCGAGGTGGCCCGCCACAGCGACATCGTCGTCACCATGCTGCCCAACGGCCGCGTCGTGCGCGACGTGGTCTTCGCGCCGGAGACGGGCCTGCTGGCCGGCTGGCAGGCGGGTGGCCTGCTGCTGGACACCTCCTCGGCCGAGCCCTGGCTCACGCGCGAGACGGCCGAAGGCCTGGCGGCCCGCGGCATCGCCATGGTGGACGCGCCCGTCTCGGGCGCGGCCTGGGGCGCCCAGGCGGCCGAGCTGGTCTTCATGGTGGGCGGCACCGCCGCGGACGTGGCGCGCGTGCGGCCCCTGCTGGACGCGATGGGCCGCGCGGTGTTCCACCTCGGAGGGCTGGGCGCCGGCCACACGATGAAGTGCCTGAACAACCTGGTGACGGCGCTGACGCTGACCGCCACCGCCGAGGGTCTGGCGCTCGGCACACGGGCCGGGCTGGACCCGGCCGTGATGACGCAGGTGCTCAACGAATCGACCGGCGGCTCGTGGATCACCCGCACCCACATCGACCAGCGGGTGCTCAGCCGGCGCTTCGACGACCCGTTCAAGCTCGAACTGATGCTCAAGGACATGGGCATCGCGCTGGACCTCGCCAAGTCGCAGGACATGCCCGCGCCGCTCAGTGCCGCCGGCCTGGCGCTGTGGCAGGCCGCGGACGAGGCGCGAGGCCCTGGCGCGAGCGTCTCCGAACTGGTGCGCTGGGTGGAGACGCAGATGGGCGTGGAGATCCGCAGCCCGTCCGCTGGCGCGGCCTGAGCCGCGCCGCGGTGCGGATCAGCCCTGCGCGCCGAACGTGCCCTCGAAGGCCGACTCCGCCAGCGGCCGGCGGTCGCTCGGCACTTCACGCGCGCGGATGCCTTCGGGCAGCACGGCCGGATCGCCCTTCCGGCCCACGGCCACGACGGTGTCGATGGCGTACATCTCGGGCAGGCCGATGGCCGTGCGCAGCTTGCCGGCGTCGAAGCCGGCCATGGCATGGGCCGACCAGCCCGACAACTGCGCCTGGAAGGCCAGGCTGGCCCAGGCGGCGCCAGCATCGAAGGCATGCGAGGCGTTGGCCACCGGCTCGGTCTTGCCCGGGAACACGGCTTCGCGGGCCGAGGCGATCACCACCAGCGCGGCGGCGCGCTTCGTCCACATCTGGTTGAACTCGACGAGGCTGTCGAAGATGGGCTGCCAGGCGGCCGTATCGCGGCGCGCGTAGATGAAGCGCCAGGGCTGCACGTTGTAGGCGGAGGGCGCCCAGCGCGCGGCTTCGAGCAGGCTCATGAGAGCGGGCTCGGCGATGGCCTCCTCGGTGAAGGCGCGCGGCGACCAGCGCTCGGTGAACAGGGGATCGATGGGATGGGCGGGTTGACGGGGGTTGCTCATTCGAAAAACTCCAGGGGAAGGGACACACGTGCAAGCGGCATGCCCGGCAGGCAGGCGCGCACCGGCCCGGACGCCGCGGTCGGGTCCGGGCTGCACGCCCAGTGGGCGGATGCGCCGCGTCAAATCATGCCATCCCCGGGTATCGGGCCGCTGACGCTGTCGTGCTCGCGGCCAGGACGTGGGCGGGCCAATCTTGCTGTGATCGGCCAGCACGACACAGCGGCGCGAGGCCGCCACCATGGCGAGCGCCGCCTCGGCCTTGCACGGCGCGGGCGGCGCCTTCAGTCCACGCCGAGCGCATCGCGCAGCCAGGCATCGACCTGCGCTGCGGCCTCGTACTGGACCCAGTGCCCGGCGCCGGGAATGACATGCGTCGGACAGCCGACGAGCGCCGCGGCTTCGGCCGGATCGGCCGTCACGTCGTGGGCGCCCCACACGGCCGCGACCGGACCGGCATGGGCCGCCAGCACCGACTGCAGGCCGCCAGCCCGCGACAGCCGTTTGCTGCGAAAGCGGGTGGCCTGGCAGGCCCGGGTGTGCACGGCCAGCGCCTCGTCGTCAATGGCGGCCTCGTCGTGCAGCATGTGCATGAGCAGGTTGTGGCGCATGATGGCCGCAAGCGCCGCATGGTCCTGCGCCTGGGCGGCGGCATGCCAGTCATGCAAGGGGCCGCGCGGACGGCGGGCGCCGCCATGGCCGGCGGGGCCGAGCAGGAGCAGGTGATGGATGCGCGCGACCGTCTCGTCCGAGGCCGCGGCCGCCCGGGCGGCCAGATGCGCCGCGACCAGTCCGCCGAAGGAGAAGCCGGCCAGGTCGACGCCTTGCTTGCCAGCGCCCGGCAACTGCGCGATGCCGGCCATCAGCCGCTCGACCAAGGTGTCGAAGCTGCCCTCGTCGAGCGCGTCGGAATCGCCGTAACCCGGCATGTCGGGCACCCACACGGCGCGGTCTGCGGCCAGCGCCTCGATGTTGCGGACCCAGTGCATCCAGTTGCCATGGCCGCCATGCAGCAGCACCAGCGGGGCCCGCCCCGTGTGGTGGGTTCCCCAACCGCGCCAGCGCACGCGGCTGCCGCTGGGGCCGGTGTCCAGCTGCCGCGCCAGGGCGTCGAGCCGGCTGGCGCGCGGTGCGCGTGGGGCGAAGTCGGTGGGGGGCGGCGAAGGATCTGGCGTCATGGGCTGAGTGTGCTGCGAACGGCTTGACCTGCCGGCCGGCCTTGCGCCCTCTCCCCTCGTGGGAGAGGGGCGCACGGCGGCGCGTCTGACGAGGCGTTTCAGCCATTCAGGCCAGCACCAGCACGCCGTCGGCCGCGCGCACACCCTGGCCCTCGGGCAGCACGAAGACCGGGTTGATCTCGGCCTCCACGATGCGCTCGCCCAGCTGTGCGGCCATGGCGGAGAAGGCCACGATGGCGTCGACCAGCGCCGCGACGTCGGCCTTGGGCCGGCCGCGGAAGCCGTCCAGCAGCGGCCAGGTCTTGAGTGACTGCGCCATGGCCAGCGCATCGGCGCGGCCGAGCGGCAGGAGCCGTCCGTCCTGCTGGGACAACAGACGCAGGGTCGTGTCCTGGAACAGCTCGGCCGTGACGCCGCCCATGCCCAGCAGCACGGCCGTGCCCAGCGCATCGCGGTGCAGGCCCAGGATCAGCTCGGTTCCGCCCGAGACCATCTGCTGCACCAGGAAGCGCTGCGGCAGCACGCCCGCGCGGGCCTCGACCTCTGCGGCCATCTGCGCCAGGCGCGGCCCGACGGTTTGCGCGTCCAGGCCGACCGCCACGCCGCCGACGTCGCTCTTGTGCGTGATCTGCGAAGACAGGATCTTGAGCACCACGCGCCCGCCCAGCGCGCGCGCCGCCGCCTCGGCCTCGCGCGCATCGTGCACCACCCGTTCGGCCGCGCAGGGCACGCCGAAGCGGGCGAACACGGCCTTGGCCGCGGCCTCGTCCAGCGAGCCGCTGGGCAGATCGCCGGCATCGACGGGCACCCCCGCGGCTACCCCGTCGGCGGGCACTTCGAAGCCGGCGACATGCAGCATGCCGGCCAGCGCTGCCGTGCAGCTTTCGGCCGCCGCGAAGGCCGGCACGCCACGGCGCGTCAGCAGCGCGCCGATCTCCGGCGCATGCGGGCTCACGTAGGCCATCACCGGCTTGTCGGAATCGGGCAGGCAGTCCTGGATGGCCCCGGCCAGCAGCTCGGGCATGGCCAGACTGGAGCTGCCCACGATGATCACCAGCGCGTCGTAGCTGGGGCTCGCCAGCAGCGTGCGGATGGCGCCTCGCAGCAGGTCGGGCCGCAGGCCGGCCAGCGTCACGTCGATGGGGTTGCGGTCCAGCACGGCCTCGCTGCCGGTCTGCAGGGCGCGCAGCGCCTGGGCCGTGGCCGCATCGGGCGCGGGCGTCTCGAAGCCGGCCACGCCCAGGTCGTCCGACACCAGCGTGCCCGCGCCCCCGGTGGAGGTGAGGACGGCCACGCGCCGTCCCTGAAGCTGCCGGCCTGTGGCCAGCGCTGCGGGAATGTCCAGCAGATCCGAGAAGCTCTGCGCGCGGATCACGCCCACCTGGCGGAACAGCGCGCCGTACATGCGGTCGGCCCCGGCCATGGCGCCGGTGTGCGAGACGGCCGCCTGCGCGCCGGCCTCGGAGCGGCCGATCTTGAAGGCCACCACCGGCTTGCCGGCGCGCGCCGCCTTCAGGCAGGCCGCCCGGAAGCGCGCCGGATTGCGCACCGCCTCCACATAGAGCGCGATGACCCGCGTGGCCGGGTCGTCGGCCAGGTGCTCGATGAAGTCGGCCAGCTCCAGGTCGACCTCGTTGCTGGTGGCGATGAGCTTCGACAGGCCGATGCCCCGCGCCGCCGCGCGCGACAGCAGCGAGCCCAGGATGCCGCCGCTTTGCGACACGACGCCGATGCCGCCCACCGGGAAGTGGTCCATCTCCAGCGCG
Organism: Pseudacidovorax sp. DMC4; assembly: GCF_056314265.1. NCBI lineage: Bacteria > Pseudomonadati > Pseudomonadota > Betaproteobacteria > Burkholderiales > Comamonadaceae > Pseudacidovorax > Pseudacidovorax sp. DMC4. The sequence goes on along the minus strand of NZ_JBQUYR010000007.1, from coordinate 45,432 downwards.
CCGGACGGCGAGAGCACGATGCCGTCGGTGAGGTTGACCAGGCCGATGGTGTTGGGCCCCAGGATGCGCATGGACCCCGCGGCCTCCATGAGCTGCTGCTGGCGCCGCGCGCCCTCCTCGCCCGTCTCCGTGTAGCCGCTGGCCAGCACGATGGCGGCCGCACAGCCGCGCTCGGCCAGTTCCTTCACGGCCAGGTGGGCGCGCTCGGCGCCCAGCAGCACCACGGCCACTTCGGGCACCTCGGGCAATGAGGCGATGTCGGGATAGCAGACCAGGTCGTCGATCTGTGCCACCTTGGGATTGACCGGCAGGATGCGCCCGGCATAGCCGTGCTTGCGCAGGTAGGCCACGGGCCGGCCCGAGGTCTTCTTCGGATCGGCCGAGGTGCCGATCACGGCCACGCTGCGTGGCGACAGGAGTCTGGCGATGGCGTCGCTCACGGCCTCACTCCTTGGCGGCCGTCTTGGCCAGGAAGGCCTCGACCGAGGCGCGGTGCTCGCTGCTGGTGTAGCAGATGCCCTGCGCCTGGCTGCCCTGGGCGAAGACGTCGTGCGCCGACAGCTCGAAGCTCTGGTCGAGGATGGACTTGGTCAGCGCCAGCGCGGTGGACGACGCGGAGGACAGCTCGGCGGCCCAGGCCTGGGCGTCGGCCAGCAGCGTCTCGGCCGAGGTCTTGCGGTCCACGATGCCCAGTGCGAGTGCTTCGTCCACCTTCACCTGGCGGCCGGTGAAGATCAGCTCCTTGGCCTTGGGCAGGCCCACGCGGCGCGGCAGGAAGTACATGCCACCGCCGTCGGGGATGATCCCGCGGTGGATGTACGACCAGGTGAAGCTGGCCCATTCGCTGGCGATGATGAAGTCGCAGGCCAGCGCCGTGTCCGCGCCCAGGCCCGAAGCGGCGCCATTGACGGCGGCGATCACCGGCTTGGGGCAGGTGTGCAGCAGGGCCTGCACCTGGTGCACGCGCTGCTGGCGGTGCCAGCCGTTGAAGCCCACCTCACCGGTGGGCGCATTCATGCGCCGCTGCATGCCGGCGATGTCGCCGCCAGCGCAGAAGCCCTTGCCGGCGCCGGTCAGCACCAGGGCGCGGATGGCCTTGTCGGCGCCCACATGCTCCAGCGCATGGGCGAACTCGCGGCGCATGTCGTCGCTCATGGCATTGCGCTTGTCGGGCCGGTTGAGCGTCAGGGTGGCGATGGCGTTGTCGACCGAGAGGGTGATGAAGTCGTAGGTCATGGCGGGGTTCCAAGGCGGGGTGGCGGGGGCCGGTTTCTGTTCAATCCGGCTTGATGCCGTTCTCTTTGACGATGCGGGTCCAGCGGGCCTCTTCGGCCTGCACGTAGGTGGCCAGTTCGGCGGGCGGGCCGCCGCTGACCACCAGGCCTTCGTGTTCGATCTTGCGGGCGAAGTCGGGCGTGCGCACCGCCTTGCGGGCGGCGGCGCCGAGGCGCTCGATGACGGCGGGCGGCGTGCCGGCGGGCACATAGAGCCCATACCAGCTTTCCATCTGGTAGCCCGGCACGGTGGCGGCGATGGCGGGCACTCCCTTGAAGGCCGGCGAGGGCTCGGGCGTGGTCACGCCCAGCGCGCGCAACCTGCCGCCATCGACGAAGGTGGAGGCGGCGGCCGCGGTGGCGAACATCATGTCCACCTGCCCGCCCAGCAGGTCGGTCAGGGCCGGGCCGGCGCCCTTGTAGGGCACGTGCACCAGCTTCACCTTGGCCAGGTTGGCCAGCATCTCGCCCGCCAGGTGGGCCGAGGTGCCCGTGCCCTGGGACGCATAGGTGAGCTTGTCGGGCCGGGCCTTCGCCGCCGTGACCACGTCGGCCACCGACTTGAAGGGGCTGTCGGGCCGCACCAGCAGCACATTGGGGCCGCGACCGATCAGCATCACGGGTGCGAACACGGCATTGCTGCCATAGGGCAGTTTGGGCTGCAACGATGGATTGACCGCATGCGCGAAGGAAGCGACCACCACCGAGTAGCCGTCGGGCGCGCTCTTGGCCACGTTGTCGGTGCCGATCATCGTGCCGGCGCCGGGCTTGTTGTCGACGATGACCGGCTGGCCGAGGTCCTTGCCCATCTCCTGCCCCAGCGTGCGGGCGATCAGGTCGGTGCCGCCGCCGGGCGAGAAGGGCACGACCAGGCGGATCGGATGGTCGGGGTAGGCGGCCGATGCGGCACCCGCCAGGCCGAGGGCGCCGACGGTGCCGAGGGCGAAAAGACAGGCGCGCCCTGCGTGCAAAAGTCGTCGAATCATGGTGTGTCTCCTTGTCGGGATCGATGCCCGAATGCACTGTCAAGCAGCACCCGGCCATGCGGCAACTCTAGGAGCATTCAAGCTTCGGAAAGCGCAAGCTGTTCCACTCAGTGGAATCACCGTAAGCTTGCCATCCCCTGCATTTGCGCCCTCCCTCCCATGCCTGGAGCCATCGATAGCCTTACGGAAAAGCCCGGCCTCTCTCCTGCCAATCGCTCGCTGGAGCGGGGTATCGCCCTGCTGCGCGCCTTCAGGCCGGGCTCGGAACTTCTGGGCAACAGCGACCTGGCTGAACGTACCGGCCTGCCCAAGGCAACGGTCAGCCGGCTGACGCAGACGCTGGTGGGCTGCGGCCTGCTGCAATGGGAGGCTGCATCGCGCGCCTACCGGCTGGCGCCGCCCGTGCTGAGCCTCGCGCACGCCATGCGGTCGGGTTCGCGCGTGCTCGCCGTGGCCGCGCCCCACATGCACGCGCTGGCCGAATCCCGGCGCATCAACGTGGGCCTGGCCGCGCCGGATGGCGACGAGATGGTCTACCTCGAATCCATCCGCTACGCCCGCCGAGTCGCGCTGCGGCATGTGGTGTCGGGCCAGCGCGTGCCGATGGAGCTGACCTCGCTCGGCCGCGCCTACCTGGCCGTGGCGCCCGCGGCCCGGCGGCGGGACATCCTGCGCGCGGTCGCGTCACGGCGCGGCCCGCAATGGCCCGCCCTCTCGCACGAGATCGAGGAAGCCACCCAGCAGATCCGCAGCCGCGGCTTCTGCGCGGCCTCGTGGCAGCCCGAAGTGGTGGCGCTGGCGGCTCCGCTGCCTTCGGCCGACGGCGCGGCCTATGTGCTGAACGTGAGCCTGTCCACGCCCTTGCCGATGGAGACGGTGGCGCAGGAACTGGGAGATGCACTGCTGGGACTGTCGGAGAAGGTCGCCCAGGCGTGGGCGGCCGACCTGCGGCCGCGCTGAGCCCGGCGCCATCATCCATTTGGCCGAGTAGCCACGATGCACCGACGGCTAGATTGCCCGGACCGCCGCCGAGACGCGCGAGGGAGGAAAGCGCAGGAGGGACCGACCACCCACAGAAGGGCCGCACGGGCACCGCGGCGAGGCAGAGAAAGCAGCCTTCCTCGCCCACCCGTTGCAGCCATCCTGTTCCCTGCCACGGGAGCAGGTGCGCTTTTTTGCAGGGGTCGTCGGGTGTGAAAGCACCCGGCGACCCATTTTTTTCTGGGCGTGTGCACGCCGGACCACGCCCGGCAAGTCCATTCACGCGCCGGGATCGCGCGGCTGCTGCGCCAATGCCTCGGCCGTCGCCTGGTCGAACCAGCGGATGTAGCTGAGCCGACCCTCGTCTGTCACGGTCTCGTCCGGAAAGGACGCCAGCATTTCCTCGGCAAAGGCCTGCACATGGGCCTTGTTCTCGGCATGGGCGATCACGTACGGATCGTTGCGACGGATGGCGCGCACCACCTGCCGGCCGATCTCCAGCGGATCGATGCCGATCTCCTGCAGCGAGGGCATGGAGCCCTTGCGATGGTCGGCCGTTTCGAAGTGCGCAGGGCGCAGGCGATGCGAGTCGCGCACGTTGGTGCGCGTGGCGCCGGGGCAGACCTCCGTCACGCCGATGCCGTACTGGCCCACCGACAGCCGAAGCGACCCCGACAGACCATGGATGGCGAACTTGGTGGTGCTGTAGATACCGCCCCAGGCCGGCGCCGGCACCAGGCCCGCGATGGAGCCGGTGTTGACGATGTGGCCGCCCTCGCCGTGCGCGCGCAGCTTGGGCAGGAAGCTCACGATGCCGTGGATCACGCCGTAGAGGTTGACGCTCAGCAGCCAGTCCCAGTCGCCGTAGGTGGCCTGGTCCATGGGCAGGTAGCCCGTGACCCCGGCGTTGTTGCACAGCACGTGGATCTTGCCGAAGGCAGCCTCGGCCTCGTCGGCCGCACTGCGCATGGCTTCCCGGTCGGCCACGTCCAGCTTCATGAAGCGCACCTTTTGCGACTGTGGCGCCAGCACTTCGCGGGCGTGGGCCAGGTGCGCGTCGCTGAGGTCGGCCACGATCACGTTCATGCCTTCGGCGAGGAAGGCGCAGGCCATGCCCAGGCCGATGCCGCTGGCGCCGCCGGTCACGAAGGCGGTCTTCCCGTGGAGGTCCTTCATCTTGCCGGTTTCATTCCAGCGCCAGGTTCATCGACCTGGCGGCGGCTGCCCACCGATCGCTGTCGACCTTCAGCACGGCAGCGAAGTCCTCGGTGGGCGCGGCGCGCTGCAGCGACAGGCGCTGCAGCAGATCGCCCACGTCCTTCGACTGCATGGCGCCCGCGATGGCTTGCCTGAGCGTGGACGCCAGCGGCGCCGGCAAGGCCTTGGGCGCGATCACGCTGTGGCGGTCTTCCACCACGATGTCGTAGCCGGACTCCTTCAGCGTTGGAATGTCCGGCATCACGGCCGAGCGGTCGCTGCCGGTCAGGGCCAGCATGCGCAGCTTGCCCGCCCGAAGGTGCTCGATGCCGCCGGCCAGCGAGCTCACGCCCACCGGGATTTCGCCCGACAGCAGCGCCAGGAAGCTCGGCGCATCGCCCTGGTAGGGCACCAGCTGCCAGTTCAGCCCGGTCTGGCGGCCGATGAGTTCGGCCGCCATGTGCGGCGTGGAGCCGATGCCCGGCACGCCGCAGCTCTTCGCCTTGGGGTTGTCCTGCATCCACTTGACCAGGTCGGGCAGCGTCTTGACGCTGGCGGGCGTGCCGGGGCCGGCGTAGAGGCCCAGGTCCAGGCGCGCCAGCGGCAGCAGTGGCTGGAAGTCGCGCACCAGCTCGTAACGCACGCTCTTGTACAGGTGCGGCGCCATGGTGATCACCGAGGCCGGCGTGACCAGCAGCACCGTGCCGTCGGCCGGCGCGCTGCGCACATAGTCGGCCGCCAGCCGGCCGCCAGCACCGGGCTTGTTGTCCACGATCACGGTGGTGCCCAGCGAGGCCTTCAGCGGCTCGGCCAGGGCGCGCGCGATCATGTCGGCCGCGCCCCCGGGAGGGAAGCCCACCACCAGGCGCACGGGCCCCTTCACGGTCTGAGCGGCAGCCGGCCAGGCGCAGGCCGCGGCCAGCGCGCCTGTGCCGGCCAGGAAATGACGTCGGTCGATGTGCGTGTTCATGTCTTTGTCTCCTGTGGTTCTTTGAATCGGCGGGCCACGGCATGGCCGCGATGGCGCGCCCTCATGCCAGCGCCCCCACCGCCATGTCCGACAGCCGCTGGAAGCGCTCGATGTTGGCCGCCTGCGGCAGCAGGCCGGTCGTCAGGCAGACGAAGCTCAGGTCCAGCTCGGGGTCGACCCAGAACATGGTCGAGCCGGCGCCATAGTTGCCGAAGGTCTGCGGCGTGGTGAGCGTGCCGAACTGGTGGTGCACGATGCCCTCGCCCCGCAGGCTGAAGCCCAGGCCGATGAAGGCCGGCGGCGGCGTCCAGCCGGCGCGCAGGGCCACGCCACGGTAGAGCTCGTTGTGCATGTCGCCGGTGTGGTTCTGCCGCGCCAGCTGCAGCATGCGCGGGGACACGATGCGCGCGCCGTCGAGCGTGCCGCCCCGGCGCAGCATTTCGGCGAAGCGCCAGACGTCGCCGGCCGTCGAGCAGGCGCCCACATGGGCGGCATCGTTGACCTCTTCCTCGAACAGGCTGTGGCGACCCGGCTGCGTGCGGCCGCGCACGGCGATCGGCACCACGCCGCGGATGTCCGGCACGACCTTGCGGGCCCGCAGGTCGGGCCGCACGCCCAGCGAGGTGTCGCGCATGCCCAGGGGCTCGAACAGGTCCTCGCGGGCGATGTCGCGGAAGGCGCGGCCCTGCGGGTCGGTGCGGCGCAGCAGCTCGCCCATGAGCACATGGTTGACCACCGGCGCGTAGTCGCAGCGCGCGCCGGGCTCGACGATGCCGTGCACGTTCTCGCAGACGGCCTGCAACAGCTCGCCCAGGTCGTCCTCGAACATGTCGGGCTTGGGCGTCCACACGCCGGGCATGCCGGCGGTGTGGGTCAGCAGGTGGTAGAGGGTGGCGCGGTCACGCGGGGCGCCACCGAACTCCGGAATCAGCTCGGCCACGCGCGTGGTCAGCGAAAGCCGGCCCAGCTCCACTGCGCGCAGCACCAGCAGGTTGGTGAAGGCCTTGGTCAGCGAGAACAGGCTGAAGACCGAGTCGATGGCCAGGGGCCTGTCATGAGCCGCATCCTGGAAACCGATGGCGGCTTCCAGATCCAGCCGCCCGCCGCGGCCGATGCGGATGACGGCGCCGTGGTAGTGGCCGCGCTGCACGTCGGCCGCGATGGCGGCCTGCAGGTTGTCCAGTCGTTCGTTCATGGGATCGGGCATCCAGTCAATGCAGCTGCGTGTGGCTGCGCTCGGCCACCAGGCGGGCCACCTCGGTGTGGTCGGCCGTGGGGCCCAGAGCCTGCAGCGCCTGCTGCCAGAGCGCCAGCACCTGCGCGGCCATGGGTGCGTCGGCCTCGGTCTCGCGCGCCAGGCCGGCGGCGATTCCCAGGTCCTTCACCATCAGCGGCAGCAGGAAGTTGCCCTGGTAGCTGCCCGACAGCACGAAGGGCTTGAACTTGTTCTGGGTGCTGTTGTTGGCGCCGGTGGAGGCGTTGAGCACGTCCAGCATCACGGCCGGATCGAGCCCGGCCTTGCGGCCGATGGCCAGCACCTCGCTGGCGATCCAGAAGCCGGCCGCCGATGCGAGGTTGTTGAGTGCCTTCATGGCCTGGCCGCTGCCCAGCGCACCGGTGCGGAAGATGGCCCGCGCCATCGGCTGCAGCACGGCGCCGGCGCGCTCGCAGTCGGCATCGCTGCCACCCAGCATGATGGCCAGGTCGCCCTTGCGGGCGCGCACCACGTTGCCGGAGACCGGCGCATCGACCATGCCCACGCCCTGCGCGGCCAGTCGCTCGCCGATGCGGCGCGTGGCCGAAGGCTCGCCCGAACTCATGTCGATGAGAAGCTGGCCTGCCCGGGCCGACGCGGCGGCGCCGTTCGTGCCGTCCGCACTGCCGTCGCCGAACAGCAACTGCGCCAGATGCGCGCTGGTGGGCACCATGGTGATGACCACATCGCAGCGGGCGAAGACCTCGCCCGCACTGACGGCAGCCACCATGCCAGTCTCCGTGGCCAGGCGCCGGGCCGCCTCGGGCCGGATATCGAAGCCCACCACCGCCACGTCGGCGCGTCGCAGCGTGGCCACCATGGGCTCACCCATGGTGCCCAGTCCGATGAAGCCGACCGGCTGCGTCATTCGATGGCCCCGATCTCTTTGAGCACCTCGCGGGCGGCCCTGGTGCTGTCCAGTGCCGCGGGCACGCCGCAGTAGATGCATGCCTGCAGCAGTACGGCCTGGATCTCCTCCACGCTCACGCCGTTGTTGATGGCGCCGCGCACATGCAGCTTGAGCTCTTCCTTGCGGTTGAGCGCGGTGAGCATGGCGATGTTGAGCATGCTGCGCGTCTTGTGAGGCAGCGCCGGGCTGCCCCAGGCCTCGCCCCAACACCACTCGGTGATCATCTTCTGCAGCGGGCGGGTGAAGTCGTCCGCCGCCTGGATCGACTTGTCCACATACGCATCGCCCAGGACGGCCTTGCGCAGGGCCAGGCCCTGGTCGAACAGCGGGCTCTGCCCAGGCGGGGGAAAGCCGTTGCGGTCGGCGCCCTGCGGGCTGCCGGATGGCGTGTCGCTCATGCGGGTTCCTTCGTTTCAATTTTGTACGACAGTATGTCAATCGCCTGTTTTTCGTCGTACAGCGTTTTCCCGCAGTCCGGCTTGCGCGCGGCCATGCGGCGCTATCCTTGGCCGATCCGCTCCCTTTGCAGACCGCCCATGACGATCGCGCCATCCGCTGCCCATCCCTCGCCCATCGTCCGCATCGCGGCCTCGGCCGCGCCCCTGCGCCAGCAGGTGGTGAGCGCTGTGCGCGATGCGGTGGCACAGGGCCGCTACCTGCCCGGCGAGCGGCTGGTGGAGCGGGAGCTGTGCGAGCTGATGGGCGTCTCGCGCACCTGCCTGCGCGAGGCACTGCGCGAGCTGGAGAACGACGGCATCGTCACCAGCGTGCCCAACCGCGGCGTGATCGTGAGCACCATCGGCCTGCGTGATGCCCGCGAGATCTACGAGATGCGCGCCGTGCTCGAAGGCCTGCTGGCCGAGCGCTTCGCCAGGCTGGCCAGCTCGGCGCACATGGCGGCACTGGAGCAGGCGGTGGAGGCTCTGGCCCAGGCCTACGACAGCGGCGCCGGCCTTCTGGAGGCCAAGCGCGCCTTCTACGAGGCACTGATCGGCGGCGCCGACCACGACCTCGCGGCCTCGATGCTGCGCAGCATCCAGTTGCGGGCCAGCCAGTTGCGCAACATGACCCTGTCCGACCCTGACCGGGCACGGCACAGCATCAGCGAGATCCGGCAGTTGCTCAAGGCACTCAAGAAGCGCGACCCAGTGGCGGCGCAGGCCGCTGCCCACAAGCATGTGCAGAACGCCGGCGCGCTCGCGCTTCGGCTGCTGGAGCGCTCGGCGCCTCAGGCCGCAAGCGGCGGTTGACGCTCAGTCCACCGCGCCCAGCGAGGCGCCGCCGTCGATCACGATCTGCTCGCCGGTCACGAAGCTGGAGGCCTCGGACGCCAGGAACAGCGCCAGCCCCTTGATCTCCTCGGTGCTCGCCATGCGGCCCAGCGGCACCAGCTTCGCGTGCGCCGCCTGCACGGCGGGATCCTGCATGCGTCCATTGGCGATGTGGGTCACGAAGGGGCCGGGCGCGATGGCGTTGACGCGGATCCGGTAGCGCGCCAGCTCGAGCGCCGCGGTGCGCACCAGATGCGCAGCGCCCGACTTGGCCGCCATGTAGGCCATGCCCACGCCCGGCGCCGGACGCACGGCGGAGATGGAGGTGGTGACGACGATGCGCCCGCCCCGCCCCTGCGGCTTCATCACGCGCGCCGCCGCGCGGATGGCATAGAACACCGCATCCAGGCTGACGCCGATCACACGGTGCCAGCGCTCGTCGCTGTAGTGCTCGATCGCATGCTCGGGCAGCCGCTGGCCGCGGTCGGAAAAGGCCATGAAGCCCGGCCCCGGGTCGATGCCGGCGTTGGCGAAGACGATGTCCAGGCCGTGCGCCGCGGCGGCCTCGTCGAAGGCAGCGTCCACGGCGGGGCGGTCGGTCACGTCCAGCACGCGGCCGCGCACGGACAGGCCCTGGGCCCTCAGACGAGCCACCTGGCGCTCGATGCCCGCGGCGTCCATGTCGAGGAGGGTGACCGTCGCGCCCTGACTGGCCAGCGCCTCGACCATGGCCAGGCCGATGCCGCTGGCGCCGCCGGTGACGATGGCACCCTGGCCGCGCACGTTGAAGACTTGTTGAAGATCCATGGTCGGGAGGGCGCGGGCATGCCCGGCTCGCGTTGGAGGTTTGTCTGATGATCCCTTAGTTTCGTACGATTGTCATACAGGAATATCCCGGTGGCTGCGAATGCAGCATGGCTGCAAACTCGCGGCCATGACCGACGCCTCCCGCCCTGCCTGTGCCGTCCAGCACGAGGTCTATGCCATCCGGTACGGCCACCATCGGCGCGTCGCGGCGCAGAACTTCATCGAGGCGCCGGCCGATCCGCAGGCACCCATGCCCATGGACTACTTCGTGTGGCTGATCAAGTGCCCGGACGGTCGTCACGTCGTGGTGGACACGGGCTTCGACGCGCAGGCCGCGGCCCGCCGCGGGCGCGAGATGCTGCGCCCACCCGAACAGGGCCTGGCTCGCCTGGGCGTCGATGCCGCTGAGGTGGGCGATGTGGTTGTCACGCACCTGCATTACGACCATGCCGGCAGCACCGCCACCTATCCCCGCGCCACCTTCTGGGTGCAGGAGAAGGAACTCGGCTTCACCACCGGCAAGTACATGTGCCACAGCTTCTTCCGCCTGGCGTACGAGCAGCGCGACGTGCATGCCATGGTCGGCCACCTGTTCGAGGAGCGCGTGCGTGTGGTCGATGGCGACGTCGAACTGCGCCCGGGCATCCGCCTGCGCTGGGTGGGCGGGCACACGGCGGGCCTGCAGGTGGTGCAGGTGCACACCGCGGCGGGCTGGGTGGTGCTGGCGTCGGACCTCTTTCACTACTACGCCAACCGCGACAAGGGCTCGCCCTTCCCCATCGTCTATCGGCCGGACCAGAGCCTGGACGCCTTCGGCCGCGTCGGCGACTGGGCCTCGCACGAGTCCCTGATCGTGCCTGGGCACGATCCGCTGGTCATGCAGCGCTTTGCCCCCGATCCGCGCGACGCCGACTTCACGGTGCGGCTTTGGGAGCCGCGCTGCAAGCAGCACTGAGGCCCTCAGGGGCCTGACTCCGTCGTGCAACGCGGGCACCGGGCGTGCCCAGCTGTTGTCTGGCCACAACGAAAGGAGGGATCTTCTGTAAAGCGTCTGTAAAGCACGAGTTCTCCAGGACCAAAACGCCCCTCCGCAGAACGGAATGCGAACGATTGCCAATGAGAATCGCGTCCGCTTACAAACCCACGGAGCGGAGAACCATGAAAAACAACGCGACGCGCCGGCCCCGGAGCCTGCGTATGGCCGACGGCCTGGCCGCCAGCCTGTCCACCGCAGCCCTGCTGCCCTTGGGCGCTATGGCCCAGACCGCCGCCCAGCCGCCCGCCGCCGCCCTGCCGGCGGTGACGGTGCAGGAACAGGCCATCGACCCCAACCCCAATGCCGAAGGCGGCGCGCCCTACAAGGCCCGCACCTCGGGCGACACACGCCACACGCGGCCGCTGGCCGAGACGCCGCAGACCATCTCGGTGGTGACCAAGACGGCCATCGACGATTCCGGCGCCACCGACCTCAAGCAGATCCTGGCGGCCCAGCCCGGCATCACGCTGGGCACCGGCGAGAACGGCAATGCCTTCGGCGACCGCTACATCATCCGCGGCCAGGAAGCCCGCAGCGACGTCTTCGTCGACGGCCTGCGCGACCCCGGCATGACCACGCGCGAGAGCTTCGCCATCGAGCAGGTCGAGATCACCAAGGGCCCCAACTCCAGCTTCGCCGGCCGCGGCTCGGCCGGTGGCGCGATCAACGCCATCACCAAGCAGGCCACGCTGGACTACGACTTCTACCGGATCTCGGCCGGTGCCGGCACCGACAAGTACCGCCGCGTCACGGCGGATCTCAACAAGGGCTTCACCGACCAGTTCGCCCTGCGCGCCAACGTGCTGACCAGCAACGAGGGCGTGCCCGATCGCGACTACTCCACCCGTCGCCGCGACGGCCTGGCCCTGTCGGGCCTGTGGGAGGTCAACAAGGACCTGTCGGTCACGCTGGACTACTACGGCCTGCGTGCCAAGGACAAGCGTCCCGACCTGGGCAGCTACCTGGTGGGCACCGCGCCCTTCCGTTACCCGGCGAAGAACGTGCCGCTCTATGCCCAGGCCAACGACTTCCTGCAGTCGGACGTGGACACCGTCACCGCCCGCGTGCAGTACCGCTTTGCCAACAATCTCAAGCTCAACAGCCTGACGCGCTACGGCCGCAGCGAGAACGCCTACGCCACCACCGGCGCCTCCAGCCGCACGGTCTATCCGCTGGGCAGCAACCAGGGCTACGTCGCGGGCACGCTGGACAACGGCCACACCGGCTGGCAGGACGTCACCTACTTCGCCCATCAGAGCAACCTGCGCTGGGACACCGAAATCGCCGGCCGCAAGAACGAGCTCATCTTCAGCTTCGAGTACACCGACCATGAGGTGATCTCGGGCGGCTACAACATCACCAACGCCGGCGCCTACAACTGCCGCAACGCCACCACCAGCCGCGTGAACAACGCCTGGTGCATCACCGATGCGCTCGGCAACGCGGTGGCTGGCGTCAACTACCTGGCCAACCGCAGCTACACCCGCACGCCGCGCACCCGTGACTGGCACGTCAAGTCCACGGGCCTGAGCGTGATGGACACGGTGGACCTGACCGACCGCCTCACCGCCTTCGGCGGCCTGCGCGCCGACTACACCGACTTCCGCCTGATCACCAGCAGCGCCTCCACCGGCCTGGCCACCGGCAACTACGGCTACACCGACACGCTGTGGAACGGCCACCTGGGCCTGTCGTACAAGCTGAGCGAGGCCGGCATGGTCTACGCCAGCTACGGCACGGCGCAGGACATCAACGGCGGCGAGTCCGACACCGGCACCAGTGCCGGCTACGGCGGCCTGGTGATCTACCAGGGCAGTGCCGCGGGTGCCAAGCCCGAGACCTCCGAGAACCTGGAGATCGGCACCAAGTGGAACCTGCTGAACAACAAGCTGCTGTTCACGGCCGCCGCCTTCCGCACCACCAAGAAGGACGTGATGGAAGGCGCCAACTACGACGCCGTCGGCACCTTCAACACCGGCAAGAACCGGGTGCAGGGCGTGGAGTTCGGCCTGGTGGGCAACGTGACCGACAAGCTCACGGTGCAGGCCGGTGCCACCTTCATGAAGTCGAAGGTGCTGGCCTCGGCCACGGCCACCAACGTGGGCCTGCCGCTGTCCAACTTTGCCGACCGCGCCGCCACGCTGCAGGCCAAGTACCAGCTGACGCCGGACCTGTCCATCGGCGGCGTGGCCCGCCACGAGAGCAAGCGCTGCGGCGGCCAGCCCGACACCGGTGCCGGCTACACCAACGGCGTGTGCGCACAGCCCGTGCCCGGCTTCACGGTGTATGACCTGTTCGCCTCGTACCGGCTCAACAAGCACGCCGACATCCGCCTGAACGTGCTGAACGCGACCGACAAGGACTACTACACGGCGGTCTACCGCTCGGGCGCCTTCCTCTACAAGGGTGACGGCCGCGCCGTGCGGGTGACCTTCGACTACGAGTTCTGACGGTCGGGCGGCGGGCGGGCGCAGGCCTGCCCGGCCGCCGCGTCTGCTCCAATGCCGGGCTCAGCCTGACGTTCTCAATCCGATGTCCTCGCCCCCGCCGTCCGCCACCACGGCACCGTCCGACCGGATCCCGCCCGGCATCCTTGCCGCGCGCGACTATGAGCGGCTGGCCGGGCAGTTCATTCCCGCGGACCGGCTGGCCTACATCGCCGGCGGCAGCGGCGAGGACTGGACGGCGCAGGCCAACGTCGCCGCCTTCGGTCGCTGGTCCGTCGTGCCGCGCGTGCTGCGCGACCTGCGCGCCGGCCACACCCGGATGCGCGTCGGGGCCGAGGAATGGGCCCAGCCCATCGGCCTCGCGCCCGTCGCCTTCCAGAAACTGGTGCATCCCCGTGGTGAGCTGGAGACGGCCCGCGCCGCCGCCGCCACCCACACGGCCCTGCTGCTGAGCACGCTGGCCACCACGCCGCTGGAGGACGTGGCCCGGCTGCTGCCGGCCCAGGACGCCCTTCCCCGACCCTGGTTCCAGCTCTATCTGCAGCCGCGGCGCGAGGACACGCTGGCCCTGGTGCGCCGCGCCGAAGCGGCCGGCTACGGGGCCATCGTCCTCACGCTCGATGCCAGCATCCAGCTGGCCAGCCATCGGGCCTTGCGCGCGGGCTTCCGCATGCCGGCGGACTGCGTGCCGGCCCACGGCGCTTCAGCCGCAATGGCACCGGCGGTGCCCGAAGGGGCCAGCCGCATCTTCCAGGGCGCCATGGCGCTGGGGCCGCGCGCCGAGGACCTCGCCTGGCTGCGCACTGCCACGCCGCTGCCGGTGTGGGTCAAGGGCGTGCTCGATCCCGCGGACGCGCGTGCACTGGCCGACGCCGGGTGCGCCGGCCTCGTCGTCTCCAATCATGGCGGCCGCACCATGGATGGCGTCGCGCCCAGCCTGTCTCTGCTGCCCGCCGTGCGTGAGGCCGTCGGCCCCCACGTCCAGCTGCTCTTCGACGGCGGCATCCGCAGCGGCGCCGATGTGTTCAAGGCGCTGGCCCTGGGCGCCAACGCGGTGCTGGTCGGGCGCCTGCAGCTCTATGCATTGGCCGCGGCCGGTGCGCTGGGCGTGGCCCACCTGCTGCGCCTACTCGGCGAAGAGCTCCAGGCCTGCATGGCCGTGGCCGGCTGCGCCCGCATCGCGGACATCGGCCCGGACCGGCTGCTTGCCGTGCCGGACTTCAACGCGACCCCCTGAGGCCCCGCTGCCCATGCTGCTCACCATCGACCAGATCCTTCCCCGCGACAAGGCCCGCGACATGGCGCGGCAGCTGCAGGCGCAGCCCTGGCGCGCCGGGGCCGACACGGCCGGCAGCCTGGCGCGCGAGGTCAAGCACAACGAGCAGCTCGACGAGCGATCGCCGCTGGCCCAGACACTGGGACTGGAGGTGCTGCAGGCCGTCGCTGGGCATCCGCTGTTCGTTTCGGCGGCCCTGCCCCGGCGCATCTTTCCGCCGCGCTTCAACCGCTATGCCGACGGCGGCACCTACGGCGCCCATGTGGACAGCGCGGTGATGCAGCTGCCCGGCACGAGCGACGCCCTGCGCACCGACCTGTCGGCCACCCTCTTCCTGGCCGACGCGCAGGACTACGACGGCGGCGAACTGGAGATCGAGGGCCCCTCGGGCGTGCAGGCCGTCAAGCTCGATGCCGGCGACCTGGTGCTCTACCCCTCCACCAGCCTGCACCGGGTCACACCCGTGACCCGCGGTGCGCGGCTGGCCGCCTTCTTCTGGATCGAGAGCCTGGTGCCCGACCCCACCGACCGCGCGCTGCTGTTCGACCTGGACCAGGCCATCCAGCGGCTCGGCGCCGACCTGCCGGCCGCGGACCGGCGCCTCGTGCAGCTGAGCGGCGTCTACCACAACCTGCTGCGCCGCTGGGCGCTGACATGAGCAGAGGTGCACCCCCGCCATGCCCGCCCGGCCGTGTCGCCGTCATTCACAGCGTCCGGGCCGTCGCGCAAGCGATTGCGCGCCGCGATCTCCTTCAAACCCCACAAGCAAGGCCTTCCCACCATGATCCGCCACCTTCTCGCTCCCGTCCTGCTCTGCGCCGCCGGTGCCGTTTTTGCCCACGGCAATGTGCAGTGCCCCGCCTCGCCCAAGGCCGAATGGAAGCCTCACACCGACCTGCAGGCCAAGCTCGTCAAGGAGGGCTGGACCGTGCGCCGCATGGAGATGACGCCCACCTGCTACGAGGTCTACGGCAAGGACCCGCAGGGCAAGCGCGTCGAAGCCTTCTTCGACCCGAAGACGCTGGAACGTGTCGAAGAGAAGTGAGGCCGCGCCGCAGACCCGCGTGTGGAGCCGCAGCGTGCGGCTGCTCCACCTGGGCCTGATCGCATCGGTCACCGTGGCCTGGGTCTTCCGCGAAGACCTCGGCCCGGCGCACGAGGTGGCGGGCTATGTGGCACTGGCGGCCGCGGCGCTGCGCAGCGGCATTGGCCTGGCCGGACGCGGATATGCGCGCTTCGGGCAGTTCGTGCGATCGCGCGCGGCCACGCTCGGCTATGCACGGCAGGTGCTGCGCGGCACCGCACCCCGCTACATCGGCCACAACCCGCTGGGTGGCTGGATGGTGCTCGCCCTGCTGGGCTGCATCGGCCTGCTGGGTGCGAGCGGCTGGCTCTACACCACCGACCTGTTCTGGGGCTACGGCTGGCTGGCGTGGCTGCATGCCGCGCTGGGCTGGACGCTGCTGGCGCTCGTCGCGCTGCATGTGGGCGGCGTGGTCTTCACCAGCATCGCGCATCGCGAGAACCTGGTGAAGGCCATGCTCACCGGCCGCAAGGCGCCGCCGGGCCCCGGCGACGTGGACTGAACACCGGCGCGACGAGGCACCGCGCCGTCACAGCTTGGCGATCGACACCTCGGTCGACTTCACCAGCGCCACCACGTCCGAGCCGACGCGCAACTGCAGCTCGTCCACCGAGCGGGTGGTGATGACGGAGGTGACGATGCCCCAGGGCGTCTCGACATCGACCTCGGAGACGACGTCGCCGCGGATGATCTCGCGGACCTTGCCCTTGAACTGGTTGCGCACATTGATGGCCTGGATGGACATGGATAGCTCCTTGTGGATGGGTGACAGAAGACGATGAAGAAGGAAGGGCTCAGCGGCTCGCTGCCGCCAGGGCCTGGTCGAGATCGGCGCGCAGGTCGTCGATGTGCTCGATGCCGATGGACAGGCGCACCGTGTCCTCGGTGACGCCGGCACGGGCCAGTTCGTCGGGCGAGAGCTGGCGGTGCGTGGTGGAAGCCGGATGCGTGGCCAGCGAGCGCACGTCGCCGATGTTCACGAGCCGGGTGAAGAGCTGCAGCGCGTCGAGGAAGCGCTCGCCGCCCGCACGGCCGCCCTGGATGCCGAAGGTGAGCACGCCGCTGGCACGGCCGCCCAGGTACTTCTGCGCCAGCGCATGGTCGGGGTGGTCCTCCAGCGCGGCGTAGTTGACCCACTTGACCGCCGGATGGGCCTTCAGGTGCCGGGCCACGGCCAGTGAATTGCTGCTGATGCGGTCCAGCCGCAGCGCCAGCGTCTCGATGCCCTGCAGGATCTGGAAGGCGTTGAAGGGCGAGATGGCCGCGCCCGTGTTGCGCAGCGGCACCACGCGCGCCCGGCCGATGTAGGCCGCGGGGCCCAGGGCCTCGGTGTAGACCACGCCGTGATAGCTCGGGTCGGGCTCGTTCAGCCGGCGGAAGCGCTGCTTGTGCTCGGCCCACGGGAACTTGCCCGAGTCGACGATGGCCCCGCCGATGCTGGTGCCGTGGCCGCCCAGGTACTTGGTGAGTGAATGCACCACGATGTCGGCGCCATGCTCGATGGGCCGGCTGAGATAGGGCGAAGGCACCGTGTTGTCCACGATCAGCGGCACGCCATGACGGTGGGCGATGGCGGCCACGGCGGCGATGTCCGTCACGTTGCCGGCCGGGTTGCCCAGCGACTCCACGAAGACGGCCTTGGTGCGCTCGTCGATCAGCGCCTCGAAGCTGCCCGGATCGCGGTGGTCCGCGAAGCGCGTGGTGATGCCGAACTGCGGCAGCGTGTGCGCGAACAGGTTGTAGGTGCCGCCGTAGAGGGCCGTGCTGCTGACGATGTTGTCGCCCGCCTCGGCGATGGTCTGGATGGCATAGGTGACGGCGGCCTGGCCCGAGGCCAGCGCCAGCGCCGCAATGCCGCCCTCGAGCGCCGCCACGCGCTGCTCCAGCACATCCTGCGTCGGGTTGTTGATGCGGGTGTAGATGTGGCCCGGCACCTTCAGGTCGAACAGGTCGGCGCCATGCTGGGCCGAGTCGAAGGCATAGGCCACCGTCTGGTAGATGGGCGGCGCCACGGCATGCGTCGTGGGGTCGGGCCGGTAGCCGGCGTGGACCGACAGGGTTTCGAACTTCCAGTCCTTGGCTTGGGTCATGGCGGGTCTCCGTGGAAAAAGGATCAGATGGCCCAGCGCAACGCATGGGCGGGCGTCTGCGCCAGCGGGTCGTTGGCGGCGGGCGGCCGCGACTCGTCCGCGGGCTTCTGCAGCACGCGGTCGAGGATGCGTTTCTCCAGCGCGGCGAAGGCGGCCTCGCCCTGGGCGCGCGGGCGCGGCAGGTCGACGCGCACGTCCAGCGCAATGCGGCCGTCCTCGATCAGGATCACGCGGTCGGCCAGGGCCACGGCCTCCTGCACGTCGTGCGTGACCAGCAGCGCGGTGAAGCGGTGGCGCTGCCACAGGCGCTCGATCAGGCGGTGCATCTCGATGCGCGTGAGCGCGTCGAGCGCACCCAGTGGCTCGTCGAGCAGCAACAGCCGCGGGTGATGCACCAGCGCACGCGCGAGGGCGACGCGCTGGCGCTGGCCGCCCGACAGGCGCGCGGGCCATTCGTCGGCCCGCTCGGCCAGCCCCACCTGGGCCAGCACTTCGCGGCCCCGCTCGTGCGCGCCGGCGGGCAGGCCCAGCGTCACGTTGTCGAGCACGCGCTTCCAGGGCAGCAGCCGCGCCTCCTGGAACATGATGCGGGTGTCGTCATGCAGTCCGCGGATCGGCCGGCCGTCGATGCCGAGCTGGCCCGAACTGAGCGACTCCAGCCCTGCCACCAGGCGCAGCAGCGTGCTCTTGCCGCAGCCGCTGCGGCCGACGATGGCCACGAACTCGCCCGGCGCCACATGCAGCTGCAACTGGTGCAGCACCTCACGCTCGCCGTAGCGCTTGCCCAGGCCCTGCGCGTCCAATGCCACGCCAGCCGGGGCGGTGACGGCCTCTTCCCGATTCGGTACAGCGCTCACGACGCGGCTCCCGGTTTGAACAGGTCGACGTCCAGCGCATCGACGCGCCGCGGCAGCAGCTTCTCCGCCAGGAAGGCATCGGCGATGCGCTGTTGCTCGCCCAGGCGCTCGCGGGTGACGACGCGCACCGCATAGCTGCGGCGGCCGTTGGCCTGCTCGACCACCGCGGCATCCAGGCCCCAGAAGGGCGCGAGCAGGGCCGCCGCCTCCTTGGGCTGGGCCTTGACCCAGCGGCCGGTCTTTTCGAGTTCGGCGTACAGCACCGACAGCGCCTCGGGCCGCGCCCGTGCGAATCGTGTGCTGGCCAGGTAGTAGCGCTGGTACGAGGCCAGCCCCGTGCCATCGGCCAGCACGCGCGCCCCCGACTGGATCTGCGCGGCAGAGAGGAACGGGTCCCACACCACCCAGGCATCGATGGCGCCGCGCTCGAAGGCCGCTCGGCCATCGGCCGGCGTAAGGTAGGCCGGCTCGATGTCCTTGAAGCCCAGGCCGGCCTTGGCCAGCGCCGCCAGCAGCAGGTAGTGCACGCCGGCCGCCTTGGCAAAGCCGACCCGCTTGCCACGCAGGTCGGCCACCGTGCGCAACGGCGAATCGCTGCGCACCACGATGGCCTGTGCGGCGGGCGACGGCGCCTCCTGCGCCAGAAAAGTGAGCTGAGCCCCGGCGGCCTGCGCGAAGACAGGCACCGTGTCGGCCACATCGGCGCTTACGTCCACGTTGTCGAGGTTCAGCGCCTCCAGCAGCGGCAGTCCGCTGGTGAACTCATGCCAGGTCGGCTTGAGCCCCAGCGGCGCGAAGGCCCGCTCCAGCGTGCCCTGAAGCCGAAGCACGGCAATGAGGGTGGAGGACTTCTGGTAGCCGATGCGCACGGCCTGCGGCGCGGCGCCGCCCTGCGCGAGCGCGGGACCGGCGGCTAGAGCGCCGAGGAGGCTCAAGGCGGTGCGGCGTTGAATGAAGAGATCAGAGTTCATGAAGAGGGTGCAACAGCAAGAGATCTATCGCCGGCCCGGCGTCCCATCAAAGGACGCCGAAGGCCGCGGAGCCGGCCAGGCGGGAGCGCCCGCGGAACTGGCTCTGCCAGGCCGCCAGGCGCGCCCCCCGCAGGGGGGTTGGCGAAGCGCGCAGCCTGGGGGGAATTCATTGATACCCCGGGTGCCAGCGCAGCCACCATCTTTCGAGGCCGCGCGCAAGCAGGTCCGCCAGCTTGCCCAGCAGCGCATAGAGCAGGATGCCCACCAGCACGACGTCCGTCTGCAGAAACTCCCGCGCGTTCATCGTGAGGTAGCCGATGCCGGCCTGGGCCGAGATGGTCTCGGCCACGATCAGGATCACCCACATCAGCCCCAGCGAGAAGCGCAGCCCGACCAGGATGGAGGACAGGGCGCCCGGCAGGATCACCTGCCGGTACAGCTGCCAGCGCGACAGGCCATAGGTGCGCCCCATCTCGATCAACTGCGGATCGACGTTGCGGATGCCGTGGAAGGTGTTGAGGTAGATCGGAAAGAACACCGCCACGCTGATGAGGAACAGCTTGGCCGATTCGTCGATGCCGAACCACAGGATCACCAGCGGAATGAGCGCCAGCGCCGGAATGTTGCGCACCATCTGGATGGTGGAATCGAGCAGCGTCTCGAAGAAGCGCACCGAGCCCGTGAGCAGGCCCAGCGCCAGCCCCAGCCCGCCACCGACGGCCAGTCCCGCCAGCGCGCGGCCGGCGCTCACCTTCACATGGGTCCACAGCTCGCCCGAGACGGTGAGCTGCCAGGCAGCGCGCAGGACGTCCACGGGCGCTGGAAGTACGCGCGAGGAGAGCCACCCCAGCGACGAGGCCGCCTGCCACAGCACCACCAGCAGCACGGGCACGACCCAGGGCAGCAGGCGCTGGCCGAGGCCGGCGAGAAAGATGCGAAGACCGCCGGGCCCGGCGGACGGCGACAGCACGGGAGGTGCCGGCAATGCTTGTGCTTGTTGGGTCATGGGCGTCTTTCTGCTCAGCCCTGCGCACGCAGCCGCGAGGGCGCATCGACATTGGCGACCACCTCGCCCAATGGCCCGCCGGCCCGTGCGCCCTCCCCCACGCGGGCCTGCACATCGCGCGGCAGCAGCGGGAACACCAGCTCGGCGAAGCGATAGGCCTCCTCAAGGTGCGGATAGCCCGAGAAGATGAAGGCATCGATGCCCAGGTCGGCGTACTCGCGGATGCGCGCGGCCACCTGCTGCGGATTGCCCACCAGCGCGGTGCCTGCGCCACTGCGCACCAAGCCCACGCCCGCCCACAGGTTGGGGCTGATCTCCAGGGCCTCGCGGCTGCGGTTGGCGCCGCGGCCATGCAGCGCGGCCATGCGGCGCTGGCCTTCGGAATCCATGCGGCCCAGTGCCTCCTGGGCCTTGGCGATGGTGGCGTCGTCCACCCGGCTGATGAGCGCATCGGCGGCCTGCCAGGCCTCGTCCTCGGTCTCGCGCACGATCACGTGCAGGCGGATGCCGAACTCGACCTGGCGGCCGTGACGTTCGGCCCGCGCCCGCACATCGGCCAGCTTGCGCGCCACCTCCGCGGGCGGTTCGCCCCAGCTGAGGTAGCGCTCGACCTGCTCGGCGGCGAGTTCATGCGCCGCCTCGGACGAGCCGCCGAACCATACCGGCGGATGCGGCCGCTGCACGGGCGGAAACACCAGTCGAGCCCCCTTGACCTGCACATAGCGACCATCGAAGTCGAAGGCCTCGCCGCCATGGCTGCGTGCCACGATCTCGCGCCACACGCGGATGAATTCGGCCGACTGCCCATAGCGCTCGGCATGGTCCAGGAAGACGCCGTCGGCCTCCAGCTCGGCCCGGTCGCCGCCGGTGACCAGATTGATCAGAAGGCGCCCGCCGCTAAGGCGGTCGAAGGTCGCGGCCATGCGCGCCGCCAGCGAGGGCTGGTGCAACCCGGGACGCACCGCCACCAGGAACTTGAGCCGGCGCGTGGCGCCGATCAGGCTCGACGCGACCACCCACGGGTCTTCGCAGGAGCGGCCAGTGGGAATCAGCACGCCTTCATAACCGAGCGAATCGGCCGCGCCCGCAATCTGCTGCAGGTAGGCGAGATCGACCCGCCGCGCGCCCTCGGTGCTGCCGAGATAGCGGCTGTCGCCATGGGTGGGAAGGAACCAGAACAGCTGGAGGCTCATGGGAGGAAGTCGGTGATGGGTCGTGGGCACACAGGCGGACGAGGCGGCGCCCGTCACCAGGAATGCGCGAGCAAGGCCGCGGGCACGAGCCGCACGCGCCGGGGCTTGCCGGCGCCCGCAGCGCTGCGCAGACGCTGGAGTGCATTCAGCGCGCCGGGCCTGGCACCCGCGACAGGCCCCCGGGCCGTCTGTGCGTCGGCCAGGCGTACGCCCCAGGCCAGGGCGGTGACGCCGATGATGCGAAGGGCGGTCTGCGAGAGCGCGCGATGGCGGTCTTGCAACAGGGGATGGATCGGCTCGGCGTCGGCGCGCCGCAGGGCAGGAAGGCTCATGGCGATCTCGTCGTTGGATGGCGTGCGACAGCCCAGGCCGCCAGCGGCAGCCATCGCACGAGAGCAATGGGAGGGGAAGAAAGGCAGGACGGCGACGGCGCCGCCCGAGTGGCGTCACACGCTACATCGCACGCTGCTGAAGGCCACCGGCGCGAAGCCGCGCTGCGGCGGCAGGTTCAGCCCTTCGGCGGCCAGCGTCTGCACGGCCTCGGCCAGGCGTGCATCCAGCTCTTCCTGCAGGTGGTAGGCGCCCTCGGGCACCAGCGTCACCTGCGCATCGCTGGCATACACGCCGGGCAGGATGTGCCGGGCGCCCAGCGACTGCAGCACGGGCCGCAGCGCGTAGTCGAGCGCCAGCATGTGGTGCGGACTGCCGCCCGTGGCCAGCGGCAGCACCGTCTTGCCCTTGAGCGCCGTCTGCGGCAGCAGGTCCAGAAAGGTCTTGAGCAGGCCGCTGTAGGCGGCCTTGTAGACCGGCGTGGCCACCACGATGGCCGGCGCCTCGGCCAGCGCGGCCACGGCCTGCGCGATCGCCGGTGCCGACACATCGGCCGCCAGCAGCGATACGGCGGGCAGGTCGCGCACCTGCAGCAGCCGCGCCTCCACATCGCGCTGCGCGAGCCGGTCGGCCACGGCAAGCAGCAAGGCGGTGGAACGGGAAGGTGCCGAAGGGCTGCCGGCGATGAGGAGGACGGGAGGCATGGGCATCGGGACCAGGGCATCGCGGCTGGCGCGGCGCCATCGGTCAGTGGCGGGGGTTAGCTGTCGATGGCATCGATTCTGGTGAGAGGTCCTGCTGCTGCGAACGACCGTCTTCGCAGGTGGTCATGCGGAAAACGAGTAAGGCATGCTCTTCCAGCACGACTTCGACCCACCGAATGCCCGGCCCGAGGGCGACCGGCCTGCCGTATCCTCGACGGCATGGAGCATAGACAGATGTGGCCGTACTGATCCCTGCCATAGGCGCCTGCGCCGGGCGCATGACCGCTGGCGAGCGCCGCTTGGCCGAGCGCCTGGAGCAGAAGCTCGACGACGACTACCTACTTTGGTACGACGTGCCCGTCGGCCCCAAGCAGACGCATCCGGATTTCGTGGTGATCCATCCGCGCCGGGGCATCCTGATCCTCGAAACCAAGGACTGGCGCATCGATACCGTGCAGGAGGCGAACCGCCAGGCTTGGACGCTGCTCGTGGATGGCCGGCCCAAGGTCGTTGCCAACCCTGCACTGCAGGCGCGCCACTGCGCCATCCAGGTCGTCCATGCGCTGGAGCGCGATCCTCAGCTCGTGCATGCCGATGGACCGCACGCCGGCAAGTTGGCCTTTCCGTGGGGCAGCGGCGTGGTCTTCACCAACATCACGCGCAAGCAGTTCGAGCAGTCGGGCTTGGACCAGACCATCGATGCGCATCTGGTGATATGCAAGGACGAGATGCTCGAATCCGCTGAGCCGGAGGCTCTACAGAAGCGCTTGTGGGACATGTTTCCGCACAGCTTCGGCCATGCAATGTCGATGCCGCAGCTCGACCGCGTCCGCTGGATCATGTTCCCGGAAGTGCGGGTGCCCGTGCAGGGCAGTCTGCTGCCGGCCGACTCGGAAGAACTGCCAGACATCATGCGGGTCATGGATCTGCAGCAGGAGCAGTTGGCCCGCAGCCTGGGCGAGGGCCACCGGGTGATCCATGGCGTGGCCGGCTCTGGCAAGACCATGATCCTGGGCTACCGCGCCGAGCATTTAGCCCAGGCGCCCTCGGCCAAGCCCATCCTCGTTCTTTGCTACAACGAGCCGCTGGCCGTCAAGCTGGCGGCCCTATTCGCACTCAAGGGCCTGGAGCACCGGGTGCACGTGCGCAACTTCCACCGATGGTGCCGCCAGCAGCTCGTCGCCTATGGGCAGCCCGTGCCCGCGCAGGGACACGACATGTTCGACCGCATGGTGGATTTCGTGATCCGCGGTGTGGAGCGCCACCAGATTCCGCCGGCCCAGTACCAGGCCGTCATGATCGACGAAGGCCACGACTTCCGGCCCGAGTGGTTCAAGCTTGTCGCGCAGATGGTGGACCCCGATACCAACAGCCTGCTGGTGCTATACGACAGCGCGCAGAACATCTACGGCAAGAGCAAGGCACGCGGCTTCAGCTTCAAGAGCGTGGGCATTCAAGCGGCGGGGCGCACGACCATCCTCAAGATCAACTACCGCAACACCCGGCAGATCCTGCAGACCGCCAACCGCGTCGCGGCAGATTTTCTTCAGCCCGATGCGCAGGACGACGACGGCGTGCCCCTGGTGCAACCCATCAGCTGCGGGCGCGACGGACAACCGTCCTTGATCGTGCGGCTGCCGTCACCGCGCGACGAGCCAGGCAAGATCGCCGAACTGCTGGCCGCCGCACATGAAGAAGGGCACGCTTGGGGCGACATGGCCATCCTGTGCCGTGATCACGAGGCCATGGACCAGTGCGACCGAGCACTATGGCAGCGCAAACTCCCGCACCGGGTGCGCCGCCGCTCCGGCGACTTCGACCCACTGGCCGACAGCATCAAGGTAATGACCATGCATGCCAGCAAGGGGCTGGAGTTTCCGGTGGTCGCCGTTGCGGGCGTCGGCCGCATGCCACGGGAGGGGGAGGACGTGGCTGCGGAGGCCCGCCTGTTCTATGTGGCAGCGACGCGGGCGACGCAGAAGCTGGTGGTGACGGTGGCGGGGGATGGAGAGTTTGGACGGTCGTTGGCGGGAGAAGGAGGCTAGGAAGACGACCAGCCTTGGCATTGGCTCGCGCACCAGCAATCATCTGCAGACTAGAACGGGCGCCGAGTGCAGAAGTCGCGGATTACCCAGCTGACCGTATGTTGGCCGCGAACACAGATCTCACACACACGCTGCACTGGCTGGAAGAGGAGATCCGGCGACACGGGTGTGTTGCGTTGTACTGAGGGCGAGCATTCACTGAAATCCGCGTACGCGGCCTCGTGCATGCCAGACTATTCAGGTCTTTTCGTTATTCTTCAGCACACCGCCGGAACAAGCGGCAGCATCAGATGCGAGTCATACCGCCCACCGGTCAACAGCGTGTTCTCCCCGTGGAAGATCGCGGCCGGCCGGTCGCTGCGGTCCGTGTGCAGGAAGGGCCCCGATCCCTTGCGCGGCCCTGTGGCGCCCTCCCGCTCGAAGTCCTGCGCATCCACGCGCACTGCCAGTCGGTAGCCCGCGGGCAGCACGATGGAGGTGGGCCAGATCTCCACCTCCACGCGGTAGTCGGTGCCGGGCACCATGGGCTCGGCCTCGGTGTGCGTGTGGAAGGGCCGGCCCGGTCGTGACCGGGCCGGGTCCGTCCGGCGGTGCGACACCCGCAGCCAGCCTTGCGCCACCGGCACCTGCGGATCGGTCGCGCCGCGGAACAGCACCTCCTGGCCGTCCGGCGCATAGGCGCGCAGGGTCACGAACAGGTCCATGTCGGTGCAGGTGGCGCGCACCCACAGCACCAGCGACACCGGCCCGGTGAACTCGCTGGCCACGGCCATCGGCGCGCTGGTGAACTGCACACCGCTCCCCGGCGCCCGGTAGCTTGTCTCCGCCGCAGTCGCGACGGGGGCCGCAGACAACGTAAGCGTCTGTGCGTCCAGGTAAAGCGGCGTCCACTGCGTACGTGCCAGCGGCCATTCGTTCTCGGCCCGCTGCTCGAAGTGGTCAGGATGCCGCACCTCCAGCAGCAGGGGCGGCTGCGCGTCCCAGCCGTTGGCCTCGCCCTTGAGGAAGTGGTCGAAGAAGCGCTTCTGCATCTGCACGTACTGCGGCAGGTAGAAGGACTCCCAGTGCGTCCCGCCGTGCATCTGCAGCCACTTCTGCCGAGAGCCGGCGCCCAGGAAGCCCTCGACGTTGCCGCGCAGGTGCAGGCCCATGCCGCCCCAGTTGCCGGCCGACAGCAGCGGCACCTCGATGTCTGCCAGCCGCGCCGTGCGGGCGCGGTACCAGTCGTCCTCGAAGGGATGCGAGCGGAACTCCTCGATCACGTCGACGCGGTTGGCCTCGACCTGCTCGCGGCTGAGCAACGCGCCGGTCATCTGCATCTCGGTCTCGCGGTCGACGAAGGGGCTGGCCGCATGGCCGTTCTGAACCGACAGGATCTGCTTGGGGAACCAGAACTCGAAGAAGAAGTTGCCGAAGATACCGCCATGGTGGCTGGCGTCGCGGTATAGGTCGCTGGCGCCTTCCCACGGGCACATGGCGGCCAGGTGTGACGGCCGCAGCGCGGCCACCTGCCATTGGTTCATGGCGTAGTACGAGATGCCCAGCAGGCCGACCTTGCCGCTGCACCAGGGCTGGGTGCCCACCCATTCGATGCACTCGGCATAGTCGCGTGTTTCCTGTGGCGACCAGACCCAGAGCTTGCCGGGCGACTCGCCCGCGCCCCGGCTGTCCACCACCACCAGGGCATAGCCCCAGGGCACCCAGCGCTCCGGGTCGGCCACCTCCCAGCGCAGATAGCGGCCGGTGCTGCCTTCGGTGTCCAGGCCCGGATAGAGCCGCTTGAGCTCGTCCCACTGCGGCTTGAAGCCATCCTCGAAATGCAGGTCCTTGCCATAGGGACCGTGCGTCATGAGCACGGGCACCGGCGCCCCGCCCTCCGGACGGAACACGTTGGCCTTGAGTTCAGTGCCGTCCTGCAGACGGATGCTGACGTTCTTCTCGACGATCATCGCGGGCCGGTCTCCTCACTGAAACAGCGCCACGGCGCGGGTCCAGCCGGCCGAGCCGCCACGGACCTTGGCCGGAAAGCAGGACACGAAGAAGCCATCGGGCGGCAAGGCCTCGAGGTTGTGCAGCTTCTCGAGGTGGCAATAGCCGATGTCGCGGCCGGCTTTGTGGCCTTCCCAGATGATGGCCGCATCGCCGTCCCGCCGGTAGCGCTCGGCGGTGTACTCGAAGGGCGCGTCCCAGCTCCAGGCATCGGTGCCGGTCACGCGGATGCCGCGCTCCAGCAGATACATGGTGGCCGCATAGCCCATGCCGCAGCCCGCCTGCACGAAGTCGGGCTGGCCGTAGCGGCTGCCCGCGCGGGTGTTGATCATCACGATCTCCAGCGGCTGCAGCGTGTGGCCGATCCGGTCCAGCTCGGCCTGCACGTCGCCGGGCTGGACGATGTAGCCGTCCTCGAAATGCCTGAAGTCCAGCTTCACGCCGGGCTGCATGCACCATTCCAGCGGCACTTGGTCGATGGTGATCGCGGGCTCGCCCTGGTTCATGGTCGATGCGAAGTGCCAGGGCGCATCCAGGTGCGTGCCGTTGTGGGTGCTGAGTTCGACCTTCTCCACCGCCCAGGCCTCGCCATCGGGCAGGTCCCCGGGCCTGAGGCCGGGAAAGAACTGCGACAGCCTGCTGAAGCTCTGCTGGTGGTCCATGTAATGGATCCGCGGCGCGAAGGCCGGCGGGTCGGAGATGACGTCGTTCTCCAGGTAGATGGAGAGGTCCACGATGCGCTTGAACATCAGGCGTCCATTTCGATGCCGAGGGGCGGAAGGATGCGCTGGTAGCGCGCGTATTCCTGCTGCAGGTAGGCCTTGAAGCGCTCCGGCGGCATGCCCGACACCTGGTTGCCGAAGGCCACCATCTTCGACTTGAACTCGGCATCGGCCAGGGTCTTGGCGACGCCGTCGTACAGCGCGGCGAGCACGTCGGGCGGCATCCGCGGTGGGGCGAGCATGCCGATCCACGCGGGCACATCGATCTCGGGCATGCCCAGCTCCGCGAAGGTGGGCACGTTGGGCAGCGTGTCGGCACGCTGCGCACCGGTGATGGCCAGCGCCTTGATCTTGCGCGCCTCGATGTACTGCATCACCGACGACGGCGCGATGAAGGACACGTCGACCACGCCGCTGATCAGGTCCGTGAGCGGCGTGCCCTTGTAGGGCACATGGATGAGCTCGATGCCGGCCTGTTTGGCGAAGAGTGCGCCCACCACGTGGGTGGTGTTGCCGTTGCCCGCCGAGGCGTAGCTGAACCTGCCCGGCTGCTTCTTGGCGGCCGCGACGAAGTCGGCCACGCTGTTGAAGGGGCCGTCGGCCCGGTGCAGCAGGGCGAAGCCGTAGGTGGAATACACCATCGTCAGCGGCGTGAAGCCATCGATGGGGTGGTAGGGCAGCTTCCTCATCAGCACGCCATTGGTCAGGTGCCCGCCGGTGGTCCACAGCACGACGGAGCCGTCGGGCCGGGCCCGCGACACCTCGGCCGCCCCGATGGTGGTGGCCGCGCCGGGCTTGTTGTCGACAAGGCAGGTCCGGCCCGTGACCTTCTGGTAGCTGTCGGCAAAGATGCGGGTCATGCCGTCGAGGGCGCCGCCTGCCGGGAAGGGCATCACGATCCTCAGCATGTCCGGCAGGTTTGACCCAGCCTGCGTCATCGGCACCGCCAGGCCGGCGGCCAGGCCGGCAAGGGCCTCTCTTCGGTTCAGCATCGCTTGTCTCCTTCTGGGCGCCTACGGCGCGTGGGTCCGGTCCCGCAGCCATCGGCCGGCCGCGCCAGTCTAGGCGATTCAAACGCCTGTTTCAATCAAATGTTTTCAGTGGCGTGAATCACGTCCGACGATGACTTCTCTTCCGCCGGCCGCACGCGGTGCTGAGGCAGAATCGCCGCGGCCTGCACGCCGCATCCGCTGGCTTGACGGGGCACCCCAGACCACCACGACCACGCCCATGGCAGCACCCCGCAGCCTTCCGCCCGACAGGATCACCCGGCAGAAGATCATCGATTCGGCGCTCAAGCTGTACGCACAGAACGGCATCGATGGCGTGCCGGTGCGCGCATTGACCACCGATGCGGGCGTGAATGTCGCCGCGGTGCACTACCACTTCGGCAGCACCGAGGCCCTGGCGGAGGCGGTGTTCGGCGAACTCTCCGAGCGCCTCAATGCGCAGCGGGTGATGGCGCTCGAAGCCATCACGGCGGGTGCGGCCCAGGCCGCGCGCAAGCCCGCGGTGAGCGCGATCGTGCGAGCCTTCGTCGCCCCCTATGTTGGACCGGAGGCATCGACCGAGGGCCGGCTGCTTGCCCAGCTGATCCTCAAGCATCGGCTGTCGCCCTCGCCCATGACCGAGCGCGTGGTGGGCAAGCATTTCGATCCCATGGCCAAGAAGTTCGTGGCGGCGCTGTTGCAGGCCCTGCCCGAGGTTCCACCCGGCGTCATGGCGATGCGCTACATGCTGATGGTCAGCACCGTCGTCCTGTCGCTCAGCGACCGTGGCCGCGCGCAGCGCCTGCAACGCCTTGCAGGCAAGAAGGCCGCGAGCGAAGACCTGCAGACCATGGAAGCCGCGCTGGTGGACTTCATCGTGGGCGGCCTGCGGGCGCCGGTGTCAGGACCTTAAGGCTCCGGGCAGTCCGCGGCAATGACCACTTCGGCGCGCGCAGGTGCCGGGGCTGGCGAGCTCCCGTCCAACTGCTAGGGAGGCGTGCCTCAGCCAGTCGCCGTGCGGTCCGGGTCCGAGGCCGGCGTCGTCTCGGCCTGTCGGTTGGCCATGTGTCGGATCACGTCCATGAAGGCCAGCACCGCCGTGCTGGGCGGCTCGCCCTGCAGCGTGATCAGGCCGAAGTCGGGCATGCGGTTGGGGAGATCCGCGGCGATGCGCGTGAGCAGCCCACGCCGCACGTACTTGTCCACCAGGGCGGCGGGCTGCAGCGACAGCATCGTGGTGCTCTGCATCAACTCCAGGGCGAAGAGGAAGGACGGCGTCTCCACGATGCCCGAGGTGAGCGAGAGGCCCGTGCTGCTGAAGATGTCGTCCGACACCCGGCGCAGCGCCGTGGAGGGCGGATAGAGGATCCACGGCCAGTTCGACAGCTCCCTCAGCGAGGGCGCGTTCGGTCCGCGCAACGGATGGTGTACCCCTGCGGTGATCTGCAGCGTCTCGCCGCTCAGGTTCTCGTAGCGGAACTGGTCGCGATGGGCCTCGTCGGTGAAGCGGCCGATCATCACGTCGATCTTGCGTTCGGCCAGCCACACGATCAGCTGGTCGCTGCTCTGTTCCAGCACCTTCACCACCAGCAGTGGCCGCAGGCGCTGCAGTTCGGCCACCGCCGCGATCAGCAGGTGTGCCGCGGAGCCCGAGATGGCGCCGATCGTCAGATGGCCATGGCCGCCCTGCTTCAGGGTGCTGAACTCGTCCACGAACCTGCGGTGGCCGTCCAGCGCGGAATGCGCATAACGCAGGGTGAACAGGCCCAGTTCATTCGGCTGCATGCCGCGTGGCAGGCGATCGAACAGTCGCGCCTCCAGCATCTCTTCGATGTCCACCAGCACCTTGGTGGCGGCCGGTTGTGTGATGTACATCTGCTCGGCCGTCAGCCGCAGATTGCGCGTCTTGCCAAGAATGTCGAGGAACTGCAAATGCCGGAAACGAAGACGAGAGACTTGCGCCAGCAGCGTGGATTTACCGGGCGTCGGGTCTGGACTCATCAGCATTTGGAATGGATGCTAGCGAAAAAGTCAGTGGACCGGCAGGTGGCCGTCACCTAGCCTTCGGGTGCGTCGAGTACGGCTCCACAGAGGGCCGGCGCATCGCGGCAAGGTCGCCGCGCCCCTGCATATTCCATTCTGGAGACATCATGAAGATCAGATCACTGGGCCTGGCGACTGTGCTGCTGGCCGCACTGGCCGGCTCTGCCTTTGCGCAGATCAAGGAGCACGTATTCAAGATCGGCACCGGCCTCAGCGAAGACCATCCGCAGGCCCTGGCCCTCAAGCATTTCGCCGACCGGCTGGCGGCCAAGAGCGGCGGCAAGCTGACGGCGCGGGTCTACGCCAGCGGATCGCTGGGCAACGACCTCAGCATGACCTCAGCCCTGCGCGGCGGCACGCTGGAGATGACGATCCCCGACAGCTCCACGCTGGTGTCGCTGGTCAAGCCCTTCGGCGTGCTGAACCTGCCCATGACCTTCAACAACGAGAAGGAAGCCGACGCGGTGCTGGACGGCCCCTTCGGCCAGAAACTGCTGGCCAAGCTGCCAGAGAAGGGCCTGATTGGCCTGGGCTTCTGGGAGAACGGCTTCCGCCATGTCACCAACTCGCGCCGGCCGGTCCAGCGTGCCGAGGACCTGAGCGGCCTGAAGCTGCGCGTCATCCAGAGCCCCCTGTTCCTCGAAACCTTCAATGCACTGGGCGCCAATGCCACGCCCATGCCCTTCACCGAGCTGTACACGGCGATGGAGCAGGCGGCCGTCGATGGCCAGGAGAACCCGCCGGCCACCATCCTGGCCAGCAAGTTCTACGAAGTGCAGAAGCACCTGGTGCTGTCGCGGCACATGTACAGCGCCTGGGTGCTGCTGATGTCCAAGAAGACCTGGGACGGCCTGTCGCCCGAGGAGCAGAAGATCGTGCAGGACGCGGCGCAGGAAGCCACGCTGTATGAGCGCAAGACCATCCGCGCCTTCTCCGACACGGCCCTGGCCGACCTGAAGAAGGCCGGCATGCAGATCACCGAATTGCCGCCGGCCGAGCAGGCCAAGATGCGCAGCAAGCTGCAGCCGGTGCTGGCCAAGTTCAGCAAGGAATACGGCGAGGACACCACCGCCGAGATGAACGGCGAACTTGCCAAGGTGCGCGGCAGCACCACGGACAGCAAGTAAGTTCCTCGGGCAAGTCTGCCCCGCGGGAAGGAGGCGGCCATGCGGCCGCTTCCTTCGATCCTCCCCTTTCCGACGTCGACCGCCATGGACAACAGAGCTGGTCGCAGCTTTCGCTCGCGCGAATGGTTTGCAGACCCCCATCGCTCCGACATGACGGCGCTCTATCTGGAGCGCTTCATGAACTACGGACTGACACCCGCCGAACTGCGTTCGGGCCGGCCCATCATCGGCATTGCGCAGACGGGCAGCGACCTGTCGCCGTGCAACCGCATCCACCTGGACCTGGCGCGCCGCGTGCGCGACGGCATCCGCGATGCGGGGGGCATTCCGATGGAGTTCCCCGTGCACCCCATCTTCGAGAACTGCCGCCGGCCCACCGCCGCACTCGACCGCAACCTGGCCTACCTGGGCCTGGTCGAGATCCTGTACGGCTATCCCATCGACGCCGTGGTGCTGACCACCGGCTGCGACAAGACCACGCCGGCGGGCATCATGGCCGCGAGCACCGTGGACATTCCGGCCATCGTGCTGTCGGGCGGCCCCATGCTCGACGGCTGGCATGGCGGCGAACTGGTGGGCTCGGGCACGGTGATCTGGCGCAGCCGCCGGCAACTCGCGGCGGGCGAGATCGATGAGGAGGAGTTCCTCCAGCGCGCCTGCAGCAGTGCGCCCTCGGCGGGGCACTGCAACACCATGGGGACGGCGTCGACGATGAATGCCGTCGCCGAGGCGCTCGGTCTCGCGCTGCCGGGCTGTGCCGCCATCCCGGCGCCCTACCGCGAACGCGGCCAGATGGCCTACGAGACCGGCCGCCGCATCGTGGGCATGGCCTTCGAGGACCTGCGGCCCTCACGCATCCTCAGCCGCGAGAGCTTCCTCAACGCCCTGTCGGTGGTCAGCTGCGCGGGCGGCTCCAGCAACGCACAGGTGCACATCATGGCCATGGCCCGCCACGCCGGCGTGGAGCTGCGGCCGCAGGACTGGACGGACCATGCCTACGACCTCCCGCTGCTGCTGGACATGCAGCCCGCCGGCAGGTTCCTGGGCGAGCGCTTCTTCCGCGCCGGCGGCGTGCCGGCGCTGATGTGGGAACTGCAGCAGGCCGGCCGCCTGCATGGCGACTGCGCCAGCGTGACGGGCAAGACCGTGGGCGAGAACGTCCAGGGCCGCGAAAGCACCGATCGCGAAGTCATCCGCCCCTTCGACGCACCGCTGATGACCAAGGCGGGCTTTCTGGTGCTGAGCGGCAATCTCTTCGACTTCGGCATCATGAAGACCTCGGTCATCTCGCGCAGCTTCCGCGAGCGTTACCTGAGCCGGCCGGGCCACGAGGACGTGTTCGAGGCGCGTGCGGTGGTCTTCGATGGCGCCGATGACTACCACGCCCGCATCAACGATCCGGCGCTCGAGATCGACGAAGGCTGCATCCTGGTGATGCGGGGCGCCGGCCCCATCGGCTGGCCGGGCTCGGCGGAGGTGGTCAACATGCAGCCGCCCGATGCCCTGATCCAGCGCGGCATCCAGGCGCTGCCGACGCTCGGTGACGGACGCCAGTCCGGCACGGCCGACAGCCCCTCCATCCTGAACGTGTCGCCCGAAAGCGCCGTGGGCGGCGGCCTGCGCTGGCTCAGGACCGGCGATGTGATCCGTGTCGATCTCAATGCCCGCCGCTGCGACGCCATGGTGTCCGACGAGGAGATCGCCCGGCGCCAGCACGAGCTGCCCGCGCCGCAGTTGCCGCCGAGCCAGTCCCCCTGGGAAGAGATGTACCGCCGCAACACCGGACAGCTGGTGGACGGCGCCACGCTGGACATGGCCCTGAAGTACCGGCGCATCGCCGAACGCACGCCGCGCCACAACCATTGATCACGCCCAAGGAAATCTGAATGACTGTGACAACGACGGCCCTGCCGGAGCGCAGCCCTGCCCTGCACCCCGTGCTGCCGATGGATGGCCTGGCCGGCACGCTCGTGGCCCGTGCCTGGTGCGCCGGCACGCCGGCCGGCCCGGCCGTGGTGGCCCTGCGCCCCGACGGCGTGTTCGACCTGAGCCGCCACTTCGCCACCATGAGCACGCTGCTCGAAAGCGACCGGCCGGCACAGGCGGTGCGCTCGGCGGACGGCGAATACCTGTGCAGCGTCGACGCGCTGCTCGACAACAGCCAAGCCGAAGGCCGGGACCCGGCCCTGCCCTGGCTGCTGGCGCCGTGCGACCTGCAGGTGGTCAAGGCCGCCGGCGTGACCTTCGCCGCCAGCATGATCGAGCGCGTGATCGAGGAGCAGGCCGGCGGCGACGCCAGCCGCGCGCTGGCACTGCGCGGCCAGGTCACGGCCTTGATCGGCACCGACCTGTCCGACATCCGCCCAGGCTCGGCCCAGGCGCAGGCATTGAAGCGCCTGCTGCAGCAGAAGAACCTGTGGTCGCAGTACCTGGAGGTGGGCATCGGGCCCGACGCGGAGGTCTTCACCAAGGCTCCGGTGCTGGCGTCGGTGGGCCATGGCCAGGCCATCGGCATCCGCCCCGAGTCGACCTGGAACAACCCCGAGCCCGAGGTGGTGCTGGCCGTCAACAGCCGCGGCGCCATCGTCGGGGCCGCGCTGGGCAACGACGTCAACCTGCGCGACATCGAAGGCCGCAGCGCGCTGTTGCTGGGCAAGGCCAAGGACAACAACGCGTCCTGCGCCATCGGCCCGTTCATCCGCCTCTTCGACGAGGGCTTCGGCCTGGACCAGCTGCGCAGCGAAACGGTGCACCTGGAGGTGAGCGGCGAGGACGGCTACCTGCTGCGCGGCATCAACACCATGGCCAGCATCAGCCGCGACCCGGAAGAGCTGGTGCACCAGACGACCGCCTGCCACCAGTACCCGGACGGCTTCATGCTGTTCCTGGGCACGCTGTTCGCGCCGGTCGAAGACCGTGACGAGCCCGGCGGCGGCTTCACCCACAAGCTCGGTGACGTGGTGACCATCCACAGCCACTGGCTGGGCCGCCTGCAGAACCGGGTGACGCACTGCGAGGCGGCACCGCCCTGGCAGTTCGGTCTGCGCGCGCTGATCCGCAACCTGGCCGACCGCGGCCTGCTGCAAGGGGCGCGGCTGTGATGGCCGCGTCGCGTCCCGCCCGGAGTTGCGCATGATCGACACCACCATCGCGCGCTTCTGCCGCGCCATCGACATCCTGATCGCCGCCGCGCTCGCCCTCATGGTGGTGCTGGTGTTCGGCAACGTGGTCCTGCGCTACGTCCTCAACTCCGGCATCGCGGTCAGCGAGGAACTGTCGCGCTGGCTGTTCGTCTGGCTGTGCTTCCTGGGTGCCGTGGTCGCGCTGCGCGACGGGGCGCACCTGGGCACCGACATGCTGGTCTCGCGCCTCAGCGCCACGGGCAAGAAGGTCTGCCTGGTGCTGGGCCACCTGCTGATGCTCTACGTGACCTGGCTGTTCCTCACCGGCAGCTGGGTGCAGGCACGGCTGAACCTGGACATGGAGGCGCCGGTGACCGGCGCCCCGGTGGCCATCTTCTATGCCTCGGGCGTGGTCTTCTCCGTACTGGCCGGCCTGCTGCTCCTGCTGCAGCTGGCGCGGGTGCTGACGGGGCGCATCCGCGAGAGCGAGCTCGTGATGGTCAAGGAATCGGAAGAGCAGGCCGAGCTCGAGGCCCTGCAGGCCCAGCTTGCGCGCGACGACGCCGCCCACGACCTCTTCCAATCCCCTCACTCCGGCAGCAAGGCCGGCGGACAGCGCCCATGACCGTCTTCATCTTTCTCGCCAGCCTCGTCGGCGCGATGGCGCTGGGCATTCCCATCGCCTACGCGCTGCTCGCCAGCGGCGTCGCGCTGATGTGGCACCTGGACCTGTTCGATGCCCAGATCCTGGCGCAGAACTTCATCAACGGTGCCGACAGCTTCCCGCTGCTGGCCGTGCCCTTCTTCATGCTGGCCGGCGAGATCATGAACGTGGGCGGGCTGTCGCAGCGCATCGTCAACTTCGCGCTCGCGCTGGTCGGCCATGTCAAGGGCGGGCTCGGCTATGTCGTCGTGCTCGCCGGCTGCCTGCTGTCGGCGCTGTCCGGCTCGGCGGTGGCCGATGCCGCGGCGCTCACGGCCCTGCTGCTGCCGATGATGATCAAGGCCGGGCACAAGAAGGAGGTGTCGGGTGGCCTGATCGCCGCGGCCGGTGTCATCGGCCCCATCATCCCTCCGAGCATCGGCTTCGTCATCTTCGGCGTCACGGCCAACGTGTCGATCAGCAAGCTGTTCATTGCCGGCATCGTCCCCGGCATCCTGATCGGCGCCGGCCTGGCACTGACCTGGTGGTGGCTGGGCCGCAAGGAGACGCTGGTCCTGCCGCCGCGCAAATCGCGCGCCGAAATCTGGGCCGCCGCGCGCGAGTCGGTCTGGGCGCTGATGCTGCCGGTGTTCATCCTCGTGGGCCTGCGCATGGGTGTGTTCACACCCACCGAGGCGGCGGTGGTCGCCGCGGTCTATGCGCTCTTCGTGGGCAACGTGATCTACCGCGAACTGCCGCTGCGCGCGCTCTTCCACATCTTCGTCACGGCGGCACGCACCACGGCGGTGGTGATGTTCCTGGTGGCCGCTGCCATGGTGTCGGCCTGGCTCATCACGGTGGCCGACCTGCCGCAACAGGTGGTGGAGCTGCTGCGTCCGCTGCTGGGCAACCAGACGCTGCTGATGATCGCCATCATGGTGCTGGTCATGGTGGTGGGCACGGCGATGGACATGACGCCGACCATCCTCATCATGACGCCGGTCCTGATGCCGCTGATCAAGGCCGCCGGCATCGACCCCATCTACTTCGGGGTGCTCTTCATCATCAACAACGCCATCGGCCTGGTCACGCCCCCGGTCGGCACGATCCTCAACGTCGTCGCCGGCGTCGGCCGCATGAAGATGGACGAGGTGACCCGCGGCGTGATGCCCTTCATGGCCACGCAGTTCGCGGTGATGTTCCTGTTGGTCCTCTTTCCGCAGTTGGTGCTGGCACCGCTGCGCTGGTTCTATTGACGCGCTGAGTGCATCGACAACACGGGGAGAGATTCCTCTCCCAAATCAAAGGAGACAAGCATGCATCTGACCATCGGATCCCGTCCGGCCGCATCGCGGCCGGGCGCAAAGGCGCCTGACGCCGGGCCGCCCAGCAGGCGGCCTCGAACCGGCGGGCTCGCCGGAAGGACGAAGAGCCGCTCCGGAAGACTCGACGCCAGGCGCCTCCTGGTCGCTCTCGCGGCCGGCGTCGTGGTGACCCAGGGCGCCCTGGCGGCCGAGCGACCCACCGACCCCGCCAGCTGGCCGGCGCTCAAGGACGTCTACAAGAACTACTTCCTGATCGGCAGCACCAATCTCAGCGCCAGCTATTTCGGAACCAATGTGGTGCCGGGCGAGAACTCCACCGCTGCCATGACGCTGAAGCACTTCAACGCGGCGACGCCCAGCAACGCGATGAAGCCGGAGTTCTGGAATGGCGGGAGCAGCAATCCCACCCCGACGTTCCTCACCAATCTGACGTCCGGCATCAACGCCGACATCAGCGCGGCCAACGCGCGCGGCTTCAAGGTCACGGGGCATACCCTGCTCTGGCACAACCAGTCGGCCCAGTGGCCCGCGCCCAACGTCCTGACCTCGACGGGCGGATGGGAAACCCCGTGGGACTACACCACGGCGAAGACCAACCTGGAGTACTACATCCGGACCGTGGCCGGCCATTTCGATCAGGAGCCGTACAAGACCTACGCATGGGACGTAGTCAACGAAGCGTTCAAGGACAACCCCGACAACCCCGCCGACTGGCGCAATGCCCTGAGAACGGGGTACAGCCCCGAGGAGCGCCCGTCGCGCTGGGCCCAGGCCTACGCCAAGGGCGGCAAGAGCTGGGAGTACATGTATGACGCGTTCTTCCATGCGCGCCAGAACACGACGTCGATCCTGAACTACAACGACTTCAACGACAACGAGCGCGCCTCCAAGGCCACGGCCATCGCATCGATGGTCAAGGAGTTCAACCAGCGCTACGCGGCCGAATCGGCCGCGGGCAAGGGGCGCATCCTTCTGGATGCCAAGGGCAATCCCCGGCCGCTGGTCGACGTGATCGGCACGCAGGGTCACTGGGACATGCGGCTCAACATGGACGCCTTCGAGCGGACCATCAAGACCTATCTCGAAGCGGGGGTGAATGTCGACCTGACCGAGCTGGATCTCGCGCCCACGCTGGGCCTGGACAAGGGCCAGCGGATCCAGAACGGCCCCGAGATGGAGGCCTTGTTCAAGGAACAGGGCATCCAGTACGCGAAGCTGTTCAGCCTGCTCAAGGAATATGCCGCCGGCCCGAGCGGCCGCCACCCCGAGTACAAGGGCGGCGTGCACCGTGTGACCTGGTGGGGCATGACGGATCCGGGCTATCACACCAATGGCTATCC
The DNA here is from genome assembly GCF_056314265.1 of Pseudacidovorax sp. DMC4. Taxonomy (NCBI): domain Bacteria; kingdom Pseudomonadati; phylum Pseudomonadota; class Betaproteobacteria; order Burkholderiales; family Comamonadaceae; genus Pseudacidovorax; species Pseudacidovorax sp. DMC4. Next base: position 7,442 of record NZ_JBQUYR010000007.1, on the reverse strand, counting down.
GTGGTCCGCCGTGGGCCAGCCGAAGGAGGCGTACTGGGCCACGACCGACCCCGAGCAATACCTCATCGATGCCGGCCTGCCGCCCAACGGGGTCACCGCGACCTTCAGCTACGGCGGGGAAAGCTTCAAAGCCCGGACCTGGGGCGGCAAGAACGCGCAGGCGATGCTCGACATCAACGTGCCGGCCAGCACGAAGAACGTCGTGTTCACACCGGCCAACGTCGCGCTTCCGGCAGGGTTCGCCGTCGAGAGCATGAAGTTCAACCCGCCCGATTGCGCGGTGAGCCCCGGCAAGCCGTGCCATGTGACGGTGACGGCGCGGGGCCCCACGCCGGCCACCACGGCCGTGGAGAACACGGCGACCTTCGTCGTGTCCTTCGGCAAGATGACCGTCGGATGGATGGACGCGTACAACGCCCTGGAAGCCCCCCTGTCCTATGCCGACGTCCGCTTCAGCGACGGCGTGACGACCTTCAGGCAGTACAAGACCTCCTATGGCAGCGACGGCATGGCGAGAGCATCCGGCGTCGTGGAAACGAAGCCGGTGCCCAAGCATGGGCGCACCACGCTCGTCCTGTCGCCGCAGGACGTCATCGCCGGACCGACGGGCCTGAAGCTGCAGAAGGACGCGTCCACGGAGAAGGCCTGGCGGCTCGTCACGCGATTCGAGCCCGGCCGGACCTACATGGTGGTGTCTGGCGAGTCCGACTTCAACGGGAAGATGCAGCCTGCGGCATTGACCAACAGGACCAAGCCCGCCACCGCGGCTTCGCCGGAGTCGCTGTCGCGCACGCCGGTCACCCTGCGGGGCGACATCCTCGTGCCGTCGCGCAGCGCGAATGCGCCCGACACCGAGCCGGCCCTGTCGCAGGACAACCTCAAGTTCGTCTTCGAGGAGGCGAAGAGCCCTGCCGCAGGCCCCTACGCGAGCCAGGAGGGGCACACCATGCAGAGCTTCATCCATGGCACCAACGTCTATCCGCAGATCGTCTTCCGGGGCAACGGAGCGACCGGCACCGTCGTGGCGGGCCGGAACTCGCTGATCACGCGCCAGACGAACGGGCAGGAGGGTTCGCAGATCGCCGAAAGGAACCTGGACCAGGCGGTGTGGTTCAACACGCCCATCGATCCGGAAAGCGGCGAGATGAAGATGTTCCTCTACACCGAGAAGGACGGCGTCAAGCAGCATTACGTCCTGAAGGACGTGGTCGATGGCGAGACGCCCAACCGCGACGCCGGCAACGCCATCAGCCAGCGGCAGGGCTCCGTCGGCGGGTTCGTCGCCGTGCAGGCGGAGAGCCCCAAGGAAGGCACGAGCGTCAAGCTCTATGCCTACGACGTCGCCGCCTATGCAGTCGAGGATGAGCCGACCACCCCGACCACCCCGACCACCCCGACGACGCCGACGACACCGCCGAGCACGGAGCCCACGCAGCCGGTGATGCCGATCGCCTCGCCTTTCAGCAGGAAGGGGGGTGCGCTGGACCTGGGTGACCTCGCCCTGGTGCTGGCCGGCCTCGTCGCACTGGGGGTGGCTCGCCGCCGGCGCCGGACCTGACGCCGTCAGGCCCGGGCCTGCCGCAGGCGGCTCCACGCCGCCTGCAGCAGGCAGAGCAGCAGTGCGCAGAGCGCGCCGTACAGGTGCGCCTCGACCATCACCTCGCCGCCGATCCACGAGGGCTGCGCGTCGGAGTGCGGTGGGATGAGTTGCCAGCCCAGGCGCGCGACGACCACCGCCAGGCCGATCCAGGCCCAGCGATCGCCCTGCCAGGCACGCGGCGCCAGCACCCAGATGAACAAGCCATAGAGCACACCCGAGAGGCCCGCGTAGTTCGTGGCCCCGGGCGATGCGACCACCAGCAGGGCCCCCACGCCCAAGGCCAGCGCCACGATCACGGCAGTCCACGCGCGCCAGCTGCGGGTGCCCGCCGCGAGCGCGGCGCACAGCGCCAGGCCGCCGGCATTCATCAGGCAGTGCGCCCAGCCCAGGTGCACCGCATGCGCAGACAGCAATCGCCAGGACTGTCCGTCGAGCACGCGCGCGCGCTCGTAGCGCAACGCTTCGTACACCGGCTCGCCGCCGGCCTGCAAGGCCAGCATCAGGCCTGCAAGAGCGGCGGGAACGAGCCAGTGGGCAGGGGACCGCAGGGGGGATATCGCCGGGTGCGCGGCCCCTTCAGGGGTTCGAGGCATGGGCCATGGAGCGACACCAGGGGTGCGCAAGGAATGAGGGAAACCGGGTCACTGTAGCCTGCCAGCGGGCCCGCGCAAGCCATGGACAATCGCCCGCCATGCCCGGAGACAACCCCACCCCTCACCACGCGCCCCGCCCCATCCTCATCGCTGGCGGCGGCATCGGTGGCATGGCCACCGCGCTCACCCTCCATCAGATCGGCGTGCCGTGCATCGTCTTCGAGACCGTGCCCGAGCTTCAGCCCCTGGGCGTCGGCATCAACCTGCAGCCCAACGCCGTACGCGAGCTGCACGACCTGGGCTTCGGCAACGACGTGCTCGACACCATCGGCCTGCAGGCGCGCGAATGGGCGCTGGTGGGCCGCAACGGCAACGAGGTCTATGCCGAGCCGCGCGGTCTGGCCGCCGGCTACCGCTGGCCGCAGTACTCGGTGCATCGCGGACAGCTGCAGATGTTGCTGTTCGATGCCGTGCGCGCGCGACTGGGCGACGATGCCGTGCGCCTGGGCCAGCGCGTGACCGGCTATCGGCAGGATGCCGATGGCGTCACGGCCCTGATCGAGACACGCGACGGCAGGCGGGAGGAAGTGGCAGGCTCGCTGCTGATCGCGGCCGACGGCCTGCATTCGGCGGTGCGGGCGCAGATGCATCCCACGCAGCCGCCCATCCAGTGGGGCGGCGCCATCATGTGGCGCGGCACCACGCCGGGCGTGCCGGTGCGCACCGGCGCGTCATTCGTGGGCGTGGGCTCGCTCAAGCACCGGGTGGTGCTCTATCCCATCTCTCCGCCCGATTCGGCCATGGGGCTGGCCACCATCAACTGGATCGCCGAGATCACGGTCGACAACCAGGGCGGCTGGCCGCAGGGCGACTGGAACCGGCGCGTGCAGCTCGATGACTTCATCCACCACTTCGAAGGCTGGAAGTACAGCTGGATCGACGTGCCCACCATGCTGCGTGGGGCCAAGGACGTCTTCGAGTACCCCATGATCGACCGCGACCCGGTGCCCACCTGGGTCGACGGCCGCGTCGCGCTGCTGGGCGATGCGGCGCATGTGATGTACCCCGTGGGCTCCAACGGCGCCAGCCAGGCCATCGTGGATGCGCGGGTGCTGGGCGCGCAGCTCATCGCCCATGGCGTGGGGCCGCAGGCGCTGCGGGCCTACGACGACAGGCTGTGCCAGGACATCTCGGCGCTGGTGCTGCGCAACCGCGGCGCCGGGCCGTTCGGCCTGCTGGGATTGGTGGACGAGCGCTGCGGCGGCGTGTTCGACCACATCGACGAGGTGCTGCCGCGCGAGGAACGCGAGGCCTTCATGGCGCGCTACAAGGCAGCCGCAGGTTTTGCCATAGAGACGCTCAACGCCGCGCCGCCGACCATCGCACCAGGGCAGCGCGTGGCGGCAAACTAGAGCGGACGTCAGTTGCCAACGCGCGGTTCGATCGATCCCTCGACGGCCGGGCGTTGAAGGCGATCGTGCCCCTCATTTCGTCAGGTCGCCTTCGTAGGCGGTGATGCGCCCCCTGTGCTCCTGCCTGCCCGCACCAGCCAGGATTCGACACTCGTCGCCGCAACGCGGGCAACGTACCAAGCAGTCCTGGGCAGTAACGGAAATGCCATGCGCCTTCATGTCCAGTGCCGTGATCACTTCGCCACCATGATCGATGGGGTCGCCCAGCCGGACCACTGCCCGGCCGCTTACGTCACGCATCACTGTCCTCTCGAAGGGGTGGCAGCTCGGTCAAGTTGTCGAATGCCAGCGAGGCCGCTGCAATCGGCGTCCGGCCATTTGGCTGCTTTGGTGTAGCGCTGGCGGCGAAGTCAGCTCTTCTTCTTGGAGCCGAACATCCGCTCGATTTCCTCGGCCATGGGATCGGGGCCGACCCATTGCCACCAGGCGGGCTGTGTCACAACGCGGCCGGTATCAGGATCCTGCCCGTTCAGGACAGGGAACCATCCGTCATCGCCGAGGCTTTGGATGCGCCGCTGCACGGGAATAACAGTATTCAGTGCGTCGTCGGCGAAGAAGCCAAGCCAGCGGCCGTCCTTGGGAACCCGCTGGCCCGTCCTGGGCATGTCGCCGAACTTCTTCTGATCGCGCTCGCGCAGTTGCTCGGAAGTGAGGTAGTCGCGGCGGATTTCTAGGCGCACCATCTCCCGCGCTGTGTACGGGTCCTGGTCTCGCGGTTTGGTGTAGTCCAGCACCGCCTTCACTATGTAAGGTGCATAGGGCGGATTCAGGATGTCGTATTCGAAGAACGCAGGCTGGTGCACGATACCTAGCTGCATGATCACTTCGGGGGGATAGAGGTTGCCTCCATCCTGAAGCCATCCTGGCGCGACCTTGAGTCTCAGTAGTTGCTCCAGACGCTCGCGGTCAAGGTCCATCGGCGGACTGAACTCGATCTGGAAGTGATAGGGCTCCACCTTGCCCTGCTCGTCGGTCGTGCCGAGCATGTAGATGCTGGTCCATTGATTGAGAAAGCATGCATTGAAGGCGAAGTTGGTCCCGCCCCGGTATGCTTGGCCACTCACGATGGCTGGCTTTTTGCGCTTGATCGGGACCAGCCGCGACAACATCTCGAACGGTGCGTCCCCTCGAATCACCTTCATCGCCGCCGCAACGAATTCGACCAGCCGTTCCCGCTGCATGTCGTCATAGCGGAAGTTGTCGTAGACGGCTTGGGCGGCGCGCAGTTCTGCCTCGGTGGCTGCACGCCGTTGGGCCTTCTCATCGGGTGTCATGACTTTCCTTTTCTCCTGAGGGTCGACCAGCCGCAGTGGTTGCGATGTCGAACAGTCTTGTGCAAAAGCCGGGCTGAGGCAGAGCAGCGCCAGGAGCGCCGTTCCACAGATGCTTGACCACCTCCTCGCAAGCGAAGCTGTCCTCCTCCCAGGGTCGCATGCGATAGCCGAGGCTGCCCGGCTCTGCCGTAGCCATCTGGTCCACATCGATGGGCTTGCCGCCCAACCCCACGTCTTGAAGCAATTCATAGGCGGCCTTTCTTGCCAAGGGAATCTCGGTTCGCAGGACGTCGGGCAGGTAGCCCGGTCGGTCCGGCTTCTTCTTGTTCGCGCTGTCGAAGTAGCAGAGCAACTGGTAGTACATGGCAATGACCATGCGATGCAGGCCCACCAGCGCGCTGGGTTCGTTGGGGAGTGGGGTCTTCGCTGCCAGGGCGTGATACTTCGGCGGCATCAAGGTGGCCCAGATGAGCTGGATGTTGGGCAGATGCACGTAGTCGAACGGATGCTGCTGCACCAGGGCCGACATCCAGAAGTACTGCTGCGCGTGTCGGGCCTCGTGGTAGATCGTGCTGGCGAATTCGCGCACGGCATCGCCGACGTCATCGCCGTCCTTCGCGGCTTTGAGGATCGAAAGAATCCCACCCTTGTAGCCTACGAGCAGCCACTTCTGCGGGAGCATGACGCCCTTGAGATCCAGGTTGTCGAAGTCTGTGAGGCCCAGTGCCTGAGCCTCCTTGTCGGTCGGTATCGCGATGCGTGGCATCGCATCCGCAGGCAGTCCGAATGCTCCCTTGGCGAGGGCCTTCGGCAGTTCAGCCTGGAATAGCGTCTGAACGAACTCCATGTTCCCTTCGTCCAGTGGCCATTTCCCGCCCCGCCAGGAAATCCTCATCAACACCGGCTTCACCGCCTCCACATACGCCCGGGCCACCGGATAGTCCCCCTGCCCCGAGGCCCCCTTGGGCTCATGCTGGCGCATCCCCCAGTTGTTCGGATCGCAGCTCGCATACACCGGCGCCTTGCTCTGGCCGGTGGCCTCGTCCGCATTGGGCTTGAGCCCCTTGCCACCGACCGCCTGGACCTTGCGCTCGCGCTTCTCGGACACGGGCGCATAGTCCTGGTCGGCTGGCGTGTACACCGTGGGCGCATAGCGGGCCAGCACGCCGTCCTCGCTGTGTCGCAGCAGCTCGACGCTGGCGACCTGGGGCACCATGCTGCGCGCCACGTCGGTCTCGCCCGCGTCGTTGGTCACGCCTTCCACCGTGCGGCCGCCGCCGAAGACGATGCGGTATTTCTGTTGCGCCAGCCGCAGGCCGCTGGCATGTTCGAGCAGCACGAACTGCTCCTCGAAGTGGCGCTGCGTCGCGGCTTTCCCCGGCATGGAGTCGGCCACGTCCCGTCGGGGCGGGGGTGCGCCGTGGTGCTGGTCGACGCTCAACGGCCCCATCTGCACATGCGAGGCCGCATGCTCCACCCAGGTGCCGGACGTGCCGTGGGTGATGCCGGCATTGCTCCATTCGGTGAAGCTGCCGCCGCCGTTGACCGTCACGCTCACCGGGGCCGAGATGACGATGCTGCCGGTGGTGCTGCGGATGGTCACGCCCTGGCGGGCCAGGGCCTGCACGGCATCGCGCTGCGCCTGGATGCGCACCGGCCCCTCGCCCACGATCCACTTCATGCCGGCCCTGCGCGCGAACACGCGAAGGCCCTGCTTGGCGGCGACCAGCCAGCGCCGGCCCACGCTCAGGCTGGTGTGGCCCTCGCTGGTCAGGGCCACATGCTCGCCCCCCTGCAGGTGCAGGCTCTGCGCGGTGGTGGCGGCCAGGCCTGCCGCGCTGGCCAGCACCAAGTGCGGCTGCTGCAGTTCCGGAAAGCGCCGCTGCGCCGCATCGGCCTGGCCTTCGCCCTGGATGTCGGACGCCTGCCGGGCCAGCCGCTGTGCCACGGCGTCCTGGTCGGCGCCCCTTTCCTGCGCCTTGGCGATGCTGGCGGCATCGGCCAGGCCCTCGTGCTGGCGCGTGGCCGCCTTCAGGCGCGCGGCGGTCTCGCCCAGGCTCTTGGCATGTTCGGCGGCGTTGGCCCGCCCTTCGGTGGTGATCAGCATCCCGTCCTTGGCGCGCAGCACGCCGTGCCCATCGGTGCGCAGCTCGAAGCCTTCGCCACGCGCGTCCTTGCGGCCCTGGTTGTCCTCGATGCGCGTGATCGCCCCCAGGCTCAGGCTGGAGTGCTGGTGGTCGCTCTTCAGCTGGGCCTGGATCTGCCCGGCCGTGTCGTCCATCACCAGGTGGTTGCTGCGTCCGGCCGCGCTATTGCCGCCGCCGTCGGTCAGCTCGCGGCTGCGAAAGCCGCTGAGTGCGGCTTGCTGCGGCAGTTGCCAGGGCGGCAGGTTCAGCTGGTTGTGCACCCGGCCTGTGCAGATGGGCAGGTCCGGATCGCCGCCGAGGAAGTCGACGACCACCTCCTGCCCGATGCGCGGGAGGTGCACGCCGCCCAGCTGGTT